>NZ_JAVYAA010000008.1:0-313405 GCF_032337355.1 Paenibacillus suaedae
CCCGAAGGTCGCAGGTTCAAGTCCTGCCCCCGCAACCAAATATGGAGCTGTGGTGTAGAGGCCTAACATGCCTGCCTGTCACGCAGGAGACCGCGGGTTCGAATCCCGTCAGCTCCGCCATTTATTTTCGAGTGGCTTAAATTTAATAAGATTTCAATGAGGCTTGGTAGCTCAGTCGGTAGAGCAAAGGACTGAAAATCCTTGTGTCGGCGGTTCGATTCCGTCCCAAGCCACCATAGAAATTTCGCCGGTGTAGCTCAGTTGGTAGAGCGGCTGACTTGTAATCAGTAGGTCGAGGGTTCGACTCCTTTCGCCGGCACCATCTTGGAGGATTAGCGAAGTGGCCAAACGCAGCAGACTGTAAATCTGTTCCCGTCCGGGTTCGGTGGTTCGAATCCATCATCCTCCACCATGTAGGGGCATAGTTTAAAGGTAGAACAAAGGTCTCCAAAACCTTTGGTGTGGGTTCAATTCCTGCTGCCCCTGCCAATAATTTCTAATGTAATATGGCGGTCGTGGCGAAGTGGTTAACGCATCGGATTGTGGCTCCGACACTCGAGGGTTCGATTCCCTTCGATCGCCCCATTACCACATTGGGGATTAGCCAAGCGGTAAGGCAACGGACTTTGACTCCGTCACGCATAGGTTCGAATCCTATATCCCCAGCCATTTGCGGACATAGCTCAGTGGTAGAGTATCGCCTTGCCAAGGCGAGGGTCGCGAGTTCGAATCTCGTTGTCCGCTCCAGATGTGGCGCCATAGCCAAGTGGTAAGGCAAAGCTCTGCAAAAGCTTTATTCCCCAGTTCAAATCTGGGTGGCGCCTCCAAACATCTTTTGTGCCCTTAGCTCAGCTGGATAGAGTATTTGACTACGAATCAAAAGGTCGGGAGTTCGAATCTCTCAGGGCACGCCATTAATTTCATAAGCCGGTGTGGCGGAATTGGCAGACGCGCGCGACTCAAAATCGTGAGGGAAACCGTGGAGGTTCGAGTCCTCTCACCGGCACCATATTTATGAACATGACTTTCAAGCGATTGAAGGTTTTTTTTGTTATTCTCGGAAATGAAAGAATACGATAAGACGATTACATAGTTGCTTGAGTCAGTTTGACAGCAAATTGAATCATGAGGACAGGAAAAATAAAACGCGAAGTAGTCGAACCTATTAAGTCGAACATAGGATGTCCATAATAGAGGAACGAGCATCAGATGGATGTAGATCATGCTTCACGGTTAGATGTGGCTGGGATAGTGGACAAATAGAGTAGCCTTGCAAAGCGAACGAGTAGAGTTTGCTCTGCAAGGCTGTTTTTATGAATAAGACCTAAGTGCTTCAAGGTTTACTCGGGCTGTTTAGTTGGTTCGTTCGTAGGTAGATCGAGTGCTGGCTTGATCTGCTTGCTATGTTCCGGACCGTTGGTAAATCGCTTAATCATTTTCTCAATATCCAGACCGGATACGTCTTTTAACATTTGTGGAGCAGTCGCCATGAGTTGTGTGACATAGTTGCTTACCCGTGCTGCTCCTTCACCATTGCCTGTGTCAACGACAGTGAGCTTGTCGATGGACTTGAGTGGCTCTGCGACTTTGCCAGCGAGTTCTGGCATCATCTTAACGACGATATCGAGTACAGCAGCTTCGCCAAACTTCTCGAACGCTTCAGCAAGCTTCTCCTTCGCTTCTGCTTCGGCTAGACCACGCAGGCGGATGACTTCAGCTTCAGCCGTACCACGCGCACGTTCAGCATCGGCAATCGCCAGACCTTCTAAGCGTTTCTGTTCAGCGAGGGCCTTGGCCTCGGCTTCGATACGATACTGCAGAGCATCCGCTTCCAGTACTTTGCGTGACTTCTCAGCTTCGGCAGATTGAACAACGGCATAGCGATCCGCATCGGCCTTCTTTTTCACTTCTGCATCATACTGTTTCTCACGACGGAGAATTTCTTTGGCTTCCAGATCAATCTCACGTTCTTTGCGAACAATTTCGACACGCATTTGTTCCTCAACAACGCTTTGCTTGGAACGTGCTTCTTGAATGAAGTATGCTTGGTCTGCTTCCGCACGAGCAAGATCTTGGTCTTTTTTGAAAGCAGCAACCTTTAATTCTTTTTCTTTGGAAGCTTCAGCAATGTTCGTATCTCTGAGCAACTCGGCTTTCATTCCTGCTTCTTCCGCTTTGGCCTTTTGGATACGGGCATCACGAACAGCTTCTGCCTCAGCAATGTCTGCATCACGTTTAACGGCTGCGATACGTGGTTTGCCGAGTGCATCTAAGTATCCGTGCTTATCTCGCACGTCTTTAATCGTAAAGGATACAATTTGCAGACCCATCTTTTTTAAATCTTTAGCGGCAACTCCCTGTACTTCCTGAGCAAATCGATCACGGTTGCGATATACTTCCTCGACGGTCATGGAACCAAGGATCGCGCGCAGATGACCTTCGAGAACTTCTTGAGCCTCACTCTTCAGCGCTTCGGTGGGCTTACCAAGGAATTGCTCTGCAGCGGTTGCTATATCTTCTACAGTACCGCCTACCTTAATGATCGCTACAGCGTCAGTCATGACGGGTACACCTTGTTCGGTATACACTTCTGGTGTGGTTACATCAAGCTTGTGTGAGAGTAGGGATAGAAATTGTGATTGCTGGAAGATTGGCAGGATGAATGCACCACCGCCGCGGACAATTTTCATTTTGCGTCCGGATTCGTCGGTGGATACGTTCTTGCGTCCCAGATAAGAACCGGTGACGATCATTGTTTCGTCTGGGCTGACGGTCTTGTAGCGTGCCCAGAATGCAAGGCCAAGTACGAGTATGACGCCAATAACGATTAATGGAATGATCAATGCTTCACTAAACTCCATAAGATACAGCTCCCTCTATATATATTTGTATAGGCAATGCCTGAATACACATGAATCCATAAATCGAATCGAAGTGAGAATGTAGGATTTAAGTCCTGTAACAGAAGAGCAATGATGTTAATGGGTTGGACGGAGTGTTTCCTCGTTGAGCGGGGATACATACAGCGTATCTCCCTTTACTTCAACAACGACGATGGTCGTTCCGGAAGGAATGGCTTCTTTGTCGAAGGAGGCTGCAATTTGATTCGTTACTCCAGCTCCGATTCGAACAATGACCTCTCCATAGCCAGCAGCCGGAATCGGAACATTGACCTCCCCAACCTTACCTGCAAGTTCTGTAATGGAGAATCCAATGGAGTTCTCACTATTCTCCATAGGCCTTACATATAGAAAATAGACACCAATGGATACTACAAGTGCACCAGCAAGAGCGGTGAGGAGAATGGTTGTAGAAGACCAAGCTGTATAACGGCTAAGCAGGACTCCGACTGCGCCAAGTGCGGTTAAGCCGCTTACGAGTATGGTTGGCTGAAGTACCGCAAGGTGACTGTCGCCAACTAAACCATCGACTACATGGCTGAGGACCTCTCCAATCAGAAGTGAGACGATGGCGTACAAAACGCCGAATATCAGCAATCCCCAATATAACGTGTGCATGACGATGCGCTCCTTTCTCATCGCTTGAAGGAAGTGACGCCTGCAGCGAATGGGCAGTTATGGAAATATATACGTAATTGGCGGAACTTTGTTTCAACTTCGACTTCAGACCAGTCCAGTATAGGCTCGATCAAAGGTCGGTCAGGTCCCCCGACTTGAGTCTAGGATCAAAAACCGTCCCCGGCCTGTTTTGGGCAAGTGCATTTCCACCTAAAATAAAGACATAAGCAAGACACGACGAAAGGTGGTGACGAACCGAATGCAAACGAACAAAGGTAACACATTCGCTTTTGTACTGATCGCACTGGGAGGAATCATATTACTAAGCAAGTTCGGGATTCATCTGGGCAGCTGGTTTGGCTACTTGTTCCCTCTCATTCTGATTGCGCTTGGCTACTATGGAGTGAAGGCAGGGAATTCATTCTTCGGATGGATCTTCATCATTATCGGAGCGATATCGTTGATTGGCAAGTTGTCCTGGATCATCGGTATCATCGTTGCCGTAGGATTGATTGGTTTCGGGATATCGATGTTGGGAGGCAAGCGCAACAAGAGCCATCCGTTTTAACAAAGGTGATTATTAATAATTGCAAATAGTCGGTTCAAGGAGGGTAAGGCTGAATGAGTGGTATTTTGAAAAGGGTTCGCGACATTACGATGGCTACATTGAATGAACGGTTGGATAAGGTTGAAGATCCTGTTCGCTTGATTGACCAGTTTCTGATGCGTACACGCCATGATATTAATGAGGCAGACCGCCTCTATCAACAATATGTCATGCATGCGAATCAAATGAGAAATCAAATGAATCAAGCACAAGAATTATGTTCTCGCAGAGAGCAGCAAGCGATGCTGGCCTTAAAGGCGGGTGAGGAATTCGCAGCCAAGATTGCATTGCAAGAGAAGCTGATGCATGAGGATAAGGTGCAGCAGTATTCAGAATTGTACGAAAAGAGCAAGGATGCGATTCTTGAGCTGGAAGAGCAATTGAATATGCTCAAGAGCGAATATCAAGCTGTATATGACAAGCGCCAATATTACATCGCTAGAATGCAGACCGTTCGCTTGCAGCAGCAAATGAACGAGCGCTTCGGACAATACGGTGTGGGGCAAGTGGACAGCATGTTCCGCAGACTCGAGGATCGAGTGTCCGGGATGGAATGGGAAACGCAAGGCATTCAAGATGTACGCCGCATGAGCGGCCAAACGATGGGCAACATCAACCCGGAACGGGATATGGCTTTGAAGCGCGAAATGGAGCGCCTGAAACAAAAATTAGATTCAGCAAAGGAGTGAAGTAAGCCATGAACAGAAAGTTGTACCGTTCGACACGGGATCGTAAAGTATGCGGTCTCCTCGGCGGCTTAGGTGAATGGCTTGGATTCGATGTCACTCTGCTGCGTGTCCTGTTTGTAATCGGAGTATTCTTCTCGGCGTTCACACTTATCGCCGTATACTTTGTAGTATCACTAGTAGTACCTAAGGAGCCGTACCAGCCATTTGGACCTACCGGTTATGGCGCAGGCCCATACGGAGGCGGCTATCAAGGTCAACAAGGTTACCAAGGCGGCTACTCCAATGATCCCAACTATTACAACGGACCACGAGCAGCAGGGCCTACGAATCCATACGGCTCCTCCACATATGGTGGAGTGAAGCAAACCAACAGTTATGATGCGAATTATGCATCTTCTAATGATTCTTCCATCGATTCGATGATGATGGATATTGAGAAAAAAGCGTTGAAAAAAGAAATCGAAGAACTTCGCCAAAAAGTAGCGAAGTACGAGAGAGGGGACAAATAAGATGGGTGTATTCAAACGTATTAAAGATATGACTAAGGCTTCTGTACATGAGTTGTTGGATAAAGTAGAAGATCCAGTGGTAATGCTGAATCAATATCTGCGCGACATGGAGGAAGAAATCCATGATGCGGAAGTAACAGTTGCCAAGCAAATGGCAAGTGAGCGCCAAATCAAGCATCGTTATGATGAAGCTATTCGCTTTACAGCTGACCGTGAAGCACAGGCAGAACGCGCATTGAAGTCAGGCCAAGAGGAAATGGCACGCAAGTTCCTGGAAGAAAAACTGTACTATGATCAAAAAGTTGCTGAATACAGCGACTTGCATGCCCAAGCACAGGGCCATGCGGAAGAGTTAATGCATCAGCTGCGCTCGATGAAGGATGAATTCTACAAGCTGCGCAACAAACGCAATGAATTGGCTGCACGTGCACAAATGGCGAAGGCACGCAAGCAGATGTCTTCCATTACAAGCAACCATTCCATCGAGTCAGGTTCTGCGACTCGCGGATTCCATCGCATGGAAGAGAAGATTATGCAATTGGAAGCAGAAGCTGAAGTCATGCGTGTCCCTTACGGCGGATATGCAGGCACTTCATCCAATTACCAGCCGCCAGTAGATGTAGAGAAGGAAATGAAGGTTAACGAGCAATTGGCAGCATTGAAGCAAAAATTGGGTCAAACGGAGCAATAAATCCTTGGGGGATGTCCAAGGTTGTGATATGCTAACATAGGTAGCTTACGGCGATGCGCTAGCATCGCCGTAAGTGCTATCCGCGAATATTTGTGACAGGAGGTGCGACATGAATAAAAACAACCGTTTGCTTGCATATATTCTTATCGTCTTCGGGTTGCTCATTTTGATTGGCAAGTGGCTTAGTTTCGTAACGTTTGTCGCACTTGTAATGCTGTATTTGGGCATACGCAAAGTTCGTGCTGCAGAATTGCGTGTAGGGTACACCTTGCTAGGTATCGGCGGAACACTGTTACTTTTGGAACATTTAATGCTATTCGTCGGAATCATCTTGATTTCGTTAGGGATATTCTATTCGCGTGCCCGCAAAGACCAGAAACATGATCATGTCGAAAAGCGCCAGAATATTACGTCCAGCCTGAAGTGGGATCGAGTTCCGTATATTTTGCATAGCCAGAGCATGTGGCATTTCATTGGGGAAAGTGATATTGATTTGTCCTTAGCGATATTGGAAGAACCGGAAACCACCCTCATCTTTCAAGGTGTATTAGGTGACATGGACATTATGATTCCAGATGACATTGGTGTATATATCGAAGCTACGGTCATATTTGGACAAATTGATGTGGGACGCGACAAAGAAACCGGATTTTTGAACAAGTGGACGTGGCGATCGCCGAATTACGAGTTTACGGAGCAAAAGGTGAAACTCCATATTTCTTACCTCGTAGGAGATATTGATGTCAGGTTGCACATGTAGGACAGTTAGCGGAGAAAGGAGATGCAGAGGCCGGTATGGAACCGAAAAAGCATGTGAATATGGTAGTACGATTAATGGGCGAGACGCTTCTCCTTTCTATCATACTATTCTTTGTCATCATTTATTTGATGCAATCATATGGTTATGTGCAGCCATTTGAGACTTGGATCGACGGAGTGAAGGCGACATTATCGGTGTTGTTTGTCGTTGCAATCATTACGTCGATATTTGCGTTCTACCAAGGTTATCGAATGAAGCGTCGGGTGGAATTGCTGCGCGAATCGATGCTGCTCTTGGAGAAGGGGAATCTATCGCGGCCGATGCCGGATCTCGGCGATGACGAGATCGGCCAGCTAGCTGAACAATTGGAGCGAGTAAGCAAGCGTTGGGAAGAACAAGTGACTTCGATGCAGCGCTTGTCCACGAATAATGCGCAATTGGCAGAGCAGGCTCGGATATCTGCGATTATTGAAGAGCGGCAACGCTTGGCGCGGGAGTTGCATGATGCGGTAAGCCAGCAGTTATTTGCAATATCAATGACAGCTACCGCTGTACGGAGAACACTGGATGTTGATTTTGATCGAGCGGTGCGGCAGGTGGAGCTGATTGAAGAAATGGCTTCCGTTGCCCAGTCTGAGATGCGAGCGCTGCTGCTTCATTTGCGGCCTGTACATTTGGAGGGAAAAGGCTTGACTCAAGGCTTGGCGGAGCTGATCCGCGAGCTTCAGTCCAAAATTCCAATTGAAATCCATTGCGAGATGGATGATCATATTGGATTAGTGAAGGGCGTTGAGAATCATCTGTTCCGGATTGTTCAGGAGGCGTTGTCGAATACACTGCGGCACTCGAAGGCATCACGGATGGAGATCAAGCTGCAAAATCGAGGGGATTTCGTTCGTTTACTCCTTCGTGATAATGGGATAGGATTTGATTGGGACGATAAGAAGCAAGCAAGCTATGGCCTTCGTACGATGCAAGAGCGGGTAAATGAAGTGGGTGGCTCCATTCAGTTCATTACCGCACCTGACAAAGGAACCCGGATCGAAATTCGAGTGCCTGTCATGAGAGAAGAGCCTGGTCTGAAGGAGGAAGAGTTGAACGATGGAGATGGAAACATCGATGATGGACAATCCTATTAAAGTATTGTTGGTAGATGACCATGAAATGGTTCGCATCGGCCTTGCTGCAGTACTGAATACAGAAGAAGGCATTGAGGTCGTAGGGGAAGCAAGCAACGGGATGGACGGAATACGTCTTGCTCAAGAGTATAAGCCTGATGTTGTGCTTATGGATCTTGTGATGGATGGTATGGATGGTATAGAGACAACCCGCAAGCTGCTGCAGTTGTATCCTGACTGCAAAGTGATCGTACTTACAAGTTATTTGGATGATGAAAAGATGTATCCTGTCATTGAAGCTGGAGCATTCAGTTATTTGCTGAAGACGTCCCGAGCTACAGAGATTGCTGAAGCCATCCGGGCGGCTGCAAGAGGCCAATCTGTGCTTGAGTCCCAGGTAGCCTCCAAGATGATGAATCGATTCCGCCAGCCAGCACAGCCAACTGCGGCGCATGAACAATTGACAGAGCGTGAGATGGACGTACTTCGTTTATTAGCGCAGGGGAAGTCCAATCAGGATATCGCGGATGATCTGTTTATTGGGATTAAGACGGTTAAATTCCATGTTACGAATATATTGGCGAAGCTTGGTGTGGAGGATCGCACGCAGGCAGCGATTTACGCTTATAAGAACGGATTGGCTGAATAGCCGAGAACCCGAGCGCTTTCCTAGGAGAGTGTTCGGGTTTTTTTCGAATGAACTGAGAAGAGGATGCAGGAATTCTAGATAAAAAGCAGAAAAAATAAGGAAACCAGACCCAAATCAAGAGCGAGGCGTCCACCAGGGAAGAAGGGACTGGCTCTATATGGATCGAATGCGCTTGTATATACTTGATTTGAAGTGTCAGCAACTT
The DNA here is from genome assembly GCF_032337355.1 of Paenibacillus suaedae. Taxonomy (NCBI): domain Bacteria; kingdom Bacillati; phylum Bacillota; class Bacilli; order Caryophanales; family Paenibacillaceae; genus Paenibacillus; species Paenibacillus suaedae. The sequence continues at coordinate 8,747 of NZ_JAVYAA010000008.1, forward strand.
GAAGCGATCTGTTTTTCTTTTTCCCTCTGCGCTTCTTAACTGGGGAAGGTTCAACGGATGCAGCAGAAGCGCGCGAGGTAGTAACAATATCGCCGTTCAATATCACTTTCCCTCCCTCACAAGAGGTAAGCCGTCCTATATATTGATCTCCATTCTGCATCACAACACAGACCGGGCGGCCACACAGCAATCGAATGAATGTCTCGTCTATCGGAACGGGAACCACGGTTGGTCAGCCTCCATTCTTGGTTGAATGTATATGTCAGTAGTCTATTCCATGAACGAATGCTAGGTATGGTCATACACCTAGAATCAGCCCGCCTAATTCTAAGAGGTGCTACACTTCGATAAGGTAAGGTGATGGAAGGATGCATGCAGTACGCCGTTCTGCCGTTGCGGCAGTAGGATTGGTGTTGTTAGCATTATGCGGTGCCATCGCACTCATCGGAAGCAATGATCGATGGCAGTTGGCTGGGAGTCGGGAATCGGTCGAGAAGCTTGATCTTGTGAAGCGGGTGAACATGCTGTGGGTGCTTGCTGAATTGGTCGGATCCGGGAAATTCCAGACTACGGTGCTCATTCAAGGGAATTATGCAGCTGATGGCAGCAAGGAGAAGAACCTCGAACAGTGGCAGAAGGATGCAGGAATCACAGCGCACCTGATACGCAAGGAAGAACAAGGCAAGGAGGCGTATCGCGGAATTTATATATCGGATTCGATAGAAGCAGCGATTCTGTGGTTTCAAGAAGAGGATGGGCGCGTATACTATACGATATCCATTCAAGGATCAGCCAGAACCGGTATGACTCAGTCAGCTGCAGAAGGGGAACAACTGATGAAGAAGCTATCATCTCATTACGGGGCAGAATGGACGGCTACCGTTCAGACAGTAGCGAGCCAATCGCTGAAGGACAGCTTCGAGAGGGCTGAGCGATCGCTACGGGAATGGGGACAAGCAGAACCGCTTGACCGCTATGAGGATGAGCGTACGATCAGTGTATCTTATCAGACGGACTATATGGGTTCAGGGGTGCAAATGAAGCATGGAAATGCAAATTTGCAGCTTGCTGTTCATGAAAACAGGGACAAGGGAGAAACCCGAATATCTTTCGGTACACCGCTGATTGCCGGTGAATATTAATGAGAATGGATTGAGAATTGCAGCTAGACAAGGCAATGAGAATTATACTTGACGTCAAGGAAAGAATGGAATCTATACGGTAAGTATGCTAAAATGGCATCACATCCGAAATAGGAACTATATCAGATCTATAAACGAGTGTAAGGATGATGGAGAGAGATGACTGTGATGCAAAATCATGAATCCCAATTGGCAGAAGGCGCCGTATTCTATATATTCGGTGCTACTGGCGACTTAGCTCGCCGCAAATTGTTCCCGGCTATATATAGTCTGTATCGCGAAGGCAAGCTAGGAGAACGCTTCGCAGTTATCGGACTAGCCCGCCGTGCTCGTACGCATGAAGAATTCCGTCAGGATGTGCGTGCGTCTATCGACGAATTTTGCCGTTACCCGGTTCAGAATGATGAGGAATGGAACCGGTTTGCTAAGCATTTTGAGTACAAACCGTTAGATATTAACAATGTAGATGGCTTCCGCGAACTGCGTGAGCAGTCCGAGCATATCGAACGCGAGTACGATATTCCAGGAAATCGTCTGTTCTATTTGGCACTGGCTCCGGAATTGTTCGGCAGTGTATCGCACAATCTTCGTGATGGCGGAATGCTGGAGAGCAAGGGCTGGCACCGCCTCGTAATCGAGAAGCCGTTCGGTTACGATCTACCGTCAGCAGAGAAGCTGAACGAAGAAATCCGTCAAGTATTCAAAGAAGAAGAAGTGTACCGTATCGACCATTACTTGGGTAAAGAAATGGTACAGAACATTGAAGTTCTTCGATTTGCGAATGCATTCTTCGAGCCGCTCTGGAACAACAAGCATATTGCGAATATTCAAATTTCCCTGTCTGAGACAGTTGGGGTTGAAGAGCGTGGAGGCTATTACGATCATGCAGGTGCATTGCGCGATATGGCGCAGAACCATATGCTGCAAATGCTCACGATGATTGCAATGGAGCCGCCAAGCCGTCTGCATCCGGAAGATATCCGCGATGAGAAAGTGAAGGTGCTTCGTTCCTTGCGCCAATACCCAGAGCAAGAGGATGTTCATCGCAATGTCGTGCGTGGACAATATTCCGCAGGCTCGATGAATGGCAAGGAGCTTCCTGGCTATCGTGAGGAAGATAAGGTGAATCCTGCATCTGTTACGGAGACATATTTTGCAGCACGTGTATTCGTTGACAACTTCCGCTGGGCGGGAGTACCGTTCTACATTCGGACAGGCAAGCGTCTACCAGTGAAGACGACAGAAGTTGTGGTTGAATTCAAGAACATGCCTACGAATGTATACCTCGGACAGAAGCATAAGCTGGAGCCGAACTTGCTCGTTATCCGCGTAAATCCGATGGAAGGCATCTATGTGAAGCTTAATGGTAAGAAGCCTGGAGCGGAAGGCGGCATTCAACCGCTTGCGATGGACTTCTGCCAAAGCTGCATGGTCGGCATCAATACGCCAGAAGCGTATGAGCGTCTGATCTTCGATGCTGCTCGCGGCGATTCCACGTACTTCACGCGTTGGGACGAGGTGGCTACTGCATGGTCATTCGTTGATAATATCGCGAAAGCATGGAAGAAATCTAACGAAGATCTGTTCGCTTATCCGGCAGGCTCTTGGGGCCCTGAGCAAGCAGACAAGCTTCTACAAGAGGATGGCTTCCACTGGTGGCCTGTTAATGGACAGGAAGAAAGTGAAGTTGTCTGGACGAAGTAATTCGTTTCCCATAGATTGATAATCAGCTGTGCCCTCTATAGGGGCACAGCTTTTTTGGTTGAAGGTTGAAGGTAGCGTTCTAGCGAATGGCTGCTTCGCCTTTTCATGTGTCGATCTCCTGACTGTGAATACACGATTATTTTAATCCCTATCAAAAAACTCGGAAAAACTATTGTCTTCTGAAAAAAATATAGTTATACTAGATTCCATAGTCTTGTTAACCATCTATCGGGAGGAATCAACATGAAACGCAACAAATTATGGATTATCGGACTGCTCACACTTATCGTCCTTGTGGTGAGTGCGTGCGGTAACAATTCTACTCCTGCGAAGGATTCAACGTCTTCTATGGCGGAAGGGACAGGCCAACCGAAGGATGGAGGCAATATTATTATTGCAGTACAAGAGGATCCTCGTGTATTGAACCCATTGTATTCGAATGACCGTGTTACGTTGACGATAAATCAAACCTTGTATGCACCGTTGTATACGGTGGAAGACGGAGGCAAGAAGAAATTCGTACTTGCGGAGAGCATTACTCCATCGAAGGATTTCTTGACTTACACGCTGAAGCTTCGCAAAGGATTGACATGGCATGACGGCAAGCCGCTTACAGCAGATGATGTTGTCTTCACAATCAACAGCATCTTGGATGAGAAGCAGCACAGCACGGATCGTGAATCCTACATCTTCAATGGCAAGCCGCTGCAAGCGAAGAAAGTGGATGACGTAACTGTCGATTTGGTTCTTCCACAGCCATCTGCTTCCTTTGAAGGAATCTTTGCTTCGTTCAAGCCGATTCCGAAGCATATCTTCGAAGGCGAAACTGATATTGAGAAGAGCACGAAGAATGCAGCTCCAATTGGTTCTGGCGCTTATAAGTTCAAAGAATATCGCCCAGGCGAATATGTAACATTGGAGCGCTTCGATAATTATTTCGCAGGCAAGGGTCATCTGGACCAAGTCATCTACCGCATTGCGAAAGATCCGAATGCAGCGAACTTGGCATTGCAGAATGGTGAATTGAATATGCGCAAGGTTGAACCAGCGGATTACAACAAGTTGAATACAAGCGGCAAGCTTAACATGGTTGTATACCCTGAAGGCCGCTTGAACTATCTGGTGTTCAATATGAACATCGATGCGATGAAGAAGAAGGAAGTCCGTCAAGCGATTTCCTATGCAATTAACAAGCAAGAACTGATTCCGCTAGCTTATGGCTCTGCAGAATTTGCAGACCCAGCGGCGTCCATCTTTACACCGGATACAACGTATTACACAGCGGATGTTGAGAAGTATGACTACAATGCGGAGAAAGCCAAAGAATTGCTTAAGCAGGCTGGCGTAAGCAACTTGAAGCTGAAGCTTGCGTACTCGAATGCAAGCAAGATTCAAACAAGCCAAGCACTCTACATTCAACAAAAGCTGAAAGAAGTAGGTATTGAGGTTGAATTGCTGCCGCTTGAATCCGGCACGTTCTCCAATATGTCGCTTGATCCGAACAACACGAAATTCGATTTGTCCTTCAATGGTTATGTAATGGGAACTGAACCGGATTCGTACAAATCGCTCTACTTGAGCAATCAACTGTACAACTACGGCCATTACAACAACCCAGAACTCGATAAACTGTGGGAACAAGCTGCTGTAGAGATGGATAGCACGAAGCGTGGCGAACTGTACAAGCAAATTCAACAAACGATTGCCAGCGAGGCGGTTGTATATCCGATTGCAAACGACAAAGCGATCATCGCGGTAGACAAACGTTATGGCGGTCTTGATGAAGCGGTTGCGAAGCCGGTCTTCATGTTCGAAGATTTGTCCAAACTTTATCTGAACTAAGCACGATAATTTGATATCGAACATAAACATCCAGAATACAGGCGCCAGCAAGGGCTGGCGTCTGCACGGAGGGAATTGAATTGCAGAAATACATCTTGCGACGCGTTCTGCAAGCCATTCCACTGCTCTGGTTTATTTCAATCGTATCATTCGCGCTCATTAAACTAGCACCGGGAGACCCGGTGCTTTCGTTCGTCACACCGAACATGAACGCGGAGGATGTAGAGCGAATCCGTCATGACCTTGGATTGACGGAACCGATTATTGTGCAGTATTGGAACTGGCTTAAAAATGTATTTTCAGGAGATTTAGGTTATTCACTGATGAGCCATCGGCCGGTGACGGAGCTCATTTTAGAACGGCTGCCTGCGACGATTGGCCTTATGGGATCCGCTATGTTGATCTCACTTCTCATTTCGGTACCACTTAGCATGTACGCTGCGTCACGTAAAAATCGTCTTAGTGACCGCGGCCTTAGCCTGCTGTCTTATATCGGAATCTCGATCCCGAGCTTCTGGTTTGGCATTATGCTGATTTATATTTTTGCGTTGAAATTAAACCTGCTCCCAAGTATGGGGATGCGGACAATCGGGGTAGATTCCACACTTGATATTTTGAAGCACGGAATTCTGCCTTGTACGGTACTGACTTTCATGAATGTATCGGTCTATATGCGTTACATTCGTTCGCATACGATAAGCCAGCTGGAAGAGGACTACGTTCAAATTCAGTACGCTTATGGAGCCACTCGCGGCACGGTATTGCGCCGTCATGTGCTGAAAAATGTTCTACTGCCTGTCATTACAATTCTCGGTATGTCCTTCCCTGAACTGATTGCCGGAGCATTCATTACGGAATCGGTATTCTCATGGCCAGGGATGGGGGCACTCGGGATTACTTCGGTATTTCAGCTGGATTACCCTGTCATCATGGGCATTACGATGATCTCTTCCGTTATGCTGGTTGTCGGGAACTTGGTTGCTGACCTGCTGTACGGCGTAGTAGATCCACGAATTAAGACAACGGGGTGAGTCAGATGAACCGAATGATATGGCGAAATATCGCTACACAATTGAAAGAACAGAAGCTGGCTCTTGTAGCATTGATTCTACTCGCGGTTCTCATTATCGCTTCCACCTTGGCATTTTTGAGCCCGCATGATCCCGACAAGATGGTCGTGACGGAGACACTTCAGTCCCCAAGCGCATCTCATTGGTTCGGTACAGATGACCAAGGGCGCGATGTGTTCGCACGGGCATTGTATGGCGGACGTATTTCACTTAGTGTCGGATTTTTGTCGATGTTTATCGCAGTGCTGGTAGGAACTGCTGTAGGTACAATTAGTGGTTATTTTGGCGGCTGGATTGATAATACGTTGATGCGTATCGTTGATATTTTAATGTCGATACCATCCTTCTTCTTAATGCTTATTCTGAATGCTTACTTGAAGCCAGGGATTACCACGATCGTGCTGATCATCGGCCTGCTTAGCTGGATGAACATATCCCGAATTGTGCGTGCGGAGACATTGTCCGTCAAGGAGCGGGAATATGTCCTGTATGCGCGAGTATCAGGCCAGAGCACGTTCGGCATCATTTGGAAGCATATCATTCCGAATATTATGCCTACGATTATTGTTACGGCGACGATCAATATTGCAGGGGCAATTATGATGGAGTCGTCACTAAGCTTCCTTGGTCTCGGGGTACAGCCGCCGAACGCGTCATGGGGAAGTATGTTGAACAGCGCACAAGGATATATCGGGGAGGCGCCTTATATGGCTTTGTTCCCTGGATTGCTTATCTTGGTTACAGTGCTGTCGTTCAACTTCCTAGGCGATGTGCTGCGTGTTGCCTTTGAACCAAAAGCGAATCAACGTTAGTCCATTATAAGCTGGGTTAGGTTCTAGGATGCAGTGTGTGCACTGTAGAGAGCAGATAGTTGGATCGTCTAACGATACAGATGCAGGGCTAACGATACTATACAACGGAGTGAGACTTATGAATGAACTGCTATCCGTTCAACAACTGAGAACTTCGTTCCACACACGCGACGGAGAAGTGCAGTCTGTCCGGGGCGTCAGCTTCGATGTTCATGAAGGCGAAGTCATCGGCATCGTCGGTGAATCAGGCAGCGGCAAGAGCGTGACAGCGAAGTCTCTCATTGGATTAATACAACATCCGGGACAGATTAAGAGCGGTCAAGTGCTGTTCCACGGAGATAACCTATTAGATATGTCAGAAAAGGAATTGCGGCGCATTCGGGGTAATCGGATTGCAATGATTTTCCAAGATCCGATGACGTCGCTAAATCCGGTAGTTAAGGTAGGCGCACAGATCGTAGAGGTATTGCAGCGTCATCAGAAGCTGTCGAAGACGGAAGCACGAAAGCGGGCAATCGAACTGCTGCGTCAGGTTGGTATTCCTTCGCCCGAGCAGCGCATCGATCAGTACCCGCATGAATTCAGCGGTGGGATGCGTCAGCGGGCCATGATCGCAATGGCGCTCTCCTGCCAGCCCGAGCTGCTTATTGCAGATGAGCCGACCACTGCGCTCGACGTCACGATTCAGGCTCAGATTCTGGGATTGATGAAGGAGCTCCGGGATACGACGCGGACCGCCATTCTACTCATTACGCATGACTTGGGCGTTGTAGCGCAAGTGTGTACGAGGGTTATCGTCATGTATGGCGGGTTGATTATGGAAGAGGGTACGGTTGAGGATATCTTCGAGCGTCCTCGTCACCCATACACGAAGGGATTGCTTCGCTCGATTCCGAAAGTATCGACAGGGACACGCGAGCGTCTCGCTACGATTGAGGGAACGCCGCCGAACCTGCTACATCCGCCGGAAGGCTGCCCATTTATGGAGCGCTGCCCTTCTGCGATGGACAAGTGCAGACAAATGCCTCCGGTCGTTACGACCGATCCAGGTCATCGTTCGCTATGCTGGCTTGTGCATGAAGAAGAAGAGCAGCGTCTGGAACGATTGGAGAGGGGGCTGTCAAATGAGTAACCAAAAAGAAATTTTGCTGGACGTGCGTGGACTAAAAAAGTACTTCCCAGCCTCCAAATCACTGCTCGGCCGTCCACAGAAAGTATTGAAAGCAGTAGATGATGTCAGTTTCCATATTCATAAAGGGGAGACGTTCGGACTTGTCGGAGAATCAGGCTGTGGGAAGTCAACGACAGGACGTTCGATTGTAAGACTATATGATGTAACGGATGGAGAAGTTCTGTTCGACGGTCAAAACATCGCGACAATGAACGAGAAGCAGCTGAAGCCGTTCCGCAAGCGAATGCAGACGATATTCCAGGATCCCTATTCTTCGTTGAATCCTGGCATGAACGTGACTCAACTCATTAGTGAACCGATGGCGATCCATGGCGTCGTGAACCGGAAGGATCAGCGTAATATGGTATTGTCTTTGCTGGAGAAGGTAGGACTGAAGCCAGAGCATGCGGAGCGTTATCCGCATGAGTTCAGCGGCGGTCAGCGTCAACGGATCAGTATTGCGCGCGCACTGTCGGTACGGCCTGAGTTCATCTTGTGCGATGAGCCAATCTCGGCACTTGACGTATCCGTACAAGCCCAAGTGGTGAATATGCTGGAGGACTTGCAGGAAGAGTATGGGTTGACTTATCTGTTCATCGCGCATGACCTATCCATGGTAAGACATATATCGGATCGGATCGGCGTGATGTACTTGGGCAAGCTGGTCGAGGTCGCTCCTAGCGATGATTTGTACAACCATCCTGCACACCCCTATACGCAGGCGCTGCTCTCCGCAATCCCTGTACCGGATCCGAAGCAGGCTGGTTCAGCGATCTCGATGCTTCAGGGAGATTTGCCAAGTCCGCTCGCAGATATGCAAGGGTGCAAGTTCGCATCGCGTTGTCCATTTGCCACGGAACGCTGCCGTCAGGAGGAGCCGAAGTGGCGGGAAATCTCGCCTGGGCATTATGCGGCTTGCCATTTGAATGATGGTCAAGTGTAAGTGGTGCAATTATATTAGCTCGTATAGCAATTACGAGAGATGATGGGTTTCCTATAGCTAGTATGATATAATGCTAGATATTTGTTAATCTATGCCAATGCACAATTGTGAGGAGAGTGGAATAGTTGTCTACAGAGACTCGGGTATCGCAAAGTACCGCGATTATGATAGAACGCGCTCGTCGTAAGGGCATTACCGAAGAGCAGCTGTTGCATGCAGCACGCACAGGAGATGTTAGCGAACTCATTACGATTAATGAAGAGTGGTATACGTATGACGACTTCGTATCCTATGCGAACGAACATGATGAGCCGCTTGCTCAAGCAATTGCAGAGGGATATCGGATGACATTTAACACGAATAATGGTCTGTCGATATGGCTGCAAGAGCGCTTCGATGTGCAAGAGGGAGAGCATTATACCAAGGAAATGGGTCGTATTTCAGGATTGAAGCTGAGTGCAGCTGATGTCGAAGTAATTCGCTCCTCATTGGCCTTGAACTGGACATTAGTTGAAGGGTCCGCTGCGGATGGAGCGGGTACGGTAACACTGGTTGTCCGCGCTCTGCTTGAGCAATCATAAGTAGTTAATAATACGTATTATGATATAATCGAATCGTCCATTCTCTCGATGAGAGGATGGGCGGTTTTTTAGTTGTAAAGTGAATGAGTTCCTAATATAGGGGATAGCTGTTAGGATAGCAGGGATGCAGTAACGAGGGATTAGAGATATTTCATATTCTTTGAAGGTTGTTCTCGTTACCCATTTATAGGTTTACTTATTTTGTGTTACAATAGGACTTACGTGATTTTGTGATGAGAGGGCTAACGATATGAGTAAATTATCCGAACAATTAGCGCAAGAGGTAGAGAAGCGTCGTACCTTTGCGATTATTTCTCACCCAGACGCCGGTAAGACGACATTGACAGAAAAGCTGCTCCTGTTCGGTGGCGCCATCCGTCTCGCAGGTACGGTCAAGGCTCGTAAAGCGAGCAAGCATGCAACGAGTGACTGGATGGAAATCGAGAAGCAGCGTGGTATCTCGGTTACGTCATCGGTAATGCAATTTGATTATAATGGGCATCGGGTTAATATCTTGGATACACCAGGTCACCAAGACTTCAGTGAAGATACGTATCGCACATTGACAGCTGCGGATGCTGCTGTCATGTTGATCGACGTTGCGAAGGGTGTCGAGGCACAGACCATTAAGCTGTTCCAAGTATGTGCGAAGCGTGGTATTCCGATCTTTACGTTCATCAACAAGCTCGACCGTGAAGGTCGCAGTCCGTTTGAGCTGATGGAAGAGATCGAGCAGGTGCTCGGAATTCGTTCTGTGCCTATGAACTGGCCGATTGGTATGGGACGCGGTCTATGCGGCGTATATGATCGCATGAAGAACCAAGTCGAGCTGTTCCAGGATGATAACACGAAGATTAGTGTGAAGAAGGTTGAGGATTACAACGATCCGGCCATTCGCCAAATTGCAGGGGACTATTTGCATGATCAATTGTGTGAAGAGTTGGAATTGTTAGACGTAGCGGGAGACGAGTTTGATTATGAGAAGGTAAAGCGCGGCGAATTGACACCCGTCTTCTTCGGAAGTGCGGTCAACAATTTCGGCGTGCAGACATTCTTGGATAACTTTCTTCAGCTTGCTCCGAAGCCAGCTCAGCGCCAATCGACGGAAGGGCCGATTGAGCCAACGAACGAGAAGTTTACGGGCTATATTTTCAAAATTCAAGCAAATATGAACCCTGCCCATCGGGATCGCATTGCCTTCTTGCGCATTTGCTCCGGCAAATTCGAGCGCGGGATGTCCGTTAAGCATGTACGGGCAGGCAAGGAGATTAAGCTTGCGCAGCCGCAGCAATTCCTTGCCCAGGATCGGGATATCGTGCAGGAGGCCTTCCCAGGCGATATTATCGGTCTGTTCGACCCAGGCATTTTCCGGATTGGAGACAGCTTGAGTCAAGGCGGAGAAGTGGTGTTCGATGAGCTGCCAACCTTCTCTCCTGAGATTTTCGCCCGGGTGACGGTTAAGAATGCATTGAAGCATAAGCAGTATCAAAAAGGCGTCGATCAGTTGACTGAGGAAGGTACAATTCAAGTATTCCATTCCGCAGGCGTATTTGATGAGACGATATTGGGCGTAGTAGGTCAGCTCCAATTCGAGGTATTCGAATATCGGATGAAGGCGGAGTACGGCGTTGATGTGATGATGCAGCGTCTAACGTACCAGTTCGCAAGATGGGTAACAGGCAATCCGAAGGATATTGATCCAACGAAGTTCCGTATCAATTCACAGCTCGTGAAGGACAAGAACGGCAATTTTGTCGCATTGTTTGAGAACGAGTATGCGATGCGTACAGCTATGGACAAAATGCCGGATTTGAAGTTTATGGAGACAGCTCCTTAAGGAAAATAGACAACAAGAAGCCCGCCAGATTATTGGCGGGCTTTGTCATTATCCCAGACCCACAGGCCTGTATAGGATGGCAGTACGACACTGCCATCTGTTTCTAGCGTGAGGAACTCGCAGGCGGCGGAATCGAAAAACCAGCTTGTAATCTGCTTGGCCTCCTCCATTGAAGGGAAGCGGAAATGCGTGCTTAATTCCGTGCGCTCGAACCCGTAACGTTCTTCTAAGTCTCGAATGTACGTCCGCAATCCAGGAGGAACTTCGGGAGCGGCTACCCCCGTTCCAAGTGTCTCCCAAATCGCGATACATCCACCGGGACGCAATATGCGTCTCAGCTCGTGCATGATGCGATCTAGTAAACTGCTCTGTTCTTCACTTGTATTCCCTTCACAGGCACCATAACAGATTGTCCAGCCTGCTAGAATGAGATCAGCAGAATGATCAGCAAGCGGAAGCTTGTGGTGCAGTGCTTCATGTGTGGACAGCTTAGCGGCTGTAGGGGCGCTTATTCGTCCCAAGGATACATCAAGCCATATATTGTGCTTTAGCTGCTCTAGCATCGCTTCAGATGCGTCACAGGCTACATAGGAACCAGATTGCCAATCTCTGTTGGGCATGTCAGCTAATACAACTCGAGTAAATCTTCCGGTTCCCGCACCAATTTCGATAATCCGCTCATAATGCCGCTTATTGAGCACCTGCTGTACAGAGTGCCGCCATTCCTGCTCGATATCTTCGTACTGGATCATACGGTCATAATCGGCAGCCTGCTGGGCGTAGACGGTGTCATGATCCGGTTTCATTTTCGTGTTCGCTTGCTTGGTTTCATCCGATTGAGGTACAAGTGTCACTTTGCGATCTTGGGGTTGGGCGGTACTATCCTGCGCAGATTCGATTGTCACGGCTCTTACACCCTCTCTTTGGAAATCGTCAGCATGTGCATTAAATGATTCAACTGTTCCGCCTTTACCTCGAAGCCTTGCTGCTCTAACCATGAAATCAATCTGGAACGATCGGCGAAATATTCGTCGTGGAGTGCTTCAATTCCCTGCACGTCCCCTGCAGCTGTCAGCTCGTCAATAAAGGTAGCGCGATGCGCCTCATCCCGGAACATTAGGTCTGCGATTACAATGCGTCCATCAGGATGAAGTAACCGGATCATCTCGGCAAGGGCGATCTCTTTCTGATCATCGGTTACATGGTGAAGCGCATAGGTCGATATTATGAAGTCAAATTGTTCATCCGCTATTGGCAAAGCCAGCATGTTGCCTTGCAGCAGCCGAATATTCGGCCATTTCTCCCGACATCGCTCGAGCATCGCGTTTGATTGATCAATGCCGGTCATATCTGCCCCCAGGCGCAAGCAGCGGCCAGCCAGATTGCCCGTACCAATCCCAATTTCAAGTCCTCTTTCTCTGGTCTTTGTCTCTTGAATCGCCTCAAGACATACCCTGTCAAGAATGGCCTCATAATCGGCATGGACATCCAATGGCCCCGTACCGTTCGCTACAGCGTGATCATATTGTCCTGCCTGCTTGTCAAAATTCCAGCGGTCGCTCCAATCACTGCGCAGCTTCTGGTAGTGTCGTGATTGTTCGCCTATGGCATGTAAATCGTTCATCATCATCTCTCCCTGATTGGCTTGATCGGAATCATAGCCGTTAAGCAGCTTGTCAATTTGGCCGAGGAGCCGCTTCAGCTCGGTATATTGCAGGGCTAGCTCTTGCCGCTTTTCTAATAAAAAGGGATGGACAGACGCCATATTCCCTTGAGCTGCATCATCAATACAGCAGCGAATTTGCTCGACTGACAAATTCATCTCCCGCAGTGCGCCTATTGTCCGCAGCCGGCTTATATCCGTTTCATTGAATACGCGATAGCCATTCTGTTCTTTGGCGAGCGGAGGCAGTAGACCTTTCTGCTCATAGAAGCGTATTGCTCTCGTTGTCATCCCAAGCTGCTCTGCAGCTTCTTGAATTTTCATGGGGCATCGGCTCCTTGCTTGTTATGCTTTCATTGTATAGTTTGACGCAGCGTCAATGTAAAGCGATATGTAAAAAAAGACGCAGAACCGTTATCCCTCTATTCAAGGGTAATGGGTTCTGCGTCATTGTAATGTGGATATGCATAATTGCATTTCGTGGATGCGGGCAATGTAGATCTGATGATTATTTGCCAGCTTGTTCGTCTTGCAGTTTGCTCTGAAGCGTATCGATAAGCTGCTGACGAGCCTCGCTGCTGCTCGCCTTCCAGATCATTTCGAACAGCACACCCAATCCAGGCAATGCGCGTTCATCGTAATCGATGGAGCCCTCAATCATATCTACGATATCTTCATCGGGCTTGTTTTTTACCTTTTGCACAATGGCTTGACGCAAATTCAATGTGACGGCCACAGGCAGTCCTCCTTCCTTCGCGTGTGCTTGCTTCATGCTATAACATTCCCTGAGATGAGGACTGTCATTCAAGGAAGGGATTCGCGTTTCACCTACGGAGATGGGCATGCTATAATGAAGGGTATAGAATGTTGTCGGAAAATGGGGAAGGTGAACCTATGGCTGCCAAAAAACAATTTGCCATTATCGGTATGGGCCGATTTGGCACAAGTATAGCGAACAGCTTAAGCAAAATGGGATTTGAAGTGCTTGCGATTGATTCGAGCGAGCAGAAAATTCAGGATGTAGCGAATATGGTTACGCATGCGGTATCCGCAGAATGTACGGATGAAGAAGCGCTGAAAGCGCTTGGTGTACGCAACTTTGACGTAGTCGTTGTTGCCATCGGGCAAGATATACAGGCAAGCATCCTGACTACGCTCATCCTGAAGGATCTAGGTGTGCCGACGATCGTTGCCAAGGCGCAGAATGAACTGCACGGCAAGGTATTAAGCAAAATCGGTGCTGACAAGGTCGTATTCCCTGAACGTGATATGGGGATGCGCGTTGCGCACAACCTGATTTCGCCGAATATTTTGGATTACATCGAGTTGTCTGATGACCACAGTATTGTAGAGATTCGTGCGACGCCCCTTATGATCGGCAAGAACTTGAAGGAACTTGATATCCGCGCGAGGTATGGATGCAACGTTATGGCAATCAAGAACAACGGCAAGACTAACATTTCTCCATATGCAGAAGATCGCATTAAAGAAGGAGACGTGCTTGTCATTATTGGGCAGAACGAACATTTGAATACGATGGAGCTGGCATTTTCGGAATCATGAGAGAACCATTGAGCATTACATCGATACAGAATAATAAAGTAAAGAGCTGGGTACAGCTAAAAGAACGAAAGCACCGCAACCGTGAAGGCTTGTTCATCGTGGAAGGCATCCATCTCGTACTGGAGGCTCTGCGCTCTGATATGCAGGTGGATGTCGTGGCGTATGACATGAACAGCGGAATACCGCAGGAGTTGGAGCCATTCCACTTGCAAGAAGAGGGGGGAATATCATCCTCTGGTCGGGCTCCGGACACGGAGTGGATTGCAGTGACGGATGCGATCATACGCAAATGCAGTGATACCGAGACCCCGCAGCCTGTCTTCGCTATTGTCCATAAGCCTGCTGCATCGGTAGACAGCTTGCTGGCATCACCGAACTCGCTCGTTGTTGTTGTGGATGGCGTACAGGATCCTGGCAACCTAGGGACGATTATCCGTACCGCAGATGCAGTTGGCGCAGATGGTGTCGTCATTGGCAAAGGAACCGTTGATCTCTACAATGCGAAGACGATTCGTTCGACGATGGGTTCGCTATTCCACTTACCGGTTGTAGAGGGGGATTTAGCTGAGCTGCTTCCTGCTGCACAAGCACGCGGGGTTCGCCTAGCCAGCACGAGCTTGCAGGCAACGCATTCCTGCTATAGCTATGACTATCGCCCAGCGACATGGCTTGTCGTCGGCAATGAGGGGCAAGGTGTCTCTCAGAACGTGCAATCGCTCGTAGATGATACGATTATTATTCCGATGCGTGGGCAGGCGGAATCGCTGAATGTAGCCATGGCTACTACAGTGCTGCTCTATGAGGCAATGAGACAGCGTCATTACTCGCAATAGATCCTGTGAATTGGTATAAATGAATATCCCTATAAAATAGTATTTGAATAGATAAGAGACTGGAAAAGGATTGATTTACTGCGCGTTCCTTTGTCCGGTCTTTTTGCATATGCGGGACCTAATCAGAGGAGGTTCAGTTTATTGAAGTATTTCATGAGTGATATACATGGTGAGTTTAATGGACTCGAACAATTGCTAAAGTACGCGGAGATCGATTTAACTAAGGATCAGCTTGTGTTCGGCGGGGACTATATCAATCGTGGAAAAGAAAGCGGCAAAGTCCTCAGGAAGATCAAGCAATTGGTAGATACATATCCTAACAATGTGATTGCTTTGATCGGCAATCATGAGGAGATGATGAGGGATTATTATCAATATGGGGACAAGCTATGGCTCAGACATGGAGGGATCGATACTCTTAAGGATTTTTCGAGGGCATTTGCTGATGAGTCGGAGATGCATAAATACATAGAATGGGCCTGCGGTCTGCCATTACTCTACGAAGATGATGAATTTGTTTATACGCACGCCGGATTAAATCCTCATGAACCGTTATATCAACAGAATAGAGGTATACTTTGGATGTCAGAGTCGGATTTTTACAGCATTCCGAAGTCTATTCTTCAGAGGTTGACCGACAATAAGCCTATTGTTCATGGCCATACGCCAGTAGAGCGAATCTATTTTGACGGAGTTCGTTTGAATTGCGACATGGGTTCGAATACGTACTCGATTAAAGAGGAGCGGGGATTAGGTTTAGTCAATGTGAGTGAAATGATCTATATCGTCTATAAGACAGCTCTGAAAAAAATGGAGACACGCAATGTTAACCGAATGTAATAAAGGTAATTACTCATATGTTCCTATTATCATACAAAAATGTATGATGATTTCCATTATTTAATTATCTATCAATGTTCTCTTTTTTGCTAGGATGGAAGATAGCGCAATCTATCATCTCTAGTAAAGTGAGGATATCGAAGTGACCTTTCGACGCAAAATTGTATTGTTAACGGCTGTAGCCGCGATGTTTATAACCGGAAGTTTGGCATGGGGAGAATCGAAGAGTGCAAGTTCAGGTTTGCCATTCGATGATATTGCAGGCATATACGGACAGCAGGATATTGTCACCTTATATAAGAAAGGCATTGTGACCGGGTCTGGTAATCGACGCTATGAACCGGAGAAATCTGTGACCCGGGCGGAGTTAATCAGCATGATCAATCGGATGTTTAATTTGCACCCTGTGACAAGCGACATTCCTGCTTATGATGACGTGCCGCGCAGCGCTTGGTATTATGGTGCGGTTCAAGCAGGGTCATTGCTGCATTTGGTAC
Source organism: Paenibacillus suaedae (assembly GCF_032337355.1). Classification (NCBI taxonomy): domain Bacteria; kingdom Bacillati; phylum Bacillota; class Bacilli; order Caryophanales; family Paenibacillaceae; genus Paenibacillus; species Paenibacillus suaedae. The sequence goes on from NZ_JAVYAA010000008.1 coordinate 25,245, forward strand.
AGGGAACAGGGGAGAGAAGCTTCCAGCCGCAACAGCCTGTAACTCGCCAGGAAGCGGCTGCAATGATTGTGCGGGCGTTCAAGCAATCTACGAAATCCGGCTCTGGCGTATTATCTTATCCAGATTCATTCGATATCGCGAAATGGGCAGTACCGTATGTAAGCATTATGCAAAAGCTGGACCTTATGACTGGTGACGATAAAGGGTTCCGGCCAAATGCTCCGCTGACCCGGCAGGAGACGGCCGTCGTATTGAATCGGGCGCTTCAACGTCCTGATTGGTCGAAGGCTCTGACGAAGACCCCGCCGAAGCGCATCGAGATGGGATGGATGCATGAGCTTTCGACGCAGCAGTATATAGAGAAGGTTTCGGGCTCAACCGTTAATACATTATCGCCAAGATGGTATTTCCTTGATGCGAAGCAGACGGTTTCGGATCAAACCGACAAGGCGCTCCTATCGTGGGCGAAGCAGCATGGTAAGCAGGTGTGGGCGCTTGTAGGCAATCGCTTCAATGCGGATTTGACGCATCAGGTGCTTACGGATCCAACGAAGAAGAATGCGGTCATTGCGAAGCTGTCGGGCTTTGTGAAGACATATGGGTTAGATGGTTTAAATCTTGATTTTGAAAATGTGAGACCAGATGATAGACAGGCCTTAACGGTGTTCGTGTCGGAACTGGCGGCTAAGCTGCATCAACAGAAGGCAGTCCTATCTATTGATGTGTCTCCTGACTTGGGGACAGATTGGACGGAGGCGTTTGACTATGCAGCACTTGGCAAGTCTGCGGATTATATGGTGCTGATGAGTTACGATGAGCACTGGGACGGTGCGCCGAATGCGGGATCCGTGTCATCGCTGCCATGGGTGCAGCGCGCGCTGGATAAACTTGTAGAGTCGGTGCCGGCTAACAAAGTCATCGTAGCACTTCCCTTCTATACGAGAGATTGGGCGATCAAAGAAAAAGGTGTTACTTCCCGTGAAATGACATTGAACGAGCAAGGTGAGCTGCTTCGTTCCCGCAAGGTCAAATGGGATGACCGAACATCACAGTATATCGCTGACTTCATGGATCGAGGAATAAGACATCAAGTGTGGGCAGAAGAAAGCCGCTCCTTGAGTACGAAGTATGCAATGGCGAGCAAACGCAATGTGGCGGGATTTGCCTATTGGTATGTAGGTGCTGAGACGAACGATGTATGGAATGCACTAGATAATCAGTGGAGATATTCTCATTTGCAATTTTAGAAAAAATGATAATATTATTTTGTAGAAATTTAAAGATTTATAAATTTCATTTTTAGTTGATAGGGAGCGTGCTTGTGCACGCTCTTTTGATATTTATTCTGGATCATTTAGTATGTAAGGTCTATTTCAAAAATAGTTCTTTGATACCGTTTTCAAAAAATAAAAGTGTATTTTGTAATAAAAAAAATCCCATTTATGAGATGAAATGTTTAGATATAACGGAAAAAATATGTTAGCATAATTGAGCTTGTTCTTACCTAAAAATTCAAGTATAAGAAAACTAAAGAAATTTAAAATTTGGACTTTTTTGGTGGGATCAAGTACAGATAAAAATAATGGGGGAAACAAAATGAAAAAGAAGAAAACGGGATTAGCTTTTCTGCTGTTGGCTTTTATTCTTGGAATCGTCATTGCGAGTCCGGCAGAAGCTGCAGCAAGTCAGTACACAGGCGGGCTTTTAGATGGAGAACCTATTCAGGTTGGACCTGCGGTCGGGCAAGGAACGCCGGAAACCAAGTTAACCGATAATGATCTTACTAATAATAGTAGAATAATTCTTAGAGCAGATAATGTAGCGTGGTATACGTTTGCTGCGCCGAAAGAAATTACTTCCGTTGTTTTGAAAGGCGGCGGATCGATGAAGGTAGAATTTTACGATGACAAAAACAACCTTCTCTTCACTTATAATCCGTTAACTGTTGAAGGTGTTCAAACTCTACCTGCAAAAGTAAGCAATGTTTCGACAGTTGTTCTCAAGACAGATAAGAACGACTACGTCTACGAATGGAACGTGTTCGAAACGCCATCCACTCCACCCTCACCAACGACGATCAGTTGGAGTCAAGCTGGAGACTCAACCGTAACGCTCGATTGGATTGCATCCGGAGCGAAAACATATAACGTAAGACGTTCGCCCTCTCCCGGTGGGCCACATAAGGTGATAGCTAATATTGCTGGAACTACATATACAGATAAAGCAGTTACTAATGGCAAGACTTATTATTATGTCGTAACTGCCGTTAACGAAGCAGGCGAAAGCGCCAATTCGCCAGAGATTAGCAAAAAGCCAGAAGCAACGCAATTTACGGGTGGTTTATTGGATGGCGTCGTTATGGACATAGGCAAGAGTGTAAATAAGCCTGAAAGAAAATCCAAGAAAGTAACAGATAATAATGTTAGCAATGATTCGCGAGAACTCATTAATCGTGACCAATTCGTTTGGCATAAGTTTGCTAAGCCCGAAGAGGTAAATTCAATCGTATTGTTTACGAGCGCCGGGAAAGCGAATATTGAATTCTATGATGAAAATGATAATCTTCTTCTGTCATATGCTCCGTTAAATGTTAATGGGGTGCAAACCTTGCCTTCATCGGTCAAAAACGTATCGGTAGTAGTTTTAAAGCCAGATAATTCAGGTGTGTATGTAAATGAATGGAACGTATTTAGAAAACCATCTACTCCACCGACACCCACTACAATCAGTTGGGTTTACGGCGGAGATAAGGTTGTCAAATTAGAATGGGTATCGACCGGAGCGAGAGCATATAACGTGAGACGTTCAACCTCTCCCGGCGGGCCGCATCAGGTGATAGCTAGTAATATTGCTGGAACTACTTATACAGATAAATCAGTTGAGAATGGCAAGACTTATTATTATGTCATAAATGCTGTTAACGAAGCAGGCGAAAGCACCAAATCGCCGGAGAAAAGCATTCAACCGAATGCTACAAAATATACTGGGGGCTTACTCGATGCACGAGTAGTGAATTTAGGGCCATCTGTAGGAAACAAAGTGAAGCAAACTAAAAATTTAACCGATAATGTTATTAATAATGACTCAAGAGAACTTATCAACGTATCATCATTTCCTTGGTACACGTTCTCTTCTCCTAAAGAAATATCTTCTTTGATCGTTAATAGCCCTTATGTAGTTACATTAGAACTTTACGATGATAAGGATAATTTGTTGCTCTCGTACAAGCCGACTAAGAAGGACGAAGTAGAAATGCTTCCAGAGGCAGTGAAAGGTGTCAAAACCGTTGTCCTTAAACCAGAGAGTGGCGCTCATGTCTACGAGTGGAATGTCTTCGGAGACAATCCTGAAGAACCGTCTCAAGAACCGATTCAACTGAATGCAGCTGGCGGAGATAAACAAGTTGTTCTGAGTTGGAGTGATGGTAACGGCGCGACAGGTTTTCAAGTAAAACGAAGTGAAACCGCAGGAGGGTCGTACACCACGATTACTACCGTTTCAGGAAACACTTTTACTTATACGGATACTGCAGTAAAGAACGGTAAGACCTATTATTATGTAGTAACTGCATTGTATGGCCCGTTAGAGGGCGTAACTTCCAATGAGGCTTTTGCTACACCGAGTCCTGATGGAGTGACACCTCCAGATCCAGGTACAGAGCCAGGTACAGAGCCAGGTACGGATCCAGGTACAGACCCAGGTACAGGTACAAAGCCAGGTACGGGTTCTGGCGATGGTCAATCTGGAAATCGCGCATTGTTGAGCCTTATTTTGAATAATGGAATTCAAAAAGAGTATGACTTGTCAATGGCGGAAGTAGAATCATTTATTGCGTGGTATGATGGTCGTGCCGCAGGGAAGGGCTCCGTCATGTTCGCATTCGACAAACATAACAACAACAAAGGGCCGTTCAAAAATCGCAAAGATTATGTATTTTACGATAAAATCATTACATTTGAAGTAAACGGATATGATGTTGAGGGAACACCGACAGGAAATAAAGAACCAGAACATCAAAAACCGGAAAATAAACAACCAGAAAATAAAGAACCAGAACATCAAAAACCAGAGAATAAAGAACCGGAAGATCAAAATCCGGAATACCCTGCCGAAGAATACTAATATGCATCTAGTAAGATGAAATAATATAAAAGAATGAGATAGATTGAGACCTGTAAGATGGATTACGAAAATCCTCTCCTTGCAGGTCGTTTTTTTGAGTTTTTATAAATGTAGGTATAGCATCCCCCCTTTAAATTAACTACTTATAGAAGGAGTGTAATCTGCAACCCTTGCTATCCTCTATTTTCCATATCCCTGTTATAGCTATTCCTTATTATTGCAGTACTTATTGGAGCTTCATTGCTACTAACAACGGCTTGGCAGGACATTGCCCGTAATGTAGGCGTAGGTATGATTATTTATGCATTGTTCTGGTCGATTGATCACTATCGGTACAAGAAGCTGTGCGATGAGCTCAATAAGCAGTTAAAATAGCCGCTTTCACACGGTTGAATTCTTCTTTTTTCCCTCGGGCAAGCATACACTGAGAACGTACAGGCTGCTCGTTGCACCGACCGGAAGGGGGAATCGGATGTGAATAGGTGGCGTTCGAGCGGGTTCCGTGCGCGGCGATGGAGATGGCCGAAAATATCTTGGAGCAAACGCCGTCCAGGCTGGAGAGCGTCAGGGTGGCGTCCACGGCCGAGGATGCCAGTTGCAGGTCAATCAGAAGCCAAAAATGTATCATCAGGCTGGAGCAGCAGACAATCGAAGCCGAAGCGAAAACGCAGAGCCTTCTTCATTGCGCTCGTTATTATCACGCTATTGACAGTGCAATTGTTCGTCTACGTGGATAGAAATGTGAAGGGGCCACTCATGCATTTGGCTAAAATTCGTGTAAAGCAAATTGCGACACAAGCCATTAACCGAGCGATTACCGATCAGGTGATGCGTGGACGAGAACTCGATAAGCTGATTGAATGGAAAACCGATTCTCGCGGTAAAGTGACAAGCTTCGTCTTGAATTACAACGAGCATATGCGGATTACCTCCGAAACAGTAGATATTGTAGAGTCCTCGCTCAAAAATATTCATGAAATCAGTGATAAGATTCCGCTTGGTCAAGCGCTGGGCAGTCCGCTGATCGCTTCCTTCGGTCCACGGATACCGGTTAAGATGGAGCCGCAGGGTGCGGTTAAGGTGGAGTTGAATACCCGCCCCATGGACGTAGGCATCAATATGGTACTGGTTGAGGTGTATATCAAGGTGACGGAAGAGGTTGCGATTGTCATTCCATTCGATCTGGAGCCTGAAGTGGTTGAAACCCAAATTCCAATCTCCTATTTGCTCGTCGTAGGGGATGTTCCAATGTACTATTATGATGGCAAGGGCCAGCCAGTAGGAGCGAATCGGGAGAAAGCACCTGCCTTGTCGCTGCCAATGCAGTCGGTTCCAAGCAGCGGAGGAAGCGGGAGTATTTCCGGCAGCAAGCAGGAAGGGATAACAGTTCCAACACAGACGGAAACGCATGCTGATCCGACAGCTCCGGCCGAGACTGGTGATGTGCAGCAGCATGGCGGTAACGGCAATACTGGATCGTGATCGGATTATGGCGCACAAAGATATGAAATGAAAAGTATGATGAGGCTGTAAGCGATAAAAAATCAATTCTGTATGATAAAGGGCGCATGCATCTGTATCAGATGTGTAATGGAATGTGTAAGGGATTCGTAAATGAAGAAGGGGCACATTCATCGGTACGGCCGAAAGATGTGCCCTTTTTGCCTTATTTAGAACCCAATCGTTAGCGCCGCTTGGAATTCAGCCGCTTGCGCTTATCGGATTGTTCCCACTGGTACAGAAGCGGGTACGGATCGAACGCGTACTCGACTAAACCGCGATCGCGATATACGCCATAGTGGAGATGTGGAGGGAACTTGCCTGATGTGCCAGGCTTGCCATATCCAGAGCTGCCAACCCATCCTACTGTCTGACCTGGGGTGACGATATCGCCAACCTTAATATGTTTTTCATAACCAGAAAGGTGGGCGTAATAATGATAAATGTTATTCAGATCACGTATGCCGATCCGCCAGCCGCCGTAACGGTTCCAGCCTTTCACCTCAACGATGCCATAGCAGGTGCTGCGCACAGGAACCCCATATCCGGCAAAGATATCGGTGCCTTCATGAATACGATATCCCCCGTAATGCCGTCCCATTCCAAAAGTACTTCGATATGAATAGGAGCTTCCAAGAGGCAATGGGAAAGTGTACTCGAACAGATCTACTTTATCGAAATGCTCGAAAATCCGCGCATACTGCTGGACACGCTGAACAGCACGTGGATTGGAATAATAATGCCACAGTCCATTGCCGAAATCTTCGACATTAGGCCCATAGGCTCCAATGATCGAAGCGACGCTGTAGAGCAAGTCCACATCATTCGAGGCGTCCGCACGCTTGTCCCCGGAACCGTCACGTCCAATACCTCTAAAGATAGATATTGACTTCGGGTTGTCATCATTGATATCCGGGTTCAGCATGCCAGCCCATTTACGGGGATCCACATATACGCCTGTTAGTCGATCTGGATGTTTACGCTGTTTTGGGTTGGCTTTGGTCAACGCCCGCTCGTACTGGTCGATGGCAGCTAATCGGTACCAAGGGATTCCGGTCAGTATCGACATTTGCTCATATAAATTTCGACGCTCTTTCCATACATCCCCTGCCGGGGATGGTGCCTGACCAGAATCTTTGGCAGCTCCAGACTGCTGGCTAGACTGAATCTTCTGCTGCTGTGAACCAGACGGAGCGGCGTGAACCAACACTGCTGAATGTGGTGTCATCAGCCCCAGCCATAAGGCAAGTCCTGCACATAGATAAGATGGAGCTTGTCTCATGTCTTCATTTCCTCCTTATTCCATACCTGAAAAGGTTGATTTAATGTTAGAATGTGCGTAAATGGCCTTTTTATCCAAGCAATGGACACGTAGGTATAGATTTTGAAGGGTTCATGGTATAATACAGAATTAGGTCAAGGTTAAGCGAACAAGAAGGAAGGTAGACTCCATGAAAACGAGAGAGCAGAAGCAGAAACCAGATTGGATACGCATCAAGCTGACTACCGGAGAGAACTATTCCGAGATTAAAGATATGATGCGCTCCAAAACGTTGCACACCGTGTGCGAGGAAGCACGTTGTCCGAACATTTATGAATGTTGGGCAAATCGTACGGCGACGTTTATGATTTTGGGAGACATCTGCACTCGTGCTTGCCGCTTCTGTGCGGTCAATACCGGCATGCCGACGGAATTGGACTTGCAGGAGCCAGAACGCGTAGCAGAAGCTGCAGAGCGCATGGGCTTGCGCCATTGTGTCGTTACATCCGTAGCCAGAGACGATTTGAATGATGGAGGAGCATCGATCTTTGCAGAGACGATCCGGGCGCTACGTCGCCGGTTGCCACTCTGCAGTGTGGAAGTGCTTATCCCGGACTTCATGGGTAATTGGGATGCACTTAAGTTGGTTATGGACGCAAAGCCAGACATTCTCAATCATAACGTCGAGACGGTAGAACGGTTGTCCGACCGTGTACGTGCGAAGGCGAAGTATGAACGCACACTTGAATTGTTGAAGCGTGCGAAGGAAATGCAGCCGAACATTCCTACGAAATCCAGCATTATGCTTGGCGTAGGGGAAGAATGGGACGAAATCTTGCAGACAATGGACGATCTTCGCGCCGTTGATTGCAACATTATGACAATTGGACAGTATTTACAGCCGACGAAGAAACACTTGTTCGTTGAGAAATATTACACTCCAGAACAATTTGCAGAGCTGAAGAACGAAGGATTGAAGCGTGGGTTCAGCCATGTGGAATCGGGACCGCTTGTCCGCAGTTCCTACCATGCGCATGAACAAGTCCAGTCCGCTCATAAGTCCATGGCTACACAAGCGTAATCGTGTTGTTAGCCGCTGGCGATGAGACGGAGTTCGCCTAAAGAGTGACCGTTCGAGAAGCCGATGTTCAGCAGCGGGAAGAATGCATCATCTACTCGATGTCCCAGTCTCCTTACAAGTTGCTAGCGACTTGTAAGGAGCAGCGGCGGCAATCGGGAGGAGAGGGAGCATGCAGGCCTCTATGTTATGGGAACAACCTCGATAAAGCGCGCTCCTCCGTTCGTGCTTGAGCCTGCTGCGGCAGGGGAAGGGGGAATCACGGACGTGATTCAAATTGGAGGCAGATCGTACGAAGTCATTCATGAGTACAAGAACGCATGGAATCCGGAAGCATTCAAGGGTCGCTATAGCGAAGTACTAGAACGGTATGATTACATTCTAGGGGATTGGGGATACAATCAGCTTCGCCTCAAAGGCTTCTTCCGTGACACTCATGCGAAATCCACTAAGGATAGCGCCTTGTCCGGAATGATGGATTACATTAATGAATATTGCAATTTCGGATGCGCCTATTTCATATTGGAGAGGGTAGGCAACAAGGATGTCCGTGTAAGGGCTGCTGGAGATCAGGGAGATGAAGCAGAACAAGAAGGTGCAGCAGCATTGGAAGCGCCTACTGCGGATTTGCCGCCGCAGCAACCGAAGCAGGGGATCGTACTCCAGCCGAAGCAAAATAATCAGGATGCAGCAGCGGAACCAGCTGCGAAGCCATCCTCGTCTGAGCGTAAGCCTCGTCATTCGCGCAATCGCAATAAGCAGAATCATGGCAAAGGCGGTACACCGAATCAGGCAGGTGCGCAGCCACGACCTGCTGCGGAATCGAAGGAACGGGCAGAGCGGGTAGAACGCGCACCTAAAGAAGTGCGTTCCTAAGCAGACACAGCATAATACCATAGTAGATGGACTTACCGGCACCGCTTCTCATCCGTTCAAGACGAGGAGCGGTGCCGTTTGCATGAATAGGACATAGCAATGCCCGCCGTCCAGTGAACAGCGGGCATTGTGAAGTTGAACTTATACGTTATAACAGCCGTGCTCGTCATATCCGAGGAAGGCTTCACGCACCCGATTCCAGAACGGGAATGGACGATAGCGAATAAATGTTACCTTCTGATCGGCGACTCTACAGCGTATGGAGCACAGCTGCTCCAACGGAATGTTGATATGATCAACCGTCAGGAGCAATTTCTGCTTCTTCTGAGAATGGATGTCGCAATGATGATGCTTCGGCAAAATAAGCGACGATCCAAGCGTACGATACACACGGTTGTTGATGGATGAAATCTCAGCAAGTTGAATCGATGGGATCGAGGGATGAACCATAGCCCCGCCGAGACTCTTATTGTAAGCTGTACTTCCAGACGGAGTAGATACGCACACCCCATCTCCACGGAACATTTCGAACAGTTCATCATTAATATCAATTTGAGCGACGAGCGTATTTTCTACCCCTTTAAGCGTAAACTCATTCAATGCGATGTATGTCTTGTTGGAGCCGTTGTCATGAGTAGCGACTTGCAGCTCAATTAGCGGATACTTGACGATGCGCGGTGATATTTGATCTTGAGTTCGATTATCTGCAATCAACTGAACGAGCATCTCAATTTCATCTGGCTTCCAATCCGCGTAAAACCCGAGGTGGCCGGTATGGATGCCAACAAATGCAAGTTGATCAAGCTGATCGATGTATCGATGGAACGCTTGAAGCATCGTGCCGTCTCCGCCTATGGATAATACAATATTCGGTTCGTCATCATCACGTACTAGGCCCCGATCGTTGGCCAGTTGGTGGAACGTGTCAGCTAATGCGGCAGATACGTCGTCTCCCCGGTTCATTACTGCGTACTTCAAGGCGTTGGCTCCTTTGCACTGCTTTTCATTAAGATTTATAACGAAGTATATCCAATTCCATATTATACGTTCCACATCTGGAATACAATCGCCATTTCATCTGAAGCAGATTAGCCGTTCCCTTATCTGCCCATTCGATGGAAATATCGCAGCAATCCAACAGCCGCTGATCCGATACTCAATATAATGAGAATGGCGAAGGCTGCTAGAAGACCAGTATGTGTGGCTGACCATGCTGTAATCCATACTTTCGTTGGAATTATGTTGTGGTCTAAGTCAGACAGCCACGTAGGGAGCAAGGATTGTACCGTTCTTGTACGGAGCAGCGGATACAGGATAAAAGCGGCGAATGCGGCAAGGAAGCTGTGAATGAGTCTGGAAACAAAGAAAGGAATATATCGTAAATCGCACTGATTCATAATACTAACGATTTGGGCATGGACGGACAATCCGCCCCATGACAAAATCCAAGCTGCGGCTACCACTTGTGCATGAGTGCCAGCTGAGTCCGCGGCTCCAGCGCCCTTAGCGCCAAGAGTGACCTCAAATATTCCACCGGAAAAGGCGGAAGAGAGGGAGCCGGGGAGTTGAACAGTCTGAAGCAGCCCTTGCAGCACAGCCTCCCATACACGCATAACCCCAATTACAGACAGTAAGTCCATCGCAACGGAGAAAAAGACAACCAGCCCTCCTACAACGATCATAAGCTTTAAAGAGGAGGCAACAGCCTCCTGCAATAAGGTGCCGAGGGAGCGGCCATCCTTCTGCCTTGCCTCATGCATGGCCCAGAAGGCGCGGACAACGAGGGGAGTCTGCCTGACACGCTTCGTCTGTCCATGGGAGGAGATCGGCTCGACAGCTGCTGCTATGGGTGTCATAGGAGCATGCGGAGCATGGAATCGCATCAATAGCCCGACGACAAATGCCGCTCCGTAATGAGCAAGTGCAATCGTAAGAGCTAGGCTGGCGTCTCCGAAAAATCCGATGGATACAGCACCTATTAGAAATATGGGATCGGATGACGTGGTGAAGGCGACGAGGCGCTCCCCTTCTTCACGGGAAATGAGCCTCTGCATTCGCAGCTGAGTGGTGAGCTTGGCTCCAACAGGGTAACCGGAAGCATACCCCATAGCGACCACAAACCCGCCGATTCCAGGGATGCGGAACATCGGGCGCATGATTGGATCAAGCAAGGTGCCAATGAAGTGTACAATGCCGAAACCAAGCAGAGCTTCGGATATAATAAAGAACGGGAGCAAGGATGGGAACAGGACGTCCCACCAGATGGCCAACCCCCGTGTCGAAGCGGATAATACGGTGTCAGGATATATGATCATTAATAAAATGAAGAGACCAATCGTTGCTGCGATGAGTACAATCTGGATGGAGGAGCTTGTCCGAGAGCGGCTCATTGTATATTCACTCCCTCTACTTCTTCAGTCAATGGGACGACCACTGCAATACAACATATGATAAAGGGACAACAATCATGCTGTTCACCTTCAGAACAGCGCTGTGATGATACAATTCTGTCTTTATTCTGTAATCAAAACGTAAAGGAAACGCTTGCATTTATCCGTGTCATTTCGGGAAGCATTATGGTACACTAAAAATACAAGAAAGATGAAATGCGTATCCGATCGTTAGGGGTGATTGGTGTGAGCATTATTGCAGGCATCCTTGTTTGCGCTTTTGTTTATGTCATTCGGGAATCGTTAATGGGATCACCAGAAGAAGATTGGTAAAGACAAGGTAAGAAGAGACTACAACTACGGCCAGACGCTGAACAGATGCTCAGCGTTTTTTTGTGCTTATTTGCGCGTTCACCATTCATTTGATTGAAACTTCTGCTCGTTTGTAATAAAGTGTTGAACAAGGACTACTTTATTGACGAAATGCTGGCTGTTGATGGCAGTCGCATGATGGAGAATAGATAGGAGCGATTATGGAACGGTACAGTCAAACAATATATGAGGCGATCGGCGGAGAGGCGACGGTTCGGAAGATGGTGGAGGCATTCTATCCACGAGTCCAGGCTCATCCTTTGCTTGCGCCACTATTCCCAGAGGATATTATGCCGGTAATGGAACGACAATTCATGTTCTTGACGCAGTTTTTCGGAGGACCATCTCTCTACTCTGATCAGTTCGGACATCCAATGATGCGTGCACGTCATCTACCATTTCCGATAACGCGTGATCGTGCAGATGCATGGTTAGGCTGCATGCGGGAAGCGCTTCATGAGATAGGAATGGAGCCAGGGCTGGCAGCGATGGTTATCGATCGCTTATCGGGCCCAGCGTATCACTTTATTAATACGAATGATGAGGCTTAATTCCTTGTTCAAATAGAACGGCTCATGTATTCCATAATAGATTCGTTTTCATGGACTTCGTGCGACTCACATAATCGATCAGCAGAAAAGAGGAACGATTTATGGAGGTTGAACCGCTTTTTACGGTGAAGGTAGGCTGTCCGTACTGTGAACAGGTATTTGTTACTTCGCGTGTACGGCCTCGCTTCAAGAAGCCCTCACGCATTGACAGTGATTTTTGTACGCATTATGACGAGGGCAAGGTGAATCCGGACTATTACGTAGTTCGGGTATGTCCTTCATGTGGATGTGCATCCACAGAAAATTCCTTAAAACATTGGTACGAGCCGCAGCGTAGGAAGTTCGAAGCACGCATCGCGAACCAGTGGAAGAACCGTGATTACGGTGGCGAGCGGACTTGGGAGGATGCGCTTGCAACGTACCAGCTGGCTCTGTTAACAGCTCAGACTATTGGCGAGAGCCATCGTGTGGTTGCTGGTCTTCTTCACCATATCGCATGGTTGTATCGATATCGCAATGATGTGGTAGAAGAGCGTCGATATATGCAATATGCACTTGACGCCTATGTTGCCGTGCTGGAGCAGGAGTGGCGCGATCAGAACGATGCGCGGCTCATTTTTATTATTGGGGAGCTGTATCGCAGATTAGGCGAATTCAATGAGGCTGTGAAATGCTTCAGTAAAATTGTTCATGATAAAAGGATCATGGATGCGGCAATGATCCGAGCTGCTAGAGAGCAGTGGACCCTGATTCGTGAGGAAATGAGAGAAGCAACTGAAAACGCTACATCAAGTATGGCCGATTGAATGAGGAGACAAGAAGACGTGTATCCGGCAGAAGTGGCGGGTACACGTCTTTGTCTTGACCAGTGAAAATCAATCCTCACTGATCCGATGCATTCTCTATCGAATCGCGCGGTTTGCGAGCAAATAATCGTTATCCGCATCGATGATGACGAGGCGGTTGCGACAACAAGGGAATACAAGGAGCCGTTTCTTGCCGTCATGGATATCAGGAAGCTCATTTGGCTTAATGGGAAGAAGGACATTGTCTTTCTTACAAAATGGGCAGGTTGATATATACAGGTCGCCCATTAGCTGATCATACGGCAGTGTATTTTCAAATGGTATCATTCCTTGGTGTTCTCCGATGATTGTTCTGCGCCAGAAGGGCTCTGATCGGCCTTATTAAGCTCAGCGAGCTTCTGTATAAGAATGTGCTGCGGCATATGCATGAGCTGCTCTAAGGGAACATTAAGCGCCTTAGACAGTTTGACAGCAGTGTCTGCAGAGATTGGCAATGGTTTCATCTCACGATCCTCCCTATGCGAGTTCTTAGAAATTTTGATATAGTTTAGTTATACACGGTCAAGGTGCAAAACTCAAACTTTGCAAGGTTGAATAGGTGTGGACAAATTAAGCCAAATGAAAGGTGTGTGCACGATGAAACAACCGTTAAGTCAAACATGGGATTTGGATGTTATTTTTGAAGGTGGATCAGAATCCGAAGCACTGAAGGCTTCATTGTCAACCGGTGAGCAGAAGATTGCTTCGATCACGAATGAGCTTAAGGCAATGGCGATTCCTCAATCTGGTAAAGAGGCGCAACAGCTTGCTAAATTAACTGAGCAGCTGCAGCAGTTGATTATAGAGTTGCGTGAGGCCGGTGCTTACATAGGCTGCTTGACGGCACAAAATGTGAAGGATAAGAAAGCGATTCAGTTATCGGATCGTGTACGTTCCATCGGTGCCCGAATGGTAACCTTGGATACGCTTTATGATGAGCTTTTGCGCGGCATGGACGAGCAGGTATGGTCTGAATTTGTTGCACTGCCTGAAATTGCAGGCATTCGTTTCAATTTGACTGAACGCCGTGAATGGGCAAAGGAGAAAATGTCACCGGAGAAGGAAGCGCTTGTAGGCGATTTGGCAACGGACGGATATCACGGATGGAGTGCCAACTACAACACAATCGTATCCCATTTCCGCATCACGCATGAAGAGAATGGGGAGACGGTGCATCTTTCTGCAGGACAAGCTGACAACAAGCTGTCCGATGCTGATCGCTCAGTGCGCGAGGACATGTTCGTGAAGTGGGAAGAAGCATGGGAGGAGCGTGCTGACTACTGTGCAGACGCATTGAACCGCATTGCAGGCTTCCGTTTGAAGCTGTATGAGAACCGTGGATGGAAGGAAGTATTGAAGGAGCCCCTTGCTTATAACCGGATGTCACAGGCGACACTGGATGCAATGTGGGATACTATTACACGCAATAAATCGGCGTTCGTGAAGTATTTGGAGCGCAAGGCGAAGCTGCTTGGTGTGGAAAAACTCACATGGTGTGATGTAGAAGCGCCAATCGGCAGCACGCAATCGAAGATTTCTTATGATGATGGCGCCCGTACAATAGTAGAGCAATTCGAGAAATTCAGCCCACGTATGGCTAAATTTGCAGTGAATGCTTTCGAGAAGCGCTGGATCGAAGCAGAGGATCGCTCTGGCAAGCGCCCAGGCGGGTTCTGTACTTCGTTGCCTGTAAGCAAAGAAACGCGTATATTCATGACATATGCTGGTACACCATCGAACGTGTCTACGCTTGCGCATGAGCTTGGACATGGTTATCATACGCATGTGATGGAAGACCTGCCTCCATTTGCACGGGGGTATGCGATGAATGTGGCAGAGACGGCTTCCACATTTGCAGAGATGATCGTAGCAGATTCTGCGGTGAAACAGGCGAAGGATGAGAAAGAGAAGCTGACACTTCTGGAGGATAAGCTTCAGCGCTCAATTGCGTTCTACATGAATATTCATGCGCGCTTCCTGTTCGAGACTCGCTTCTATGAGGAGCGTAAGCAGGGTGTATTGTCTTCGGAGGAATTGTGCTCACTTATGGAAGAGGCACAGAAGGAAGCGTTCTGTGGTGCACTGGATTCGTACCACCCGCACTTCTGGGCGTCTAAGCTGCACTTCTACATGACGGGTGTACCGTTCTACAACTTCCCATACACATTCGGTTACTTGTTCAGTACGGGATTGTATGCGCGGGCTTTAGAAGAAGGTGAATCCTTCGCAGCGAAATATGATGCATTGCTGAGGGATACAGCGGTAATGACGGTAGAGGATCTTGCACAGAAGCACCTTGGCGTAGATTTGACGAAGCCAGATTTCTGGCAATCGGCGATAGATGTGACATTGCAAGACGTGGAATTGTTCCTGCAAATGACTGAATAAATTAGAGTGACAACGGATAGACCGTGCAAGTTAAATGAGGCTTACATAGAAAGGAAAAACAACTTGGCGACATCAACTAGGCTTCTTAAGCTGTTCCATGCTTTGTTTTACTCAACGAATGCCGTTCTGCTTTCTTATTTGCCGCTTCTATTGCGGGAGCGGGGTTTCGAACCGTTTGAAGTAGGCACTATATTAATGTTGGGGCCTTTTCTGGCGATGTTTGCACAGCCTGCCGCAGGTCTTATTAGCGACCGCATCCGAAAGGTTCGCCCGCTACTAATCGGCTTGTGGATTGTATTGGGAATATCAGCGTCATTAGCTTTTTTGACAACGGATCGTATCCTTGTCGCGGTAAGTATTCTGATTTTGTATATTTGCTATCTTCCATCGATTTCATTGCTTGATACGTTAACAGTTAAAATAGCCAATTCTATGCAGCAATCATATGGAGCTGTTCGCCTTTGGGGTTCAGTTGGCTTCACCGTAACGGCTGTAACGCTAGCACAGGTATTTGATTTGGTGGGCGGAGTGGATTCACTGTTCTGGATGTATTTGCCGGTCTGGTCCAGCTTTTTTATCGGTATGTTCTTTTTGAAGGAACCGAGATATGATGATGGTGAGCCGGATGAAGCGGTGAACATGACCATTTTGAAAAAGGCGCTCACCATTCCTTCCTTGCTTGTATTGCTTGCTCTTATTTTCGTCATCGGGATGCCCCACCGGATGAATGATGCGCTGCTATCGCTGCATATGAGCGATTTGGGCGCAACCTCCGGGCAGGTATCGATTGCATGGGCTGTTGCAGGATTCAGTGAAGTTTTTGGCTTCATTATTATGGGACGAATCATGAAGCGTTATCGAATGTTGACATTGCTTTCCGCCGTAGGCATGCTATATGCGCTTAGATGGCTGCTGTATTCCATAACGACGGAGCCGGTGATGTTAATCGTACTGCAAGGATTGCATTCGATTACGTATGCTTGCTTCTGGGCCTTAGCAATCGAATTCGTAGTGCAGCTTCTCCCACAGAAATTAGCAGCTACAGGACAATCGCTGCTCGGTATGGTGTTCTTTGGCTTGTCCGGATTGGCGGGAGGAGTTATTGGCGGAGCACTGCAGGAATCGTATGGCGGTAATGTCATGTACAGCATTGGTTTTGTTCTTGCCCTTCTTGGAACTTTTGGCTTCATGTTGTGGAACCGCAAGGATCGCAAGCGCACGCTTGCAGTTGAACAAGAAGCAACTGTATAACTTGCATAATGGAATTGGAGATTAAACTTATCATTTACAGTGCTGAATAGCTGTAAGGTAGGTAAATAGGTAATCCAATAACAGCGGGGCAGCCCTTAGTAGCATTCTACTAGTGGCTGCCCCGTTTGTTTTGGATATCGAATATGCAATATTAGAATTTGAATACTTGAATCGTGCGCTGCAACTGGATCACCTTTTGCTGCATTTGCTCCGTAGCATCGGCCATCGCTTGGACGGATGTAATTTGTTCATTCATAGAAGCAGATACTTGCTCTGTTCCCGCAGCAGATTGCTGTGTAATTGCTGAGATGTTCTCGATGGAGCTTGAAATGTTTACAGCTCCCTCCAGCATCGTATCACTTTCATTCGCGAAGGCGGCAATTTGTTCGGTAATAAATTGAATGCTATCTACAATTTCTAGGAAGATGCGCTCTGTTTCTTTAATTAATTCCGTTTGGGCGTGAACGACCTCTTCATTGACTTGAATATTCGTAATTGCCTGGCGGATGCCTGACTCAATGCTTTTCACCAGAGTAAATACTTCCTTCGTCGAAGCGGAAGATTCTTCAGCAAGCTTGCGAACCTCCTGTGCGACGACTGCGAAGCCACGGCCATGCTCGCCAGCACGTGCCGCCTCGATAGAGGCATTAAGGGACAATAAGTTCGTCTGCTCAGCAATGTCAGAGATGGTGCGTGTAATTTTGGAGATGCCATCTGCTTGTCGTGCAAGTTCCTCAATTGTCGAAGCTACTTGATCAGTTGCCTCGATGTTGCGCTGCATGCCTGCGCTTTGTGTCTCGACTGCCGTTCTTCCCTTAGCAACGAGACCGACTGTAAGGGCAGAACGCTCATTCATTTCCTTCGTAGAGTATGTATAGGACTCAACCTTCTGCTCAATTTGCTTGACGGAATCCGACATCGATGCGACATCTTCGGAGATTTCCGCTGCTCCAATCGCAAGTTCATTTGATGAAGCTGTCACCTGTTCCATAACGAGCTTTAAATTGTGGTTCATATGATACATTTCTCTGCTTGATTCGGATACGTGCCGCGTAATATCGGTCGTTTGGCGTAAAATTTCACGAAGCTTAATGATCATGGAATTAAAAGCATGCCCTAACTCGCCAAGTGAATCATTCGTTGTCACGTTCAACGTTTGGGAGAAGTCACCCTTCGATACTTGCAGGGCTGACTGGGCAATGTCTTTGATCGGGGCACTCAATGAACTTTCCAGAAAGTTAATAATGGGATAGCTAACACCGATCAGGATGGCGATAATGATTATCCCGGTTGTAAGCGATACATCAGCTAGGAGTAGGACTATTGTCGCTAATGCGAATAGGCCGACGATACTGTAACAGCCGAACAGCAGCTTTTGTTTGAAGTTTAACTTGTAGAACCAGTTCATAGGACCGCTCCTTTCCCCTGTCATGCCAAAATTTAGAATTTGAAATCATTATAGCATCGGCTGTGAAGATGGTCTATGAAAATGTTAGTAAATTCAACACGATTAGACGAAATTCGTCAAGACGATTTTGTATGATGTAAAAATGTGTTGATTAAAGGAAAATAATCCCTTATACTGTGACTAAAGAACCATAAAATTGAAGCTAAGCTTCTGTCAAAATAGGGAGGAATGAATAAGATGAAGTCTGTCTCGATTCCATTAGCTAGGCAAATAAGCCTAGTTTTTGAGAAATTAGAATCAGAGCTGATTGGTTTGACAGGTGGAACAATTGTAGTTTGTCTTCGCAATGATATCATTGGGAAATTCGGTGTGAAGCACGATGCGTTGGAAAGCTGTGCTGGTGAACTAAAGCCGATTCGACAAGGATTGTCGAGGCAGCAGATTGCCCAATTTCTGCAAACGGCGATTGATGCGCTGAAACATAAGAAGAATTGGACGCATGGGGAGATTGTGTACGATTTTACAGTTAGGCATGGGGAGCTGCATGTCAGCACATGGTTTGAATCGAATCATAATATGGTTCATATTTTGGATAAGAAGGAAGAGAATCTACATACTTACAGAAATGTATCTTAATGTGTTCATTTGCAATTGTCGAATGTTATTTGTAAATAAGAAAGC
This sequence comes from Paenibacillus suaedae, assembly GCF_032337355.1. Taxonomy (NCBI): domain Bacteria; kingdom Bacillati; phylum Bacillota; class Bacilli; order Caryophanales; family Paenibacillaceae; genus Paenibacillus; species Paenibacillus suaedae. Next base: position 43,968 of record NZ_JAVYAA010000008.1, read on the forward strand.
AGGAGTCCCTTCTAACACCAGTTGGTTGTAGTAGGACGTCCTGCTTTTTTTCGTAAGTATGGGGTATTACGTAACTAGCTTAAAAAGGTTCAACAGCTAAGCTTAGCGAGCGCGGCCAGCCAATTGCTGTTCAGCAATTTGTACAAGACGCTTCGTGATGTAGCCTCCGATGGAGCCCATATCGCGAGAAGTATAGTTACCGTAGTAACCATCTTGAGAAATTGGAATACCCAATTCTTGAGCGATCTCAAATTTCATTTGTTGAAGAGCTGCTGTTGCTTGAGGAACAACGAGATTGTTGGAACGGCTTCCGCTTCCTTGTTGTTGATTTGGCATGTTGTTCACCTCCTTGTGATAGTTATTATGGAGAGATAGAGATGAAATATGCGAGAGGAAGTGCTCGTTGTGAAATGTAAATAATGCCAAGTTGTCCTGGTCCGGCATTTATGGGAGGAACCCAAAAAGGAGGCTTGTCGCCTCCCCTGTTATGGATGTTGAATTTCAAGCTCTAAGTTGAGGATAACTGGCTTGTTCGGCTCAAGTTCAATCAAGCCTGTAACCTCATTGCCGAATGGAAGATTTGGCGCATCAGGAAGCCAAGTATAAGGCTCTATGCAGATAATTTCATTCGCAGTGCCTCGAGTGTAGAGAACCCAATGCTTGAACCAAGGCTCATTGCCTGTATAGCGGATACGATAACCGTCTTCGCGGGACAGCCAAGCTTCAGGCTTATGCTCGCCTATGCTGAATACCGTATCGAAGTCGGTTCCTTCTAGGTTCATTCCAGAGAGCAGCTTCTCGTTATCACCCAGCGGCAACGTATTTCCTGTCATAATAAGCTCTTCGTCCAGCTCATACACACCTGTAACTGGAACCTGCAGGGTCCAGCGGTTCGGTTCGCCATCAAGTTGTAACCACGTATGTGTTCCGAAGCCAAATGGTGCAGTCTGCTCACCAACGTTGGTTACTTGCAATTGTTGTGTCAGTTGGCTTCCCTTCAGTTCGTAAGTAAGCTCGAACTGGAGAGGTGTTGGATATTGCTCCATCCAGTGCTTATCCTCAGAAGAATGGAACTGAACCGTGACGATAGCGTGATCTTCGGTTGCTTCGGCACATGTAACTTGCCACGATTGCAAGCGATGCAAGCCGTGAATGTGATTGTTGTTGGCTGTGTTCTGATCAAACTGATAGGACACTCCTGCATATTGGAATTGTCCGCGGCGTATCCGTCCAGGCGGCATAAGCATAGGGATGCCGAAGTGGTAAGGTTTGGTCATATAATAATCCAGATCGCTCTCAGCTGGCGTACGCAAAATATCGCGTTCAAGCACTTTGTCCCACAGACGAATGAGATTAGCGCCTAGGGAAGGCAGCAATGTTGCCTCAAGCGTGTCACTGTGAAGAATAACTGTCTCATGATCGTTCCATTTGCCTCTCGTAATCTGATACATGCGAATTGCCCCTTTGCTCGTGAAGTTATGTAATGGTTTGTTATTTTCATGATAGCAAATTCACGCATTAAAGTCATTGAAGCACACAAGGTCTAATTCAAGCGGGCGATAAACGGGCAACAGAACAGATTGACAAATACAATGATCTTCGCTATCCTTATGGCTAATTCCTAGTTATGTAGAGCTCGCATAAGTGATAGGATATAATTGAATTCGTGTAAAATGATGATGAGGACAAGTACGCTATGCGGTAGCTCCAGAGAGTCGGTGGTCGCTGTGAACCGACGCGAATGCATAGTTGGAATGGGCCTCGGAGTGCTGTGTTGAACCAGTGATGTGCATGAAGTAGACATAGCCGCAGCTCTGCGTTACAGAGGTCAAGGCTTGCAAAGAGGGAGTCAGCATCGTTTGCTGATGCTTCCTAACATTCGTAGGACTGTGCTTGTTAGATGTCACAGCCATACGATTATGCAGGCGAATTAGGGTGGCACCACGGTTCTTCGTCCCTTGCGGATGAAGGGCCTTTTTTGCGTTCTCGAGTATGACGATACAAGAATAATGATATTTGTGGAAAAGGAAGTGTTGCGTGATGAAACGCGTATTATCTGGTATTCAGCCAAGCGGTCAATTGACACTTGGCAACTACATCGGAGCAATCCAAAACTTCGTGAAGCTGCAGGAAGAACATGAGTGCTTCTTCATGGTGGTAGACCTGCATGCCATTACTGTACCGCAGGATCCGGAAAAATTGCGTGAGCAGACAGAATCTGTAGCTGCCTTGTATATTGCGGCAGGCCTCGACCCAAGCAAGTCGAACATTTTCCTCCAATCTCATGTTCATCAGCATGCAGAGCTTGGATGGTTGATGACGACACTCACCTATATGGGTGAGTTGGAGCGGATGACGCAATTTAAGGATAAGTCGGAAGGGAAGCAGTCAGTTGGATCGGGCTTGTTCGTATATCCATCTCTTATGGCTGCAGATATTTTATTATATCAAGCCGATCTTGTTCCCGTTGGCGATGATCAGAAGCAGCATTTGGAGCTTACTCGGGACTTGGCTGCACGTTTCAACGGGCGCTTCGGCGACTTCCTGACTGTTCCAGAACCGTATATCCCGGAAGTCGGCGCACGGATTATGTCATTGGATGACGCCTCCAAGAAAATGAGCAAAAGTAACCCTAACCCTGGAAGCTTTATTGCCTTGCTAGATGATCCTGCTGTTATTCGAAAGAAAATCAGCCGTGCGAAGACGGACTCTGAAGCGCTTGTGAAGTACGATCCTGCGAATAAGCCGGAAATCAGCAACCTGATGAGCATCTATGCTCACGCTGCTGGTATGTCCATTGCTGACATTGAAGCAAAGTACGAGGGCCAAATGTACGGTCCTTTCAAGAAAGACTTGGCAGAGCATGTAGCTGCGCTCATCGAGCCGCTTCAAGCCCGCTATCATGAAGTAAGACGCACAGGTGAACATCACGAGGCGCTGCGTCGTGGTGCTGAGCGGGCACGTGAAGCGGCAGAGCAGACTTTAACGGAAGTGAAGCGCCGGATGGGCTTTGTGCTCCCGCAATAAATCTAGGACGATTTGTTAAGCCTGCTTGCCTACTGGCCTGCTGTATGATCTTGTTGGGCCAAGCTTCGCCGACGAAGCTTGGCCTTCACAATGAAGCCGCATCCCATATTCACGATAGCAAGTATGGTAAAGAGAAGAGCAAGCCAGACACTTTGGCTGATGGAGATCGCTGTTGCGATCAGCAGGGCGATGGAAGAGCATGCGAACCATAGTGATAACCATTTGTTCATGGGGAAGACTCCTTTTCGCAAAATAATGTTACAGATAAGTATAACATTTTGCAGGCCGGATAAAATAAGTTTGCAAGCTTGCACAACTAGAAGCGCCTAATTGCGAAAGGAGATTCACCTATGTCTAATCGTTCTGGTTCCAACAACTTGGTTGTTCCTCAAGCTACTGCTGCATTGCAGCAAATGAAATACGAAATTGCTCAGGAATTGGGCGTTCCAATTCCACAAGACGGCTACTACGGGAACTACACTTCCCGTGATACCGGTTCTATCGGGGGATACATGACGAAGCGTTTGGTGCAAATGGCACAACAATCGCTTTCCGGCGGTTCCCGCTAATCGAAATGCACTAATGATTTGGCTACCCTGCGCGCGGGGTAGCCTTTTATTATGAAAAGTGAGTATCAACAGCATTTGGCCAAAAAAGAAGGTACAGTGGATCCTGTCTTCACAGATTCCCTGTACCTTCTTCTTCTAAGTGCCCTTACACGCCGTTTCTATTCGTATTCCAATCCAAAATGCTTGCCGGAGTGAGTTTTGCTTAGCCAGCCTACGAAATAATCAAGCGTCTCATACTTGGCGTTCATCATGATGACAGCAACGAGGGGGAATTGCTTGCGATGCCTATACCTGACATCGGCCCAGCGAACGGCATATCCATAACCGGTTGGCTCTACCGATGCACAAGCGTAGCGTGAAATGTACAGGAGCGCTTCTACAGCAGGGTGCTCCTTGGAAGCTTCTACTGCTGGATGCTTATCGCAGTAGGCCGTCTCTGTCCAATGGAGACGATTGTGATTCCAGTTCCCGATTCGGTAAGCCCCTTCTGGAAGAGGCTTGACTACATTCCATCTGGATAGCGATACGGTCGGAATAAGTGTATACGTGTCCGAATGGACGTACTCTTCATCGAAGAGCAGCATCTGATCCTTAAGCTTCTTGTGTACAGATGCCCTCCATAAGAAGTACACAAGGAGCAGCGCATACAGCACGGGAAATACTATTCTTGGTGACAAGACACCCAATCCCCACAATGCTACAGCTACGAGGTGGGAAGAGAAAATAATCGGATCGAACAGCGAGATGAAGTCAAAGGACAGCCATTTGTCTGTAACAGGCCACGCCACTTGGGTCCCATAGGCATTACACAGATCAGTAATGACGTGTATGACTACGGCGAGAGCGGTCCAGAGCAGAACGTGCCAGAACAAGGCACCCTTGTTCAGCAAAGTCATTAGACCTGCGATAAGCAGTGCCCATATTGGCAGCATCGGGATGGAATGTGAGATGCCTCGATGCTGACGAATATAGGTGGTGTTGTCCTTCAGCTTGAGTGCAACATCCGCGTCTGGAGCCTGTGATCCGAGCAGAACACTGAAGAAGACGGCCGAAGCCGTAGCAGGATGGGTCATGACGGCAGGATCAATGTGTGAGAGTCCGGCAAGCCCCAATCCAATAACAGCATGTGTGCTTGTATCCATATTCGTAATCACCCTCTTGTATTGTGAGCAATTATGTACCAGAATATGACTCATGAGTACAATTCACAAGAAGGATTCAGTGGGGGCAACATAAGAAAGAGGGGGAATCAACCATGAACATTATATTTGTCGAGTATCGAATTGAGCCGGACAAGCGAGAAGCATATTTAGAACAGATTACAGAGCGCCTGCAGCCTTTTCCTCAAGTCGTATTATATGAAGGAACTGACCAACCTAACGTATTCGTGGAGCAGTGGATGGATACCACACACGAGGAGTATTTGCAGCTAAGACGGATTCGTCTGGAGGAAACAAGTGAATGGGACGTCATTACCGCTTGCATTCCTGGCGGTAGATCCAAATTGCACATCTGGGAGTTCGCATCAATTTCCAAATAAGTATAGCCACACACGCTATTGTGAGGAAGATCCAATAGATTGTCAAAATGATGAACGATGCTACGAGACATTGTCAGCAATTGGACGTTTTTGATATGATGAAAATTACAGCGGAAACATAAAGTTTCTGCTCTTGTTTGTACAACACAAGGAGGAACAGGTCATTTTGGATAAACAATATACGTACCAGGCTCCTTCCGACTCTATCCCGCTATCGCCGGAACCGGTGCGGGTCGAATTATGGAAAGAGTTTGTTCAGTTAACGAAGCCGGGTATTATTCGCTCCAACTTAATGGCTGCATTCACAGGGTTTTGGGTGGCAGCCAAATGGGATATTCCGTGGATGACCTTGCTGTGGATGATAATTGGTACCGCACTTACGATGTCGTCCTCATGCGTGTTCAACAACTATTTTGATCGAGATTTCGATATGAAAATGGAACGTACGCGCAATCGATCGCTTCCTACGGGACGTTTACAGCCGAATGTTGTGCTCTGGTATGCCATTATTCTTGGTATTGCAGGTCTGTCGGTCTTGTTCCTGATGACCAATCCATTGACAGGATGGTTTGGCGTTCTGGGCATGTTTGTTTATGTAGTCATTTATACATTATGGTTGAAGCGAACATCGACATGGAGCACCTCTGTTGGGGCCATTTCGGGAGCAATGCCACCCGTTATGGGGTATACATCTGTGACAGGTCAAGTGGATGAAGGGGCTATCCTGTTGTTCCTCATTCTATTCCTGTGGCAGCCGCCTCACTTCTGGGCGCTAGGCATTCGACGTGTTGAAGAATATCGTGCCGCTGGATACCCGCTGCTTCCCGTAGTCAAAGGAATCGAGCGGACGAAGAAGCAAATGATCCCGTATGTTGTGCTGCTTCTGCCGGTTACTTGGCTGTTCTATTCGTATGGCTATGTAAGCTGGATTTACGGGGTATTAGGAACCATTCTTAATGTGATTTGGCTGTATATTTGCATCTCGGGCTTCAAGGCGAAGGACAATGAAGCTTGGGCGAAGCGCAACTTCTTGTTTTCGATTAACTGGTTATTGCTGCACTTGTTCATTCTTGTCTTGGATACGATGGGGAAAATGTAATATCGCATCAAATCGAGTTAATTGGAATTCAGCCTGACCACTAAAGGGAGTGTAACGGGAGGAACAGACGATGTCTCAATGGGCGAAGAAGTATTCTTTGCAAATCTTCTTAATGTCACTGGTTGTGGTATTTGCAATTATTGCTGCTTGGTTATACTGGCCGCGTGAAGATTTCAAGAAGGCACCGGATTTTTCTATGCAGAATGTGGATGGAAGCACAGTAAGTCTTGATAGTACGAACGGGAAGGTAAGGCTCTTCTATTTCTATTTCACGAATTGTCCGGACGTCTGTCCGCCGACGACATTTATGCTGTCTGAAGTACAGACTTTACTGCAGGAGAAAGGCGTATTTGGTAAAGAGGCAGGTATCGTATCCATCTCCTTCGATCCGGAGCGGGATACGATGGATGCGATTAAGACGTGGTCGCAGAAATTCAACGCTGACTACTCAGGCTGGTATTTCCTTCGCGGAAAAGAAGAGGACGTGGCCAACATGATGCCAGCGCTGGACTCTGCTGTGATGAAGGATCAGGATGGCAACTTTACGCATCTCAATGTCATCACTCTAGTCGATCAGAAGGGTAATATTCGCAAAGCGTATAACGCGAATGATCGGGAGCGAACAACGCCTGAAATCATTGCGGAAGATGTCATGAAATTAATTAAATAAGAGATTAGGTAAGCGGGGGAAGATCCGGATACACGATGTATTCGTCTAACCCCGCTTTTTCTAATTGTTGGATTAAATACTCATCTGGCGTACCTTCTACTCCAGCATATCCTCGGCGCGTATAGAGATGATCTGCATCCGGGAACGTATCTCGCAGAATAGCTCGAATGCGTTTCCCAGAAGAGTCATTATCCATAAATAAGTATACGGGCTTATCTCCAACCTGTTTACGCAGTTTTTCTGTGCGATCGGTATTCAATGTCCCATATGTGCACATGATGTCAACTTTGTCAGCCAACAGCTTTCGCAAGCGGCTGCGATCGTTTTTGCCTTCTACGATGAGAGCGATTTCCATCGTGTTCACCTTCTTCCTCTATGCGGTACGGGCAGCATTCCGAATCTGATGGAAAAGATCCGGCCAGTAATTCTCCCATTATCAATAGTGTACCACGAATGATGAAATCCATTGCGGTGATGAAACGAGAAGCGCATGACAAAATTGGCTTGCCCGGAGGCAAGCCGTATAAGGAGAGAGCAAGATGGGGGGTTACAGCAGAGGAGCACGCAGAATGATGACGAGCAGGATGAACAGGGCGAGAATTACGGTGGTTATTGTCCAGAAACGTGCGCCGAACGCCAGCTCTGGCCCACCGCCAGGCTCAGTATAATACCCCAACTAGGTTCACCTGCTTTCGTCGGTAGTCATTTCTCATCATTATAGTATGTTCGCGGAATTATCCTGTTCTGTGTATTCACCCATATTTGGGAATATGGGCGCAAACCATGTGAAGGCATCAAGATGCCGGGACAGGACATTCAGCTCTTGTTCTTATGTAGTTGGGTTCGTCGAAGGTGGACGCGTGCTGTGGACAGTCTTCTTCACTAACGATGTAGGCTTGCCTGGCGGGAGCAGCGTAACGGCTGTCATAAGGACGAGAAATGCGATGAAGTACGGCGATAATTGCCCACGGAGCTGCCCGGCAATCATCGGTCCAATGAAGGAGCCGATAGAAGAAGCAATCGATAAGATAGAGAAGATTCGTCCGTATCTGGCCCCGCCGCTCAGCAACAAGAGATGTGCTGATAAAGCCGGTAAAATGATTCCCTTCGTCATGCCGATAAGAAATAAGGAGAGAAGTAAAGGAACAGGCCAGTGAATTGCCAATAGAAAGAACAGAATCGCTAGCGAAAAGGAGCCGAGCCATGTGCGCATATAAGCAGAATATTGATTCAAGAACAACATGCTTAAGGTAAGGAGCGCCCCGAGGCTGATGGCCGAGAACAATACGCCTGTTTTCATTATTGAGGTTAATGCGTCAGCCATAAATGGAAGCTCAAAAAATAAGATGCCCTGCGAGCAGGCAATGGCAAGCGGCATAAAATAGAAGCGCCATGGGATAGCAGGTGCATGCTCAGAAGTTGCAGCTGGTGTTGAAGTAGGGATGCTTGGTGCTGTCGTCTTAGAGGAGGGACTTTCACTTTCTTGAACATCTTGAATAAACAGCCATGCCAACATACCAACAAGGATAAGGCCAATGCCCAGCGCTTGGAACGCCATGACGAATCCGATTTGGGACACGAGATAAGCGCCAGCGGCAGGAGAGACAACAGAAGCCAATGTATGGACGAGCCCATTGCCCGCCATCAACTTGCCTTGATGAACATGATCGCGTGCCATTCGTGCAAGCAGAGACAGGCAAGCAGGGGAGAGGAACGCGAGTACGAATCCGCTTATAGAGCGTAGAATAAGCAGCTGCCATGGGTTGACGACATGGGCCTGAAGCATGAGAATAATGCCGGCTCCAATGAGGCTGAACACGATGAAGATGCGGCTGCCGAAGCGGTCCACTCCGTAACCGGCCATGACGTTGCCAGGCAGATGGGTGAACGAATACATACCCATCATTAATCCGATGAAGGATGGAGCAGCACCAAGAGAGATTGCAAATGGGGTCAGAATGGGGTACTGCGCATGCAAATCGAAAAACGCAACGAATAAAAACAGGTAGAGCCAAAAGACAGAACGCAAGCCAAGTCACCTCCAGATCGCTATGGTATACTTGTACGTATTAGCGGACGAACTTAGTACCCGAATTTGGCTGAAGGTGTTAGATGGTCTGACTGTTGCATCATATAGGAATGATGTATAATACGCTTTGGAAAGGGTGATTGAAGAAGTGAGTCAACTCGAAATGTGGTTTGAATTTATTAAGCAAAATTGGCTTGTCTTCCTAATCGCACTCATCGTACTGCTCGTAATTGTTAGTTTCGTGAAAACGATGATAAAATGGGCGCTGGTCGTCGTAATTGTCGCTGCTGTAGCCGTCTATAGCGGAATTACGTGGGACGACGTGAACAACGTAGTGACGACAGTGAAGGATGAGACTGTGCTGAAGCTGAAGGATCAAGCGATGAACTCCATGATGGAGGAAGCGAAGAAGGCGACGTTCAAGAGCAATGAGGACGGGACTTATACGATCAAGTCGCCGAATTTGGAGCTTACAGGCACTCCTAACAGTGACAAAGTGAAATTATCGTTCAATGGAGTCTCCCTTGGTGAATGGAGCATGAACGATACGATTCGCGATTTCGTGAAGGAAGCGAAGCAGAACAAATGAGTACCGGATTGCAGTGGGAATGGAACGCGATAACGCTAGTACTGCTTGCGGTCGTGCTTCTTTCCGCAGTTCAAGGGGTGGCGAGAGGCGCTTCGGGGTCCATGCGCCACCTCTTTCTATTTGTTGCTCAGTCGGCCTGCACCATTGTATCACTTATCCTGTCCTTCGCTGCTGCGATGTGGCTCTCGCCCATGGTACAGCGTCAGTTCGTTGATTGGAATATTGTTATACCCTCCCATGCACTGGCTTGGTGGGAGCAGATCTATTATACCTTCGTGACAGGAATACGGGACTTCGCACTGCTGCGCGTTGCAATCTTATTCGGCATCATCTATATGCTCGTCCGAGGAATAATGGGTTGGCTCGTTTCTTTGATCTGGAGCGGGGCTTCTGTGGCGAGTCAAGAAGAAGGAAGCTCATCTTCTCGCTCAGGGTTCATGCAAGTGATAAGCCGTATGGCCAATTGGCTAACGGGTGGTGCAATTGGTGCGCTAATTGGTGGTGTGCGCGCCTTCATCATTATTATGGTGTTATTCGTATATGTTGCCCTTCAGCCTGCTACGAAGGCAAGCGATATCATTCAATCCTCTTCTGCTTATCGCACGGTGGCTAACCAAGTGATCGAGCCGCTTGCGGGGTCATTAATTACAGAGAGTCTGCCTGTCTTCACCTCCCAAATGGGGCAGGAATTCGGAGAACTTCTGCAGCGACGATATGAAGTCATTGATAATCAGATTTCTTCCGATGTGAAGCAAGCTGCGCGTGATGTGACGGCAGGAGCATCGACCGATGAAGAGAAGGCACGACGCTTGTATGATTGGGTTGGTTCTAGGGTTCAGTACGATTGGGATAAGGCCAAGCAATACGAGACGAAGCGGATTTGGAAGGAGCAGACCCCGGAAGATACCTTCGCTACGAAGCAGGGGGTATGTATCGATTATGCTCGTCTGTATGCAGTTATGGCTCGTTCCTCAGGCCTTCAAGTCAAGGTTGTAACTGGTCTTGGATACAATGGCAATGGCGGCTATGGTCCGCATGCCTGGAATCAGGTCTGGCTAAGCGAACAGAAGAAGTGGGTGCCGCTAGATAGCACATGGGCATCATCGGGAGATTGGTTCAATCCCCCTAAGTTCGACACCACTCATATTCCAGACAAGCCATTGACGATAAGATAATTTGCGGCGATGGCGATTAGAAGCTGCACAACCTTTGAATATAGGCAAATCAGTATGGTAAAATAAATAAGATTGTACAGCAAAAGTTAGCAAGAAAGGATGATTGGCATTGAGTCATCCAAATGCGGATGATCCGCAGAAGCGGGAAGTACAGAACCGGCGTACGTTTTCGTTTCGGTTGAACTTATTCTTTTTTATTACATTTTTGATTTTCACCGTGCTTATCGTGAGACTGGCCATTTTGCAATTCGTTGAAGGTCCCGCCCTGAAGGAGAAGGAGTCCCAGCTTGGATTCCGGGAAACGGCGGTCCCGCCGCTTCGGGGAACTATTTATGATGCTTCGAATACGCGGCTAGCCTATTCTACAGCGTCGCAATCTCTTTACTTCAATGTGGTAAAGAATTACGGGGATCCGAGCAAGAAGATGACGGATGACCAGAAGAAGAATCGAGCTGAGGTAGAGCAGCTTGCGAAGCAGCTCGAGGAAATATTCAAGAAGATAGGCAGTCCTCAAGACAAGCCATTAACAGCTGAAGAAATTTTGAAGCGAATGGACTTGGGTGGAAAGATGAACTTTGTTTTTGTTCCTAGGCTCATTAAATCAGGATTGACGAAGGAAGAGGTTGCTTACTTCCTGGAGCATAAATCGCAGTTCAAAGGCATCGATATCGTCGAGGATAGTGTTCGTAACTATGATAAGGATACGATCGCAGTACAGACGGTCGGTTATTTGAAAAAGTTCAAGGGTGTTCGCGAGCGGATGCCGTTCTACAAGGAACAGTATGAGAAGCAGGAACAGCTTCCTACGGAGAAGGAATACTTGGAATACGAGGATGTTGGCGTTGACGGCATCGAATTGATGTATCAGAACGAGCTGCGCGGTTTGAACGGGGTGAAGAAGTTCCCGGTCAACGTGGCGGGTCGTATTATCGGGCCGATGCAGTTGACGAAGCCGGAGCGCGGCAACAACATACATTTGACGATCCATCGCGATATTCAGAAGGCAACAGAGGAGTCCATCGTAAAAACGCTGGAGAAAATTCGTAATTCCTCGAACCGCACCGAGTATGCACCAAATGCACGCACAGGCTATGCAGTTGCGATGGAAGTGGACACGGGCAATATCGTATCGATAGCCAGTATGCCAGATTATGACCCGAACGTATGGCGGAATGGTCAAATCAGTAGCGACGACTATGAAAAGATTCAGTATTTCATGGGGAACGGAGCTATTCGCGAGGTTTATGGACCATACAATGATGACAAGGAGCGCGGACGACATCCGACATCACTTGTATACCTCGGTTCTACAATGAAGCCATTGTCCGTCCTCATCGGTCTGAAAGAAAATCTGTTCGGCCCATGGGCAGAATACTATGATAAGGGTTATGGGGAGTTCGGCCGCAAAGGATATGAGACGAAGGTATGGAACTCGAGTCGAACCTCTTACGGTTATATGGATGCTGCGAAAGCCCTTAAAGTATCCTCCAACGCCTTCATGGTAGACATGATCGGTAAAAAGCTATTTTCCCTTTCCGACCGGAATGGGCTGGAGTTATGGGATAAATATATGGATGCCTTTGGTCTCGGCGTGAAGACAGAAAGCGGTATGCCTGGTGAATCCGCTGGATTGAAGGACTACCTGGTGGAGGCGGAGCGTAACAATGCACAATCCGCACTTGTATATGCCTCCTTCGGTCAGCAAGGGAAATATACAACCTTGCAGCTTGCTCAATATGCAGCTACCTTAGCGAACCATGGTCAGCGCATTAAGCCTCAGTTCGTGAGCAAGATTACGGACGGAGATGGCAAAGTAGTAAAAACCTTCGGGCGAGAAGTGTTGAACGAAACGAAATTCGACGACACGCACTGGCGTGTTGTTGAAGAAGGGATGTCGAAGGTTAACGTTCATGGCTTTGATGGTTTCCCTTACTCGTTCTACAGAAAGACAGGTACGTCGCAGCAAAGTATAGCGGGGAAAACGCTGGAAAACGCGGTGTTTATTGCCTATGCGCCGGCGGATAAGCCGAAGCTTGCGGTTGCGGTTGTCGTCCCAGAGGGCGGATATGGTTCCTACGGGGCAGCTCCGATCGCGCGTGCTATGTTCGATGCGTATGATGAGGTATACGGATTGACGGGTACACCGAAGAAGAAGCAAGGTACAGGCGGCGAATCTACGGATGCAGCTAACAACAATCAATAAGCAGGAGGAGTCGCTGCGTTAAGTGGCAATGATGCATTTCTGAGCGTTGCGAGCCTCAAATAAAGACTTTTTCATATCGTACATGGTGTCACCGATCAGGGAGCACATCGCATACGATAAGGAAAAGTCTTTTCTTTTTGCAAAACTATATGTCTAGGGAAAGAATTTTTTTTTATACAAAAATAGTTGCATTAGGGAAACATATTTGTGTATATTAAACAGTGATCAGTGATAAACGTAATCATTACAAAAAAACATTGGGCATTCATGTGGGAGGGAACGAAAGATGACGAAGGCAGCTGAAAGACCGAATGGGAAGTTCAAAATGAATTCGGCGTTGAAGCGGTTGGTTATGACGATATTGTTCTTAAGCGTAGCTGTAGGATTAGCAGCATGTGGCGGCAGCACAAACGAGGGCAAGACAGAGGGAACTGCAACGTCTGCCGATGCTCATCCAATCAAGGTAACAACTACGATTGGTATGATTGCTGACGTGGTGAAAGAGGTAGGAGGAGAACGTGTTGATGTAATTGGGTTGATGGGTCCAGGGGTTGACCCTCACTTATACAAAGCGTCTCAAGGAGACATTAAGAAGCTGGATGATGCGGACATCGTATTCTACAACGGCTTGCATTTGGAAGGGAAGATGGTCGATATTTTGGAGAAAATGAGCGGCAGCAAGACGACGGTTCCCGTCTCCAGAACAATTTCGGAATCTGAGCTGCTCGCAGATCCGACATTAGCACAATCGCATGATCCGCATATTTGGTTCAATGTGCAGAATTGGATCAAGGCGACGGAGGTCATTCGTGACACGCTGGTGGAATATGATGCGGCACATGCAGAAGCCTATAAGCAGCGTGCAGAGGCATATGTAAGCAAGCTGCAAGAGCTTGATGCGTATGTACACAAGCGGATAGAAGAGATTCCGGAAGGGAGCCGCGTGCTCGTGACGGCGCATGACGCGTTTGGATATTTTGGCAAGGCGTACGGCATGAAGGTTATGGGGCTTCAAGGAATCAGCACGGCTTCTGAATACGGAAGCAAGGATGTATCCGATCTTCGCGATTATCTGGTGGACAATCAGATTAAGGCAGTTTTTATTGAATCGAGTGTACCGAAGAAGGCAATTGAGGCGGTCATCGAAGGAGCGAAGAAAAAAGGCCATGAGGTCGTCATTGGCGGTGAATTATTCTCGGATGCAATGGGCGAGCCGGGGACAGAAGAGGGAACTTATATTGGCATGGTTCGCTTCAACGTCAATACGATCGTCGATGCACTGAAGTAATGTACATAACTTCGAGAGATATAACATGGTAGGAGAGGAGCGAAATGAGCATGATGGATAAGGGGAATACGCCGCTTCGTGTGAGTGGCTTAACTGTTGCATACCAGAAGAAGCCCGTGCTTCGCAATGTTAGCTTTACGATACCGGAGGGAAATTTAATCGGCATTATCGGGCCGAATGGTGCAGGGAAATCTACACTTATTAAATCTGTGCTTGGATTAATTCCGCGAGTAAGCGGAGAGGTGAATATATTCGGCAAGCCTTACTCGGAAAGCCGCAAACGGGTAGGCTACGTCCCACAGCGCGAATCTGTGGATTGGGATTTCCCCACGAACGCACTCGATGTTGTAATGATGGGCCGTTACGGACACTTAGGATGGTTCAAGCGACCGGGCGCGAAGGAGAAGGAGATTGCGCTCGATTGTTTGGCCAAGGTGGGAATGGCGGATTTTGCAGATCGGCAAATAAGTCAGCTGTCCGGCGGACAACAGCAGCGTGTATTCCTAGCAAGGGCGCTTGCCCAAAACGCGGACATCTATTTTATGGATGAGCCGTTCGTTGGTGTAGATGCGATGACGGAGAAAGCGATCATTACATTATTAAATGAATTGAAGCGTCAGGGGAAGACCGTGCTTGTTGTCCATCACGACTTGGCAACAGTGAAGGAATACTTCGATTGGGTAATGCTTCTGAATGTAGAATTGGTTGCCTGTGGAGAAACCGAAAAAATATTTAACACAAGCATGTTGCAGCAAACCTATGGCGGCAGACTTACCGTGTTGGATCAAAATGCGGGTGCCGTCATGGTAGGAACGAGGTGAGTGCAATGTTCGGAATATCTTGGGACGTGTTGCGTGATCCGAATACACAGTGGATTCTCGTCGGTTGTTTGCTGCTCGGTCTCATGAGTGGCATTGTGGGCAGCTTCGCTTATTTGCGGAAGCAGAGTCTGGTCGGGGATACGCTCGCGCATGCTGCGCTGCCAGGCATATGCATTGCTTTTATGCTCACTGGGGTTAAATCGCTGCCCTTATTTTTCCTAGGAGCCTTCTTATCCGGTATGCTGGCAACAGCGGGAATTTCAGTCGTGACGCGCTATACGCGCATCAAAGCGGATGCGGCAATGGGGATTATGCTGTCGGTGTTCTTCGGTGTTGGCATTGTGTTGCTGACGCAAATTCAACATTCCAGCTACGGTAACCAAAGCGGACTCGACAAGTTTCTGTTCGGCCAAGCAGCTTCCATGATGCAGAGTGATGTCTATACGATGGCAGGTGTGTCGCTGCTTATTATTGTGGCATGCAGCCTGCTGTTCAAGGAATTCAAGCTGCTCAGCTTCGATCCTGGCTTTGCGCGCGGACTCGGGTTTCCGGTTGGCGTGCTGGAGCAGCTGCTTATGCTGTTTACCGTAATTGCCGTCGTTGTTGGCATTCAGGCAGTCGGCGTTGTGCTTGTTGCGGCACTATTGATTACTCCTGCCGTATCTGCACGCTATTGGACCGATCGACTCGGATTAATGGTGCTGCTCAGCGGGCTGTTTGGAGCAGTAAGCGGCATTATTGGCACACTTGTCAGTACGACGACGAGCAATTTACCTACTGGCCCGCTCAGTGTATTGGCTGCAACCTTCGTCTTCTGCTGCTCGGTTGTATTTGCCCCACGCCGCGGTGTGCTCGCGAAATGGATTCGTCGGATCCGTAATCATCAATCGATTCGGGTGGAGGAACGAATTCGTCTAGAGGAGACGGAGCCTCGATTGCGAAAGGAGGCGTCGTTGTGACAGACCTATGGATTATACTGACCGGTGCGCTAGTAGCTGCAACTTGCGGGATATTGGGCTGCTTCCTCGTGCTGCGCAAAATGTCCATGATCGGGGATGCCATCAGCCATTCCGTGCTTCCCGGCATCGTTATAGCCTTCATGCTAAGCGGCTCACGTGATTCGTTCGTCATGCTGCTGGGTGCGTCCGCAGTAGGCTTAGTAACGGTATTTCTCATTCAGCTGTTTCAAAATAGCGGCGTGCAATCGGATGCATCAATTGGAGTGGTATTTACCGCATTATTCGCGGTTGGCGTTGTGCTCGTAAGCTTGAATGCACGCAATGTGGATCTGGATTTGGATTGTGTTCTGTTTGGTGAAATCGCCTATGTCCATTGGAATACAACGACCTTGTTCGGCATCGACATGGTGCCGAAGGCTGTATGGATACTCAGTTTTACACTGCTAGTGATATTGCTCGTCATCGGGCTGTTCTATAAGCAGTTCAAAATATGTGCATTCGATCCGGCGATGGCTATAGCCTGCGGCATACCTGTTGCGTTATTCCATTATTTGCTGATGGGACTCGTGTCCATGACGACAGTGGCTTCATTTGAAAGTGTAGGAGCTATCCTTGTCGTCGGCATGCTTATCGTTCCAGCTTCCACCGCCTACTTGCTAACGGAGCGCTTGAGTCTCATGATTGTGTACAGTGTGGCCATTGGAATTGGATGTGCAATAGCTGGCTACTACCTGTCCTCCTTACTCGATGCGTCAATAGCGGGAATGATGGTCACGGTAGCGGGCGCATTGTTCATACTTGCCTTTCTGTTGTCCCCGACTCATGGAATGCTGGCCCGCGTACTGAAGCGTCGTCGGATTGCAGAGATGACTGCTTAGAAGCGGCTTAGGAACACCCTTTGCTCCTGATTATGGAGAGGGGTGTTTTTTTGTTATTGCCAGATAGGAACCACTGCGTAAGCGGCCTCTTTGTAAAGGAAAGGAATTCTTTGTTGTAAATGCCTGCATATGATACAATGGCGTTATGCAAATTTGTGCACGACAATGATTGACAATGAGTGTTACAAGCTTCGACAAATAACGAATCACAACTCGTCTGAAGCGGAACGCATCAGAGACAGGAGTGACGGATGAGATGAGTAAATATAAGTTGTTGGCTCTCGATATGGATGGAACGGTATTGGATGATGATCAGCGCATTTCCAAGGAAAATGCTGATGCCATCCGCAGTGCTTGCGATGCGGGAATTACGGTCATCTTCTCCACTGGCCGCGCGTTCGTCAATGCACTTCCTTATGCGGAAGAACTAGGATTGAATGCTCCAATGATAACAGTCAATGGGAGTGAAGTGTGGAAGAATACACGTGAGCTGCACTTGCGTCATCTCTTGGATCGCGAGGCGGTGAAGCGCATGCACGCGATGTCCGAGGAGCATAATGTGTGGTTCTGGGCTTATTCGACGGAACGATTGTACAACAAAGAGAATTGGGGAGCCGATATCGAGGCTGAGGAATGGCTGAAGTTCGGCTACTTTACGAAGGATGATCGTGTGCGCGAAATTCTGTGGCGCGAACTGCGTGCCATGGGCGGATTGGAATTGACCAATTCCTCGCCACATAATATTGAGATTAATCCTGGAGGAGTCAACAAGGCAACGGGAATACAAACTGTATGCGAGCTTATTGGCTGCGAGATGTCGCAAGTGGTTGCTGTAGGCGACAGCTTGAATGATATGGCCGCGATTCAAGCGGCAGGGCTTGGTGTAGCTATGGGGAATGCGCAGGACGAAGTGAAGCAGGCTGCGGACATCGTCGTACGAACGAACAACGAGCATGGTGTTGCCCAAGTCATTAGGGAGTATATGCTGTAATCGATTGTTCACGAGCGTTTATTCTCGTGCAAGGTGGTGGAACGGATGGTTATTTTCGGTTGGATTAGTGTGATAGTCCTGTTTCTTGTCGGTATGGCAGGGGCTATCTATCCGATTTTACCAGGTGCGTTGGCAATCTATGCAGCTTTCTTTGTGTATGGATTATGCATTAGCTTTGAACCCTTCGGGTTCTGGTTCTGGGCGATTCAGACGATTATTGTAGCTGTGCTGTTTATTGCCGATTACGTGGTCAATGCCTGGGGAGTCAAGCGATTCGGAGGGTCTAAGGCTTCAATCATCGGGAGTACAATAGGGGTCATCATCGGTCCGTTCGTCATTCCGGCGTTCGGTCTTATACTTGGGCCTCTCTTAGGCGCGTTTATCGGGGAACTTATGACAGGAGCGAGTATGGATAAATCGACAAAATCGGCCATTGGTGCGGTTGTCGGACTATTTACGAGCATTGTCGTAAAATTTGCGCTGCAAATCGTGATGATTGTCCTGTTCTTCCTTTGGTTGTAAATGTTTTAATAGAAAAGGTGTCCATAAGACGGTCTGATGGTCTGATATAGACTAGGGCTGTCTTATGGAGCGGCTTCCTGCTCTTTGGAGAAAATACGGTGGCTTTTGTCATGATGAATAGAATTGAATGTAGTATGTTCGGACGGGATATTAGGATACGGGCTAGCATACAGAAAGAAGGGAAACGTTTGGCAAAGGAATCATTTATTAAAGGAACGCTCATTATTGCAGCGGCTACCCTCGTCGCTCGCGTCTTAGGGCTCTTTCAGCGCGTTCCGCTTGAGCATATGCTCGGTTCTGTGGGTAATGCCTCTTTTGCTGCCTCACAGACAGTCTATTTGATGATACTTGCAATAGCGACAGCAGGTATTCCGAGTACATTAAGCAAGATGGTATCCGAACGCTATGCGCTGAATAAGGTGCGCGAAGCGGAGCGGGTCTATTATGCTGCGCTGCTGTTCGGACTCATATCCGGTGTGATTACAACCTTGCTGCTCATCGCGTTCGCAGGTGTGTATGCGGATATGATTCAGCTGCCTGAGGCTGCACTTGCTATTCGTGCATTAGCACCTGCGCTGCTGTTGTTCCCGGTCATTGCCATGATGCGCGGGTATACGCAAGGGCGCAATATGATGCAGGCAAGTGGTGTATCGCAGATCGTAGAGCAGGTTTTACGTGTTCTTACGGCGATCGGACTTGCCTATATCTTGATGAGCACGGGGCAGAACCAAGAGTGGATCGCAGCGGGTGCTTCCTTCGGCGGTGTGCTAGGGAGTGTCGGCGCATTCATTATTATGATCTATTACTTGCGTAAGCTCCGTCAGGCAGATCGGGAAGCTGGAGTACGCGCACGCCGCAGGGGTGCGAAGAAAGTACCGCTTAGCGATATTTTCCGTTCAATTTTCGCGATGTCCGTACCGATTGTATTGTCTTCACTTGCCGTACCGGCTGTAAACTTTATTGATACGTCCATCACGATTCCACTTCTCTCACCGGAAGTTGGGGTAGATGAGGCGAAGCATCTGTATGGTATCCTTGGTCAGCGTGCACAATCGATCGCTGGCATTCCGCCAATTCTGGCGATTGCGTTAAGCACGTCGCTCATCCCGGTCATTTCCGCTGCCTTTGCGAAGCGGGATATGGTTCACTTGAAGCGGCAGACTACAATGGCAATGCGTATTTCCGTATTGAGTGGCATGCCTATCGTATTGGCTCTAGCGGTCGCAGCATATTCCGTGAACGGTTTCTTGTTCAGTACGTTGGACGGTGCAGGCATTATTGCAGCGTTGACGCTCGGTACGATATTCCAAATTACGATGATGACGTCAAGCTCGATTCTAATTGGACTTGGCAAGCCTTATATTGCTATGATCAGTGTAACATTAGGTATTATTATTAAGCTTATTGCCAGCTTCTCGCTTGTTCACTTCTTTGGTATTTACGGCATTATTGGAGGAACAGCATTAAGCTTCCTGCTTATTACATGGCTCAATCTTCGTGTCATGAAGAAGGTTGTTCCGTTTTCGGTACTAGGCAATCGCTGGATAGGCTTCCTGATGACCATCGTGCTGTCGGGTGGCGTAGGATATGGCTGCGAATGGTTGGGCGAGCAATTAGTGGGCATCTTGCCGGCCAAGCTTGCCTTCATGTTCACGGCAGGTGTTGTAGGCGTGGGGGTAGTAGCTCTGTTCGTTGTTGGGCTGGTTGCTTTCCGCGTTATTCGATATGATGAGCTGTCGGGTTACCCGCGTGCGGTTCAGAAGGTACTGCGTCCATTGATGCGATTGCAGGGAGAACGTGGTTAATTCACATACGCGCTATTTATAGCGTAGTGAGAATAAAAAAATTGACAAGCTCCACGAAGGAAGCGCAAGCGATGCACTTCCTTCATGGAGCTTTTTTTGTCGTACACCAGGGTGCATAAGGGAAAGGAAGAGAAACGGGAGGATACAAGGATGATATGGTGTTAATTACCATCTGTTGATTTTGTAACAATGTATAAACTTTTACCGTTTTATACCGATATACCAAACGTATTTTGGCAACGAGACTTGGCAAGCAAAGGGGTGTCAACATGAAGAGGTTTTTTCAGTGGACTACAGGAATACAACAATCCTTACAAAAGAAAATAATATGCTTACTTGCGTTATTTATTGTCGTTCCTACGATTATTCTTATCATTATCCTGACAGGTACGGCAGCAAGCAATACGAAAGACATGGTCTACAATCAAGTGAATGGGGCTACCCAATCCATTGTCGGTATGCTGGATGACATGTATGATTCAAATGCCTATACGGTAAACAGCCTGGCTGACAGCATTAGTAAGAAGTCGCAACAAAAGGACTGGATCCATGATCGGATGCTGGAGATTGCCAAAGATATTGAGAATATATATGCGGCATATGTCTTTGTAGATAATCAATACATACACAGTTCTAATGACAGTGATGAGACGATTGATGCGATGAAGCGGGACTGGTATCAGCAGGCAAAGAAAAGTGCCGGGAAAGTAATTGTGACGAAGCCGTATCGCGATGCGATAACGAATGATTTGGTAGTTACGTTCGCTAAAGAACTCCCAGGGAAGAATGGAGTTGTTGCCATTGATGTGGCAATCGATCGGATTAACAAGGCTGTAGAGAAATACAAAGTAGGGAAAAGCGGTTATATCAGCCTGGTTGACAAGGATAATCAGGTCGTAACGCATCCGGTGTACAAGCAGGGGACGGTTCTGGACGAAGCTACGTACGGAGAGCTGGCGACAGCGGAAGATCACGGTGCCTACAAGTCGAATGCGGCAGGACGTAATGAGTTCGTCAGTTACGACAAACGCAACAAAATGGGTCTGAGCATCGTCTCGGTCATCGCCTTGTCGGAAATCAACAGTCAAGCCAACTACATTTTTATTGTCGCATCCATCTTCCTAGTCGTTCTTATCGCATTAATGGGACTATTTTTATGGCGGTTTGTAAAGAGCATTATTCGTCCCGTTCTCCGCGTGCAGCAGCTGACGGAACGGATTGCTGCGGGTGACTTCACAGAACGGATTCCGGAGTCGGATCGCAGCGATGAGATTGGACGCTTGGAGAAAAACTCCAACACGATGGCACAGTCCTTGACTGATGTTCTGCTTCGCATTCGCGAAGTGTCCGAGACGGTTGCAGCTTCTGCTGAGGAGCTCTCCGCTAATACAGAAGAGAATGTAGCGTCTCTGCAGCAGGTTGCTGCCTCTTACCAGGAGGTGTCTGCACAATCATCGCTCCTTAATGATCGTCTCAAAGCGGTTCGCTCTGATGCGCATCAGTCTGGCCGCCAGTTGAAGGAAGTTACCGAACTGGTTAATCTGTCCTCTGAGGCTGCTAATGATATGAGTGAATGGGCAGTACGAGGAGAGCAGGCGTTGAGCAGTGTACGCTCGCAAATGAATGCAATTACAGAACATACAGAGCTGGCGACCAAGGAAACGGAGCAGTTGATTGAGCAGTCCCAGCATATTCGCCGGATTGTCGTATTCATTCAAGAATTGTCTGCACAAACGAAGCTGCTCGCCCTGAATGCAGCGATTGAAGCTGCACATGCGGGTGAGCATGGCCGTGGATTCGCAGTTGTAGCTGATGAGGTTCGCAAGCTGGCAGAGCAGACGAATGAAGCGGCTGGGCAAATTACAGGCATGATTCAGCATATTCATGAACGTTCTGAAGCGGTATGGACAGCAATGCAGAACGGTTCAGCCTCGGTAGAGGAAGGTCAGCAGGTGACGAAGACGGTGACGAGCAGCTTCGCCGACATGTTCGCAGCAGTTGATGAAATGAACGTACAACTGAGTCATATTGCACAAATGAGCACTCAACTCACTAGTGCCAATGGTACGATGATCACTTCGTTCGATGAAGCGAGTGAAATGACTAATACAACGCTGCTTGAAATGGAAAATGTGGCGGCAGCGGGAGAACAGCAAAATGCGGCCATGCAGGAAATGGCTTCGTACGCGAACCACTTGGCTACCATTGCTGATGATTTGCAGCAGTTGTCTGCGAAGTTCAAGGCATAGCTTGCCTTGCTAGGTGCGGCGTTACGGATGCAATAAATATATACAAATTACGGAGAGCACTTGAACCGCGTCGCGGTTCGAGTGCTTTTTTGTTGTCCTATCGGTTCACTTCTTCTCGGTCGCATCTATTTCGAAATAGCCCTTGTGAAGAGCAAGGTCATGGAGTGCGTTCATGTCTGTAACGTTATGCAACTGATTTGCAACTGTCATCGCGTTTACTGGAAATGGTGGATATACAGGCTTGCGGGTGAACGGGCATTTGGGGAGGGGGTTAGCCTCTGAACATTGCAGGACATATCTGCAAGCGGCAGCCATAAATCCTGAACGTGGGGTGGAATAGATGAATGAAGTGTGGATAATGGGGGCGGCACGCACGCCAATCGGTTCATTTCAAGGCAATTATCGGGATGTGACTGCAGTGGAACTGGGCACAGCTGCTATTCAAGAGGCCTGCAGCCGCGCTGGCATCATGGGAGAACATGTGGATCAAGTATGGATGGGACAGGTGCTGCAAGCTGGAGTTGGTCAAAATGGGGCACGACAAGCGGCTTTACAGGCGGGCATCCCTATCCATGCACCAGCGACGGGGGTCAACCTAGTCTGTGGATCAGGGCTGCAGGCTGTCATGCTGGGGACACAGAACATCAGGACGGGTGATGCAGATATCGTCGTATCTGGCGGAATGGAGAATATGACCCAATCTCCCTATATACTCAAGCAGGCAAGACAGGGATATAAGTACGGGCACGGGGAGCTGTTGGATACTGTACTGCATGATGGACTGACCTGTGCCTTTCTACAGCAGCCAATGGGCATTACCGCAGAGAAATTAGCGGAACGCTATCATATCACACGTGACATGCAG
This sequence comes from Paenibacillus suaedae, assembly GCF_032337355.1. Taxonomy (NCBI): domain Bacteria; kingdom Bacillati; phylum Bacillota; class Bacilli; order Caryophanales; family Paenibacillaceae; genus Paenibacillus; species Paenibacillus suaedae. Next base: position 67,247 of record NZ_JAVYAA010000008.1, read on the forward strand.
GACGCATTTGCACTAAAGAGCCAACAACGTGCGGAATCAGCGATGCGTGATGGAAGATTCGAAGCTGAGCTCATTCCAATCCGAGTACCTGAACGCAAGGGGGCTTTCCGGACGGTGGATACGGATGAGCACCCTCGCCATGGCATGACCATGGACAATTTAAGCAAACTGAAACCTGCCTTCCTTAGCAATGGCACGGTTACAGCGGGCAATTCGTCCGGGATTAATGATGGGGCAGCTGCTGTTGTCTTGTGCAGCTCGGAAGCAGCTGTGAAGCGTAATTTATCACCCCTCGCGGTGATGCGCGGTTATGCAGCAGTAGGCGTGGAGCCGGAATGGATGGGACTCGGACCTGTATCTGCGCTGCGGAAGGCTGCTGACAGGGCAGGCCTGCGCATGCAGGATATTGAACTGTTCGAAATCAATGAAGCTTTTGCGGCACAGGCGCTGGCTGTTACCGAGGAACTGGGCATTGATACAGAGATCGTCAATGTGAACGGAGGCGCGATTGCGCTCGGACATCCGATTGGTGCCAGCGGGACAAGAGTGCTTGTGACACTGCTTCACGAGATGGAGCGGAGAAAGGTGAAATACGGCGCGGCTGCGCTCTGTGTAGGAGGCGGTCATGGTGTCGCTGTCATCGTCGAGCGGGGCTGAATCGGAACGACAGCATTCATGGCGAAGCTTTGAAACGGTGGACAGTGCTGCATACTGGTTCGAGCATCGCTGCGAGAAGACGCCGGATAAAGTCGCGGTCGTAGACGCTCATACAGGGAATCGATACACGTATCGAGAGCTTGCATGCCGTGCAAGGAAGTTGGCGTTTGTACTGCAGCATCATGGTGTTAGCGCTGGGGATCGGGTTGCTGTACTGCTGCTAAATCAGGCTGAGATGCTGGATGCACTGCTTGCCTGCAGACTGTTGAGCGCGATTGCCGCCCCAATGAATTGGAGGCTCGCGGAAGCAGAGCTGCATGAAATTGTACGGGACTGTTCGCCGAAGGTGCTGCTTTATGATCGAACGGTTCCTTCGCTTGCTGCTCTATCTGAAGCATTACAAGAAAGAAGCGTAGAAGTATTGGATGTGTCTGCGCTGCTGCATGAACAGGCGGAGGCCCAATGTGAACAGCCGGGGAGTTCGACATTCAATGCAATCGAGGATGCATCTGCTGAGATTGCAGCCGGGGCAACGGCAGATGAGCCTGCACAACCTCGTGACATATTGGCACAGGAAGCAATCTGCCTCGATGATCCATGGCTCATGATCTACACTGGGGGAACAACAGGGAAACCGAAGGGGGTTGTCCTGTCGCATGGCTCTGTATTCTGGAATGCGGCGAACACGGTAATTAGCTGGCAGTTGAACGAATCGGACGTTACGCCGACGATCTTGCCTATGTTCCATACTGGAGGCATTAATGCACTGACATTCCCTGTACTTATGGCTGGGGGAACGGTCGTGCTCGTGCGCAATTTCCAAGCGGATGACATGATCCGGCTCCTTCGGGAAGAACGTTGTACGATTGTGTTAATGGTGCCGACGATGTATCATCTGCTCGTTCAGTGCGATTCATTTAGAAATGATATGTTTCCGGATATGCGAACCTTTCTCTCGGGAGGTGCCCCGTGTCCATTATCCGTATATGAAGCATTTCATGCTAGAGGCTTGCCTTTTAAGGAAGGATACGGCGCGACAGAGTCTGGTCCAAACAATTTCGTAATCGAGCCGGAAGCGGCTAGAATGAAGCCCGGATCGGTAGGCGTGCCGATGCTGCTCGGAGAGGCAAGGATTATTGGATCTGACGGGCGCGTGCTGGCAGCAGGTCAAGTCGGAGAGCTGGTGCTTCGGGGAGGTCATTTGTTCTCTCATTATTGGAACAATCCGCAGGCAACGGAAGAGACGATGCAGGATGGATGGTTGTTGACGGGGGATCTGGCTCGAAGGGATGAGGACGGCTATTACTATATTGTTGGCCGGAAGAAAGATATGATTATTACCGGAGGAGAGAATGTATATCCACTTGAAGTGGAGCATATTCTCGAGAGCCATCCGAAGGTGCTGGAAGCAGCTGTGCTTGGCATAGCAGATTCGAAGTGGGGCGAAGTTGTCGTTGCCGCTGTCAGTACAGGAGAGATCTCCTCCTTGACGGAAGAAGAACTCAAGCAATACTGTCAAGCGAGGATTGGTAAGTATAAAGTGCCCAAGCGCTTTATTCTCACTGAAGAGCTTCCAAAGACAGTAGTGGGCAAGCTGGACAAAAAGGCAATGAAAGCATGGTTTGGCGGTTGACCGAGGTCAGCCGCTCATTTTTTTGTAAAAGTGCTTGAAGCAGGTATAACTGTGATACAATATACAGGACAACATTGGAAAATAGAGGAATTGGAGGTTCTGCATGAAAGAAGGCCGCGTGCTTAAAATGAAATTAATGCCGCCCCCTCTGAAGAAGCAGCTGCTCCACCGTCCTCGTCTTGCTAAAGTGCTAACCCGCATTACAGATTTCCCGCTCACCATATTGACCTCTGGTCCGGGATTCGGCAAGACGACGGCGCTGTCCGCCTATTTGCGCTCCTCGGACATGACGTATGCATGGTACGGAGCATCTCCCCAAGACAATGACTTTATCCCATTTGTATCCCATATCATTTATACGTTGCGGCAAGCGGTTCCCGATTTTGGGGAATCGCTGCTTGCTGAGCTGCACAGCGGTGGAAATCGGAACAGCAGTGAAGATATCATTGCCTTGGCAGACTTATTTTTGAATGAGTTGGTATCGCTTTCAAAGCGGACGATATTAATCATTGATGATTACCACCTCGTCGAACCGACTACAAGCATTGACGAATGGATGCAGTATGTTGTGTCCTATTTGCCTGATTGCGACAAGATGGGCATCGTCATTTCCTCACGCGCCAAGCCTCAGTGGGATGGTCTAGCTGCATTGCGCATCCGAGGCCATGTACTGGAAATTGGCAAGGAAGAGCTTGCATTCAATGAAGAAGAAATTGAAGTGTTGTACAGCGATTATTACGGGTACCCGCTTACGAAGCAGCAGCTTGAGCGGATTTATAAGCAGACGGAAGGCTGGATTATTGCGGTGCAGCTTATATGGCAGCGGCTGCTGTCTTCCAATGGGTCGCTAGAAGAACTTCTGCGGGCGCCAAGAGATACGATGGAGGAGTTGTTTCAGTTTCTGGCATTGGAGCTGTTCCAGAAGCAATCTTTGTCGATGCGCTCCTTCATGCTGGAGACGAGTATCTTTGACGAGCTTACCGGTGACTGGTGTGATGCCGTATGCGGGCGAAGCGGTTCACATGCCCTGTTGTTTGAGCTGTGCGGCAGCGGCTTCTTGTCAGCAGTCGATGACAAGCAGTTCCGCTATCATGCCCTGTTCCGTGAATTCCTGCTCGATCAGTTGAGAAGACAGCATGATCGTTACGTGTCTTTGGCGAAGCAGGCCATTCACATCTTCGCATCGCGCGGCCGCTATGATCTGGCGATGGCACAGGCGATGGTGCTGCAGGATGCCGAAGAGACGGCACTGCTGCTGCAGGATGGGGGCGAAGAGTTGATACAGGGCGGTCATTTGGAATTCGTCCATGCCTCCTTGCTGACGATTCCAGAGCGTACGAGGCGAAGATACCCATATTTGCATGTGCTGCATGGGGATATTATGCGTTATCGCTGCCAGTATGAAGAGGCGTCAGCCCAATACCGCATAGCCGAATATGAAGCAGATAGTGCCAGCAATCGCATTGTTCAGATGATGGCCCTTGAAGGGCAAGCTCTCTTATTTCTGGATACGATACAACCTGGCAAGGCAGAGCCTCTGCTGGAGCGTGCGATTGCAATTGCAGAGTCGCTCTATGGAGGCCGGATCATGCATGTAGATCGAATTGAAAGCGTTAACTTGCGGCATTCAAGCTATGAATCAGGTGGAAGGGTTCGAACGGGCGAGCGTGAGCGTCTTGGCCGCTTATATACATTGATGGCTGAAAATATGCTTAATGCGGGCAGAGGAACAGAAGCGCAGCTCTGGTACGATCGGGCTATTCATATCCACGCAGAGGGAAGAGACTGGCTGCTTGAAGCGCGGTTGTTCCTCCGTACCGGCAGACTGCACAAGGCAAAGTCGAAGCTAATGCATGCCCAGATGATGGAACAGGAACAGGGTTCGCTCTTCCGCGGGCTTAGCTACCATTCCAAGACATTATCCCGCTCGCACCGCGAGATTGATCTGCTGCTCTCGCTTATCAGCAGTATGTGCGGAGAGCCAGTTGCGGCGAAGGAGGCGGCAGAAGCGGGAATGATGCAGGGCATTCGCTTCAAGGCGCCCTTCGTAGAGGCTTGCGGATGGATGCGAATGGGCCATGCTGCGCAGCTGACTGGGAAGTATGATGCGAAGGTAGCTGCTGATTGCTATCAGGCGGCGCTGTCAATCATGGAACGGCTGGAAGTGAAGCGCGGCAGCGCTGAGCCATATATGGGACTCTGCTTGCTCTTCGGCAGAGCTCGTTCAACGGATACGGCTCTACGATACGGGCATAGTGCTTGGGAGAAGACGCAATTCGCGAATGATGGCTGGCTCACCTCGCTAATTAGGCTGAGCATGGGCATTGCACTGTTCAACGCGAATCGGTATGCCGAAGCCGAGGATGTTTTCCGTGAATGTAGTGAACGTTTCCTCGCTTGCGGTGATGGATTCGGCAGCGCTGCTGTTGAGATGTGGCTCGCATTATGCGCCTATCGGACAGAGCAGGACAGCAAGTTCGCGGTTGCGATGGAGCGCTTTTTGGCGCGGACGGAGCGGGAAGGCTACTCGTTCCTGATCACGCGGCGTACATTGTTCGGGCCGAGCGACACGCAGCAGCTCATTCCGCTGCTTATTGAAGCGGTACGACTTGATATTTGCCGTTCCTACGCATCGACGATGCTTACGGAATTAGGACTAGATCAGCTTACGTACCACCCTGGATATACCTTGTATATACATACGCTTGGGAATTTTGTCGTCCAGCTTGGCGATATCGAGTTGTCGGACAAAGACTGGCAGCGTGGCAAGGCAAAAGAGCTGTTCCAGCTTCTGGTGACTAGACGGACTCGTTCGTTGACGAAGGAAGAACTGCTGGATTCTCTGTTTCCTCAATCAGAGGAGAAGGCGGCCAATCGAGACTTCAAGGTGGCGCTAAATGCCTTGAATACGGCCTTGGAACCGCATCGTCGTGTTCGTTCGAACCCTTATTACATCATTAGGCGGGGAACCACCTATCAATTGAATCCGGCTGCGGGCTGGGTGCTCGACGCCAATCGCTTCGAGATGGCGATCGAACAAGGGCTTGAAGCTGGCGATGTGGAGCAGGCAATCAAACTGCTGGAGGAAGGGCTCCTTATCTATGAAGGCGACTATATGCCTGAACGCCGTTACGAGGATTGGTGCATTGAGGAACGGGAACGCTTGCAAGTGTTGTTCATGCGTGGAGCAGAGAGATTGTCTTGCCACTATGCGGCTATGAATACCTTCGACAAGGCGATCCGCTGGGCGGAATCGATTGTAGCGAAAGATCGCTGCTGGGAAGAGGCGTACCGAATCCTGATTGCTTGTCATCTTCAAATGAACAATCGCAATCAAGCTTTGCGCTGGTACAACAAATGCCGAAAGGCGTTGGAGGAAGAGCTAGGGATCGAGCCGATGAAGGATATCCGAGAACTTGTTCGGGACATATCGAGTGTAATACTGAGTGATGACGATTAAGAGGGATCTGCTGCGGAATGTTGCTTGCTTATCTGTTGATTAAGCTGGCAGTATGTCGTGCTGCGGTTTCCTAACCGATGCAACTCATTTGTAACTATACCCTCTTATGATGAATGAGAAATGATTCGTAAGGGGGTTTTTGGTGTCTATGACACAGTTATTTATTCGTGAAACAAGCAATCAGAAGCAACAATTACATCGCAGCCATGATAAGCAACGGGCGGTTCGCATACAGATGTCAAGACTATTGCTGCTCAGCTTCATGTCCTTGCTCCTGCTGCTGACAGCTGCTTGTGGAAGCAGTGGAAGTGATGCGGGAGGGAACTCCGCAAAGCAAGAGAACAATGGTGCAGCATCGACAGAGAACAAGAATAATCAAACGGAAGAGAAGAAATCGTCCGATGGAGATAAGACGCCAATCAAGATCGGAGTGCTTGCTTCCATGTCGGGGGCGCTTGAAAGTTACGGCAAACAGACGGTTCGCGGATTCGAGCTTGGCATCGACTATGCCACACAAGGTACGAAGACGATCGATGGACGGCCAGTTGAATTCATTGTAGAAGATACGGAAACGAAGCCGGACGTAGCCGTTAAGAAGGCAACCAAGCTGCTTGAAACCGATAAGGTTGATTTCCTTGTTGGTTCATCCAGCTCAGGGGATACATTAGCGGTTCTTCCGCTTGCTGAGGAATACGAGAAGATTATGGTCGTCGAGCCGGCTGTTGCGGATAGCATTACAGGCGAGTTGTGGAACAAATACGTATTCCGCACTGCACGCAATTCCTCGCAGGACGCGGTTGCAGGCGCGGCGGCGATAGCGAAGCAGGGCGTTAAGATTGCAACGTTCGCACCGGATGGCGCGTTCGGACGCGATGGCATTAAGGCGTTCAAGGAAGCAGCGATCAAGCTTGGTGCAGAAATTGTAGAAGAGCAGTACGCGGACGCTACTGCAACGGATTTTACCGCGAACATTCAGAAAATTGTAAGTGCAAAACCGGATTACTTGTTCGTAGTATGGGCGGGAGCGAATACGCCGTGGAAGCAGCTTAAGGATATGAAGGTAACGGAGCAAGGCATCAAACTGTCTACTGGAGCTCCGGATATCGCGGCTCTGAAGACAATGCAGGAGCTGGAGGGGATGGAAGGCTTCTCGGTGTACTACCATTCACTTCCGAGCAATGATGTGAATAAATGGCTCGTAGAAGAACATACGAAGCGATTCAATGGAGATTTGCCAGATTTGTTCACACCTGGAGGCATGTCAGCAGCGATCGCGATCGTGGAAGCGGTGAAGAAGACGGGCGGTGATACGACTGCCGACAAGCTGATTGTAGCGATGGAAGGAATGACATTTGATGCGCCGAAGGGCAAGATGACGTTCCGAGCGGAAGATCACCAAGCACTGCAGACGATGTATGCGGTGAAGCTGGAGAAGAAGGATGGTACCGATTATCCGGTTCCTGTACTTATCCGTGAACTGTCGCCAGAAGAGACGGCACCGCCGATTCGCAACAAACGTTAACTAGGAGGTCGGGACATGAGCGGAGCGGAGAACAACCTCAGGACGGCCGAGTCGCTGCCGATTGAACAGGGGACGAATAGAGCTCGCCGCTCCCATTCGTCCCAAGCGGTGGATAAGATTTTGAGCACAACAGATTTGACGATTGCGTTCGGCGGACATATCGCAGTACAGGAAGTGAACCTCACCGTTGAGCGTAATTGCTTCAAGTCAATCATTGGACCAAATGGTGCAGGTAAGACGACCCTGTTCAACTTGTTAAGCGGCGAACTGCGGCCAACTTCTGGCCAGGTCCAATTCGAGGGGCGCGACGTGACGTTGCTGCCCCCATTCGAACGGACAAGGCTTGGGATGGGGCGATCCTTTCAGATCACGAATGTATTCCCCAATCTGACGGTGATGGAGAATGTACGGCTTGCTGTCCAATCCAGACATGGTGTTCGCATGAATTGGTATCGATCACTGCGAGCGTATCGTCAGTTTGAAGAAGAAGCGGAGCATTGGCTCGAAATGGTGCTGCTTGGAGGAAGAGGCGGTGCTACAGCGAAGCACTTGGCGCATGGAGAGAAGCGCAAGCTGGAGCTAGCGATGCTGCTAGCGCTCCAGCCGTCGCTTCTTCTGCTCGATGAACCGACGGCTGGCATATCAGTGGAAGAGGTTCCAGCGATTATGGAAGTGATCCGTCGGGTGAAGGATGCCAAAGATCGAACGATATTACTCATTGAGCACAAGATGGAGATGGTTCTGGATTTATCCGATACGATCGCCGTTCTGTTTAATGGGAAGCTGCTTGCAGATGGTCATCCGGATGAGATTATGAATAATGAATTGGTACAGTCTGCTTACTTGGGAGGGTTGTATGATGACGCTGCTGCAGGTGAATGAAATTGAAACGTATATCGGACAGTTTCACATTTTGCAAGGGGTCACCTTCCAAGTGAAGGCTGGTGGGATTACCGTACTGCTTGGCCGCAATGGGGCGGGCAAGACGACGACACTGCGTTCCGTTATGGGATTGAATCCGGCATCCAAGGGAGAAATCCACTATAAGGGAGAACGATTGGATCAGCTTCCGACGCATCTCATTGCTCGCAAAGGGGTCGGGTATGTTCCAGAGGATCAGGGAATCTTCACGGATCTAACGGTAGGAGAAACGATGCGTATTGCGATGAGAGGGAATAGCGAAGAGGCTGCTGCTCGGCTGGAATGGACAATGGAGCTGTTCCCAGATCTGCGCCGCTTCTGGAACCGCAAGAGTGGGCTCTTGAGTGGAGGGCAGAAGCAGATGCTGGCGATCTCCCGGGCATATGTGAACGACAATGAATTGCTCCTCATCGATGAACCTAGCAAAGGGCTTGCCCCGATTATGGTGGAGAAGCTGATGGAAGCTATCCAGCAGATGAAGGAGAAGACGACCGTGCTCCTAGTTGAGCAGAACTTCCTTATGGCGAGCCGCATTGGAAGCGCGTACTACATGATGGACGAAGGGCGCGTCGTGAAGGCAGGAACGATGGATGAACTGCGTTATGACGAGGAGACACGGCGGAAGTATTTGGGCATTGCGTAACCGATGCGCCAAAGAGGAGGGAGTATGTATTGAACGGGTTCATCAATCTGATTGTTAATGGGCTTGCGACCGGAATGCTCGTCTTCCTGCTCGCGTCGGGGCTGACACTTATATTCGGACTTATGAGCGTGCTCAACTTCGCGCACGGCGGCTTGTTTGCCTGGGGTGCCTATAGCGGGGTGTGGTTGTATGCGGCAACGGGCTCATTCGTCTTGGCGATTGTGGGGGCAATTCTTGTTGGAATGCTGCTTGGCTTCATGATGGAACGCATTGTCATTCGGCCCGTGTACGGCAATCATGTGCAGCAGATTCTGGTCACGCTAGGCGTTATGCTTGTGTTAAGTGAATTGCTCAAAGTTGTATTCGGCCCGAATCCACTTAAGGCGGATGCCCCGCCTATACTCAGCGGAAGCTGGGAAGTTGGCGGAGTGATTCTAATTAAATACCGAATCTTCATCATCGTAATTGGTGCGCTCGTGTACGGCGGATTATTGTTCATATTGAAGCGTACGAAGATTGGTCTAATCGTGCGCGCAGGCGTTATGAATCCGGAAATGGTTCAAGCGCTAGGCATTCCGATTCGGCGTGTATTCACGCTTGTATTTATGGTTGGGGCAGGTCTGGCGGCACTGGGAGGCGTACTGCTTGCTCCATACTCAGGAGTGATCTTTGCCGAAATGGGCATGCAATTTGCCATTCTTGCCTTCATCGTCGTTGTCATTGGCGGCATGGGGAGCATCCAAGGCTCTGCACTGGCGGCACTGTTAGTTGGCTTGTCGGGAGCATTTATGGCCTATTATGTGCCGGACTTGTCGCTTGCAGGCAATATGCTGTTGATGGTGGTTGTCCTTCTCATTAAGCCTTCAGGCTTGTTCGGGGCGAAGGGGGGAGCGTAATGAGACATATAAACATCGGAACGAAATGGTTCCTTCTGCTCGTCATTGGACTTGCCGTGCTGCCGTGGATCAATGACTCGCGCAGCTTCCTCATTATTATGACGCAAATTTGCATCTTCGCTGTTTTTGCGATGAGTTACGACATTTTGCTCGGTTATACAGGCATTGTCTCATTCGGTCATTGTATGTTCTTCGGTATTGGTGCGTACGCAACTGGTGTCATGCTCGATCGGATGGGGGCCAACATCGGAGTCTTGCTGCTGTCGATTGCAGCAGGTGTGATTTTGTCGGCGCTGCTCAGCTATCTGGTAGGCATGTTGTCTTTGCGTTTGAAGAATCACTTTTACGCAATGCTTACGTTGGCCTTTTCCGGATTGCTGCTTGTCTTGGCGGAGAAGTGGAGGTCTCTGACGCGAGGAAATGACGGCTTCACGTTCCCGATTCCCTCGGAGCTAAAGGATCGGACGGTGCTGTACATGGTATCGCTCGCTGTGATGGTTGTCATCTATATGCTGCTCAGAAGGTTCACGCAATCCCCCGTCGGTCGTGTGTTGATGGCGATACGTGAAAATGAGCAGCGAACCGCTTCGCTCGGCTATGAGATCATCCACTACAAGGTGTTTGCAAGTGTAGTCGCAGGTGTAGTCGCCAGCATTAGCGGATCCATGTATGTGCTGACACTGCGATTCGTCAATACGACGGTGTTCGCGATGGATATGACCTTGAACGCGCTTCTGATGACGATTATTGGCGGCGTTGGGACACTATTTGGGGCGATTATTGGCTCAGCGATTATTGAATGGGCGCACCATGGCCTAACTGAGCTGGCTAAGTTCCACCCCATATTCGAGAGATGGATTATTTTCTTTGGCCTTCTCTACATTGTCGTCGTGCTCATCTTCCCAGCAGGCATAACCGGAACGCTCCGAATGTGGTGGATGAAGCGGAGAGGAAGGAGAGCCTCTTCGTCTCCTACGGAGACAGCATCACGGCATGGGAAGGAGGAGGCAGGATGACTTCTCGCAGGCAGAAGGACACGGCTGCGGAGCACTTGGAAGAGGATGTGCACTTGGAGGCTCATGACAGTCGAAATCAGGACAATCGACATCATTTGGTTGAGGATACCTCTGTGGTCGGTTCCTTTGTCGTCCGCTGCCGGATACGGCAGGAGACCGAGGGATTGGACGATTGGCGAATCCGAATTACCTATGTACAGGGCCAGGAAGAGCAGACCGTTGCTTCATGGGAGGAAGCGGTTGGCTATATGCAGCTGATGATGAAGCGGGGGAATGACGCGCATGAACGAGAACGGAATGAATGAAAGAGAAAAGAATGAGCAGTCGATCGTCCGTCTGTTGTCCGTAGGAACTTACATCCCTGACCAGAAAATGACTAGCGGTGATATTGCAGAAGCGTCAGGCATTCCTCAGCATATTGTGGAGTCGAAGCTGGGCATCCGGCAGAAGCCTGTCCCAGGGCCTGATGATCATCCCTGCGCGATGGGGGTTGCAGCAGCGGAGGAAGCGATTCGTCGTGCCCAGATCGCGCCTGAGGAAATTGATCTCATTATATATATCGGTGAAGAATACAAGGAATACCCGGTATGGACGGCGGCTCTTCAACTGCAGCATGAGATTGGAGCTGTAAATGCGTGGGGCTTCGATATGGGCTCCCGATGCTGTACGGCAATTATGGCTGTTCGGACAGCGAAGTCGATGATGTTGGGGGATTCTCGTATTCGCACTGTGCTGCTTGCTGGCGGCTATCGCAACGGCGACCTGATTGACTTAACGGATCCGAACACTCGCTTCATGGCGAACTTGGGTGCTGGCGGCGGAGCGATGCTGCTCCAGCGTGGGGCTGGCCCTTCGTATCCAGAGGTGCTGGATTCAGCAATTATTACGGATGGATCATTTGCGCAAGATGTCATCATTCAAGCAGGGGGAACGAAGCAGCCATTGACGGCTGAGCTATTGGCGCAAGGTCAGGCTTGCTTCCGAGTCCCAGATCCAGAACGGATGAAGTCGCGACTGGATGCGGTGTCGATGCAGCGATTCTCTCAGGTGGTGGAACAAGCCATTCAGGGTAGTGGATATATGGTCTCGAATATTGATTTTATAGGCTTGCTTCATATGAAACGATCCGCACATGAATTCGTGCTGCGCTCCTTAGGGATTCCTGAAGAACGTTCCGTTTATTTAGAGGACTATGGTCATATCGGTCAATTCGATCCGATTTTATGTCTGGAATTAGGCGTAAGACGGAAGTTGATTCAACCGGGCAGCATTGTTGTATTAGCAGCTGCGGGCATCGGGTATGCGTGGGGCGCACTCACCTTAAGATGGGGGGACGAAGCATGAAGATTCATGTAAAATCCGTTGAATTGCCAAATGGGGAAACACTCGGATACCGTGAACGTGATGGCGGCGATGAGGTAGTTGTGCTGATTCATGGCAACATGAATTCGTCCTGCCATTGGGATGTCGTGCTGGAACAGATGGGTGCTCGGTATAAGCTGTATGCGGTCGACCTGCGTGGGTTTGGTATTTCTACCTATCATACGCCGATTGAATCCTTATCTGATTTCACTGCAGATGTGAAGCAATGGGTCGATTTACTCGGACTAACTCGTTTCACCCTCATTGGTTGGTCGACTGGTGGCGGGGTGGCAATGGAGTATACAGCCGCTTATCCTGATGAGGTAACACGGCTGGTGCTACTGGCAAGCGTCTCGACTCGTGGTTATCCATTTTATGAGGACGGATCGAACGGCCTGCCAGATGTTACGCGCCGGATTACGACCATCGAAGGTATTCGATCATTGGCTCGCAATACCCTCATCGAATCTGCAAACATACGTCGGGATCGCCGGTTTATGAAGCAATTGTATGAGGCCGTTATCTATGATCGAAATCAACCGGAAGAGGCAAGATACGAAACCTATATAGACGATATTTTGACGCAGCGTAATCTGATGGATGTGTATCATGCGCTGAACACGTTTAACGTGAGTGTATTTGATCATGAAGCATCTCCGGGAAGCGGGGCTGTGAAACGAATCAAAGCCCCCGTTTTGGTTCTGCGGGGCATGCAGGATTTAGTTATTACTGAGGTGATGACGAGAGAGACGCTGGCTGATCTGGGAGACATTGCGGAGTTCGTTCCATTGACAGGATGCGGTCACTCACCGTTAGTTGACGATCTTCCGCAGCTGCTGCATGCAATCGAGTCCTTCTTGGGGAGAGATTCATCAGAAGCAGCTCCTAGCGGGTCAACTGCATCGGCCGACCATACAGATTGAAGGGAGACAGGGGAAGACGATGACGATGAAGCTTACAGGGAAAACGGCAATCATTACAGGCGGAGCAAGCGGCATAGGGCTTGCAGCGGTACACTTGTTTCTTGAGGCAGGGGCGAATGTTGTTATCGCTGACTTCAATGAGACGGCGGGGCAGCAAGTGATCGAAGAGCTGACAAGAGAACAGCGTGATCGTGCGTTATTCGTGAAGACGAATGTAGCGGATGAAGAAAGCGTACGGCAACTGATGGAGCAGACGGTTGCAACATTTAGCGTTATCGATATTCTGATTAACAATGCTGGAATTACACGTGACGCGATGCTGCTGAAGATGACCCCAGAACAATGGCAGGATGTTATCAATGTGAATTTGAATGGAGTGTTTCTATGCACGCGTCTTGCAGCTCCTTATATGGCTGCACAAGGCAAGGGGAAAATCATTAATACCTCATCGATTGTTGGCGTTCAAGGCAATATTGGACAGACGAACTATGCTGCGACCAAAGCAGGCGTCATTGGCATGACGCGTACATGGGCTCGCGAGCTAGGATTTAAGGGGATTTGTGTGAACGCGGTTGCCCCAGGCTTCATCGCAACGGAGATGGTGGCCAAGATGCCGGACAAGATTATTGACAGTATGCGTGAAAAAGTACCGCTGCGCCGATTAGGACGGCCGGACGAAGTTGCACAAGCGTATTTATTCCTCGCTTCGGATGCAGCTGATTATATAAATGGAACAGTGCTGGAAGTGAACGGAGGGTTGTCCATTTGAATGGACTAGATGCTCGTCACAGCACAGTGGATAGCCGCTTCGATCAGCGGCTGAATCAACCGCTTGTCCCGCGCCGCTGCGCTCAGGTTATGGGCGCGGATGAAGCGGTGGCGCTTATTGCGAATGATGCAACGGTTGCTGTGGGAGGCTTCGTTGGATGTGCTCACCCAGAAGCACTTACGTCAGCGCTGGAGCGCCGCTTCTTGAACGAGGCGGCGCCGACAGGGCTTACAGTTGTGTATGCAGCCGGACAAGGGGATGGCGTTGTTCGCGGCGTGAACCATCTTGCCTATGAAGGCATGGTGAAGCGAGTCATTGGAGGGCATTGGGGACTTGCTCCGCGTTTGGGCGCGCTTGCGCTCGATAACCGGATTGAAGCCTACAACTTTCCGCAGGGTGTGATTGTACATCTCTATCGTGATATTGCTGCAGGCCGATCGGGGACATTGACCCATGTCGGCCTTCATACCTTTGTCGATCCGAGGAATGGAGGGGGCAGGCTGAATGCAAGCACGGTGGAAGAGCTTGTAGAGCTGGTGCAGCTTGGAGGCCGAGAGCAGCTCTATTATCGAGCTTTTCCGATTCATTGCGCTTTCGTGCGCGGCACGACTGCTGATGAGCGCGGCAATATCTCCATGGAGCGAGAGGCAGTAACGTTAGAAATGCTGGCACTTGCTCAAGCAGCGAGGAACAGCGGAGGAATTGTGATTGCGCAGGTAGAGCGCATCGTGCCGCACGGAACCATGCATTCGAAGCAGGTAGTCATCCCAGGCATGCTGGTCGATGCTATCGTTGTCGCTAGGCCGGAGGAGCATACAATGACGTTCGCAGAGGTATACAACCCCGCATATGCTGGGGAGATACAGCAGGAATCGTCCGCCGCATATGTGCCTCCAATGGCAAGAGATGAGCGGCTAGTCATTGCACGGCGAGCACTCAAGGAAATCCCCTCACGCAGTGTTGTTAATCTCGGTATCGGTCTGCCTGAGGGAGTTGGATATGCAGCACTTGAAGCAGGACGAACAGATATGACGCTGCTGCTTGAATCCGGCCCTGTTGGTGGCATACCTGCACGCGGGCTAAGCTTCGGCGCATCTGCGTTTGCAGAAGCTATTCTTGATCAGCCAGCCCAATTCGACTTCTTCGATGGAGGAGGGATTGATGTTGCTTGTCTGGGGATGGCAGAGGCAGACGGAAGAGGAGACGTGAATGTGAGTCTGTACGGAGGCAAGCTGACAGGCTGCGGCGGCTTCATTAATATAAGCCAAAATGCGAAGAAGCTTGTCTTCTGTTCCACCTTTACGGCTGGCGGTCTGAAGATGGAGATAGCTGATGGGGGCCTTCGTATCCTTCAAGAGGGACGCTTCCGGAAGTTCGTTCGGCAGGTAGAGCAGCTTACCTTCTGCGCAGATTATGCACAGCGACGTGGCATCGAAGTGCTGTACGTGACAGAGCGCGCAGTATTCCGGCTGTATGCAGGGGAACTTGAACTTATCGAGATGGCACAGGGACTATCGCTGGAAGCAGACATTCTAGCCAATATGGACATCGTGCCTCGCATCAGTCCACAGCTGAAGTGGATGGAGGAAGATCTGTTCCGATAGGGATTGTCATGGACTGTCATAGAGACTGTCTCATAAGCTGAGGCTGATTTACTGCCTGTAAGATGATACTGGTAATGAGAAAGGTCGAGTAAGGGGTACGCTTGTACCCTAACTCGACCTTTTGTTTTATTGCTGCTTCGCCTCCATCACCTGCGTCTGCAATGGCTGTTCGAGGTGAATTTCAATGCAGCGAAAATATTGCGAGCGCTATCAAAAAATGTTGCTTGCCTTACAAAACCGGGCGAGATTATCATAAAATTGCGGAAGGGGCCCAAAAATTACCGCAATCGATATGGAAAGGGGAAGATCATGAAGACGAACAGTCAACCGGGGGGACGCCGATCATTTCACTTGCGTGAAAATGCTCAACTCTACCTTATAATGCTTCCCGTTCTACTTCATATTTTTATCTTCAGTTATATTCCGATGTACGGGATAATCATCGCATTTCAAGATTATTTCCCGGGAAAACCTTTTTTCTCATTTACAGATACGAATTGGGTAGGTTTTAAACACTTTATTGAATTTTTTAATGGTCCATATTTTGGAAGATTGATGCGTAATACGTTCTCGCTCAGCTTTTATTTTCTGGTGTTTGGCTTCTGGGTGCCCATTCTGTTTGCGGTACTGCTTAACGAACTGAAAAGTGGCATCTTCAAGAAGTACGTACAGACAGCAAGCTACTTGCCTCACTTTATTTCAAACGTCGTCGTTGCGGGCATGGTGTTGTCATTCATCAATACAGATGGAATCATTAATACCATCGTGAAGATGTTCGGCGGGACACCGGTCGCGATAAACACGGAAGCGGGGTATTTTCCGGCCATTTATACGATCACGAGCATATGGAAATCATTTGGCTGGAGCAGTATTTTATATTTGGCAGCCATGTCCTCTGTTGATCCTCATTTATACGAAGCTGCCAAGATGGACGGAGCCAACCGCCTTAAACAAATCCTCCATATTTCGTTGCCATCCATTCGTCCGACCATCTTATTCCTGCTTATATTCGCGATTGGCAGTCTGTTTTCAGCGAACAGCGAGTTTATTTTGTTGATCTATAACCCAATGGTATATGAAACGGCGGATGTCATTGGCACCTATTTGTACCGCGATGGCTTGCTTGGCGGACAATTCAGCTTAGGGACTGCAGTTGGGCTGTTCATATCGGTCATCAACTTCACGCTGCTGTATTTCGCAAATACGCTAAGCCGTAAATATTCAGATTATGCCTTGTGGTAAGGAGGAGTACAATGGCCTCGGTCAGGAAAAATCCGAACAAGATCAGGGAAGGCTCTGTCGTGGTCGACATTATCTTGTACGCGATCGCACTTGTCATTTGCTTAATCACCCTGTATCCGTTTTATTTCGTCATCATCATGTCGATCAGTTCGCCTTCGGAAGTAGCCGCCATGAATGTTGTTTGGTTTCCGAAAGGCTTTAACCTAAGCTCATATGAATTGATCGTAAGAGATGCGAAAATGTGGTGGGCGTATTCGAACACTTTGATTTACGTTGCTGCAGGTACGCTTTTGAACTGCTTAATGGCTGTGTTGGGTGCATACCCGTTAACGGTACGCAATCTGAAGGGGCGAAAATGGATCGTTGTATTTCTACTAATTCCGATGTATTTCGGGGGTGGATTAATTCCCTCCTACCTGCTCGTGAATAAGCTCGGGCTGTACAATACCATGTTTGCAGTTATTATCCCTGGGATGGTTAGTATTTGGAATATTATCCTCGTCAGGACGTTTTTTATGACGATTCCAGATGGTCTGAAGGAATCTGCTTTTATCGACGGGGCTTCCCATCTGCAGCTGCTGTTTAAGATTATATTGCCGATTTCCAAGCCGATTCTTGCCGTTATTGCGATTTATTCGATTGTCGGGATTTGGAACAGCTGGTTCGACGCGCTTGTCTATCTGCCGAACGAAAAGCTTCATCCGCTGCAAATGTATCTATACCGTGTGGTCGTTCAACAGTCGGTGGATCTAAAGATGTTATCGCTGGAAGATACCAAAAATGCGGTGGCGAACATGTTGACCAACATCCAGTTAAAATACGCGATTATCGTTTTTACAGCATTGCCTGTCATATTTACGTATCCATTTTTTCAAAAGTATTTCATCAAGGGAGCGCTTCTTGGTTCTTTAAAAGAGTAGGACTTTACTTTTTAAGGGAATAGATCGTATTAACGTCGAATTGCGGTCTGGACGAGAAAGAATGTTTTTGATGTATTGAAAGCGTTTACAATATATCTGGGATAAGATTTCAGCATTTCTGCTACAAGGGCCAGATTTCGCTGAAATCATTTTGAAATTCGTTTTTATCGATTCAAGGGGGAATCTAAAAATGAAACAATGGAAAAGAACATTGATCTCCGTATTAATGGCAATTCTCATGATTGGGTCGATCACGGCATGCAGCACCACCAGTAACAGCGCCAACAGCGGCGATAACAAGAAGGAGGAAGCAGGAGGATCTGCTTCTGCCGAAGTCAAAAAATTGAAACTGCTTGGGCCGCAAGGTTCGAATAAATATATCAAATTCGATGAGAGAGAGAAATATCCGGTATGGAAAGAAGTCGATAAGATGCTCACAGATGCCGGTCTGCAATTGGACTATGAGATGGTTCCAGGCGAGCAATATAAAGTGGTCGTTCAAACGAGAATGGCGTCCGGTTCCTCGCTTCCAGACATCGTGAACATTTCGGCTCTAGATAATACGACAGTGTTGAATTTGGCGAAGCAGGGCGTCCTGCTTGATCTGAATCCACTGATTGAGAAGTACAGCAACGGCAACATTAAGAAAATGTACAATGAAGAATTCCCATACGCCAAAAAGACGACAACATCGCCTGACGGCAAAATGTACTGGTTCAGCAATCTTCATAAAAAAACATATCAGGGTAAAACGCCAGCACCGGTTGCATTGACGATGCTGCTTCGTAAAGACTGGCTTGATAAGCTGAAGCTCCCGGTTCCAAACACAGCTGCAGAATATTTGCAAACATTGAAGACGTTCCGGGAGCAGGATGCCAACGGAGATGGCAAGCAAAACGAAGTGCTCGTATACGATCCAAGCAAATTTGAAGGCGCTATCGCGCAATGGTTCGGGCTTGGTACAGATATCACGGCAGTAGATGTTGAGAACAAAAAGGTAGTATCCCCTTGGTATCAAGACGGAATTAAAGATTACTTCCGCTACTTGCAGCAGTTAACGAAAGAGGGCATTCTCGACACAAGCCTGATTGGGGCGACAGGGGAGCAAAAGCAACAAAAAATGACCGAAAACCAGGTTGCTTCATTGAGTGATTATAATCTGGAGACTTATCAGGAGCCTACCATTAACGGTGGAGGGGAGTTCCTCCCATTGATGCCGCTCAAGGCGGTCGACGGTATCACTCCGGCAGCACAGTTGGAACCTCCATTCCTTGTGTGGCAGAAGTATGCAATTACAAAAGATTGCAAAGACGTGGAAGCAGCCATCAAGTTTTTCGATACGATTTACTCGGAAAAATATGCAGATCTTCTGTATTGGGGAATCGAAGGGCAAACTTACAAGAAGGACAGCAACGGCGCGAAGGTATTTATTAATAATGGCTCAGACGAAGAGTTGGCTAAATCGGGTCAAATTACTGGGCGTCCATTATTCGGGGACACGGTTTTTCCACGTGTTCAATTCGCCAATCTCGAATTCGAGCTCTCTGGTGTGCCCAAAGCAAAAGCCGATCATGAGCTGAATATTTTAAATTACAAACCATATTTTGTGAATATGAACCTGAACTATTTGGCCATTCCTGATGATCAGCAGCTCGAGAAGAAAACAAAAATTTTAACTAACTTGAACACGTACTCTCAGGAACTTGCGACCAAGCTTGCTCTAGGCCAAAAATCACTTGACGATTGGGATCAATATATCTCCGAGCTGAAAAAGCTTGGGCTCGATGAATTAATGAAGATTGATCAGCAGCTGCTGGATAGATACAACAGCATCCAGTAACATTGTACCAATAATCTGGAAAATTGGCGTTCTCCTCGGCTTCCTTAGAGGAGTTCGCCGTTTTCTTCATATTGCTTCATCATGTGAAGTGTTCTTCAAACCGAAGGAGGTGCGGACTATGCGACAT
Source organism: Paenibacillus suaedae (assembly GCF_032337355.1). Classification (NCBI taxonomy): domain Bacteria; kingdom Bacillati; phylum Bacillota; class Bacilli; order Caryophanales; family Paenibacillaceae; genus Paenibacillus; species Paenibacillus suaedae. Next base: position 86,782 of record NZ_JAVYAA010000008.1, read on the forward strand.
TGGAGCTTTGGGAGCGGCACGTTTCGAAAGATCTTTCTGTCCTATACTGCGATTTTGATCATCCCCATCATCGTATTCAGCACCTTAAATGTACAGCGGAACATAACGGAGGAACGTCAGAAGCTGCATGAGAAGCATGTATCGGATGCAAATCGGATTGCAGCGGTTGTGGACAATAAATTGAACGAGCTCAAAAATATAGCGAAGATGATTAGCATTGAATCATGGCTTCGGAAGATGATGCAGAATACGGATGTTTATGATGATGAATTTGATTTGTTGAAGATGCTCGAAATCCGAAGGAATTTCGAAAATTCAATTAATTCTACAAACGTGCTATCTTTCGGCACAGTCATTTTTCCAGATAAACAACAGATGTTATCGACATGGGGGACATTTTCGGAAGACCACTTCTTCTCTAATATTGCTATATTTGATGGAGATACACGGCAAATGATGCAAAGCGCTCTTCGGGAGCAACAGTATTTCAAAGTAATGGCGCCAGCAACGGTCAATTTGTGGGGCAGCAGTAAGAGGGTTATTCCTGTCCTTCAAAGTCTGGAGGTGGTCAATCACCCGCGGGCGGTACTGGCTCTATTTATTGACAGCGATTACTTCTCGGAATACATGCGTCGTTTCGGGAGTGTGGAATCCAAAGACATCTTAATTACGACACATGAGACGCCTATTTTCAAGCAGAGCCGGAATCCGGATAACGGGGTTCAGGAAATTGAGCATACCTATGAGCTTGTTGTGCCTTCCCAAGAGAGCAGTCTGCAATATAAAATCTCTTACTTCGATAACAGTGTCATCGGTATCAATAACTTGTTCAGTTCACTGCTGGCTATCATGATCTCCATTGCATTCGGCATGTTGTCGGCTTTTCTGTTGGCCAAGGTCAGTTACCGACCTCTAGGAACCTTGCTTCACAAGCTCTCCGCAGGGATTCGTTACGAGGAGGGTAAAAATAGTCCCGTATCCGGCTCTGAATACAATTACATTGAGGAATCGTTCGACCGGCTGTTGAGTGAAAATCAGGTGCTTCAGCAATCTATGCAGGACTACGAAAAAGCGGCGAAGTCGAATTTGTTCCTTCAACTTCTCAAGGGGTATTTCGCCGATGATCAGCATATGAACGGATTGAAAAAATTCGGTATCGGCTATACCGAGGAAATGCATTATTGCACGATGTTGATCAGCTTTCATGCGATCCGTGATTTTTCCGATCTGGATAAAATTAAGAAAATCGAGATGATGACGATGGTGATCATCGAAAAAGTAATGAGCTGTCATCGGCTCGACTATGAGCTATTCGAAGTGACGAATGCGGACAAAGCGTTGATCCTATCCTCCACAAACCGATTTGGAGAAGATGGCATGATGGAACAAATTGCTGCCGGAATTACGGAAGAAATTGAACGTACATGTGGTTTCCAGCCTTTTGTCCTGTATGGAACGATGGAGAAGGGGCTCGTTGGCATAAGTAAGTCTTACTATACGGCTAATGAAAGTTTGCAGTATACGTTGTTCTCACGGGAACATCTACGGATCGCGCCGGAGGAGACCATTCCAAGCATCGTTGACTATTATTATCCGACAGATTGGGAGGTTCAGTTGATTAATAACTTGAAGATAGGGAATCTAGATACCTCGATGCAGATCCTTTATGAAATCAGCGCGGAAAACGGGAAACGAAACCTGTCTGAGGCAAGTACGATCAAACTCGTTTCATTATTGATGGAAACGCTGCTAAGAGTGCTGCATGAGCTCAATCTCGATACGGGCATTTACGCGAAACAATTTGCCAATAGAGCAAAGGGCAAAAATACGGAAGAAATGTGGGGCTATGTGTTTGAAGTGGGAACGTTACTATGCGAGCGAAATCGGTACTCCAATACGTCATCGACGATTGAAGCTGGAAGTCAGTTGCTGCAGTACGTAAACCAAAATTACACGAGTGCCGACGTATCCTTAAAACAGCTTGCTGAAATCTTCCAGATGTCGGTCTCCAAAGCGTCTAAACTATTTAAGGAAGTCACTGGAATCAATTTCTACGATTATTTATGTCGGCTTCGTATTGAAATGGCTAAGGAATTGCTGCGAGGAAAGGAATGCGGCATTGATGACATCGCACGCCGAGTGGGTTACGAAAACGTATATTCGTTCAAACGTGCGTTTACACGATATGAAGGCATTAAGCCGGATGAATACATGGAATCGGCAGGCTGAATGAAGAAGGACACTAAGGACACTTACTGGAGAAGTGTCCTTCTTTGACTGCAATCCTATAAAATCTGCTTCGTTATCCCTTGCTCGGGTGAATGAACCCAGCGAGCGAGGCAGTCTCCCGCCACAACCGATCATGAGAGCTGGTCATGTCAGCCTGCAGCGGAGCTGAAATCGGTTGGAGATGCCGATACATTCGCTCATCTATGAACCAATCGCCTTCTTCAATTTGCCGTGCCGGCTCGTCCTTCCAGACATCGGTCAAGGCCGGACTATAAGCGCGGTATGAATCAGATAGTTCGGTTCGATCGGGCGGGATCGCCTGCTTCACAAAGCGGTGCGGCCAATAGTCTGCTCTCGATCCCGTATGAGGGGCCGCGCGCATGAAACGAACAGCATGATTATAAATATGGGGCGTATGGAACAACAGCGCATACAGCTTCTCTCCGAACGCTATGCGTTCATCTAAGTCAGTAAAGTTCTCTAAATTAAGCCCAACGAGCGGAATCGCTTCTTCCTCTCGTAGAGATGGAACGCCAAGCGGGAAAATGACTTGATTCATCTGCAGCCAACCATGCAATTGGAAATCCCATTCATTAAGCACATGTGCCCGGTAGGTGGGATTGCGCATAACTCTGCCTTCAATGACGTTCTGTTCGTTAATAATAAGTGCTGTCGTGAGCAGCGAACTTGTCTGCTGTACCCAGAAGCCGTCCCAGAATGGGGTCATGAAGGCAGATACGCCAAAGGCAGGAAGCAGATGGAACAGGCTCTTGCCGGCTCGGCGGCTGGCTGCATACAGCAGCAGCTGCGGATAGGCATCATGGAATATGAGTGCATTCGATCGTTCCAGCACTCGGTAGGTCCACAATCTATGGTTCGCACTCATAATGCGGGGCAGCCATTCTCCCTGCAAATCAGTCATACTCCAGCCGCCATTACGTGAGACCATATGCGCGAGCAGGGCCCAATGCAGCTCTGGGTAAGACTGATAGATTCGCGCATAGGCTGCGGTGCGTGTAATATTGTTGCGATTGGCTGTACGAACAGAGCTCTGAATTTGTCGGATGATCCGCCATTCCTCCGCTGAGAATTCCGTATCTTCTCGCTCTCGAAAGCTGCTGGTTGTTCCTTGTTGACGTACTTTCTCATTCAGCAGTCGGCTGGCCTGCTCTTCCGCACGTTTCGCTGCGGCGCGATTCCAATCAAACGACGGGCGTTCCCGCCATTGTACGAGTTGTTGATAAAGTTCATTCCAAGTTGAACGGACGACACTATATGCCGTATCGAACGAGTGGCGCATCAGCTGTATCGCGTGGCGCATGCGCTTGGACAGATTGGACAGCATCGATTGTTCCCCTCCATTTCGAGACGACGATACGTGACCGAATTCATTGATTTTCTTCATAGTATGCCCAAAAACAGCCGTAGACGTTCATGTGTGGGGTTTGACTTTTCCATTCTTCAAATGTTATAAGTTCAAGAAAGCAGAAGTATCAGAATACATCTGCTGGATGTTGGATAAGAGAAGTTCCATGTTAGATTCTGTGAACTTAGTAGGGAGTGAAGCGTGTATGGAAAGAATAGAAACAGTTGAGCGGTTCAATGAGATCATTGCACAAGAGGAGCCAGTTGTAGCGGTATTTAAGACATCCTGGTGCCCAGATTGCCACTTCATCGATCCTTTCATGCCTGAATTGGAGACGAATTATGCAGGTAAGGTGACGTTCGTTGAAATCGATTCGGAGAAGCTCCTTGATGTTGCACAGCAATACCACATTCTTGGTATTCCAAGCTTCGTAGCCTTCAAGGGCGGTAAGGAAACCATTCGCTTCGTGAACAAGCTGCGCAAGACTCGTCCTGAAATCGAGCAGTTCGTTGATCGGGCAATTGCAGTATCTGCAGCTGTATAATAAGTGAATAGCCACTCGATGCACATATGAGAACCGTCCCGCTGGTGGGGCGGTTTTTTTATTGCCTTGAAAGGGAGTGCAGAACGATGTACATCCGAAGCAAGCCGATATTATCTGAAGTCAATCTTGTACATGAGGTAAGGGGGCTGATGCATCGATTTGGAAGTGAAAGATGTAATATTTGTCACAAATTAGCCGTACACTCAGCTAGGAAATCTTGTATAATGGAGGACGATTGGAACTGTTTTCATAATTTGTAATGGCAAAAAATTGAACAACGGGTCAGGTGAAACTAGTGAACGCGAACATCTACCGGATATTGAGGCGGTTATCTTACGCGGTTTGCATCGGTATGTTTATCGTGGTGTTAAACGGGGCGCTTGTAACGAAGACAGGCTCCGGAAGTGGCTGCGGCACGGATTGGCCACTATGCAATGGCAAGTTTGTTCCGGCATATACGATCGAATCCATGATCGAATATTCTCACCGATCTGTGACGGGTGTTGTAGGATTGCTTGTTCTGGCCTTGTTCATCTACGTTCTTCGCTATGCGAAGCATCATCGTGAGGCTCTATATTACTCTTCTCTCACCTTATTATTTACCATTATACAAGCAATTATGGGAGCGCTTGCGGTAGTGTTTACCCAGTCTCCGCCTGTTATGGCGCTTCACTTCGGATTCTCGCTGCTGGCGTTCGCTTCTTCCTTCATGATGAGTGTAGTGGCAAGGCGCTACGAACGCGGCATCGATTCTGCATCTGTTGTAAACTCCGTTCGTGCAGAATTTCGCTATGGGGTATGGTTCACACTTCTATATACGTATATCGTAATATACGTAGGGGCATTTGTTAGGCACACGGACTCTTCAGGGGCATGCATGGGCTGGCCGCTGTGCAACGGGGAGTTGATTCCGGAGCTGTCGGGGGGGACAGGAATTGCCTTCATGCATCGTGTGGCAGCAGCACTATTATTTGTTGTAATCGCGATTATGTCCCATTTTGCTTACCACAAACACAAGAACAATCGCGAGATTCAGTTATGCGGCATTTGGGCGCTTATCCTTTGTGCAGCACAGATTGCAAGCGGCGCGGTCGTTGCGAGTACGATCACGAATCCTGATTTATTCCTATTTGCAAGCTTATTACATACGGTATTGATTTGTGGACTGTTCAGTGTACTCTGTTATATGAGCATCCGTGTCTGGCAGCTGCGGCAAAAATAAGGATCGTTTTTCTTGGCTGTGATGGTGGTAAGAAGAACCGAAGAAGATTGAGTTTGAGTTATAGAATGGACACAGTGGTTATAAATAAAGAAGCAGATCGCTTACTGTTGGACAATGGAGATTGTCAACGAGAGGCAAGCGAGCTGCTTCTTTTTCTCTGAGAAACATTCATTGGATTAGGCGCCTTCCTTTACTTGCTGTGTTTCATTCGAGTGCGCACCGAGCAATACGATAGATGCGGCAGCCTTTGCTGCTGCCAACCAGCGAACATTCCACGGCTTGCGTACGATAACTTGATTGTTGTTTTTCATATCATTCTACCTCCAACTATTTATGATGTGTCCCCTTGGATGATCTCATTATACCTGTAGACATTCTGCTCGTACCATGTAATCGGCTTACGGCTATCTTACAATGTCGTAATAATGTCGTAAGTTGTCTGCTCGGTCAGGCTTTAGGTTCATCAAAAAAACAGCTATACTACAGAAGAGGAAGTTTTCGTTTGTCATCAAAGCCCGCTTGTGAACGCAAATTATTGCAGACATCCTGCGGCATCCATGTAACTGTTCAAGTACAGCAACACAGATATGCTTATTTTTTTCAAGGAGGGCTCGTAGTTGTCATTTACGAATATACGCGACTTTGTCGACACGCTGAAGCGTGAGAATGACCTCGTCGTTATTGAAGCGGAAGTTGATCCGTATTTGGAAATTGCAGAAATTCATCGGCGCGTCATTGAAGAGGGAGGTCCTGCGCTTCTATTCACCAATGTGAAGGGCAGCCCCTTTGCAGTGACGACGAACCTGTTCGGTACGATGCGTCGGGTAGATATGGCGTTCGGAACGCGTCCTGAACAGCTCGCGAATAAGTGCGTAGAGGCCGTAAACCGTCTAATGCCTCCATCGCCGAAGAAGCTGTGGCAAGAGCGTTCGACGGTGAAAGAGCTCCTTAGCCTGATGAAGGTTGGCATGAAGGATGTATCTTCTTCCCAAGCTCCAATTATGCAGGTGAAGCGTACAGACAAGCCAATGCAGGGCTTGCCGGCATTGACGAGCTGGCAGCTGGACGGAGGTCCATTTATTACACTTCCATTGGTCTATACCGAACATCCGGAGCTGAAGAGCGCTGATCACAATCTCGGTATGTACCGAATTCAAATTTACGATGACAGCACGACAGGCGTGCATTGGCAAATTCAAAAGGGCGGCGGCCTCCATCATCATGAGGCTGAGCTGCGCAATGAAGCGCTTCCGGTATCCGTTATCGTGGGCGGGCCGCCTTCGCTGATTGCGGCTGCGATCGCTCCACTGCCGGAGAAGCTCCCGGAGCTGTTGATGGCCTCATTCGTCATGGGTGAGCGTCTGCCCGTAGTAGACAGCGGATTCGAAGGACATCGCATCCCAGCGGAAGCAGAATTCGTTATCCAAGGGTACGTTCCACCACATGAGCGCCGCATGGAGGGGCCATTTGGCGACCACTACGGCTATTACTCATGGGCGCATGAGTTCCCGTTCCTGAATGTGAAGCACATGTACCACCGCAAGAATGCGATCTACCCAGCTACAATCGTGGGCAAGCCGCGTCAGGAAGACTACTATTTGGGCGAGTATCTGGTTAGATTGTTGTCGCCAGCGTTCCCGATGGTTATGCCGGCGGTACGCAAGGTACATCCATATCCAGAAACAGGCGTTCACTCGCTTGCCGCAGCTGTTGTACGTGAGAGCTATTCTCGTGAGGCACTTCTGTCTGGCTTCCGTATTCTTGGCGAAGGGCAGCTTAGCTTGACGAAGTTCTTGATGTTGACGGATCAGCCGGTTGACTTAGAGAACTTTGCAGAGCTTACGGAAGCGGTGCTAGAGCGCTTCAAGCCAGAGACGGATCTGTATGTGATTAATAATACGTCCCATGACACACTTGACTATACGGGGCATAAGCTGAACCATGGCAGCAAGGGGATATTGCTCGGTGTAGGCGATGTAGTCCGTGAATTGCCTGGCGTGTACGAAGAAGGCCCGATCGATGAGATTAACGATGTGGCTGTATTTTGCCGTGGCTGCTTGACAATGTCAGGTGCTTCGTATGAAGCAGAACCACAGCTGGCGGAACGATTGCTACATCGTCTTGCTGCACAAGAGACGAAGTGGCCGCTCGTCTTCCTCGTTGACGACGCTCAGGTTGCCAATACGCAGTTGTCGTTCTTGTGGACGGTATTTACGCGATTTAACCCCGCATCAGATATATACGCGGCAATGGAAGTCCGTAATCACCATCTCTCGTATAAATTGCCAATTGTTATCGATGCCCGCATGAAGCCAGGCTACCCAGATGAGTTATTCCCGCGTGAGGATATTGTGGAATTGGTCGACCGCCGTTGGAAAGACTATTTCCCAAACGGATTTAAGCGGGGGTGAGTTCCATGCTGCGCAGCTTGTTCGGGGAGCCGCCCCGTGTTGACAGCGGAACGTTGAAGGATGCAATGGCGGGGATGGACAATTATTTGGAAGCAATACGCAGTCGCATGGAGGGAACAGGCGATCCCGATCACTTCTGGCGCAAGATAGAAGTATGGACAGTCGGACTGAAGACCTCCTTGGATGAACTGGAACAAAGCGTATATGCGTCTGACAAGTTCGCCGATCGTGTGTCGAAGCATTATGAGGCCGAGATGTCTGAATCGGAGCAGGATGATTATTACCGGTACGTCTATTTTTATAAAAATGGATTTATTCGCGTGTTCTCGATTTTGGACAAGCTTGGAACGCTGCTGAATACAGTGCTGTCCTTGGAGACCGAAAGGGTGAAGCATCATTTCTCTTACTTTACGGTGCTTCGCCAATTGCGCTTCAAGGGACAGCATCCTGAATTGGAACATGCCCTGCTGGCATTGAAGGAGCAGCATGAAGATGCGCTTCAGCGGCTGCGCAAGCGACGCAATATGGAGATTCATCATATGAACCCAGAAATGCAGGATGATTTATGGCAGCGGCATCGCAGCTTGAATGACAAAATTAAGCTTGAGGATATTCAGGCCAATGTGGCAGATTTGCAGCATGGTCTGGAGATGGTGTGTGGCGCATTGATCCATGTATTTCGACTGCTTCCCGTCAAGTAATGGAATTGAAAAGGGAATAAAAGTTAATTGACAACTTTCACCCGCTGCATTATACTCAATTTAAATTTCATAACTGTTTTCTTATCAAGAGTGGCGGAGGGACAGGCCCTGCGAAGCCCGGCAACCGATCTTGCAACCCGGATGCATAACAATAAGTTATGTGATTGCAAGATGTCAATGGTGCTAATTCCTTCAGAACGTAATGTTCTGGCAGATAAGAAAGGGAGAGTCGATTTTTCATCTGGTTTCTTCACAGAATACCGAACGTTCGCCCCCTTTTGGCATCTGCCAAGAGGGGGCTTTTTGCATGAACGAGCGGCCCCAAAATGGAGAAGTGAAGGCAGCCAAGGCAATGTGGTATATGTGGCGACAGTTATTGAGAGGATACAGCATACGAATAGATGAAGATAAGGCTGTAGGGCCTATCTATTCTAGAATGTAGCTAGCATGAAGGAAGGTGACGATTCCGTTGATTCGGCTGGAACATATAAGTAAGCAATATGGTGCTAACGGCAAGGTGCAAGGGCTGCTGGCACTGGATGATGTGAGTCTGTCGGTTGAATCTGGCGAGATTTATGGCATTATCGGCCATTCAGGTGCAGGGAAGAGTACGCTGCTGCGCAGCATTAACCTGCTTGAGCGGCCTACGGCAGGCGTAGTTGAGGTAGACGGCGTTAACTTAACGAAGCTGTCGAAGTCGGCGCTGCAGCAGCAGCGGCGTAAAATCGGGATGATTTTTCAGCATTTTAACCTGCTCAGTTCAGCAACGGTATATGACAATATTGCATTTCCGATGCGCCTGGCGGGAACATCCAAGGATAAAGTAGAGAAGAAAGTAAATGAGTTGATTAGGCTTGTTGGTTTGGAAGAACACAAGCATAAATACCCGGCTCAATTGTCCGGTGGACAAAAGCAGCGCGTAGGGATTGCGCGTGCGCTTGCGAATGATCCGAAGGTGCTGCTCTGTGATGAAGCAACCTCGGCGCTAGATCCGCAGACGACGAATGCGATCTTGGAGCTGCTGCTCGATATTAACCGCAAGTTCGGAATTACGATCGTGCTAATCACCCATGAGATGCACGTCATCCAAGCGATATGCGACAAAGTTGCCGTTATTCATGGCGGGAAGATTGCTGAGGCAGGCAAGGTTGTAGACGTGTTCTTGAAGCCTCAGCATCCGGTAACGCGCGAATTCATTCTTGAAGAGCGCAGCGATGCGGATATTCAGCCTTGGGCGGCATTCAAGAGCCAGGCTGCTGAGCATTCCCATGTTGTGAAGATCAACTATTTGGGTGATGTCACGTATGAGCCGGTGCTGCATCGTGTCCTTACGGAAGCGGGCGTCAGCTTCGCAATACTGCAGGGAACGATCTCTCGGATGAAGGATACTCCTTACGGCCAATTGGTCGTTCGTCTAGATGGCGACACAAGTGCTGTAGAGCAATCATTATCTTCTCTCCGGGCGCAGGGTCTTGAAGTGGAGGTGATTGCGTGATGAATTTCGATTTCTCTACTGTCAATTGGAGCGATGTGTCTTCGGCTACTGGAGAAACATTGCAGATGATGCTGTTCTCTGTACTATTCACCTTCCTTGTTGGCTTGCCGCTAGGCGTGCTCTTGTATTTAACTGGGCGCACGGATAGCACAGTTGGGAAGATCGTATATAGTATCTTGTCATTCATTGTGAACGTGCTGCGTTCAGTACCGTTCGTTATTCTAATGATTGCGATCATACCGATTACACGAATTGTAGTAGGCACATCTATCGGTGTAGAAGGAACAATCCCGCCGCTCGTTATCGCGGCTGCACCATTCTTCGCTCGTCTCGTGGAGACGTCATTGCGTGAGGTTGATCGGGGCGTTATTGAGGCAGCACAGGCAATGGGAGCATCCACTTGGCAGATTGTATATAAGGTTCTGCTGCCCGAAGCGATGCCAGGCTTGATTGCAGGGACGACGATAACGGCGGTTACGCTCGTATCGTATACAGCGATGTCAGGTCTCATTGGCGGCGGCGGTCTCGGTGACCTAGCGATTCGCTACGGATACCATCGCTATGAGATTGAAATGATGATCGTGGCGATCGTTATTATGGTTATACTCGTACAGGTGCTGCAATGGATTGGCGATGCATTTGTTCGCCGCTATACAAGAAAATAAAAAAATATTGTGCTGAGTCGGTCATTTCATGGTTGACGGCAGCACAAAATATGATATAATCCCAGTAATTCAATTGGAATTATCGGTAGTTACGAGTTGGATGAAATGATCATTTGAATCAAAACCTAATAGGCATAGGAAGCACGCTCTTAGGAGCTTCAACTTACAAATATTCATCAATTAAAATGGGGATCTTGGAAGGAGTAGTGAATGACATGAAAAAGTGGACTTTTGTATTAACGCTTATTACACTCGTAGCGGTACTCGCTGCTTGCGGCAACAAAAATACAGCAGGCGATAACACGAACGCATCTGGTGAGGCAGGCAAGTCTGGCACAGAAAAAGTGAAGCTTGTCGTAGGTGCAACACCGGTGCCTCATGCAGAAATACTGAATCATATCAAGCCGAAGCTGGCTGAGCAAGGGATTGAGTTGGAAGTTAAGGAGTTCACGGATTATGTTCAGCCGAACGTACAAGTACACGAGAAGCAGCTTGATGCGAACTTCTTCCAACATAAGCCGTACTTGGACAATGAAGTGAAGACGAAGGGATACAACCTTGTAACTGTAGGCAATATTCACGTTGAGCCTTTCGGAGGTTACTCCAAGAAGATTAAGTCGGTTAGTGAAATTGCAGATGGCGCAACGGTATCGATTCCGAACGATGCAACAAATGGCGGACGTGCGCTGCTCTTGCTGGAGAAGCAGGGCATTATTAAGTTGAAGGATGGCGTAGGTCTGGAAGCAACGGTTAACGACATTGCTGAGAATCCGAAGAACTTGAAGTTCAAAGAGCTGGAAGCTGCAATGCTGCCTCGTACGCTGGATGAAGTTGACTTCTCGCTTATCAATACGAACTATGCACTGCAAGCGAACTTGAATCCTACGAAGGATGCGTTGTTCATTGAAGATAAGGATTCTCCGTATGCGAACATCTTGACGGCTCGCGAGGACAACAAGGATAGTGATGCTGTGAAGAAATTGCTTGCAGCTTTGCAGTCTGACGATGTGAAGAAATTTATTGAAGATAAATACCAAGGTTCGATCGTACCTGCATTTTAATTGTAGAATACTTTCAATGACAGAAGCCCTAGAGGCAAGCTGCCTTTCGATAAGAAAGGTGGAGCTTGCTGCTAGGGCTTTTTTCTTTGTAATCTAGGTGGAAGGGATTCAAGTGCATTGCATTGCGGAGCGGACAGTCTGTCTACATCAGTGTCCAATGCAAAGTTGTTCTGCCAAGGCAAATATCTTATACTGAACGTGGAAGTTCTTTGAAGCGCTCAAAAGGAGGATTACGACGTGGAACAGCAGCGTAAAATTGCTCTTATTACGGGGAGCGCCAAAGGCCTCGGGAAGATGACAGCTATGACATTGGCCGAAGCCGGGCATGATATTGTCTTAAATTATGTACATAGCGAGGCAGAGGCTGAAGCACTGCGGCTCCAGCTCGAGAAGACGGGAATACGGTGTATTGCCATTTGCGCGGATATTTCCAAGCCAGAGGAAGTGAAGCGGCTCGTTACTGAAATGAATGAACGCATCGGTATGGCTGATATTGTGGTGAACAATGCTGGGCCGTTCATCAGAGAGCGGAGATTGTTCGCGGATTACTCGGAAGAGGACATTATGTATTTATTGAATGGGAATCTAAGTGGTGTCATACTGCTCGATCATTTGCTGCTCGGATCGATGCGGAAGAAGGGATGGGGGCGCATTATTCATTATGGCTTCGGCCATGCGTCTGAGGCGCGTTCTTGGCCGCATCGGGCGGTGTATGCCGCAGCCAAGGTGGGACTAGTGTCTTTCACGAAGACACTGGCGGTAGAGGAAGCACAAAATGGCATTACGGTGAATATGATTTGCCCTGGCGATATTCGTGGTGACAACAAGGAGCGAAAAATCGAGGATGTACTTCATCTAACCGATGACGAAACGCCGCGCGGCCGTCCCGGCAGTGGTGAAGATGTGACACGAGTCATCCGCTTCCTATGTGAGGATGCTTCTGACTTTATAACTGGTAATATTATTAATGTCTCAGGCGGACTCGATCCTATTCGTACAACGATTAGCTCGAAATCCTAATGCTGCATGTACGCCCGTCGGCTGACAGACACAGCGGTTGCTGTGCCCTGTTGGAACGAGGGCGTTTTCATATTTTGGAGAAGAAGGATGGACGGGATGCGGGATGTCCTAACCTCTTTTTGATTTCGCGTGATAGGTGGTATGAAGATATGAGTTGGCTGACCAAGCAATTGGCGCAAGCAATCGTCTCACGGACGATGCAGGTCATTGGGTACAATGTAAATGTGATGGATGAGCGTGGGCGGATCATTGGCTCGGGCGACCTGTCCCGCATTAATCAAAAGCATGAAGGGGCACTCATTGCCATTGAGCGCAAGGGAAGGTTCGAGATCGATAAAGAGAGTGCACGCAATCTTCAGGGTGTTATGCCGGGGACGAATCTTGTTATTCAATTTCGCGGAGAAGTTGTCGGCGTTATCGGGATTACGGGAGATCCTGCTGAAGTGACGAAGTATGGGGAACTTGTCAAGATGACAGCTGAGATGTATTTGGAGCAGGCGGATTTGTTGGAAAAGGCGCGCTGGGATAAGCGGATGAAGGAGGATTTCCTCTTATCGGTCATTCATGCGGAACCGGGAGATCAAGCCATGCTTCGCCTGCAGGCGGAACGAATAGGCCTGAAGCCGGACAAGCCTCGTGTTGCTTGTATTCTGGAGCTTACGGATGAACAGGATGCGGATTCAGTGCCTACACTGCGCAGAGTTGTAGAACTGTTGGAAGGGCGGCCGACAATTGATCTTATCGCGATACGGAATACGCGGCAAATCGTCCTATTCAAGCCGCATTTGCACCCACGGAAGCCGAATATGGATATATGCGAGGGAATACGGAAAATTCGGAAGTTGCTGGAAGAGAAGCAGATTGCACCTCTTCGTATCGCGGTGGGCAAGGCTTATTCAGGAATCGATGGGCTCATAGCATCCTATCGCTCTGCTCAAGATACGATGCGCGCGGGTCAAGCAATCCTGCCTGAGCATACGGTCTATTATAGTGAGGATATGCCAAATGAGACGGTGCTGGCGAATGTGGGCCGCAGCTGGGTTACAGATGAAATGGAGCAGATGTGGCAGCGATTCATCCAAGAAGATCGGAGCGGGGAATTGAGGCAGACTCTGCAGGTGTATTATGAGGAAAGCGGCGAGCAGCAGCGGATTGCACAGCGGCTGGCCATCCATCGCAACACGCTCCGTTATCGTCTTCAGCGGATTGCGGATGTGACAGGCAAGGATCCCAAGAGCTTTCGCGATTTGTATACGTTAATGTCGGCGTGGTGGATTCACGCGATGCTGCGCAGTAATGAGTCTTAGCCAGTTAACAACGGAAAGGCTGAGCATGTCTATTTCATGTATCTTATTTCACATACAGGCCTGATAGCAGCAAGACAAAGGTTGATGGATCTTGTTTTGTGCAATTGAACAAAAAATACACTTTTTAAAGCGCTTCATTTCATGTTTATGCATGATGAAGCGCTTTCATATTGGAGGTAAAGTAAAGGTACAACAACGAAACACTGCATCTTCAAGGAGGATGGGGACTATGACAGTAACGGTATCTGTACTTGGTGCACTGGCGGCTTTAGTGGTTGCTATCGTGCTTATTTTACGAAAAGTCCCACCGGCGTACGGTATGATGATTGGCGCGCTGGTAGGCGGCGTAGTCGGAGGAATTGGTTTAATTGACTCCGTAACGCTAATGATGGATGGAGCCAAGACGATGATTCCAGCTGTGCTGCGAATATTAGCAGCAGGTGTTCTTGCAGGCGTATTGATTGAATCAGGCGGAGCGAAGACGATTGCAGAGACATTAGTACGCAAGGTAGGCGAGACTCGCGCATTGTTCGCACTAGCTTTTGCAACGATGGTGTTGACAGCTGTTGGTGTATTTATCGACGTGGCGGTCATTACGGTGGCTCCAATCGCACTTGCAATTGCGCAGCGTGCAGACTTGTCCCGTATGGCGATATTGCTCGCTATGATTGGGGGAGGCAAGGCAGGCAACATTATGTCGCCGAACCCGAACGCGATTTCTGCGGCGGATGCTTTCCATATCCCGTTGACTTCGATAATGGCAGCAGGAATTATCCCAGCTTTGATTGGTTTGTTCGTAACGTATTGGATTGCGAAAAAGTTGTCTCATAAAGGAACGAAGGTAGCAGGTGTAGAGCAGGTGGAGGATAGCAAGGAACAGCTTCCTAGCTTTCTTGCTGCAATGATGGCGCCAATAACAGCAATTGCATTGCTGGCCTTGCGCCCGATTGCAGGCATCGCCATTGACCCCATTATCGCTCTCCCTGTTGGTGGTTTAGTAGGGGCACTCTGTATGGGACGCATTACACAGATTAACCGATATGCAACCTCTGGACTTGGCAAAATGACGGGTGTTGCCGTCATGCTTATCGGGACGGGGACACTTGCCGGAATTATTTCGAACTCACAATTGAAGGATGTTATTATTGATGGCTTGACGGCTTCAGGCTTGCCAGCCTATTTACTTGCACCAATCAGTGGCGCCTTGATGTCTCTGGCGACAGCGTCCACAACTGCAGGTACTGCGGTAGCAAGCTCGGTATTCGGTTCGACCATTATGGAGCTTGGCGTCGCATCCTTAGGGGCAGCGGCAATGATACATGCGGGTGCTACGGTGTTCGACCATATGCCGCATGGCAGCTTCTTCCATGCCACTGGCGGCAGCGTGAATATGGCGATGAAGGAACGTCTTCGTCTTATCCCCTATGAAACGCTAATCGGTCTTGTACTCGCTATCGTATCTACGCTCGTATTCGGTGTCTTCGGCTGGTTCTTGTAAGCCAAGGACAATACAATGTACTGGGACAAGGCAGTAAACCTCGCAAGTTGTGCAGGTATAACTGAGGAACTTGCTGGTTCGTAATGAGAGACAGGTAAAGGAATAGAAATAGAAATAGAAATAGAAATGTAGATAAACAGCTAATGTACAACTCGGAGAGAAAGTCAGATTGCATGGATAGGAGTGGATCAGTATGAAATTCGTAATTGCTCCAGACTCTTTTAAAGAAAGTTTGTCTGCGTGGGAAGCATGTCAGGCGATTGGCCGCGGCTTGGGGCGGGTATTCCCGGAGGCGGAACTCGTATATGTACCGATGGCAGATGGCGGAGAAGGGACCGTGCAGTCGCTTGTAGATGCGACAAGCGGCCGAATTGTACGGACGACAGTAACAGGGCCGCTTGGAACACCTGTGGAAGGGTTCTATGGCGTCTTGGGTGATGGCAAATCCGCAGTTATTGAGATGGCTGCGGCATCGGGACTGGCGCTTGTTCCACCGGCACAGCGGAATCCACTCGTTACGACGACGCGGGGGATGGGAGAGCTGATCCTATCCGCATTGAATGAGGGGGTAGAGACGATTATCCTGGGGCTTGGAGGCAGCGCTACGAATGATGGCGGCGCTGGGATGGCTCAAGCGCTTGGTATTCGGCTGTTAGCTGAGGATGGAACGGAAATTGGTGATGGAGGCGAAGAGGTCGGCCGCATTGCACATATCGATTTGAGCGGTGTTGACCCTCGGCTTGCGAAGGTGAAATTCGTAGCGGCCTGCGATGTTGACAACCCGCTTATCGGAGAGCGGGGAGCATCGGCAGTATTTGGCCCCCAGAAGGGAGCTACGCCGGAGATGGTGAAGCAACTGGATGCGAACTTGGCGCACTACGCGGCGAAGCTACGGGAGGACGTCGGTTGTGATGTCGCCCATATGCCAGGCGCTGGGGCGGCCGGAGGGCTTGGGGCAGGCGTGGTGGCTTTTCTGCAAGCTGAATTGAAGCGAGGAGTAGATATTGTCATCGACGCAACCGGCTTAGCAGATCATGCAGTTGATGCTGATGTGGTCATTACCGGTGAAGGCAAGATTGACGGGCAGACCATTTACGGCAAGACGCCAATCGGCGTAGCGAAGACGGCGAAGCTGCATGGAGTACCAGTTATCGGTATTGCGGGTACGCTTGCAGCTGGACATGAAGTGGTTCATGAGCACGGTATCGATATGGTATTTACGATTGTTCCGGGAGTTACGACATTGGAGGAGGCCTTAGGACAAGCTGCTGACAATATGGAGCGTACTGCTTATAATATCGGCATGGCCTTGAAGCTTGGAATTCAGTTGAAATAACGGAAGAATGATGGGGAACAAGCTGCAGTTAAGCGAAGCAGCCGCAGCAGTAGCAGCTATCCAGCAATGTCGCTTTACCTATTATTTAGCAGTGATAAGTTAACGCAATGAAATGATTCGGGATTGAAAAAAGGCTGTCCCCGGCAGATTCAACTGCTGGTGACAGCCTTCCTTCTTATGAAGTCCAATTATTCAATTTAGAATACTTGTACGACTTCTGTAATGCCTTCCACTTCTTCCACCAAAGCGCGCTCAATACCCGCTTTCAATGTGATCGTGGAGCTTGGGCAGCTGCCGCAAGCGCCCATCAGGCGAAGCTTAACGATGCCGTCTTCAACATCAACCAATTCAACGTCGCCGCCATCGCGCTGCAAGAACGGGCGCAGTTTATCCAACACTTCCAGCACTTCATCGTAAACTGTGCTTTGTGCATTTTCACTCATCTATGACAACTCCTTTCATCCATGCTGATTTTATTATATTATAAAGCTATCCGAATTCAAAGGCGCAACATGAAAGCGGGGGATAATGTCAATGCGACCAATCATAGAATTTTGTGTGAATAATATGCATCACGGGACAGATAATGTCATGAAGCGCCTAGAAGGCAACCCGGAGTATGACGTACTGGAGTATGGTTGTCTCGGGAATTGCGGGGAGTGCTACATGTTTCCGTTTGCATTAGTAAATGGTGAAATCGTTGCTGGGGAAACGGCAGATGAGTTATATGACAAAATTATGATCAAAATAGAGGAAATAAAAGCATGGGAGCAGCTGGACATCGATTGATGCCGCTGCTCCCATGCTTTGTTATAGAGTAGAATCATTGCAGGTATTATCCGAAATGGTTCTTAGACATCCATAATACACCGCTCTTAATGACGCGAGGCACATACCCTACAACGGCACGCTTGCCAACAACGCCGAAGCCGGATTTTTTGCCTAATGCACCAAGCACGCCCTTCAGCTTAATTTTACCTAAGCGAGGAGTTTCCCCGTTCCATCTCGCCCGAATGACATCCGCAATCTGCTCCCCTTGGGCGCCTGCTGCTTGTGCGCTAGGCGAGAACGGGAGGCTTGCGCAATCTCCTACAACGAAAACATTCGGATATTCGGGAATGTGATGATATTCGTTAATGATGACACGGCCCTGTGGATCCTTCGCAACTTGGAGCTGCTGTACCGGAGCAACAGGCTGAATGCCGGCAGTCCATACGGTAACGTCCGACAAAATCTCTTCTTCAATATCTTCTTTCCGGTTATAGATGACTCCATCCTCGAGGTGGCTCACATTCACAAAAGAACGAAGCTCAATATGGTGCTCAAGGAACCAGCCAGAGACAAAGTGAGAGAGCTTCTCCGGGAACGCAGATAGCACGCGCGATCCCCGATCCAGAATCCGGATATTGAGATCAGGTCGGCTCTCACGCAGCTCTGCCGCCATTTCAACACCGCTAAGCCCACCGCCCACAATGCTTACGTGTCCGTATGGACGGATGTCATTTAGCAATTGATAGGTGCGTCTTGTACTGGCGAGTGATTGAATGCTGTTGCCGAACTGCTCGGCGCCTGGAATGCCATGATACTTATCCGTGCAACCCAGACCGATGACTAGATGATCATAGGCGAGTGCATCTCCATCTGTGAAGTGGACAATCTGCCCGTCCAAATCAATGGATTGTACATTCCCATAATGAAGGTGCACGCGCGGATCATCCGGGAAGGACACGCGAATGTCCATATCAGACACCGTTCCGGCTGCTAGTGCATAATATTCCGTCTTGAGGCCTTGATAAGGCATGCGGTCAACTAATACAAGTTGTACATCGGAAGGCAGCTCGCCCTCCAACAACCGACTAATGATGGCCAATCCTCCGTAGCCGCCACCGAGTATGACGTATCGTTTCATCTGTTCGACTCCCCCCATGTTGCCGAAAAATTAAGATGGTAGGTGCTGCGCCGCAAGCGGCGATTACGTCGTATGGCTCCACTCATTTGCCTGGGACGCGATTCCGTGAAGCCAGCTGGAAGCCATGTCTTCGGTGTTATGAATCGTGCCCGCGGTTGCTGATTCTCTGTTGTATTATCCAATAGGGTCATGCATTACCTCTATCTCTCTAATATGCTCAATGATCAATTACATCGACATTACTCATATATCTTTATCGGATTGTAGAACGTATCGCGTTCGATTGGCGTACGGCCTGCTCCCTTAATGAGCCATACGAGTTCATCGCGCGTCAAACCTTCCGGTGTAAGCGCGCCGGCTGCATGACTAATGCGTTCCTTCACAAGCGTGCCGTGCACGTCGGAAGCACCGAACGTAAGTGCAACTTGTGTCAACTGGGTTCCGATATTGATGAAGTACGCTTTAATATGTTGAATGTTGTCCAGCATAAGGCGGCTGATCGCAATTGTCTTCAAGTCTTCATACGCGGAGTTGCGGCGCTTGATGCTGGCTTTAGGACTCTTCGGCTGCATAGACAATGGGATGAATACTTGGAAGCCATTCGTCTCATCTTGAAGTTCGCGGATCGAGATCATATGGCGAATACGATCCTCATGCGATTCGATTGCGCCGTACAGCATCGTTGTATGTGTCTTCATGCCAAGTTGATGTGCCGTACGGTGAACTTCGAGATAGCGCTCAACGCCAGCTTTCTCGACACGCATCTTCTTCCGATATTCATCGGATAGAATTTCTGCTCCTCCACCTGTCAGAGATTCCAGTCCGGCATTCATTAGCTCTTTAAGCACCTCTTCAATGCTCAAGCCGCTGATGCGTGTGAAGAAATCAATTTCAGCTGCTGTGTACGCCTTAAGTGTGACGTCTGGATACTTCTCGTTCAGTGCACGAAGCGAATCTACATAATAAGAGAACGGTACATGCGGGTTGTGTCCGCCAACGATATGAAACTCGCGTACGCCCGGATGGATGTGCTGATCTACGAAGTCGATCATTTCTTGACTGGACAATGTATAAGCACCCTCGTCTCCTTGATCTTTACGGAAGTTGCAGAATGCGCAGTGCGCTTCGCATACATTCGTGAAGTATAGGGACATATTTTCAATAAAATAAACATTTTTGCCGTTCTTGCGCATGTTCGCAAGATTCGCCAATTGACCCAAGGTCAACAGGTCGTCCGTTTCATACAAGTAAACGCCATCCTCAAGCGTCAGGCGCTCACCGCGTTCGACTTTATCTGCGATTTCGGCCATACGTGGATCGGCATGACGCGTCATGACTGTAGTCATACACAGGCCCCCTTCAGGTAAGGTATCTTTTTACAATTCAGCACAATATGCTGTTGTTGACAAATAAAAAACTCCGCGGCGGATAAGTTCCGTCGGAGATTGCAGTGAAACGAATCACATTAATTGATGTCAGTTCCATTATACATTCGCATAAGAGGTGGGGCAATACGTCTACAGGAAGTAAAGGTGCAAATTACCAGCAGCGATGTTCTCTTGTATATGCCGAAGGGGATGGTTATACTTAGTAATACGAGGAGGGTGATTAGAATGATTACAATCAGCGATGAAGCGATTGAGAAGATAAAGGAAATGATTGCGCAAGAGGAAAATGAAAATATGTTCCTGCGCGTCGGTGTTCGTCCAGGCGGTTGCAGTGGATTCTCTTATGGTATGGGATTTGACGATGAAGAGACTGAGGAAGATGTGCATTTGGAGATTGGCGGCATGAAGGTCGTCATCGATAAGGAAAGTGTTCCTCATCTGAGTGGCCTTACAATCGACTACAAGGAATCCGGCATGTCTGGCGGCTTCACGATCGACAACCCGAATGCGGTAGCAACTTGCGGCTGCGGCTCCAGCTTCCGTACAGCAACAAATGAGGGAAAAGCGGAGAAGTGCGACGACTAGTCTCCACTTATTTGCATGATACCTTATATATAGATGAATGATACATTCTGATTCCATTCGATTCGATAATTGCGATTAGACTTCGTGATTAGATGATAATGAAATATAGAAGACCTCTTATTACGGTAGAGTTGAGCATCGTTACCTTGTAAGAGGTTTTTTTGTTGTTTTGGCGTCTATAGCGCTAATCCTAATATTTCTAATCATACTGCAAATTGTTTCGGCGAACCTTATAACGAGCAGGAGGTGATACCTATGAATGAACATCATGATGCACATCAAGTACAGCAATCCACTGATGTAGACCGTACACTGCTGGTGTCTTATAGAGCGTATTGCACGGAATGTCCAGGAGGGTGGCATGGGACTTGCTATGATTCCCGTCAAGATTCAACGAGGGATGCCCAGAATCACAACAATACGTACCATGCAGGAACCACGGGAGCTACCGTTATTGAGAGTTCAGGCAGCTGTTAATTTGCGCGGGGATAGAACGAATTGAACACAGAACACAGAACACAGAACACAGAACACAGAACACAGAACACAGAAGCTGTGCAGCCATCTATTCTGCTCAACTGAAGAAGGCTGCCCTTACTCTTATAAGAAGAGCAGGTGCAGCCTTCGGATATGCCTGTTAGGGTCAGTTTATTCCTTCACTCGTTTGCCTAGCAGGATCATGAACCAAATGATGCTTGCTCCGAGGACTGCATGACCAAGGCCTGCCATGTGGCTCAAGCCCTTCATATCAGTTCCGTTAACCTGAAGGATGCCGCGAACCGTCATCGCTGCAAGACTTAGCATCAGACCGATATTATATACATAGTACCAACCTTTGAATGAACGGACTTCATGCACGCGGAACTGCTTCGCAAGCAAGGTGAGAAGCAGGAAGAACAGGAAGCCGAGAACGAGAATATGGGTGTGCAGCGGTTTTAATGCTGTGTAAGCTGTGAAATCATTTATTTTGGTGAACTCCCGGTAAAAGATACCCGATATGAGGCCAAGAATGGCATAGAAGAATGAAGTGTAATACAGTTTTTTCACAGTAAACTCTCTCCTTTGTTTCGTCATTCGCATGGATGATAGGAGTGTACCGCAGTTGTATGAACCCAATATGAACAGAACATGACAACGGGGTCATGTTCTGCTTATACGCTATTTAGGGAATCGGATCGTAAATATGGTTCCTTGTCCTACTTCGCTAGACACGCGGATCGTTCCGTTGTGCAATTCAATGATTCGCTTTACGATGGCTAAGCCAAGCCCTGTTCCATGCTGGCTCTGTCCTGGTTCAGCAAGCTCACTGTGTTTGTAAAATCGCTCGAAGATATGTGGCAGTACATCCTCTGGAATACCTATCCCCGTGTCAGATACAACTACGATAATGTCTTCTCCTTGTTGTTTGCATTGTATCCCGATGGTTCCTTGCGACGCAGTGAATTTAATCGCATTCGTTAGCAGATTTGTCCATGCTTGATACAGCAATCCTGTATCTCCCGTTAACTTCACGCTATCGAGCTGAAGATCCAATTCGATGTCTTTCACGCTCCATTGCGGCTCAAGTAGGATGATGACTTCTCGCAGCTGTTCATCTAGTCGGATAGAAGCTTGCTTCATCATCTCGCTTCCTCGTTCCAAGGAGGCGAGCGTCAGCAATTGCCGACTTATTCCGGATAACCGCCGCGACTCATCTGCAATGATGTGCAAATAGCGTCGTTCTTGTTCGGGCGGCAGCGGGTGATCCATGAGCTGCTGCGCTAATCCTTGGATCGAAGTCAAGGGAGATTGAATCTCATGGGACACATTCGCGACGAACTGCTTCTGTACGGCGTCCAGTTGCCCAAGAGCTTCAGCCATTACGGTGAATCGTCTTGCAAGCTCACCAATTTCATCATTGCGGTGGAGATCCAGCTTAACTTCGTAATTGCCTTTTTCCAGTTCCATAGTGGCTCGGGTTAACCGCTGCAGCGGCTTAACGAGATAGCGTGTCTTCACGGAAATGAGCACTAGGCTGATAACGAAGGTAGAGACGAGTAGTACCGCAATGAGAACGCGCACTTCTTCGGTCTGCTGCACCATATCTGGGCGAATGAACATAGCGTGCTGCACGCCATTAACTGTGAGCGGGATACCGTGGCTCAAGGCAAGTCGATTCTCGAATATAGCGGGGACGAAGAAGCTGCTCCATGCTCTTTGCTGAAGCATGCCGCGATACGTATTCCCTTGAAGAACGCTGTCAATCGCTTCAGGAGCAAGATCAGCATTCTTGAATGGTCTGCCGAATGTCTTCACATGATGATCAGGAGCGATAAGGTACAGCTGATAGCCCAGTTCAGCGAGATTCGTTAACGCCTCGTCAACCGTGTCTTCACCAGACGATAACATGTTGTTCATGCGCGCCAGCGCGTGCCCAACCTTCTCCATCTTCTGCTCGTAATGACTGGAGATCGCTTGATTGTGCGCGATATTCGCCAGAAAGACGCCGCATACGAAGCTGATAAATACGATTATTGCTGAGAAAAACACGATTCGTGTATACAGTGTCTTCAAGGTTCAGGAACCTCCAATTTGTAGCCAAGGCCTCGGATTGTAGTGATTCGGAATCCACTTGCATTCTCAGGAAAACGCTCCCGAAGACGCTTAATATGCACGTCAATGGTTCGGCTGTCCCCTTCGTAGTCAGTACCCCATATCCAAGCCAGCAGCTGTTCGCGTGTGAAGATGCGCCCTGGATAGGAAGCAAGCTGCGCTAACAGCTCAAACTCCTTGCGGGGAAGAGTCAGTTCTTCGCCGGAGGCTGCAACGGTATAGCTCTTGCGGTCGATAGTTGTTGCACCAAGGCGTATGAGGCTGTCAGATACGATCTGATACCTCCGAAGCAGCGCCTTCATGCGGAATAGCAGCTCCTTCGGCTCGAAGGGCTTCACCATATAGTCATCGGTGCCGGCTGCGAAGCCTTGCTCCTTATCTTCAAGTTCGCCGAGCGCGGTGAGCATAATCACCGGGATATCATATTGCTGTCTAATTTCGGCGCATAATGTCCAGCCATCCTTCACTGGCATCATGACATCTACGATCGCAATATGAATGGTTTCCTGCTCCAATAGTTGTGCTGCAGCTTGTCCATCACTCGCGTCGAACACATGATACTGCTCAGATTCGAGCACAAGCCGCAGCATCGTTACAATATTCGGGTCATCATCCGCAACGAGTACATGAATGATCAATGCGATTTACCTCCATTCCAAGGTGGGGAGTGATCAGGTCTAATTATGAGGGGAAAAGCACAAAAACAAAAATCCCTGGAGCAGGCGCCAAGCGCGAAGTCCAAGGATTTTGCCCCATTGTCCGTCTTGCGGGAGTCGATCAAGTCTTCCTAGATGATCAGAACTGACAATTATAAGAACGTCTTGTTGATCATGATGGAGATCAAATAAAAACAAAATACTGAAAACAGCCAGCACGCTGTTCCAAGTACCCGTCTATGCTTTCTCCAAAATTGAAAACCGATCGCAAGTATACCTACATTGGCAAGCACGAGTACGACAGACATAGATACGATCGCAATCCAGTACAACGCTTCATATACAGCTGCAGTTGACATGACGGTCGCTCCCATCCTTTATATCCATCCATTATTATCCCTTATACGATACCATCCCAATCTTGAAAAAGACAAGCACTATGCGTCCAACTTGATCTAGTCTTGTGCAAATCAGGCACATGCCATGGACAATCATACAAGAATCGGTTGGGAGCCATGAGTATGTATAAGTATTAAGGACGAAAGGGGAGTGGCGAATGGAAGGCAGACAGTTAGCCAGCAAATGGTTGAAAACCGCGGCGCTAATATCGGATTCACGTGTAGCAGGGCATATTCCGGCAACGCGTATATACAATACGTCTAATCTCCATGAAATGTTAAACATACACGGCTTCGTCGTCATCAAGCCTGTCGTTGGTTCTGGCGGTGCCGGTGTTATTAAAGTAACGAAGAGCGGATCGACTTATCGATATACGTATCAGGCCAATACACGCAGCTTTGGAGATTTCGATGCCATGGTGCGATCATTGTCCGGTACGAAAAAGAAGCGTACCTACCTAATTCAGCGGGGAATCCATCTAGCTACGATTAATGGAAGACCGATCGATTACCGGGTTAAAGTAGTGAAGTCAAATGGCAAATGGGGTGTACGCTCGATGGTTGGGCGCTTGGCGAGAAGAGGCTTGTTCGTGACGAACTTGTGCAAAGGAGGTACGATGGTAACCGCAGCACAAGGAATTGCAAGATCGCTCTCTGGACAGAGCGTCCGCGCCAAGAAGAGTAAGATGAGATATTTGACATGGATCTGCACATCGCTATTAGAGAGGAAATATCCAGGGATTGGCCAGCTCGGCTTCGATTATGGCATTGATCGAACTGGTCATATCTGGATATTCGAGGTGAACACAAGACCGCAGTAAGGGGCAATCTACGTTGGAAGTGGGATTTGATAGATTAGATTTACTAGAGATTGGAAAATGATTAAACATTTTTATTAGAAAAACAATCCAAAAAGATGTGAATAATTATATCCACATCATCCCCACTGATAGATAGCGTTTTTTGACGTTTATCAACAAATTATTCACAATTTTTCCACAAACGCCTGTGGATATTGGAACGCTTGTTCTGCTTTCTGAGGCCGTGATATGATGAATGCGGCAGGAAAGTTTAGGAAAGGTTGTGATGCAGATGGCTTTGCTTTCCGATGAACTGCTTATTGATTCCTATGAGCAGGCAATCAGGCTCCGATTGGATGAAGAATTCATCGCGTTGCTGCTTGAGGAAATGAAAAGGCGCTGCCTTTGTCCGACCCTCTTCCGAATACCGGTGTGCACATAGATGACCGGCATGCCGAGGCTTTACTCCCAAGCCAGTCCGTTCACATAAGTGGTTGCGTGGCAGTGCTCACAATAGATTATATGCAGGCACTGCATGGATACAGAACTAGATACAGAACTATCATCCAGCATCGTTTGATGGGATACGGAATCGTCTGGCTGATATGGGGCGTAAGGTCCAACATAATCTTCCAGTTTGCCGCTGTCAGTGGTTGGGTTCAAACAGTTCGGACATTGAAATTCGGGACTGATCATGCCGTTGCATAGTGGACAAACATGAAACAAGGGTATCCTCCTCCGTTAGATAAAGATGTTGGAGATAGGATACCCTTTCTTTCGTTTATTTAGTTACATTTTCATGCTGCTGCTGTGTCCAGGAGACAGCTTAGCTGATGGATCAATATACACCTTAGCGTTATTGATAGCAGTTGGTGCCTCGCCAAAACCGACAGCGATGAGCTTCAGCTTGCCTGGGTAAGTCGTAATGTCGCCAGCAGCGAACAAGCCTGGAATGTTCGTCTCCATACGAGAATCAACAACGATGGAACCGCCCTCGATGTTAAGGCCCCATTCAGATATTGGTCCGAGGGAGGACACGAAGCCGAAGTTGACGATAACTGCATCGACATCGATATCCATTGCTTCTTTTGATTTGGTGTTAGTCAGTGTTACGCGCTCAATTCGACTAGAATCACCATGCAAAGCGGTAATTTCTGTAGGCGTAATCACTTGAACCTTGGAATTCATCAATTGCTCAACACTATGTTCATGCGCGCGGAATTTGTCGCGGCGATGAATAAGTGTAACTTGTTCAGCAATAGGCTCCAGCATGAGTGCCCAATCGACAGCAGAGTCTCCGCCGCCGCTGATCAGCACGCGCTGGCCTTTGAACTGATGCAGATCGCTAACGAAGTAGTGCAGGTTCGATTTCTCGTATTGGGCTGCTTCAGGCAGCTCCAAGCGGCGTGGTTCGAATGCACCTACACCAGCTGTTACGATAACGGATTTTGCGTGATGAACGCTTTTATCTGTAGTAACGGCGAATAGACGCTCGTCGAGCTTCTCTACTCCCTGAACCTTCTCTTCCAAGCGAACATCAGGATTGAAATGTTCCATTTGCTTTTTCAAGGAATCAACAAGTTCTTGCGCTGTTACTTTCGGGAATCCGGCAACGTCATAGATGTACTTTTCCGGGTATAATGCTGCTAATTGGCCTCCTAATTGAGGCATGCTTTCAATAAGACGAACGGAAGCTTGTCGCATGCCGCCATAGAATGCAGCGAACATGCCGGCAGGCCCGCCCCCAATAATTAAAATATCTACTACATCTTGTTGTGATACAAGTTGTGAATTCAAGGCAGAGCACCTCCAATGGCGATGTCTGACCATGTGATCATGGTCATTGTGTGTTTTGGCACATCTATCATTATAAACGGTGCTCGACAAGAAGGAAACCGTACATTTTCCAGGGATTTCGATATAAATGTGAAAATTATCAAAATTAAACGCTTTCATACATTGTTCTACAAAAAAGGTGCTTGTAATTTAATTGGAAACTCGATATCATTGCAGTTGAATTGTTTGTAAATTGTCGACAATTTGTCGATGTTGGGCATAATGCGATGTGCACGTGATTATGGATCTATCTGAATGAGTTACTTTCAATCATTTAGACCATAATAAAAATGATTACCAGTTGTATAATGTATAGGTACCTACATTTCGTTTGTTGTTTTTTGTGGGGTTTTTCACAACTTCACAAGATTGATGTATATACGCGGGTTTCTAGAACAAGGGTATTCATATTCAAGTTGTAACATGTTATTACCAACCTACACAAAATGATTGACCCGATTTGGAAGGAGCTAATGAAAGATGAGTAACATTCCTAAAATCGTAATCCTAGGCGCGGGTTACGGCGGCATCATGGCAGCGCAACGTCTTCAGAAAGAATTAAACTATAATGAAGCAGACGTAACATTAGTCAGCAAACATGACTATCATTACTTCACAACTCATTTGCATATGCCTGCTGCTGGTACGGATTCCTATGAGAATGCTCGAGTGTCTATCTCGAAGTTGATCGATGAGTTCAAAATTGACTTTGTGAAATCTTCGGTGAAGGAAATTCGTATTCAAGATAAGAAAGTCATTCTTGAGGACGGAACTTTGTCTTATGATTACTTGGTGATTGGTGTTGGTGGGGAGCCTGAAACATTCGGTATTCCTGGACTTGGCGAGTATGCGTTCAGCATTCGCAGCATCAACTCTGTTCGCGTAATCCGTGAGCATATCGAACATCAATTTGCTCTATATAAGCAAGATGAGACTCGTGCTGATCGTCTGAATTTCGTTGTAGGTGGCGCAGGCTTCACAGGCATCGAGTTCATCGGTGAATTGTCCGATCGCATTCCTATGCTGTGCAAGCAGTTTGATGTCGATCCCAAATTGGTCAATATTTATAACGTGGAAGCGGCGCCAACAGCACTTCCAGGCTTCGATCCTGAGCTTGTTGAATATGCAATGAATGTATTGAAGAAAAAAGGCGTTACATTCAAGCTGGCAACAGCGATCAAGGAATGCACACCTGAAGGTGTTCTACTTGCAACTGGAGAAGAAATCAAGTCTTCTACGGTTGTATGGACAGGCGGTATTCGTGGTAACCGTCTCATCGAGCAAGCAGGCTTCGAGGCAATGCGCGGTCGTGTGAAGGTTGATGAATTCTTGAGAGCGCCAGGTCATGATAATGTCTTCATTATTGGGGACAACTCGCTCATGATTAATCCGGCAATTGATCGTCCATATCCGCCTACAGCGCAAATGGCGATGCAGCAAGGTCCGGTATGCGCGAGCAACATCGTTGCTTCAATTCGCAACCAGCCGCTTAAGAAGTTCGAGTACCACAACAAAGGTACAGTTGCTTCCTTAGGTAAAGGCGAAGCGATCGGCGTAGTGGGTAAGAAGAAGCTGAAAGGCTTCTGGGCTGCCCAATTGAAAAAAGTCATCGATATTCGTTGGTTGTTCATCATTGGCGGAATTTCTCTTGCTCTTCGCAAAGGTAAATTCCTGTAAGAAGAACGTGACCCGTTTTACGGTTGATTGGTTAAGATCATAGTGTTAAATCAAATATATGCCGCTGCATCTTCGGTCTTTAATCGGGGATACCAGCGGCTTTTTGTTTGCTGCCATATGACAAGCAGAGACGCAAAAGGCCTGTATGATCGCAATCATACAGGCCTTTCGATGCCGGAATTGGCATTCCATACGGATGAATCTCAAAATCTTATCTTAAATTTTCATCATATCATTCAGGGTATCTGGTGTAAGCAGGTTGCCTACATAGAAGGAGCCGAACTCGCCGAAGCGGGCGCTCACTTCGTCGAAGCGCATTTCATAAATGAGCTTCTTGAACTGAAGCGGATCGTCACTGAATAACGTAACGCCCCATTCCCAATCATCCAGACCTACCGAGCCTGTGATGATTTGCTTCACTTTACCCGCATAGCCTCGGCCGATCATGCCATGGCTGCGCATCATATTGCGGCGCTCCTCCATGGACAGCATGTACCAGTTGTCGGCCAAGTCACGCTTCTTGTTCATTGGATAGAAGCAGATGTGCTTGCTCTGCGGCAAGGTTGGCTTCAGCCGCGCGATAATTTCCGGATTCTCCATTGGATCTTCGGTCGATCCTGGCTTCGTCATATAATTGCTTAATTCAACGATGCTGACATAGGAATAAGTTGGTGTTGTAAATTGAGCGAAAGACGTTTTATTCAGCGCATTTTCAAGCGCGTTAAGCTCTTCGAGTGTTTCACGAAGGTGGAAAATGACAAAGTCGGCTTTTTGGCCTACGATGCTGTATACGACAGTGCTGCCCTTCTTATCTGCTTCCGTTTCGGACCATTCCGACCATAACGTTTGCAATTCCTCAAGCGCATGCGCACGCTCTTCATCGTCCGCTTTTTTCCATTGAGCCCAGTTGATCGTGCGGAAATCATGGAGTGCATACCAACCGTCGAGCGTTAAAGCTGCTTCATTCATATCGCGTTATCCTCCGTTATCGTAAAAGATTGTGTACCACAACCACTTTTGTGTAAATCGCCATACTAAAGTCATTGTAGCTATTATTTGCAGTGCATTCAACTAAGAGGTGATAAATGTCACTGAATGTTCGTTGATTTTTGGCCCTGGTACAAGTACACTAAGACTATTCAGGAATTAGCGAAATATGGATATTTAATTGGATAATAATAGATTGTACGAAGCGAAGCAGGAGGCGGGTTGCAACATGTTGGGCTGGATAATGGTCTTCATTTTAATGGTGCTATTCTTCGTGATGATGTTCGGCATAGGATTTATTCTGAACATGCTGATGAAGACAACGTGGTTCCCGATCGGCATCTATTTAGTCGTATTGCTGCCAGCAATGGTTATTATGTTGTGGAAGCAGGATGCCTCGATTATGGACAATTTGGCAGGCATCGGCTTGCAGGGATATTTAACGGCGATTGCTGGACTTGCAGGGGCATATATTAGCGGGAAGACGATTTATTTCTTACGCAAGAGCGGGTATCAGATGTTTTAATGTAAAATGGTACTTGATAAATTTGAGTAAATTGGCATACAATGATACAGATCGCATCAGAACTTTTCGATGCGTAAGATTTTATTCGAATGAAAGGGCAAGGTATCTACTGCGATGGAGAACTAATCTGATCTGATAGAAGTCATTTTGACAGCTTTATATTTCAAAATGTACGTTCAGAGAGGATAGGTCTGCCCATTTTCGCAGATTGATATCGGCCGTTATATTTTAGCTTGCATCATTCATCACTTATTTTGTAATGGAATAACGCACGGTGCTGCACTTGTACTCATTACCTCAGTGTCAATTTTGAATGAGGAGAATCGGGGAGAGACGCATCGCTGCTTAGGACGGTTGCTGTGGCATATGTGTATAGGCACGTGCATAGCATACTTGTTCGATTCCATACCATAAGTGAAGAGCAAGCTTACAGCCGTATGCACACTATCCTCTCTGGGTTACCCAGGGAGGTTTTTTTATGACTAACAACCATATAGCACAATTCAAAAATAAATCGGGCCATCTTGTATTGGAAGCCCACCAATTGGCAGCCTATGTAGCTGATCGCCGCTTGTTCCGCACGGACGGTTCTCTTCGCATTTATGCAGGAGATCGAATCGGACTTATTGGCGCCAACGGAGTCGGGAAGACGACATTGCAGCGTATATTGGCTGGCATGGTAGAGCCGGATGAAGGAAACGTAGTCTGCAATGTGGTAACATCCTTCGTGCCACAACTAGATGATGTGCGGGAGGAAGAAGCAGAGGAAGTGACATTAAGTGGCGGCGAACGGACGAAGCGCCGATTGAATGAGGCCATGAACGCAGGTGCAGGATTGTTGATGCTCGATGAACCGACAAGCCATTTGGATGTGGAAGGAATGGAGTGGCTTGAGGATCGAATGATCGAATATTCCAGAACCGGCGCATTATTGTTCATTTCACATGACCGAACGCTGCTTAATCATGTGGCAACGAGAATCTGGGAAGTGGAGAACGAACAGATTCATGTCTTTACTGGTGGATATGAGGACTATCGCAGGGAAAAGGAGAGACTGCGGCTAGAGCACCAACGCTCGTATGACAATTATGTCGCGGAGAGAGGCCGATTGCAGGAAGCGATTGTAGAGAAGAAGGAACAGGCAAGTAAGGTCAGCAGGCCTAAGAAGGGGTTGACGAGTAAGGAAATGAGGCTTGCGCGACCACACTTCAATCGCAAGCAGGCGAAGGTAGAGAAGACGGTTAAGGCGATAGAGAAACGCCTTGATCAGCTGGAGGTCGTGGAAAAGCCATTCGAGCAGGTGCAGGTGTTGTTCAATGCGGAATGCCATGCTCCGATTCGCAGCAAGCAGGCTGTGGAGGTTCAAGGGCTAGCGCTGCGTGCAGGCGACCGTGAGTTGTTACAGAGCAGTTCCTTCAGCATTCGGCCGAATATGCGTGTCGCCTTAGTAGGTTCGAATGGAGCTGGGAAGACAACCTTACTCCGTCGATTGGTGGAGGCCTATGAGCTGAGAACTGCAGGAGAGCGAGATGTGACGATGGGGGAAGGGCGAATTCGCTTCTCTCCTAGTGCGCGAATGGCGTATTTCGATCAGAAGCTGTATGCCTTAGATCTGCAGGCCAGTGTACTGGATAATGTATTGAAGTCGAGCGCCTATGATCAGACGATGGTGCGGACGGTATTGGCTAGGCTTAGACTGCGCCGGGATGAGGCTTTGAAGCCGGTATGGCAGCTAAGTGGGGGCGAGAAGGTGAAGACACAGCTCGCCAAACTGTTCATGAGCGAAGCAAATATGCTGCTGCTTGATGAGCCGACGAACTATTTGGATATCGACACGCGTGAGGAGCTGGAGCGTGTACTGCTTGAGTATCCGGGGACGATCCTGTTCGCGACGCATGATCGCATGCTGCTGAATCGAACGGCTACCCATACGATTGTGTTCCGTGACGGAGAGCTGGAATGGATGACGATTGAAGCATTTCGTGAGCGACAGCGCCCTCGACCTGCTGAGGCAGGAGGCTCTTCAGAATTTGTACTTGCACAGGAAGCTTTAAAAAATGAACAATCGCTCACATCGATGTCGGCTGAGGAGCGATTGAAGCTGGATCTGGAATGGGCAGACTTGATGGGACGTTTGTCTGCTCCGCGCAAGGGAGACAACATCGAAGAGCTGGAGCGGCAATATACGGAGCTGCTTAAGCGGCGCAAGCAGCTATAAGCAAGGAGCTTAACAGTTCGTAATTCGCTAATCGGGAATGACTTTACTATCCTTAGCCAATGCAGTGAAGCACACTCAACCAGAACCGCCGCAGCACCTGCAAGGAGGTGCTGCGGCTTGTGCGTGCTATGGACGGGACTTTACCACGATCAATGAAAACGTTATGATGGAACTATTATACATCTAGAA
The DNA here is from genome assembly GCF_032337355.1 of Paenibacillus suaedae. Classification (NCBI taxonomy): domain Bacteria; kingdom Bacillati; phylum Bacillota; class Bacilli; order Caryophanales; family Paenibacillaceae; genus Paenibacillus; species Paenibacillus suaedae. Next base: position 119,398 of record NZ_JAVYAA010000008.1, read on the forward strand.
TATTCATATACCACTTAACCCAATGTTTGGGCATATAAGGAGGAAGAAGCATGTTGTTGCAATTTCCAAAACCTGATGTTGAACAATATTTTCAATCGACAGTCATCCGCCAGTTCACGGTGAGCCTGGACGAGACAAAGCTTATATTCAGCAGCAACTTGAATGGTCATTACAACTTGTGGGCCATAGATTTGAATCAAGGCAAGCCATCATTCCCATATCCATTAACGTATAACGATCAAGTAAGCAATTTTATCTCGATTGATCCGCAGCAGCGTCATATCCTATGCGGCTTTGATAGAGATGGCGATGAGAACTATCATATGTATGCGCTTCCGACAGAGGGAGGCAAGCCTCTGCCATTGCTTGAGGCAGATGAAAAAGATAAGTTCTATTTTGCACATTTGTCTGATGACGGGGAGCGTGTCTATTATTGCACGAGCCGGAATAACCCGTCCTTTTTGAATGCTCGTGTATACAATCTCCGTACGAAGCAGGATGAGCTGCTTATTGAGGGGCAGGATGCTCTGCATCAGCTGGAGTCAGTAAGTCCGAGTGAGAAGCGGTTCGTGTATGCCAAGTCTTACGGCAACACCTATCAAGTTTGCTACGTACACACGGAAGAGGGGGACTTCCCTCTTGTTCCTCAAGCTGGGGCGGATGAGGTGCACCTGAGCTTGAGCGCGGTCTTTGTCGATGAGGATACGGTCGCCTTTTTGACAGACTACAAGGCAGAGTTCGCTTATGTGGCTACCTACCATATTCCTACCCAGCAATATGCTGAATTGTGCCGAATTGAGCATGAGAGCGGCATGGAACTCAAGTGGCATAAGGATACACGGACGCTTTATCTTGTGACAGAGGTCGGAGTAGAGGATAGATTGTACCGTATTCCTCTTGATACAGGCACGCCAGAGGCAATCGAGATGCCGACGCCAATTTTGAATCAGCTTCATGTTGCGAAGTCGGGAGCCTTGTACATCCTCAATCGTGGTGCGGTTACTCCGACCAATATCTATAAGCTGGAAGAAGGCACAACTTGGGTTCAGCTTACGCAAAATATGCCGGTTGGTCTGACATCTGAGCAATTAGTTGATCCTGAGGTTGTGGCCTATTCCTCCTTCGATGGGATGGAGATTGAGGCTCTGTTGTTCCGTGCGAAGGATGAACTGGCGAACGGCTATACGATCTTCTGGCCGCATGGCGGGCCTCAGTCCGCAGAACGCCGCTTTTTCCGCAGTATGTTCCAATACTTCCTTGCACAAGGGTACCATGTATTTGCACCGAACTTCCGCGGCAGCACGGGCTACGGCAGTTCCTTCGTCAAGCTTGTCGAAGGCGACTGGGGTGAAGGGCCGCGTCTCGATTGTGTGGCAGGGATGGAGTGGTTGTTCGAGCAGGGCATCTCTTCGAAAGAGCGCCTCTTCGTGGTAGGTGGCAGCTATGGAGGTTATATGACGCTTCTGCTAGCTGGACGACATGCTGAGTACTTCCGAGCTGCTGTCGATATTTTCGGTGTCAGCAACTTATTCACGTTCTATAATTCCGTACCGGATCATTGGAAGCCGATTATGAAGCAATGGGTAGGGGATCCGGAACAGGATAAGGAACGCTTCATCACTGATTCTCCGATTACGTACTTGGAGAGCATGACGAATCCGATGCTGGTTATTCAAGGGGCGAATGATCCTCGCGTTGTGAAGGAAGAGTCTGATCAGATTGTTGAGAAACTTCGCCAGCTTGGGCGCGAGGTGGAATATATTGTACTGGATGATGAAGGACATGGATTCTCTAAGAAAGAGAATGAGATGCGTGTCTATCGAGGCATCGTCGAATTCCTGAAGCGACATCATGAACAAGAAGCGGTGTCAGCAGTTGCGGCAGAAAATGTCGATTAGAGTCTTTAGGGTCTATTGGGGAATAGAGGATATAGAGGCATAGACGCGTACGCCATCCTTCATAAACGCGAGAGGATAAGTGAATATGAACATAGATAAGAAGCAGATTACTCAGATCACCAATGCAGTAACAGAGGAATATATGAATGTTCTGCTGGAGAGTACGAATGATCACTGCATCCGATTGGCGGTGTTTACGGGAGAATACGACTGGCACATGCATCCGGACTCCGATGAAGTGTTCATGGTGGTAGAAGGTGAACTGTTCATCGACTTGCAGAATGAGGGCACGCTTGCTGTTTACCCGAATGAGGTTGTGAAAATTCCAGCAGGCGTCGTGCATCGCACACGTTCGAAGGTAAGAACGGTCAATCTCTGCTTTGAGAAGGAAGAGGCGGACACCGTATTTATAGAAAGATCATCACACCCAGAACGTGAATAGTGGTCATTGCCATCTATTAAAACGGATGGATCACATCAATGTGCAGCGTACAAGAAATGAGGTAAGAAGCAAGTGACGCAGGAGGAAGTATTAACAGGCGGCAATGTGAATCATATTGTGCGCATGGCGAACACGGTTCGCCGCCCCACAGGCTATTGGAGTCCGTATGTACATGAACTGCTGCTACATTTGGAGCAGCAAGGTTTTGAGGGGGCGCCCAGATTTCTCGGAATCGATGACTCTGATCGTGAAATCTTGTCATTTATTTCTGGAGAAGTTCCAGGGAACAACTACCCTGACCTTGAACCATACATGTGGTCGGACGAGACGCTTGTAGGCTTAGCGCGTCTTCAGCGCCGGTTCCATGATGCGACAGAAGGGTTCGCTTTCCTAAGAGGGGGAAAATGGCAGCTTAGCTATCCTGATGAAGGCGAGCATGAGGTAATCTGTCATAATGATGCTGCATTGTATAATGTAGTCTTTCAACAGGAGGCGCCTGTGGCGCTAATTGATTTTGACATGGCCGGCCCTGGTCCGCGTATGTGGGACATTGCGTATTCTCTATACACATCGGTTCCGCTTTCCAGTTTCGTGCCGGATCATTGTATTGGTAATACAGTAGTATACCAAGCAGATTTACACGCTGTAGAGCGCCGTCGGCGAATTCATTTGTTTTTTGAAGCGTATGGGAGTCCGGTGCCTAACGATTTGCGGCGGTGGGTTATTGAGCGTTTGACTGCGCTGTGCCATACATTGAGAACGGGGGCCGCTGATGGAAATCCTGCCTTCCAAAAAATGGTGGAAGAAGGACATTTAGCGCATTATGAAAGCGAAATTCAGTTTGTATCCGATCATTTCGATGATTGGATATCGGATTGAATAAAGTAATTACACAATTCAGGAGCGTTCATTGAAAATGATCGATCGCCTTTTAACGTGATTTTGTTTGAGCAGACAATCATGAATCATGAATAGAATATATTCATATTTCGACCTGCGCAGATGAGCATATAACTTGCTCTCTGCGCTTTTTTTGATGCTGTTTGCGATCGGTATAGCGTGTCTTTTTTACCACGATTTTGTCGGACGAGCAGACCCCATTTATGTTACAATAGGTGGACTGATAAGAGCGGAAGGAGAGAAAGATACGACGATGCGGATGTCGAATATGCACCATTTTACAGAACATCATCGTTATGTGACTTACCGGGAATTTAGCTTAAGCGAGTTGGATCAGAAGATGCTGTCCCATGTGTATCAGCCAATGGTGGGGGCATTTGCGATCGGCATGTATCAGCTTCTCTGCCAGCATGTAGCATCGGACAAGACGGGGTATTCAGCAATAGATGCGCAGCGCCGGTTGTTCCTGCTTCTTGGATTGGAGCCAAGTGAGAAGGGGCGTACGTATTTCATAGAGCAGGCCTCCAAGCTTGAGGCTGTGGGTTTGTTGAACACGTCAAGAGTGATGCTGCCTGATATGGATGATTGTATGTATGAGTATGAGATGCAGTGTCCGCTGTCTCCGAAGGAATTTTTCGAGACACAGCATTTGACGCTTCTCTTGCGAGATAAGGTCGGCAAATATGCGGTGCTATCCTTGCGCCAGCAGTTCACGACGGATGATCCTTATGAAGGAGTCGCCTCCAATATGCAGCGGGAGAACATATCTGTTCCTTTCTATGAACTGTTCCGATTAAATACGCATGTCATTGATTTCGAGCTGGAACAGGCGCTTCAAGAAGTAGCCCCGAGCCGAACGACAATTTCAGATTCCGATCCAGAATCCGTTGACATCAATTATGCAGATATTATTATGCGGTTCCCGAAGCAATCCTATAATCGGAAGTTCGTAGAACAACTTCGATACAATAAAGAAAGTATGGGCACAATTAATTACGTTGTCCGCAAGTTCGAGCTGACTCTGCAGGAACTGTGCCGCTTGCTGGATGAAGACGGTGTCTTCTCGCAGGATGGGGTTGTTGCACTGGAGGAACTTCAGCACCGAGCCCACCTTCACTTCCGTCAGAACAAGCGAAGAAGCGAACATCGTGAGCGAGTGCAGCATCGAATTGAGCAGAAGGAGCAAGTGAAGGAAGAGCATGAAGAGGAAGTCGCGGTGCAAATGGAATTCTATGTAGAAGTGCCGCCGCAATTCCGTGATAAATGCGATATTCATCAATACAATATGCTGCTTCGCAATACACCGTATACGCAGCTGCTTGAGAAGTTCTTCCCGGGTGCTGTTCCGGACTCATTCCTTGATATGTTTACCAAGATGGACTTGAATTATAAGATGCCTGATGAGGTTATCAATGTTCTTATTCATTATTTGATGACGATGCTGGTAAGCGGATCGGAGCACAGATTGAACCGGAACTTCGTTGAGGCGATTGTGTCCAATATGCTGGTCAAGCAGATTCGTACGTATGAACAAGCAGTTACGTATACGCGTGAGCAGACGCAGGTGAATGGAGCAGGCCGAACACAAGCCTCTCGTGCAGATGCAAGCAGACAGGCTCGTTCGCGTGGCCGCTATAATAACAAAGCCGCCAAGCCTTCGATTCCGGTCGTGCAGCCTAGTGGAGCGGGAGCTGGATCAGGGTTGTCACCCGAGGAGTTGGAGCGCGCACGTGAGTTAGCGCGACGCTTGGACGAAGGGCGCGTATAATTGAGCTATATCAGAATGGAGGTGCGAAGTATGGAATCAATCGGAGATATATTGAAGCAATTGCCGGTTAATGCCCGCAGAGCTCAAGCGGAACAAAAAATTGAAAAGCTGCTTACTGATCCGCAGGTCATGCAATTTCGCTCCAAGTATCCAGAGCTGACGGAACGCGACCTTCGCATCAATATGAACAAGCTGTATCAGTATGTAACGGAATATGGCCATTGTTCCCATTGTCCGGGCTTGGATCAATGCCCAAATGACTTCCATGGCCATTACACGATGTTGAGCGCTGACAACTTGAATGGGCACAATTATATCTATGATCGGAAGGTGCCCTGCAAGAAGCTGCTGGCAAGTGAACGCCAGCAGGCGATTCATAATCGAGTACGCTCCTTCTATGTGGACGAGACTGCATTGAAGCGGGGGTATTCGGCATCCGAAATACTAGAGAATGATATTGAACGGACGCCTGCTGTTTTAAGCATCATTGAATATATTGAGAAGACGAAGAGTGAAGGCTTAATGCCAGAGGGACTGTATCTCGTAGGATCGTTCGGAACCGGCAAGACCTTCTTGATGAGCTATGTATTGTATGAGCTTGCCCGTGCCAACTATACGGGGGTTATCGTATATATGCCTGAGTTCGTGGAAGAGCTCAAGTCGATGTTCCAGGAGCCGCAAAGGCTGCGGGAGACCATTGAGATGATGAAGGAAACCGATCTGCTCGTATTCGATGATATTGGTGCTGAGAATATAACGCCATGGGTTCGGGATCATGTGCTTGGCTCGATCTTGAATTATCGGATGAACCGCAAGCCTACGTTCTATACGTCGAATTATGATATGGAAGCCTTGCAGAAGCACTTTAGCTTCACGCGTGAAGGTGAGGATGTCCATAAGGCCGAGCGACTGATGAATCGGATCGCTCCATTTGTCAAAGAGGTGCACGTACAAGGTCGGAACAAGCGTGGAAAGTAAAGATGAATATCCAATGAGTGTTGTATACGAGCCTTGTTTCAGTGGCTCCATACAAATTACAATAAAGCCCGGTCGCATCTAGTGCGAACCGGGCTTATTTCACGAGCTGTGGATACCACTGTGGTGCGTTCCACGAAGGGAACGCACCGTAGCCAGGGTTAGGAGATGATGAACTTCACGATAACCATGCCGAAGAAGACAACCGTCATAAATCCGGCCATTGCACCGAACCCGAACATCAGATCGGAGAAATCGTTGCGCGGTTCCTCGTTCACATGCTCACGCGGATCAATTGCTCTCGCTTCCATCAAGGGGCCTCCTATCTTACATGTCTGTTGCAATGACGTATGTCATGGCAGCGACAGGTATTTTCACCCAATTTCTTATCGTTTTTAGTATACCGAACTGCGTCGTTACTGTAAAGACAGCGCTCTCTTAGGATGTGACAAATTGGATGCAAAAATGAGGTGCGAATTTCACATAAAACCTTGAACTGTGGTATACTTTACATGTTGACTCAAATTGTAAGCTTCTCACATAAAGGAGGAACCAAATATGGCTATCGTTAACGTATCCGACCAAACGTTCAAGACTGAAGTTGAAGGTCAGCAAGGCGTTGTATTGGTCGATTTTTGGGCGCCATGGTGCGGCCCTTGTAAAATGCTTGCTCCTATTCTTGATGAATTGGAAAGCGAAGTAAACGGTCAAGCGACTGTTGCAAAAGTGAACGTGGATGAGAATCCTGAATCCGCATCTCGCTTTGGCGTAATGAGCATCCCTACAATCATCGTGTTCAAGGACGGCCAACCTGTTGATAAGGTTGTAGGCTTGAACTCCAAGGATGCATTGAAGAACTTGATCAGCAAGCATCAATAATCGAGTTTGTCCACAGAGGACAACCTATAGAAGGTCTGTTCTGTTGCGGAACAGCTTGAATGAGCTTGATGTGGTCGAAGCGCAAGCTATAGATTGCCAGCCCTTCCCGTTGTGGGAGGGCTTTTTCTTATGTCTCCGCTCGTATACAATAGGATCATATATTCGTATTATAGAAGAAAGGGGGAGGACGATGAGCGAAATAGACAACAACCAATCCAATTGGCGGGCAGTTCGCTGGAAGGAGCGTTGGAACGAACGTTATTCTACGGACGAGCAGCAGGAGCTGTCGCCAGAGGAACTTGCAGAACGGGAACAGGCATTGGAGCGAATACGGAATAAGCTGGCTTTGCTTCCTGATTCGCCAGGATGCTATCTTATGAAGAACCATGAGGGAACCATTATTTATGTTGGTAAGGCCAAAGTGTTGAAGAACCGAGTGCGTTCTTATTTCAATGGCAGCCATGATGGCAAGACACAGCGGCTGGTCTCGGAAATTCGCGACTTTGAATATATCGTCACTTCCAGTAATATGGAAGCCCTCATTTTGGAATGTAATCTAATTAAGCAGCATCATCCTAGATATAATGTGCTGCTCAAGGATGATAAGACTTTCCCATATATTAAAATTACGAATGAGCGCCATCCACGGCTTGAGGTTACGCGTCGTGTGCTAAAGGACAAAGCGAAGTATTTCGGCCCATACCCGAACTCCTTCGCTGCAACGCAGACGAAGAAGCTGCTTGATCGCTTATATCCGCTTCGCAAATGCAATACATTGCCGGATCGAGTGTGCTTGTACCACCATATTGGACAATGCCTTGCGCCTTGTGTATACGAGGTAACAGAGGCACAGTATGAAGAGATGGTGCAGGAAATCGCGAAGTTCTTAAGCGGTGGACATGAGGAAATTAAGAAGGAACTGCAGCGGAAGATGGAAGAAGCCGCTGAAGAGATGCAATTCGAGCGTGCTAAGGAATATCGGGATCAGTTGATCGCGATTCGTGCCATTATGGAAAAGCAGAACATTAATACGTCTGATCAGCTTGATCGCGACGTATTTGGCTTTGCCGTAGATAAAGGCTGGATGTGCGTTCAAATTCTATATGTTCGCCAGGGCAAAATGATCGAACGGCATGCAACCAAATTCCCATTCTATGGGGAACCTTATGCAGACTTCATGTCGTTCGTTACCCAATTTTATAGTGAGAATCCTGCGCTGCCGAAGGAAATACTGCTCCCTAATTCGGATCGCCTTGGACTATTCACTCGCGAGGAAGATGGAGGAGAGAAGGACGCGGGCAGCGTAGATCCTGTTGCTGATGAGCATGCACAAGATGCTGCAATTCAGGATGAGCATGAACCTATGCAGGCGGAGTCTATCGATGAGGAAGCGGATGGCGGCTCGGATGGCAGTATAGCGGGTGCCGAGGAGCTTCAGCAGTGGCTGAACGTCAAAGTGCACATTCCGAAGCGCGGGCTGAAGAAGCAGATGATTTCGATGGCGATGGAAAATGCGCGTGTTGCGCTCGATGAGAAGTTCAAGATGCAGGAACGCAATGAGAATCGTACGTTGCGTGCTGCTGAACGACTCGGAGAAGTGCTTGGCATCGACAATGCCCGCCGTATTGAGGCTTTTGACAACTCGAATATTCAAGGCTCAGACCCGGTATCGGCTATGGTGGTCTTTATCGATGGCAAACCCGCGAAGAAAGAATACCGGAAGTACAAGGTACGCACAGTGCAAGGGCCGGATGATTATGAAACGATGCGCGAGGTCATCCGCAGACGGTATGAGCGGGTCTTGAAAGAACAGCTCGACATGCCTGATCTGATTATTGTGGACGGTGGGAAAGGCCAGATGTCCGCTGCCCTTGATGTGCTGGAGAACGAGCTTGGATTGACGATACCAGTGTGCGGTCTGGTGAAGGACAATAAGCATAAGACAGCGCAATTGATGGCGGGTGATCCGCCTGAAATTGTGGCACTTGGACGAGACAGCCAAGAATTCTATATGCTGCAGCGCATTCAGGAGGAAGTTCACCGCTTCGCAATCTCGTTCCATCGGGAGCGGCGTGCGAAGTCTATGGTCGCGTCAGCGCTCGATTCAATTCCAGGTATAGGCGAGAAGCGGCGCAAGCATCTGTTGAAGCATTTCGGATCATTGAAGAAGATTCGTGAAGCATCGGTCGAGGATTTCCGGCAACTCGGGATTGGCGAGAAGTTGGCGAATACGATCTTGGCCGCTCTCCAGCAAGAGAAGAAACCGCAGGAAGCTGAGCCGGATGCCCCAGACCTGGAGGCTGCCGATGTGGATAATGACGTGAACCATGATGAATAAAAGGAAAGCTGGAAGCCTTGCAGATCGTTGCTGCAAGGTTTCTTTTTTTGAGCTGGTTCCGACAGTTACGGTTGACGTAAAGGACTTCCGCTGGGCCCCTCTAGGCAAGGATGCGGAGCCGAGCACCTAATAAGCAATCTTCTCATCGCTCAGAATCGATGTTGGCATACATCCCTGACGAGATGGGAACGTGTCCAGCGGGATATTTTGGTCTTTTGCTACGGCGGTCGAATTGCGGAGCCGAAGGTGTGAGTGGTTCGCCACCGAGATGGGCATCCTCCAGCAAGCCGAGGTATCAAAAATGTTAAGTTGAAATTGTAATAAAGAAAAACAGCATTGCTGGGCTTGTCCCGCAATGCTGTTACTTTTTTGAATTTATAATCCTTAAGAATTCAACTAACCGTTAACCGGATCTCTAAAGTTAGTAATCAAAATACTATTACCAAAGTTGTCTGTTGGTCTTATTGCACTAAATTGTTCGTTCCCAGATTTGAAAGTATAGCTTTCGGCAACATTCCATGTCCAAATTTCTCCTTGCTTGTTCGGTGGGATGTCTACTTCAAATTTATCTTCATAGGACATTTCTTTTCCCCATTCCTTATTGACCGAAGCTTTAAAAAATTTAGCGAAATCAGCACCTACGGAGACTGTTGTTTTTCCAGTAGACTTCCTAGTCACTGTGCGCTTCCATACGAAATTTTTCTTTGTTCTATTTTCAGTATAGTCCACTTTGTAGTCATAATTGAATGTACCGCCATATCCAACATATGAATACCCTGAAGCAAATGCGAAGTTGTTCACTTGAAAACGCTCTTCTTTTTTAAGTCCATGCTGCTCCATATATTTGTGAGCTTTAACCGGATCGCTGATGTAAATAACAGGGATGATTTTTCCATTTTCACTTGTGATATATTCAATCTTATCAGGCTGAGTCATGTTCTCCTTCATTTCGCTGGCGAATGCGTTGTTGTTCAGGGGGACGGCGAACATACCAAGAAACAGGGTGAATGAAATGGATAAAAGAATCATTTTTTTCATTTTTTAATTTAACTTCCTTATATTTGGGAATAATCTTACTCTATCATGGATTGGAATAATATGCTATATTCTTTTTGGGTTTATCTTTCATCATTTTTACCATTAAGATGGAACGAGCCAGATTTGCCATCGTAATTGGGGGAGGAGATTTTATTTTTAAGTGTGGAGTAGGGCTTCTATATGGGGCTTTTACGCATCTGTTGCTGGTTATGTTTTGGAATGATTACGTGTACATGAGAACGCTGAAAGATACGAAAAGCGCAATAAACCAACCTTTCTACTATATTAACGATAGTTTCTGGACGATGTTCAATATTGAGATTGGGCTGGCCATCGTTTTGATTATCGCATCGTTCTTCATCAAGAGAGAGCCAAAATGATATTGCTCGACATAAAAAGGCCTGGCAAGGATGGAACTGACCCCCGTTTGTGAGACAAGGATTAGATTCGTGAGGCTTCGATCGAACAATTGCGCGAGGCAGGGATCGGAGAGAAACTTGCTCAAACGATTCTGGATGCTTTGCGATCAGATAGTGCTCAGCTGACACCTGATGGACTCCTAGATTCATAGATCAGCCGGATGGAAGCGAGCGTGAGCATGATTCCGAACAATAGCGCCGATTAGCATCGGTGGTAAGTGCTGAATGCTCTAAAAAGATCGACGATATAAGAAGTATGAATCATGACTGAGGCCCTGGCTCACTTGCTGCCTCAGTCATGTTTTTTTTGTAGAGGGCTCTCCGAACGAAGCAGCCAACTGCCGCATTATCTCTTCTCCACAGGCTTCATACCTACGGCAAATACGGTAAAGCCTAACCTTTCATAGTATGGAATGAGTCCTTCTTCACAGAAAAATTGAAGATGCAGGTTATGATTGCTGCACTGCTCCATCAGCAACCGACTGATTGCAGTTCCAATCCCTTGGCCTCGATAGTCTGGATGAACGCCCAGCCCACACAAGTACGCATTTATTATCCCATCTGAAATAATTCTTCCCGTGCCGATCAACTGATCCTCATGATAGGCGTAAATAGCGCAGTAGCTTTGCTGCATCGCCTTTAGCAGCTTTTCTTGTGATAGCCCCAAATAAGTGTTCCATTGAAGATATTCATACAACTCATATATCTCCTCTGGTGTTGGAAGTTCCGATTCATATCGAATTTCCATAGTACAACCTACACCCCCTTTCTCAACATAGCTAAATGATGCACTTCCCGCACGTTTCCCGCAAGTGATCAAGTGTGATCTTGTTGATAGTGAAACATGAGTGAATTGATCTTCCTTATATCAATCTTCTTGCAATCGAACAAAAAGACGTCACTTAGCGAACAAATACACCCCCATACCTGGATGAGCGAGAGGATGTTCAAACAAAGTCCCCCCCAATGAGAAACAGCCTTCCGTGTAAAAACGCTTACATCTCATCTACAATGATACCTACGATGTGCCCATCAACTCGAGCTGTGCTATAGAAAGAGCCGATCATCCAGTCTCAACATTATCGTACGGCAGCGCCTGTTGCACTGCAACCTAAGATTACGAACAACAAAGAAAGGAACGAAGCCCCTATGGAAATAAGAAAAAAACGATCGTTTTCGCTTCGCATGCATTCTGCCGTGCCTTATTTATTCATTATGCCATGGATTATTGGCTTTCTCGCATTTACGCTCGGCCCACTCATTTTTTCATTCATTATTAGCTTCTTTGATTGGCCAATTGTTGGGGAGAAGACGTTTGTCGGCTTGGATAACTTTATTAACATGTTCACGGATGATCCGTTATTCTGGACATCACTGACGGTTACGGTGAAGTTCGCCATTATATTTGTACCCGTTAACATTCTAATTGCGCTTGGACTTGCGATACTGCTGAACCGCAACGTGCGGGGCAGTGGATTTTTCCGTACAGCGTTCTATGTACCTTCCGTTATTTCCGGTGTCGCGCTGGCGATGATTTGGTCGTGGGTGTACGACGGAGAATATGGAATTTTGAACTATGCCTTATCGCTGATTGGGGTAGAAGGGCCGAACTGGCTGAACGACCCGAAATGGTCTCTCGTAGCGATGGTATTCGCCAGCCTGTGGGGACAGGGTTCCATGATGCTCATTTTCTTGGCGGGGCTTAAGAACATCCCTCGTGAGCTGTATGAGGCGTCCGCCATTGATGGTGCAGGGACGGTATCGCAATTTTTCCGGATTACGCTGCCTATGCTTAGCCCGACCATCTTATTTAACTTGATTACAACGATTATTTCTGCGTTCCAACAATTGACGCTCGCATTGGTGTTGACGGGTGGAGGGCCGCTCAATTCCACGTATTTCTATGCGATGTATATGTACGAAAATGCCTTCAAATATTCCAAGATGGGCTACGCTTCTGCGAATGCATGGTTCATGTTTGCGATTGTGCTTGTTCTGACGATGCTCGTGTTCCGCTCTTCGTCGGCATGGGTGTATTACGAAGGTGAAATGAAGGGCGGCAAAGGCTGAGGAGGGGGAGATTCTGATGAAAAAAATAATTACTTACGCACTGCTCATCTTTTTTACCGTGTTGTTCTTGGCGCCCTTCTATTGGATGCTCTCAACATCATTGAAGTCGCCCGAAGAATTGTTCTTGTTCCCACCGCAATGGATTCCGAGCACCTTGAATTTCGGCAACTTTGCAAAAGCATGGAATTCACAGCCGTTTGACGTGTTTTTACAAAATTCATTGATTGTATCGGTTATGTCACTTATTGGTCAGGTTGTATCCTCAGCACTGGTTGCTTATGGATTCGCCAGATTCCGGTTCAAGGGCAGCAAAGTATTATTCATTATTTTGCTAGCATCCATGATGATTCCTTGGGAAGTGACGATGATTCCGCTGTATATGGAGTTTAACGCACTTGGTTGGATCAATACGTTGAAGCCGTTGATTGTTCCTTCTTTCTTCGGCTCAGCATTCTATATTTTCCTGCTTCGTCAGTTCATTATGACGATTCCGCCGGAGCTAGAGGAAGCAGCCCGTATCGATGGCGCGAATCCGCTGCAATCGTTCATACGTCTCATTGTGCCGCTCATGGCACCAGCATTGATTCTGGTTGCGGTGTTCAACTTCCTCGGCACATGGAACGACTATTTGGGTCCGCTCATTTTCTTGAACGATCAGAGCAAGTACACGCTGACGCTGGGCTTGTCGCAGTTCAAAGGGATGTATGAGGTGAAGATGGATGCGATCATGGCCGTAACGAGCATGATCTGCTTGCCGCCGCTTGCGATCTTCTTCGCAGCACAGCGTTATATCGTAACGGGAATTGCAACAACAGGCATGAAGGGCTAACAACTTGAGCACATAACGCAGATAACGGAGGGATTATGAATGACGCAGCAGATAGATGTATTTGGCCTGAAAGGAAAGACAGCGATCATTACAGGAGGAGCATCCGGTATCGGACGTGCTACAGCACAATGCTTGACGCGCTTCGGAGCGAATGTAGTCATCGCTGATATTGGGGAGAAGCAAGGGCAGGTGACAGTCGAAGAGATTCGGAATGCCGGGGGAGAAGCACAGTTTGTGTCCTGCAATGTAACGAAGGCCGAAGACTGTGAGCGTGCAGCTCGCATGACGCAGGAATGGTATGGAGGCATTGATATTCTGTTTAATAATGCAGGCGTCATTCGCCGCAAGACAGTGGTTGAGTTGGAAGAGCAGGATTGGGATTTGGTCATAGACGTGTCCCTGAAGGGGGCATACCTGCTGTCTAAATACGCGATTCCGGTAATGGCTGCTGGAGGAGGCGGGAGCATTATTAATACAGGTTCCGGATGGGGCCTGAAGGGCGGCGACCAAGCTGCTGCGTATTGTGCTGCGAAGGCAGGGGTGGTGAACTTGACCAAGGCGATGGCAATCGACTTCGGTAAGGACAATATTCGTGTCAACTGCGTATGTCCGGGCGATACAGATACACCGCTGCTGCGTGAAGAGGCGGTTCAGCTGGCTGTTGAAGAAGGAGCATTCCTTGCTTCCTCCGCGGTAGGAAGACCTTTGGAGCGCATTGGTACACCGCAGGATATTGCGAATGCCGTGCTGTTCTTGGCTAGTGATCTGTCCCAGTGGGTTAGCGGCAGTGTGTTGGTCGTGGATGGCGGAGGACTGGCGTAACAATTGATCCGAATTATGAAGGGAGAGAACGTAGGTCATGAAGGAACGTCAATCGAAAGTGCACCCTTATATTCCGAACACGGTTCCGGAAGTCAAAGCGCAGATGATGCAGGAGATCGGCATTGCGAATATCGACGAGCTGTATCGGGATATTCCGGAGCATTTGCGGATGCAGTCAGAGATGGAGATGCCGCCAGCATTGAATGAGTATGAGCTGAAGCGTCATATTGAACGACTGCTTGCGGCGAATGTGAGTACTTCGCAGGCAACGAGTTTCTTGGGTGGAGGCTGCTGGCAGCATTTCGTGCCTGCTGTATGCGATGAGATCAATCAACGATCGGAATTCGTAACAGCCTACGCGGGAGAGCCTTACGAGGATCATGGACGATTCCAGGCTTTGTTCGAATACCAGAGTCTTGTCGCTGAACTGGTTGATATGGATGTCGTCAACGTACCGACATTCGACTGGCCGCAGGCTGCTTCGACCGCACTGCGGATGGCTGCCAGAATGACAGGGCGTACAGAGGTGCTCGTGCCGGAGATTCTCTGCCCTGATAAGCGCATGATTATTGAAAATTATTTGCATCCACAAATCCGAGTCATCACAGTTCAAGCCGAGTCGGATAGCGGGCTTCTGGATTTGAACGATCTAAAGAGCAAGCTGTCTGATCAAACGGCAGCTGTCTATATAGAAAATCCGAATTATTTCGGTATTATTGAGCAGCAAGGCGAGGAAATTAGCCGCTTAGCTCATGAATATGGGGCCATCAGCGTAGTAGGCGTTGATCCGATATCACTTGGGGTACTGACGCCGCCAAGCGGCTATGGCGCAGATATCGTATGTGGCGATTTGCAGCCGCTCGGTATTCGTATGAACTATGGCGGTGGCCAGTCTGGCTTTATCGCAACTCATGATGACGAGCGGTTCGTCATGGAGTACCCTTCTCGTCTGTTCGGCATCGTGCCGACCGTTGTAGAAGGCGAGTATGGCTTCGGTGACGTTGCCTATGAACGTACCTCCTTCGCACAGCGCGAGCAGGGCAAGGAGTCTGTAGGTACACAGACGGCACTATGGGGGATTACGGCAGGCGTATATTTGGCCTTGCTTGGCCCACATGGCATGCGTGAAGTTGGCGAGACGATTATGCAGAAATCCCGCTATGCAGCGAATGCATTGAACGCATTGCCTGGCGTAAATCTGCGTTATGCAAATTCCTTTTTCAAGGAGTTCGTCATTGACTTTACCGCAACAGGCCGGACGGTAAGTGAGATCAATGAATACTTGCTTAGCAAGAACATCTTTGGCGGTCTGGATTTGTCCAGTACGTTCCCTGAACTTGGACAGAGCGCGTTGTTCTGTGTCACTGAGGTCATGTCGAAGGAACAGATCGATCATCTGGTGGAAGAGCTTCGAGCTGTGCTGAGTGCGGATGCTGAGCAGGAAAATGGTTCGCTTGCAGGAGTAGCTGCAGCAGGGGTTTCGGAGACAGTGAATATGGCAGAGGGGGTGTGACAAGCGATGCAACAAATCGTTCGGAAGGATCGTACAGTCAGACAATTTCATCAAGCGAAATGGGATGAACCGGTAATATTTGAACTGCATCGAGAAGGAGAGCGCGGCGTTCTCGTTCCAGAAGCGGAGCAGGAGCTTGTCGAAGCTGTTGGTGACGTCGTATCAAGCATTCCGGCCTCGATGCAGCGAGCCAAAGCGCCGCAGCTGCCTGAGATCGGTCAGGCCAAGGTGCTTCGCCATTACTTGCGCTTGTCGCAGGAGACACTCGGAAGCGATTTAAATGTAGAAATCGGTCAAGGAACCTGCACGATGAAATACATTCCGCGCGTCAATGAGCTGCTTGTTCGCAATCCGCAGCTGACGGAGCTGCACCCATTGCAGGATGTCCGCACGGTACAGGGAATGCTGGAAATCACCTATCGACTGGATGAGGCAATGCGTGAGATTTCGGGCATGGACGCCTTCTCCTTCCAGCCTGGAAGCGGAACACAAGCATTGTTCGCAATGGCCTCCATCGTACGTGCGTATCATGAGGCGAATGGAGAAGGCGAGCAGCGTGATGAGATTATTACAACGATCTTCTCTCATCCTTCTCAAGCCGCAACCGCAGCGGTAAAGGGATATAAGATCATTACTCTGCACCCGGATGAGGATGGATTCCCGGATATTGAGAAGCTCAAGCAGGCGGTATCGAATCGAACAGCAGGCTTCGTGGTAGCGAATCCTGAAGATACAGGGATCTTTAATTCACGCATTAAAGAGTTCACGGACATTGTACATGCGGCAGGAGGCATTTGCTATTACGACCAAGCTAACGCGAACGGCCTTCTTGGCATCGCTCGTGCGAAGGAAGCGGGATTTGATATGTGCTTCTTCAATCTGCATAAGACGTTCGCTGCGCCTCATATGTGCGGCGGCCCTGCGGCAGGCGCTCTGGGCGTTACGGAGCAGCTACAGCCATTTTTGCCCGGCCCAATTGTTGAACGTGTTGGCGATCAATTCGTGCTTCGCTCGAATCAAGAGCTGAGCATTGGCAAGGTCAGAAGCTTCCATGGCGTTGCGCAGACGATTGTTCGGGCGTATGCTTGGATTCGCAGCTTGGGGGCAAGAGGGCTGCGGGATGTTGCGGAAATTGCGGTATTGAACAATAACTATTTGTACCATAAAATATTACAGATTTCTGGCGCAAGCGCTCCATATGTCAAAGGGGGACGGCTTGAGCAGGTACGCTATAGCTGGGAGCAGCTGACGCGTGAGACAGGAGTAACGACCGAAGACATTCAGCGCAGAATGTGTGATTTCGGCTTGCATTACTGGACGAGTCATCATCCTTATATTGTACCGCAGCCATTCACCTTGGAACCAACGGAATCATACTCCAAGGATGACTTGGATGAGTATATTCAAGCGTTAGCCCATATTGCAGAAGAAGCTCGCAGCGTACCGGAAATCGTCAAGTCAGCACCACATCACAGCACGGTACATCGGAATATCGAGGAATCGCTGGATGAACCGGCTGAATGGTGCATTACATGGCGAGCTTACTTGAAGAAGACGAGACAGGCGAATGGCCTGCCGGATAAGGAGTAAAGGATGTCGGCAATGATTACATTTGATATTCAGCACATTCCATTTAGCCGATTTGGATCTTTTCTGACGGTATCGCATTTGCCGCAGAATGGCAAGCGAGAGGAAGGCTTGTTTTTGCGCACCGTTCGCGGTGGTGACGAGACGAGCGGTGCAGTATTCCGCCTAGAGCTGGTAGCTGGCAGCGAGGTTGTACCTTATTCAGTTCATAGCGCGCCATCCTCCTTAACCCTTATTGGAGAAGGCGGACAAGGTAAGGCGGAACTATGCCTGTCGGAGCCGGAAGCGATACGGATACGTGTGCGCGAAGCGGGAATCCGTCTGACATTAGTTGCGGGTACTTATGATTATGTGCTTCCACGTCAGGATGGACGTTACGAGGTGAATCATTTTACTACGGAAATGCGCTTTATGTTGACTTCGCTTCAAGGGAAGCTTACGGTCGAAGCTCCATGGGAACGTTCCAGATGCAAATATGCGGTGGTGGAATGCTTCCCAGGTGGGGGTAACCAAGACAAAGCAGCTGAAGCAGAGCTCATGCTTGAAGAGTATCGGATAGAGCCGCCATCCATTCGTCCATTCGAGTCGCTGGTTTCCTTCGACGAGGCTGCTGCCAGCGTGGAGCAGGAATTTGCTGCATGGCTCGGTAAGAGTCTGCCTGCTGCCTTGGAAGAGTTGGAACAGGCGCGCATCTTGGCTGCATACATCACATGGTCCTGTGTGGTGCCAGTGGCCGGACATTTGACTCGTCCCGCGATGTACATGTCGAAAAATTGGATGACGAACATTTGGAGCTGGGATCATTGCTTTAATGCAATGGCGCTCGCGGCGAATCAGCCAGAGCTGGCTTGGGATCAGTTCATGATCATGTTCGACAAGCAGGATGAATCCGGTCAGCTTCCGGACTTCGTCAATGACAAGTACGCCTTGTGGAATTGCTGCAAGCCGCCTATCCATGGCTGGACGCTGCGATGGATGATGGAACGCAATGAGTGGTTCAGCCATGCCGATCGCTTGCGTGAAATCTATGGACCGCTTGCACAGTGGAGCAAATGGTGGATGAATTGCCGTGATGATGATCAGGACGGAATACCTCAGTACAATCATGGCAATGACAGCGGCTGGGATAATAGCACGATTTTCCGCAGTGTGGGACCTATTGAGAGTCCGGATTTATCTGCTTATTTAACTATCCAATTCGAGGTTCTTGCGGAGATTGCCGATCAATTGGGCAAGCCATACGAGGCGCAGGAATGGCTCAATGCTGCGGATAGCCTGCTCGGACGCATGCTGGAGCATTTCTGGCATGACGGCCAGTTCAAGGCGGTTCGTTCAGGCACACATGAGCCGGCGCAAGGAGACAGCTTGATTCCGTTTATGCCGATCTTGCTAGGTGATCGTCTGCCGGAATCGGTGCGCAAAGCGCTTGTGAAGGCAGTTGCCGATGAAGAGCGGTTCTTCAGTCCGAATGGATTCGCCACAGAAAGCCTGAACAGTCCGTTCTATGAACCGGACGGCTATTGGCTTGGGCCAATCTGGGCTCCAGTCATGATGCTGCTGATCGACGGTTTGCAGCGCAGTGGGGAGCGGGGAGTGGCACAAGAAGCAGCGACGCGATTCTGCCGCATGGCTGCTCGAAGCGGCATGGCAGAGAATTTTGATGCACAGACAGGGTGCGGACTTCGCGATCGGGCATTTACGTGGACGTCGAGTGTGTTCCTCATATTAGCGAATGAATATGTAATGCAGCCAGCTCAATAGACGAGGTGGAACAGGCTCCCTGCCGCTTAGCGCATAAGGGAGCTGTTTTGTTATCTTTGTGATCTTCCCGCCTATTCGATGTCTGGATGAGGACAAATCGGTGCTTCCGTCTCCATTGTCAGATTAAAATTGGTTATGATACACTTCTGATACATCAACGCTTCGCAGCATCATGACTAGTCCAATAAGCAACAGGGGATGATTCCTATCGCACCGCCACGTGAAACTCTTACTGGATTAACCCATGTGACACAATCGGGTGTCTTGCATCGGCTACAGCAATGGATGGCCAATATGCCGCCCAATCCGAGGCGAAGCCTTCGCTTAAAGCTCGTGCTGTTCTTCTTGGCAGCATCACTGCTTCCTCTCATGATTCAGGGCGTGCTATCCTATCAACAATCCTCACGCCTTCTGCAAGAGCAGTTCGGCAAATACGGTCAGAACAGTGTTAATCAGCTGCAGTATCAGCTGGATACGGAATTAAATCAGATGAGCATGATTGCGGGTTATATTTATTCATATTTGCTTAATCCATATAAGAGTGTCATCAATGCGGAGATTCCGAAGACGTATTCGCAAGTGCAGGATAAGAACAACATGGAAGATTTCTTGAAAGCGCTTAAAAGGCTGCATGATCGCGGGATATTCATTATTACGAAATCTGGCTATTATTACGGGGACAGCATCTTGAATGTGGATGTTCTGGTTGAACAGCCATGGTGGAAGCGGATACCTGCCGATCATGCAGGAGAGTATTGGGCAGGATTCTACCCTCCACTGCATTATCGCGATGAGAAGGATACACCGGATCAGAAGCTGCTTGGCTTGGTTGTGCCGATCCGCAATCAGGCAGGGCCCTTGCAGGACAGCAAAATCCTTATTGAAATGAAGGCAGATAAGCTGATCGAACTGTTCCGTATGTTCGAACAGGATACGAAGTCGATTGTGACGGTGCAAAGTGCAAGTGGTCAGACGATCTATCATTCGCCGGGCAATTATACTGCGCAAGAAAATGATATCGTGTGGAAGCAGAACTTGAAAATAAATGATTGGACGATAGAAGCTAGACTGCCCTATGAATATTTTAATCAGCCATCAAGTGTTATCAAGTCTTATACCTTACTTGGTTTAGGCTTGTCAGGCTTTCTCGCTCTTCTGCTCGCCTACTTGTTCTCCACTCGTGTAACGGGCAGGATTAAGCGGATCAAGGAATCGATGAACTCCGCAGGAGCTGGTCGCTTGAAGACCCGAATCCAAGTTCAGGATGAGGATGAGCTGGGGACGCTTGCGAATAGCTTCAATAAGATGATCGGACAGATCGAAGAGCTTGTGAAGGAAATAGCGGCTAAGGAGCAGCTCAAGAAGGAAGCCGAATTGCGAGCATTTCATTATCAGATCAATCCCCATTTATTGTTCAATACGTTGAACTCCATACAGTGGAAGGCTAGGCTGCAGGGCAATGATGATATAAGGAAAATGATCGCTCACTTAACGATCGTGTTAGAAGCCAACTTAGACGTGACGCGTGAACTGGTTCCGATATCGAAAGAGCTGGAGCTTATTGATCATTTTCTGCAAATCCAGCAGGTTCGTTATGAAGGTGAATTTATATATGAGTCAGAAATTGCAACAAGTGCGCTGGCAGCAGTCATCCCGCGTATGAGCTTGCAGCCGCTGTTTGAGAATATCTTTTTCTACGCCTTCGAGGATGGGTATGGCACAATTGCACTCCGCCTAGTAGATACCGGGTCAGAGCTGCATTTAACCTTATCGGACAATGGTAAAGGGATGAGCGAAGAGCGTCGAATCTCTCTGCTGCAAGCTCCGAAAGACCACAATCAGAGACATGGTCTCGGGATGTACAATGTGGATCAGAAGTTCAAGCTGCACTTTGGTTCCGAATATGGATTAAGCATCGAATCCCAGTTAGGAAGCGGTACAACGATTGCGATACGCTGGCCCAAAAAGGAGGAGGAATCCGATGACAGACAACCCTATTAAAGTACTAATCGCGGATGATGAGAGCATTGTTCGCAGAGGCTTGATGGCAACGGTAAATTGGAGCAGATTCAACATGGTAGTCGTAGCCGATGCCCCAAATGGTCAGAAGGCATGGGAAGCATTCCTTCTCCATGAGCCGGAGGTTGTCATTACAGATATCGTGATGCCGGAGATGGATGGAATCGAACTCGCCAAGCGAGTGAAGGAAAAGTCGCCGCATACTCGGGTCTTGCTGCTGAGCTGTCATCGAGATTTCGAATATGCACAAAAGGGAATGATGCTTGGGGCTTCCGGCTATTTGTTGAAAACGGCTTTCGAAGATGAGGAACTGGATTATTATCTTCAAAAGTTCGGGGAGGAGCTGGCTGGGAATTCGGAGCCTCCTCCAGCGGTTCGCACTGCAAATTCTAACGAAGAGGATGCACAGTGGAATGCGGCGTTCTATGCCTGGTTATGCGGCTTCCGCAACAACTTCCAAGGCGAGCTGAAGCTGCGCTGGGAGACGCAATGGTATTGGTTGAATGAACCTCATGAGATTATATTGGTTAAAATATTCGACAGTTCCGAGCAATCGCTCCCTGCCGTTATCAAATCATCCAACCGTGAAGGGGAGTACTGGAAGTATCTTGGCGATAAGCTGCTGCAAGAAACGGAAGGCCCGTGCGCCTATATTCCCTGCGGTGTAGAACGATGTTTCTATTTCTATCGTCCTACAGCTCGCCTGAAGGTGGAACGGCTGTTGAAAGAGAGCAAAGCATCTTGTCCGCAGCTGCATTGGAGCAGTCGTGGCCCGTTAAAGGGCATGGACGGCTGGCTGGAGGCGGTTCAGGAGCTGCACCGAGCGGCGGAGTTGGAGCGCAAATTTGAGCTGCGAGTCAATTCATGGCCGGAAACGGTGATGCGATCGGTGCTCTTGGTAGCAGAGAATGTGAGTGAGCCTTGGTCCGTCAGTGATGTAGCACATCGAGTTGGATTGAGTCGAAGTCATTTCAGTACTTTATTTAAGAAGGTAACAGGAGAGAATTTTGTCTCCTTCTTATACCGTATGCGGCTTAAGACAGCGCAGGATTTGCTTCTGAATACAACGATGACGCTGCAGGATATCGCAGAACGGATCGGCATGGTGGATGGAAAATATGTTAGCAAATGGTTCAAACGCTGCTGTGGAATGACACCGAGTCAATACCGAAGCGGACAAAAGGGAGAACATTTTGCTCAAAAATGACGAAGGGCGTACGATATTACGCCCTTTCACCGAACAAAATCACCCCATATTCGGAACAATTCGCCGTTTTGAAAACGCTTTATTGTCTTTAAAGTGAAGGTATGTTTGAGATGCAACCATTTGGGGGGAATGAGCAAGATGAAGAGAACGTCAAGATTGGTTATTCTGTTAACGGTCTTTGCACTGATGCTTGCTGGCTGTGGTGGAGGATCTGGAGAACAAGGTTCCTCCTCCGGGGAAGACAAGGGGAAACAAACCGTTTTGCGTTTTGCAACATGGGATACTGGAGAGAAGCTGAAGGTTCAAGAAAATATCGCGAGAGCGTTCGAAAAATCTCATCAAGGCGTCAAAGTACAAATTGAACCTTATGCAGACGGCTTCGATCAGAAGCTGGCAGCATCGTTCGGTGCGAGCAATCCGCCGGATGTGATGTTGATGTGGGATTTCCCAACATACCATTCGAACTTGGAGCCGCTGGATGCCTTTACGGAGAAAGATGCAAGCCTGAAATTAGACGATATATACGATGGCTTGTTCAATTATGTGAAGGTAGATGGCAAGACGTATGGTATGCCTGCGGGCTTCACGACACGGGCTATGTATTACAACAAGAAAGTGTTCGACGCAATGGGAGTCCCATATCCGAAAGATGGCTGGACGTGGGATGACTTCAAGGATATTGCAACGAAGCTGACAGATAAATCGAAGAAGCAGTATGGATTCGGTGTCCGTGCTGAGAACGACCCGTATGACCTGCAAGGATTCATCTGGAGTAATGGGGGCAGCTTCATCAGCGAAGACGGCAAGACGATTGAAGGTATTATGAACGGGCCGGATACGGTAGCGGCTGTTCAAATGTTCGGGAATATGGTGAAGGACGGATACGGAGTCCTCGTAGGAGGAAAAACGCAGCTTGGCGGTAACGACATCTTCAAAGCTGGTAAAATCGGAATGTGGGAGAGCGGTGTATGGCCGCTAGACGGGTTTAAGGAAGCGAAGGTTGATTTCGGTACTGTTGAAATGCCAGCGTTCCCTGGCAAGCCTGTGAAGGGCGTAATTTCGGTAAGTGCTGTATCGATTGCGAAGCAATCGAAGCAGAAGGATCTGGCATGGGAGTTCGTGAAGTTCTTCATTTCGGAAGAAGCCGTTAAGATGAAGAGCGATGCTGACCTGCCGATACGTAAGAGCGTCGTGCAAGAAATGAAGCTGGATACATCCGAGCTGTATGCACCGTTCTATCGCATGCTGGAGCGTTCCGACAACACGCCAGCCTTCTTGCTTAACAGCAACTGGAACCAGATGAACCGTCACCTGTCTACTGCAGTTGATTCAGTCATGCTGGGTGAAGATGCACAGAAAGCGCTAGATACGGCAGTAAAGGAAGCGAAAAAATTTATTGAGAAGAAATAAGTAATAATGAGAAATAAACGGGGCCGTTCCTTCGATGAGGCGCATTACGTACATGCGTCCTTCGATATGAACGGCCCTTGGCTTTTCAAAATGATAGGGTATGGAGATATGCTCATGTACTCGTTCTATTACTGTACGAACAAATGGATTCAACTGTAATCAATGGTGTTAATGTTTATGTCCATGTCGTGATCGCTCTAGCGTGATCTTGGTTGCGATGAATCTTCGCGAGCGCATATACAATCCCAATTGGAGAAAGGAGGTACACAAGACCGATTAGGAGACCGACTATTGTTCCATCAAGCATGAATGACAGGGACATTAAGAAGTTGTCGAGCATAAGGTGAGCGAACATGGCCGTCCACCAGCCATGCTTCAGCATAATGAACAGGAAGAACATGCCGATAAACAGGAGCTCTACCGGCCGAGAGTAGTACGGATAGATTGGATAGGTGACATGTCCGAACGCCCATACAAGGGTAGGGATAATCCCGGCTAACCATGGGTTGCGGAACAATCGGTTCAGCAGTCCAACCCCGAACAAACGATATATCCCTTCCTCCGAAATAGCTGCAACCCAAGCTAGAAGAGGGAACAGTGGTGCAATTCGCAGGTTGAGCGGTGATTGTGAGGCATCGGTCGATGACCACGCATGAAACCCTGATTCCAAAATGAAAAATATAACCGTTTGCATGCCGAGCAATACGCCTGTGTACGCGATTCCGATCCATAATGCTTGTATGAGCTTGCCGCCAAATGCGCGATCACTCCATGTAGGCAGTACATCTCTGTACACAGACAGCTCCCATGCTCGCTTTCCCGCATGGAGAGAGAAGTATAGGATAACGCCTTGAATTACTGTAATTGCGCCTTGAATGGCAAAGGACAGCCCCATATTCACCCCGTCCACAGGGGTACGGAGTTCCAGAGCGAAGAGACCCGGAAGCACGTTCCATAGATGCAGCAGAGAAATTCCGCATGAGACGGCAGTAAGGGCGAACAATGTCTTCGATCCGAACTTCAGGCCATGACGGTAGACGATGCAAGCGATCAGTGAACATGCACTTAGTAGGATTGTCATCCACATATAGCCGATATTGTAAATGGACGATGCAGTCTTCGTTTGATGCAGTTCTTCAGCTAGATAGCTGTTCGGGATAACCCAGTAGGGCTTCAGCATGACAATGCGATCTTGGGAGAAGACGGCCTTCACGTTCAATGCGGCTTCACCAAGTCGTGCTTCAGGCACGTTATACTCTACCGTGTCTAGCTCCGCCGATGATGCGATTAGTTTTAATTGGGTAGGATTCCATCCCATGTGCTTCAAGAGTGTATCAGCAAGCTTCTTGCGGTTCACTGGATCCAAGGCAGTCTCCGCATCTTCTGCTGACGCCATATCCACATGATTTCCCGTAACCCCGCTAATGTAGGAGGTGATAGGAGGCTTTTCCTCCCATTCGAATCCAATAATACGACCGCTTGTCATGTGAACGTCAATGCGCATGACACCGGATTTTCCAGCCCGATTCATATTCAATAATACCTGAAAAGTATCATAGGGACTGGATGATTCCCATTTCTGAAATGAAGCGGTCAGCTTCTCCTTGCTCATGTAGCCGGAAACCGTTGATTGACTGCGATAAATGACGGTTGGAGCAGTATCTTCTTCAGGTGTAATTGAAATATGGAACTGTTTTAAGTCCTGTACAAATGTGAGTGCCTTTTGCGCTGCTTTCTCTTTGGTTAAGAGGGATTGGCTGGCTGCTGATTCCATCATGGCTTCTGTCTGCTGAAAGGGAATGAATACCTGAACAATGAGGAATAATAGAAATCCGGCCACAGAAGAAAGAAGAAGCGGCTTGGATACATAGGACATGTTGGAACCTCCATTCCATCACACATTTAGCGTATGGTTGCTTATTTGTTCATTTTATCCACTTCAACTTTGTAAAGTCCAGCAGAGAAAATGAAGAAACACCTAGCGAAAATGAGTGTTTTGAATACAATTGAAGAAAATGGGGGATTGTAAGCGCTATTTCTTCAAGTTTTTCGTCTTATTCTGGTTAATTTGTTCATTCCTTGACTTTGTATGCTGCAGGGGAAACGTATATAATCTCGTTATGAATTGCATACAAGCCGAGTTTCGTGAATGAACGAAAGCGGGGGACCCGATAAATGGGGTGAATATCGCAGTTGTGGATGCATAGAATCCACTTGCGATTAGGGCAGCCTGAACGTGCCCGAATCCGACAGCTAACCTCGTAGGCATGTACGTCAGGATACCAGCGATAGCATTGGATTTCCAGTGCTTTTTTTCGTGGGGAAAAAAAGAGGTGACTCCCGTGGAGGGAACAAAAAAGGCCATTCGATTCAATCTGACACCACCGCGAATTCTGGTTGTAGGGTTTGCAGCAATTGTATTATTGGGCGCATTTCTACTCATGCTTCCGATATCAAATGCGGATGGGATTCCGCTGCCATTCCTCGATGCATTGTTCACGTCAACGTCAGCAACTTGTGTGACGGGGCTCATTGTGGTGGATACGGGCACTCATTTTACCGTATTTGGGCAGGTGGTCATCATGCTGCTTATTCAAATTGGTGGGCTTGGATTCATGACAATGGCAACGCTGTTTGCATTAGCACTGAAGAAGAAGATATCGCTGAAGGAAAGGCTTATATTGCAAGAAGCGCTTAATCAGGGCAGCATGGAAGGCATCGTGCGCCTTATCCGTAAAGTGATCTTGTTTGCGGTATGTATCGAGGGGACGGCAGCTGTACTGTTCTCCGTGCGATGGGCATTTGATCTTCCGCTAGGCAAGGCCATTTATTTCGGTATCTTCCATGCTGTTTCTTTTTTCAATAACGCAGGCTTTGATTTATTCGGCTCTGTCAGTGGGCCGTTTTCGAGCTTAACCAGCTATGTCGGAGACCCTATTATTAACCTGGTATCGATGCTGCTTATTATCCTTGGCGGGATTGGATTTATCGTCTTGTCCGATTTGGTGGAATATAAGCGTACTCGCAAGTTGTCTCTGCATACGAAGATCGTGTTAACGATGACGGGATTGCTCATTGTAATCGGAACGGTCGTTATATTTATATTTGAATTTACCAATACACGCACGTTAGGCAGTTTGAATGGTTGGGAGAAGTTCTGGGCATCCCTGTTCCAATCTGTCAGCCCGCGTACCGCTGGAGCGAATACGATTGACATCGGAGCCATGCGCCAAGCCTCGCAATTTTTTATGGTTCTTTTGATGTTCATCGGGGCATCACCAGGATCCACTGGTGGTGGTATTAAGACGACGACGTTCGCCATTCTCATTGGAGCTGTATTTGCTATGATTCGCGGGAAAGAAGATATCGTCATTTACCGGTACCGACTCGCCAAGGATCGTATCTTCAAAGCAGTTACGCTGACGTTGCTGTCATTGTTCTTGGTCATTATCGTATCGATGATATTGTCGACAACAGAAGATCATAGCTTCCTGATGATATTATTCGATACAACATCGGCCTTCGGAACGGTAGGGTTATCAATGGGATTGACGGCGGATTTATCAGATATCGGAAAAGTGCTGCTGAGCCTGACGATGTTTGCAGGCCGTCTAGGTCCATTAACGTTGGCTTATGCATTAGGCCCGAAAAATGAGCGGGAATTATACCGACACCCAGAAGGAAAAATAACGATAGGATAAGCAAGTTAGATTGTAACGGACGAAGGAGTATACAGGGATATGGAGTTGCAGCAGTTTGCAGTGATCGGGATGGGCCGTTTCGGTTCAAGTCTCGCGAAGGAGCTGGTCAAGCTCGGACATCAGGTGCTAGGCATTGATAAAGATGAGGAAGTAATTGGGGATGTTATGGGCTTCGTAACCCATGCAGTTGTAGCGGACGCATCAGATGAAGAGGTGCTGCGCTCACTCGGCATACGTAACTTCGATTGCGCGATCGTAGCCATTGGTGACGATATTCAGACGAGCATTCTGGTCAGTATTCAGATGAAGGAACTTGGCGTGAAGAAGGTTGTCGCCAAAGCACTTTCCGAATTGCATGGACGTGTTCTGGAGCGGATCGGTGTGGACAGGGTTATTTACCCGGAGCGGGATATGGGCATTCGCGTAGCTCATCAACTTGTATCACCGAACTTGCTGGATTACATTGAATTGTCCAAGGAATATACCATAGCAGAGCTGAGCGTGCCTGGCTGCATGCAAGGAATGGCGCTCAAGGATGTGAATCCAAGAGCTAAGTTCGGGTGCAGCATCGTGGCGCTGAATAAGCCGAAAGGCATGATTATTGCACCATCAGCCGAAGATGTGCTTGATGAGAAAGATATTATGGTTATGATTGGTACGAATACGCAAATCGAAGATTTTGAAGAAGCATTTATGTTGAAGGGGAACGATAAAAAATCGTAAAGAATCCCTTGCTGTAGAAGGTCATAAATAAGCCTGCAGTTGTCGCTTGTATAGAGAAGCGAGCTGCAGGCTTATTGCTTATGTAAATGGCTTTACATGACTACAATTTTGAATACGATATAAGTCAGGAAGAAGTAGGCACCCATGCTTGCTGTGATGAATAGAAAGCGATTCGGACGTGCTACTTCAGTCTGCTCCATTGCTTCGGTCGTGACCAGAATAACGGATACGAACCAAGTGAAAGCTGCTACTGCAACAGATAATGAACTGAATCCAATGATCGCGAGAAGGAATGCGAGCACAAATCCTAAGCCAAAAGGCATTTGCATAGCAGCCAATTGGACAAATGTCGTCTTCAAGTCAAGCGGCTTGCTGCCCTTCCAGCGGCTAATGAACCAAATACTAATAAAGAGTGCGGCCAATCCAATAATCTGATAAATAAACAATTGAATGAAAAAGCTAAATGGCGGGGTCAGTGAACTTGAACCGCCTAATATGCTAAGTGGACTCATTAGTGAAGCGAACAAGCTTCCAAAGAGCGTGTAGCCGAACAAGGCAAAGCCCAGTGCGGAGACTAACGCGGCAATGACCGCATACACCCAATCGGAGACAGTAAGATTGCGAGCACTTGCCGGATTCTTCAGCAGTTGAAGGATATTCTTGCTGTCAATTGACTTGGCCCATTCAGGCACTGTGCTGCCTGGTGTCTTGTGAGACGCTGTCTCAGCAGTGGCGGATACTTGCTGTACAGATGCCTCTGCTGCGGAACCAGCATGCTGCGGTGGGACAGACCCTGTACTGCATTGATGGGATTCATTGTCGTTGATTGGCTTGCCACAACGATTACATACAACCATGGTTTCCATTTCCTCCTTATTCTCCCCTAGTTGAGAATGTTTTTTGTCTAAGCTTACTTTATTCGACAGCAAACGAGTGTAATCCTTCTTTTTCCTTTCTATCCATGACTATTTCCCTAGCTGTGATAATGATGCTGCTTCCATAATTTCCTCAATAAACTGCGTAGCGACAGGACTCAGCAGTGCTTGCTCCCCATATACAATGGAAGTTACACGTTCGGTTTGCTTCAATTCCTTCAGGGGAACGGCAATCAGATCGTTATCCTTGAGCCATTCCAACCGAAGATAGGAGCGTGGCAGCAAAGCAGCTGCATGACAGGTCGTGAGCAAGCGAACTATCGCTTCGAAGGAATCGATCTCCATGCGAATATCAGGCATGATGCGATATCGGCGGAATAGATCATCGATGAGCTTGCGATACCAGGTTCCCTTAGAGAAGAGAAGCATAGGCAGACCGTCCAAGCGGGACATCGTCCAATTGCGGATGCTGGCAAGTGGATGACGGCGTGGCAGCACCAGCTGAAGATGATCCGCGAACAATGGAATGCACATCAGTCCAGGCTCACGAATCGCATCGGCGACGATGCCAAGATCAATGGATTGTTCGCGGACAAGCGAGATGATTTCATGCGTCTTGCCGGTCACAGCCTTGAGTCTTGCGTCAGGATGCTTCTCGACGAAGGAGGAGATGAACAGCGGCAGTGTCGTCTGCAGTGTGGTTAAGCTGGCCCCAATGGTGATGGACGATTGACCTTCCGCCTTGAAGGATGCAATGGACTTCAAGAAACCGAGCTGGCGATTGCGAATATCGATTGCAAATTCGTACGTGAGCTGGCCAACGCGAGTTAGCTCCAGCCGCTTGCCATTCCGGATAAACAGCTCTACACCCAGTTCTTCCTCAAGCTTCGCTACTTGCCTGGATAGAGCCGGCTGAGAGATATTCAACCGCTTTGCTGCTTGATTCAAGCTCGTCAGTTCCACAACCGCTGCGAATGATTCTAACAAATCGAGCATATTTCATAGCCTCCTACGATATGAATGATGAGCTAAGCGTAAAAATGAATGGCTTCTTATGCGTTTTAGTTATAAAAGATATAAAAACATTGCAATTCCATTATAAGGGGATTCGGAGTAACATGGTAGTGTCACAAGTTGTTCACATAACTACAGAAGAGCGGTTTGCAGGAAGAACCGCGAATGTTGTCGAAAGCGGTAACAACTGCGTCATGGCAGTGGTTTTTCGTTGTGACAAATTATTGACGCTTTCGACATGCACAGGTAAAATGAGGATGTTTATTACCAAAATCTACTGGGACACAAATGGAAAGGGGAACCGGCACGCTTATGAAACGAGGATATTTTTACTCGCGCAAGCTGCACTCGCTTCTTGGAATTATTCCGCTCGGATTCTTCATTGTCGAGCACATGCTTACGAACTACGCTGCGTTCGAAGGCGGGAAGGAAGCATTTCAGGGCAGTGTCAAATTTTTGAATGAATTGCCGCTTATATTTTTCCTAGAATTGTTCGGCATCTGGCTTCCGCTTCTGTATCACGGCGTATACGGGTTGTACATTGCGTACACATCCAAGAACAACGTAGGCAATTATAATTACGGCCGCAACGTAGCTTTCTTGATGCAGCGGATAACAGGGGTCATTACATTCGTATTTGTCACATGGCATGTGTACGAAACGCGTGTTCAAATTGCGACTGGCAATATTACGCATGAGCAGCTAGGCACATACATGCATGACATAATTACTTCTCCAGTTATGTTTATCATATATTTGGTCGGTGCGATTTCTGCATCCTTTCATTTTACGAACGGATTGTGGGCTTTCCTCGTAAGCTGGGGCATTACGGTTGGACCACGCGCACAAAATGTATCCGCAAAAATCTGCATGGGCTTGTTCATTATTATGGCAGTCATGTTCACATTGTCGTTAATCGGATTCCGCTCTGC
Organism: Paenibacillus suaedae; assembly: GCF_032337355.1. Classification (NCBI taxonomy): domain Bacteria; kingdom Bacillati; phylum Bacillota; class Bacilli; order Caryophanales; family Paenibacillaceae; genus Paenibacillus; species Paenibacillus suaedae. The sequence goes on from NZ_JAVYAA010000008.1 coordinate 150,518, forward strand.
AGAGTTCCAAGCAGCGGAAGCAGTTCAATCTATTATTCCATTCATCGGTTAAGGGAGGGTGACGCATTATGGCAAAACAGAACATTATCGTCGTTGGCGGAGGACTTGCTGGTCTTATGGCAACGATCAAAGCAGCGGAAGCAGGCGTTCACGTCGACCTTTTTTCTTTAGTTCCTGTGAAACGTTCTCACTCCGTCTGTGCGCAGGGCGGAATTAACGGCGCGGTAAATACAAAGGGTGAAGGGGATTCCCCTTGGGAGCACTTCGATGACACGGTATATGGGGGAGACTTCCTGGCGAACCAGCCCCCTGTAAAAGCGATGTGTGAAGCAGCGCCTGGCATCATCCACTTGATGGACCGTATGGGGGTTATGTTCAGCCGTACGCCAGAGGGCTTGCTTGACTTCCGCCGCTTCGGCGGGACGCAATATCACCGCACAGCTTTTGCTGGAGCTACAACGGGCCAGCAGCTGCTGTATGCGCTTGATGAGCAAGTGCGACGCTGGGAAGCAGAGGGACTTGTAACAAAGTATGAGCACTGGGAATTCCTCTCTGCCATCGTGGATGATGAAGGCGTATGCCGAGGCATTACAGCGCAGGACTTGCGCAGCATGAACATTACGCACTTCGCTGCGGATGCTGTTATTTTGGCGACAGGCGGACCAGGGATTGTCTTCGGCAAAACAACGAACTCGGTCATTAATACCGGGACTGCGGCCAGCGCAGTGTATCAACAAGGCGTTCGTTATGCGAATGGGGAATTCATTCAAATTCACCCGACAGCCATCCCGGGAGATGACAAGCTCCGTCTTATGTCTGAATCGGCTCGCGGTGAGGGCGGTCGTATCTGGACGTATAAGGACGGCAAGCCATGGTACTTCCTTGAAGAGAAATATCCGGCTTACGGGAACCTCGTTCCGCGTGATATTGCGACTCGCGAAATCTTCCATGTGTGCGTTGATGAGAAGCTTGGCATCAATGGCGAGAACATGGTCTATCTCGATCTGTCGCATAAAGATCCGAAGGAGCTGGACGTGAAGCTCGGCGGCATTATTGAAATTTATGAAAAATTCATGGGTGACGACCCGCGCAAGATACCAATGAAAATCTTCCCTGCGGTGCATTACTCAATGGGCGGCATGTGGGTCGACTACAACCAGATGACAAATATCAAGGGCTTGTTCGCGGCTGGAGAGTGTGAATATCAATATCATGGTGCGAACCGTCTTGGAGCGAACTCGCTGTTGTCAGCGATCTTCGGCGGCATGGTGTCCGGACCTAAAGCAGTAGAGTATGTCCGTGGCTTGAGCAAAGCGACAGAGGATGTATCGGCAAGCGTATTTGAACGTGAAGCAAAGCTGAGAACGTCCCAGTATGAGGACTTGCTCAAGATGGACGGTACGGAAAATGCGTACGTCATCCATAAGGAACTGGGCGAATGGATGACCAACAATATGACTGTCGTTCGCTACAATAACAAGCTGGAAGATACAATCAACAAGATTAAGGAATTGAAGCAGCGTTACAGCAAAATCAACATGACGGATACGGCTCGCTGGAGCAACCAAGGGGTGGCCTTCACTCGTCAGTTGTGGAATATGCTGGAGCTGTCGGAAGCCATGACGAAGAGTGCGCTGCTTCGCAACGAAAGCCGTGGAGCACATTACAAGCCTGATTTCCCAGATCGCAATGATGAGCAGTTCCTGAAGACGACAATTGCGTCATGGACCTCAGAGGGACCTGAAATTTCATACGAAGACGTGGATGTATCGCTTATCAAACCGCGCAAGCGTGACTATACGGCGAACAAGAAGAAAGGGGAATAACGATGGCGGAAGCTGTGGCACAATCCAAAAAAGTCAAGTTGATCGTGACGCGTCAGGATGCGCCGGACGCGCAGCCGTACACGGAAGAATTCGAGATCCCATATCGCCCGAATATGAACGTCATTAGCGCATTAATGGAAATCCAACGAAATCCTGTGGATGCAGCTGGTAAATCAACTGCTCCGGTATGCTGGGAATCGAACTGTCTTGAAGAAGTGTGCGGAGCTTGTTCTATGGTCATTAACGGCAAGCCGAGACAGGCTTGCTCCGCGTTGATCGATAAGCTCGAACAGCCGATTCGAATTGCTCCAATGAAGACGTTCCCAGTTGTTCGTGACCTCGTGATCAACCGCCAGCGTATGTTCGATGCGTTGAAGAAAGTCAAGGCATGGATTCCGATTGACGGTACTTATGACCTCGGGCCTGGGCCTCGTATGGCAGAGACGAAGCGACAATGGGCGTATGAATTGTCGAAGTGTATGACCTGTGGTGTCTGCCTGGAAGCCTGTCCGAATGTAAATGAGAAGACGAGCTTCATCGGGCCTGCTCCGATCTCGCAGGTTCGACTGTTCAATGCGCATCCGACAGGAGAAATGAATAAGGACGAGCGCTTGGAACAATTGCTTGAGGACGGCGGTATTGAAGGGTGCGGCAATTCCCAGAACTGTGTCCGTTCTTGTCCGAAGGAAATTCCGCTTACGACATCTATTGCTGAGATGAATAAAGACACAACGAAGCTGATGTTCAAACGCTGGTTTATGCAATAAAGTAAGGTAGGAGCGCCCCGAATAGGGGCGCTTTTTTGTACCAGATAATTCGGATATCCACGTATGGCGTTATGAGCGTGAAACAAGTCAAAGCGAAGCAAAAAATTTTTAAGAAAAATTTGTATTCCAAAACTGAATTTTCGATTATAGTATTGGTTAACAACTTGAATGTGCGCTGGAAGCTTGTGAAGATGACTAGGGGGTGCCGAGTTGATAGTCCATTTGCCAATACAGGACACGAACAGCTGGTACGAGAACAGCCTCTTCAGTAAGGTGAAACTGCTGGTGGACGAGTGGGATCCACTAGGACTGCGGGCGCTTGGGGCGCCGGACGATGAATACGATTGCCTTACCGCGTACATAGTCAAGCTTAGTGCTGCCAACTCGGACATGAAGATGATGGAAGAGGCGCTGGAACAATGCATGGAGGAGCATTTCGGAATTGGGCCTTCCATTATGGAAAGGGAAAGGCTTCAGCGTTGGAGAACGAGTGTTTCAATGTTTTGTAAGCGTTTAGATTCGCTGATCGAGCATGCGGCTCAGCCGTATGTGGAGTATTATTCACCAGGATAATGGAAGCGCAAACAATTCATAGAGAGCGATACAGGCAATGGACTGCCGGCCCTATTACAGTGGTCGGCAGTTGTTGTATAGACGAAGCGAAATAGGAATCGTGTGATGACGCAATACGCTCTTGTGATAGCCAGACAGGCTATCTACTCTAAACGAAATGGGAACATGGATAAATTGACCCTCACTAGGATTTGCATTGAATACCGAGCTGATTCATAATAAAAGGACGAGACAGGATAGTCATACATAGGAATCGGCGTTTACTGAATGCAAGAGGTAAAGGTAGGGGATAGCTATAAAATCTCCAATGACGAGAGACACGAATCCGAATTCAGTTGCGAATCCGGGAAGACGGCGTTTACTGCGCATGATGGTAGGGGCAGTAATAATAATGCCTATGGCGGTTGGGGGCTATGCCAGATTCATTGAGCCTAATAATATCCGGCAGCGCAAGCTTGAGCTGGATATTCACGGACTGCCGGCTTCCTTCAATGGGCTGACCATAGCGCATATATCAGATATCCATTACGGACATCATCTAAGTGAATCGAAGCTGGCGAGCATTGTCCAAGATGTACAAGCCAATCAACCGGATGTGATATGCATTACAGGAGATATCGTTGATCATGGGAATGTGGTTCCAGCAGAGATTGTACCAATCCTGCGCCAACTGCGTGCACCATATGGTTCCTATGCTGTGCTTGGCAATCATGACTATCGGGGAAGAGGCGCAGAGGCTGTGCAGAATGCGCTGCAAGCGGCAGGAATCCGCATGCTGCGGAATGATAATGTGATACTCAGGCGGAATCATGAAGTGCTCGCTCTGGCGGGAATCGACGACGCATTGGAAGGGACTCCTGATATGACGCGTGCTATGCAAGGGATATCGGGGAAAATGTGTTGTATTCTGCTCGCCCATGAACCGGATTGGGGATCGGTTGCCCTCAACTATCAAGTTGATCTTCAATTGTCTGGACATAGTCATGGGGGTCAGGTACGTGTGCCACTGGTGGGGCCCTTGTTCCTTCCAACGTTAGGTGAGCGGTACCCGGATGGATTATACACGCTAGAACGTGTAGATAGACCAAATCGCCCACTTCAGATTTATACGAGCAGAGGATTGGGGACGACGTTTCTGCCCGTTCGCTTGTTGTGCCCTCCGGAGTGGGCCTTGCTTACCTTGAGATCAATTGGATAAGGTTTATGCATAAGTAGCCCGTTTGAGGCATAGCAAAGATATATTAGTAGGAGTAGGGTCACATGGCTATTCGTGATGATCAGTAGTATTCGGCTTATCCCCTTAGGGTGTATAATGCTGATATTAGGGAGGAGACGAAGCGACATGCAGTCTATAGCTATCATTTCCGATATACATGGGAATTTACAGGCGCTAGAAGCCGTGCTTAATGATATTCAGCGACAAGGCGCTGATAAAATATACTGCCTAGGCGATTTAGTGGGGAAAGGGCCAAACCCCGTAGAAGTTGTTGATATGTTATTTGAATATTGCGATGTAATCGTCAAAGGGAATTGGGATGAGCTTGTTCGGCAGATTGAAGATGACGAGCAGTTCTACTGGCATGCACACCGGCTTGGTTCAGAGCGGTTAGCCCGTCTGGAACGGCTCCCCTTCTCTTATGACTTCAATATGAGTGGGCGTCATATTCGCCTGTTCCATGCTTCTCCACAGAGTGTGTTCACTCGTGTACAGCCATGGGATGCTGCAGAGAATCGCCTTGCCATGTTCGATTTCACTGCGTCATTGACGGAACCGCTCCACCCATGCCAATCACCAGATGTGGTCATCTATGGGGACATTCATAATGCTTTCTTGCAGCATTTTGGAGGGCATACGTTAGTGAACTGCGGCAGTGTCGGCAATCCGCTGGACATGACGCAAGCCTCTTATGTAATGCTGCAGGGCTATTTCGGGCAAGTACAGCAAAGTGAGTTTTCTATTCATTTCCACCGTGTTCCTTATGATATTGAGCAGGCTGTTCGGGCTGCGGAAATGAGTGATATGCCTGGGGTGAAGCCGTATGTGCGAGAGCTGCGTACAGGGGTATTTCGCGGGCTGCATCAGAACGAAGAATAATTGATAGAAATGATTGTTGTCAGCGTGCATTCATGCTAGGATAGAATAGGTCAATGACGATGCCGCCCTAATTAGGGCGGCATTATTGTTGCACATTCAACTAGAACTTAATGTGAGCGTAGCGGATCAGAGCATGATCTACTCGCAGCATTATGGACAAGAGGCGGCGGAAGCCGCACGTAGAAAGGTGGATACATCAGTGACAGCGCAGAAATGGTTCACTCACCCTGTAGGCATGACCGTAAGTGCGATCATTGCTACATTGTTGTGGGGAAGCGCGATGCCGGCGATTAAGCTTGGGTATGAAGCACTCAAGATTGGCTCGGACGCGGCTTATGAACAATGGGTATTTGCAGGATATCGATTTGCTTTGGCTGGACTTATGCTCATTCTATTGACTGCTTGCATGAATCGTGGAACGCGAGCTGATGGGGTTCATTACGGTCAGTCTCGGCGTGTTGGCTGGCGAGTCACACGTCTTGCAGTCATACAGACTTTTTTGCAGTATATTTTCTTCTATATAGGCCTAAGTTTAAGTACTGGAATGAAAGGCGCGATTATTACTGGCGCAACCTCCTTCTTCCAAATGGTCATTGCACGGGTGGTTGATCGCAGTGAAAGCTTCACAATCGGCAAGATACTCGGATTAGGCTTGGGATTCGCGGGCGTTATTATTGTAACCTTCAGTAATACAGGCGGCGCAGGTATGTCATTTGGCATTGGCGATGTGTGCCTGATATTATCGGCATTGTTCGGTGCGATAGGGAATGTGCTGGCGCGCCATGAGTCGCGTGATTTGCCGGTATTGTGGCTGACTGGACGCCAGATGGCCCTAGGTGGAATTGGGCTTATTCTGGTAGGCGCATGGCGTGCAGGTTTCGCTCCCTTTCAATGGGATGTCTCATCCTTGCTGCTGCTCCTCTATCTGGCCTTCTTGTCGGCAGCGGGATTCAGCTTGTGGAATTTGATTATGAAATATAATCAGGTAGGGAAAGTATCGATGTTCCTCTTCCTCATTCCGTTGTTTGGAGTACTATTATCCGCATGGCTGTTGAATGAATCTTGGAATGGTGGGACATTGGCAGCACTTGGCCTTGTTGTTGCAGGGATCATTGTGGTGAATCGATCTTCTGCAGAGAAGTCTGCTCGCAAGGCAGTTCAGAGGGCGGTTTAACACAGGCTTAATAATTTGTTACACAATGGTAATATTCCTGTTAACGTTGGTTAATGTACAGAGGGTATATTAATAACAAGACCCCCTTTTGATGAATATATATCCCTTGAGACGGATCTGTGAGATACAGGTCCCTTTTTTTTTGCCCTTAACTCCGTATCATAAAAGAAAGATGCAGCTAGAGTACTGTAGGAACTTCGTATCCCGATGAAGTTCCTTATGCCCCAGAAGCATCTTTATGTTGCGCGTGATATATAACTATAATAATCGAACTATGGTCGTGCCTCCTGACAAGTTAATCAATGGGTACGACCTGTTTCTGCTTCTCTTTATAATACACCCAGTACGTAAATCCGATGTCCTTCAGCCGAGAGCGGACTTCCTCCCAGTCCTCGCCGACGCGGGAAGGCTCATGCGCATCCGAGCCAAAGCTAACTTCGACTCCGAAATGAAGGGCACGTTCCAAGATGGCGTCCGCTGGATACCAGCCGCCGCTCAGCTTTGTTTTCCCAGATGTATTGATTTCGATGGCAACGCCGCATTCTGCAATGACCTTCAAGGTGTCGTCGATAATGTCAGGGGCTTGAATGTCCGAGAACGGGGGGTAATTGCCCTTCATGGCGTCAATATGGCCTAAAATTTGAAACATGCCTGTGCGAGCAGAATCACGAATCATCTCATAATAGATCCGTTTTTCAGCAATTTGCTGCTCGGCGTTTAGCTTCTTCCATCTGTTTTTATTGAAAATGCTGACGCCATTTGTGCTGTGAACGGAGCCAATAATGTAGTCAAATGGATACTGTGCTAACGTCTTACGATAGGTTTCCGCATGTTCAGGGAAATAATCTGACTCGATGCCCAGCAGCACGTCGATGCGGCCTTCGTATTCCTTTTTGAGGCGCAGCACCTCGACTACATAGTTGTGGAAATCGCTTTTGGCCATCGTAATATTCGGATGCGGATGATCTTCATCCTGGCCAAAATAGGGCGTGTGATCGGATATGCCAATAACGTGAAGTCCATGGGCGATCCCTGCCTCAATATACTCACGGATGTTGCCATCTGCATGACCGCAGCGAAAATGATGAGTGTGCAAATCGAATTTCATAGCTTCCCCTCCTGTTCATTGAGTGGTAGTGTCATATCTACGAAGTGAGCGGTATCGTTACTCGGAACCGATGAACTGGGTTTCAGGCATGCCCTTCAAATCATTTAAAAATTGCTGCATGGCAGAATTCAAGTAACGGCCTGAGCGATACATAACCCCAACAGGATGAGCGGTTTCGAGTTCATGAATTTGAACGATCTTCAGCGTGCCGCGACGCAATTCACTGCTGACCGATAGCTTGGAGATGATACCCGCTCCAAGATTCAACTCGGCCATCCGCTTCACTTCCTCACTGCTGGATAACTCCATAACGATATGAGGAGTGATATTGTATTGGCGGAAGGTTTCTTCGGCGAACCTGCGGCCTACAGTATCAGGCGACAATAGAATGAGCGGAACTTCCTTCAGCATATCAACCGTTGCATGCTCATGCTTGGCCAGCGGATGGTCTGGACAGACGACGAGTTCGAACGAATCGTAGTAGAGCACAGACGTATTCAGATTCGAATTCGGTTCGTTCAAATATCCGATGCCAATATCAACGGTGCCATTCTCGATATGGGCCATGATCTGTGAGGATGACATGGACATAATGGTCGTCTTAATGAGTGGAAATTGATCCTGAAAATAGGAAAGAATCCGCGGCAGGATTTGAATAGCAATCGAAGTCGTTGTACCTAGAACAATATGCCCTTGCGGAATTTGGTTCAAATCACTCAGCTTCTGTTTAACTTCGTCGACGATATCTAAGATGCGCGTTGCATGCTCCAAAAATACTTTGCCGCTGTCTGTCAGGGTGACAGGTTGGTTGCGGTCAATAAGCACTGTTTTGAACTCATCCTCCAAGCTTTTAATCTGAGCGGACACGGCAGGTTGAGTCAGGTTAAGCAATTCGCCTGCCTTGCGGAAGCTCATCGTCTTGGAAATGGTAATTAGTGTTTCCAACTGGCTTAAATTCATGACTGTTTCCCCCTTTCTTGCCTATTTTGACATAGGACTAAAATATGGTGTGAGATGTGTGCACGGTGGTGAATATGTAAAATCCGAAATAGGGTGTGAGAACGGAGCTTCAATACAATTTATCGCTTTTGTTGTACTAATAAAATGTTTTTCTCATTATACATTAGATTAGTTAAGGAAGCTATGCCGATGAGCAATGTTTACCAATGCGGCAGCTTATATGAAAACTTAATAATTGAAATAGTTGACCGCCGCGCAGGCCATGCCGCACAATGAAATGAAGACGTTCTCGACAACGTTACGTTATAGCTTAGGGGGAAAACAATGCGTTCGAAACAGGTTCGCAGTTGGATGATGTATGATTGGGCGAATTCCGCTTTTGCGACAACGATGTTGGCGGCAGTTCTCCCTATCTTTTATCAGTCTGTGGCTGCTTCAGGACTTCCGAATCATGAGGCGACGAGCTATTGGGCTTTTACACAGACGATCGGCATGATCCTTGTCGCACTGCTGTCTCCGATATTGGGAGCAATGGCTGATCTATCACGCCGCAAGATGGCATTTTTGCGCGTCTTTGCGATTTGCGGCTCGGTGGCTTGTATGCTTCTGTTCTTCGCGGGAAATGGAGATTGGCTGTATGTATCGGTACTGTTTATTTTGGCAACGATAGGCTTTTCTGGAGGCAATACGTTTTATGACTCTCTCCTGCCCGAGATTGCAGCACCAGATGAGCGGGACGAAATATCTGCCAAAGGGTATATGTACGGATACATCGGTGGCGGTGTGCTGCTGGCGGTCAACATTGTCATGCTTGAGAAATGGGAGATGCTAGGGTTTCCGAATAAGCTCGTTGCCACGCAGACCGTATTTTTGTCCGTAGGAATATGGTGGCTGCTCTTCTCATTGCCAATATTCCGCCACTTGCAGGATCCTGTGCGTACAGATCGGCAATCGGTGTCTTATTACACGAAGCAAGGTTTCGGCCGGCTAGCTCAAACGATTAGGCGGGTGAAGCATTACCCTGAGCTATTGAAGTATATGGTGTCCTTCTGGTTTTTCAATGACGGCATCTCCACGATTATCGGAATGGCGGCGATATATGGTGCTGGGATGGGCATTCAGACGAGCCATCTCATTATTGCGCTGCTTATTACCCAATTCGTCGGAATCCCGTTCACCTACTTGTTTGCGAAGTTCGCCCGCAGGTTAGGTTCTAAGCGTTCCTTGTACGTATCACTTAGTACGTATATCGTCATCGTGTTCTTTGGTTATTTTATGACAACAGCGCTTCATTTCTACATCCTGGCCTTCCTTGTTGGCATGGTGCAAGGGGGAAGTCAGGCAGTAGCGCGTTCTGTTTACAGTCAGATGGTGCCGATTAGCCGCGCATCTGAATTTTTCGGGTTCCTCAGTTTATCGAGCAAAGTGTCTGCTTCCATCGGTCCGGCCGTCTTTGGCATGGTAGGCTTAATGACCGGTTCTACACGCCTGGCAATCTTGTCTATCCTGGCCTTCTTCATTATCGGGATTATTTTGCTTGCATTCGTAGATATTGAGAAAGGGCGCAAGGAAGCAGCGATGGAGGAGGACACTTGGAATACAAATGCATCAGGGGGCAAGGGGATACCTGTCCATTAATAGAAAGACCCTAATCCGTATGTTCGTACTGCTTTACGCAGAGGGGAATCACGGATAGGGTCTTTCTTTTTGCGTTATATCGGTTAGAGACTGCACATACATCAGGTAAGAGAGTACTCATTTATATAGAAGGAGCCATGCTTACGTAGTCATAATCATCCACCATTGCTTGTCATACGCTTCCAGCTCAACCTCTTTCAGTCCCAAGTTCGACTCAGCAATCCACTCTCTGACCAATTGAATATATGCACTGTGGAACTCTGAAGAATACCCCATTTGCTCATATCCAGCATAGGTGCAGTTGTCAAAAATGAGATAGCCCCCTTTTTTCAACAGCTTCATACAGATATCGATAATGTTGATGAATGGCTCAAAGGCAGCCTTCCGAAGTTCTCCTCGATTGTGATAGCTCATCACAGCTTGAAGTAATTGAGGCTCGATATCCCACCAATTATTGTTGACGGTATCGATACCCTCGATATCTGCAATTATCGTCTGTATAATATCATTAATCGCATGATGGAAAGAAATGACTTCGAAAGAATGAGGCTCATAATACTGCAATAAATTGTTCCCGTTATCTTCAATAATTTTGACTTGGATGTCCAAGTCAGCCGTTTTTTGCATGAACTGCTGAGATAGCTCTTTATTCAGATTTGCTGTCACATACGTTGCACCATTGGAGAACGCATTTAGTGCTCTTGGAATACATACCGTATCACCTGCAGCTATTTCGTATAGGGATGCATGGGATTGGATACCCAGCTCAACAAGTAAATGGTACCAAGCTGCAGAGTAATAAAATTCGACTAATTCATGACTCCATTGGCGAGACAGGTCAATTGGACTTCGCATGATTTGATTTAATAAGCTTTCGATTTCTTCAGCGTTCATTTCTTGAAGTTGTGAGCGTAAGGATGTAGGGAGATACTGTTCGAGATGTGGGGGGAAGTTCCTAGTCTTATAATGCTTGGCCAGTTCCCGCACGTTCATGAGTGACACCCCATTTACCAATATTTTATTACATTCTAGGGGATAGCCGTGTAAGGAAATGAACGAATCTTGCTCAATTTTGGGGAGTCAATCTAGCGTATAAGTTTAACAGGGGATGAAACGATAAATCGCAGAAAGAGAATGATCCATGGATAACCTGGTGAGTAGTATATATAGAGCGACGGAATTCATAGAGACCAATCTGTCCAGAAAAATAACATTGGATGAGATTGCGGATGCTTGCTATATATCGAAATACCATTTGCATCGGGCGATGAGTGCTGCTGCACGCCGTCCGTTGATGGATTATGTAAGGGCGAGAAGGCTGGCCTCTAGTCTGGATATGCTCCTGCATAGCACCTATCCTATTCTACATATCGCCCAGGAATATGGCTTCGAATACGAGCAGTCTTATATACGGGCTTTTGTAAGTGAGTATGGGATGACGCCCTCTAAGTTCAGAAAAGGGTGCTTTACTGTTAATCTTACTGAAAAAATAAACATCGCCGAATTTATACAATTGGACAACGGCATCGTTTTCGAGACAGGATTCGTGTTGAAGCAGGCCTTCAGTTGAGCGGATTCCTTCTTCTTCGAATCGATTGACGTCTTAGTAGCTAACGAACATTACTGCGAAGTCAAATTGTATGTTCCGATTGCTGCTCCAGCCTAACTCGATAGAATTGCATGCTCATTCGATAAAAAAGGAGAGCGCCCAACATAAGCTCGTGGGATCGCTCTCCAATACGAATAGACCTTTTTTCTAGAATTGTGACGTTGCAGCTACTTCATTCATTGCCTGCTCGTCTGTTGAATGTGTTCGCGGCTGAAAGGGAAGGGTAGCCGGGCTCATTGATTTCTCAGCTCGATCCCCAGCTCGCTTCAGCAGTTGTTCCTGCGCGTGCATTTTCTGCATGCCTTTGGCGGCCTTCTTGCGGTACGTGCCGTCAGGCTGCAGGAATCGACTTTTCGCTTGATCTGCCAAATAGCAATGAAGGATTTGAATAATCTGCTGCTTCAGCTCCGAATGCTCAATTGGGAACATGGCCTCGACACGGCGATCGAGGTTGCGCGGCATCCAGTCCGCACTGCTCAGCAGTACCTTGTTCTTGCCGCCATGCTCGAAGTAGAAGATGCGGGTATGCTCCAGAAATCGCCCAACTATGCTTCGTACCGTTATATTCTCACTCATATTCGGCACACCTGGGCGGAGGCAGCATACGCCTCGTACGATGAGCTCAATGCGTACGCTGGCTTTCGAAGCTTTATACATCAGTGAAATGAGCTTTTCATCCACTAGCGCATTCATTTTGAGAATGATGTGCGCTTTGCGGCCTTTCCGCGCAGCCTCAATCTCATATTCGATATATTGCTCCAGCTTATGGCGCAAAAACAAAGGAGCAACGCATAATTGATTTAAGCTGGATGGCACGGTGAAGCCAGAGAGCATATTGAACAGCACTGAGGCGTCGCTGCCAATCTGGGGATTGACGGTCAGCAGCCCCATATCCGTGTACAGCTTGGCTGTCACATCATTATAATTGCCTGTGCCCAGATGAACGTATCTGCGGATACCATCCTCTTCGCGTCGAACGATGAGCAGTGTTTTCAAGTGGGTCTTCAATCCTATCAATCCATAGATAACATGGCAGCCGGCTTGCTCCAGCCGCTTCGCCCAGTGAATATTGTTCTCCTCATCGAAGCGGGCCTTCAGCTCCACGAGTACCGTAACCTGTTTTTTATTCTCTGCAGCTGCGATTAAAGCTTCAATGATCGGGGAATTGCCAGATACCCGATACAGCGTTTGCTTAATGGCCAATACGTCTTGATCCTGTGCGGCTGCTCTTACAAGCTGAACGACAGTATCGAAGCTGTCGAAGGGATGATGCAGCAGACGATCTTGATGGCGAATCCAGGTGAATATATCCTCCCCGTCCTGAAGGGGCTGATGCGGATGATGGCTTGGATAGAGAAGCCCTGGCTTCTGAACGAGCTGGATCAGCTTGAACAGGAATGTATAGTCGATAGGGCCGGCGATTTCGTATACGCCGCCGAGCGGCTCGTCTTCTCCATCCTGTGTGATCATTTGAAGCAGTTCATGACTAATGCCTTCCTCCGCCTCAATCCGAACCACATTCCCCCATTTTCGCATTTTGAGCGATTCCTCAATCTCCTTGAGCAGATCCTCTGCGCCTTCCTCATCTATGTCCAGATCCGCATTGCGCGTTATGCGGTAAGCCTTCATATCGACAATGTCATAGCCATGGAACAAGATGTCCATATGCAGCTTGATGACGTCTTCGAGCAGGATGAACTCCTGCTTGTCCGTACCTGTCGGTAGCCGTACGAGTCTAGGCAATACTTCAGGCACTGCTACTGTCGCGAACACATCTTCCTCCTCGTCCGTATTGCGGACGATCAATCCAATATTCAAGCTCTTGTTCTGGATGAGCGGGAACGGCCGGCTTTGATCCACGACCATCGGAGTGAGCACAGGGAACAACTGCTCCATAAAGTAGCTGCGAAGATAGTGCTTCTCATTCATCGACAATCGATGCGGCCGCTTGATTACAATGTTGTGCTGGCGCAGCTTCCTCCGAAGCTGACCGTATATGTAGGCTTGCTTCTCGACCATTGCGGCAGCGCCAGACTTGATGCCTTCGAGCGTATCATGCGGTGTGCAGCCTGATCGGTCACGCTTGTCATAACCTGCGATCATTTGATCAATGACGGACGCAGCACGCACCATGAACAATTCGTCCATATTGGAGCTGCTTATGGCTAGGAATTTCAGCCTTTCTAACAACGGGTTCGATTTGTCATACGCTTCTTCAAGAACTCTTCGATGAAAAGCCAATAGGCTCCATTCGCGGTTAATAAATGATCGAGCCATCACGAAACCTCTCCTTTTCTACACAATGAACGATTGCAGCTCAGCATGATATGGTCATTGGGGGAGATGAGAGGGATGCTATCCTTTTAGTAGGATCGGATACCCGCTCACTTGCTCGAAGAATGAGCTTTCATGTTGGAAGGCCCACCGTTCCAGCTCCAAGCTGCCCTCATAGGTAGGAATCATCGTAATGTAAGTGCCTTTTTTTATATGGATGGTGAAATCTTTAACTTTCTGCTGGTGGGCAATATCAAGCGCATCGGCCAGCTTGAGGATAGAGGTGAGCTTGGACAGTACCAACTGCTCCTGTTCACTCATATCCGATCTTAGAGGCACTTGAGCACTGCGCGGATGGTATAGTGCCATACTTGCGACAAGCTCCTTGTCCTTCTCAGACAGACCCAGCCAGTCCATCGCTTTAATCATATGGTAGGAATTGGCGGCATGGCCTTCCTGGGATATGGTCTTGCCGATATCATGCAAGATAGCGGCAAGCTCCAAGCATAGTTTGCGAGATGGATCCATGCGAAATAAGCTGTTCAAGCGATCAAAGAGCTTGCTAGCGAGTCTTCGAACCTGTCTGGAGTGCTCCATATCAAGCTGAACGCGTTCGGCAGCATGGAAGGCGGACGCCGTCATATCTTCGATATACAACGCTTGCAGCGAAGCAGACTGATCATGTGCTGAGAGTGACATCTCATGAAGGACGCCGTGCCGTAAGGAGACATCCGGCAGAAGCAATCGCTCTGCTGCCGTTGCTTTGAGCAGCTCTGACATAATAATAGCTGTTGGGATGAGCTGAGAGGCGCGTTCTTCATCAATATGGAATTTGTGCGATAGCTCTGCAGTGCCTGCTTGCATCCATTCGAACAAATGGCGCTGGAGTGTTGTTCTTGCGATGGATCGCAGTGGTAAGCTGCCGACTGAGCTTGTCCCTCGCTCTCCATATTTGTTCGCCAAGGTGGAGGCTTCTCCGCCGAGGACAATTAGATGATTGATGGTATAGGAAGACATACGGCGACGCAGCATGTCCAGTTGACTTTCAATATATTGCTGAAGAACGTTGGAATAATGCAGCGACTCGCCCCGCAAGGACTCAAGCACTTCCTTCAGCTTCAAAATACCGATGCGAACATATTCGGAAAATTGCAATCTTCCAGATGCATATACGCTTAGCTGGACACCGGCGCTGCCAATTTCGACGACCAGCAGTCCTTCTTCACGCAGCTGCGGCATTTGTTCAACGCCGATATTCAGTCCGACATAGGTCAAATATCGTTCGACAGAGCTATCAACCAGCTCGATGTCCATGTCCGTGTAACGGCGAAGGTTATCTAGAAAGTACCCGCGATTGCTTGCCTCTCTAACCCCGCTCGTCGCACAGGCGCGATACGTTTTCACTTTGTAATCTTTCATGAGCTGCGACATTTGCTTCATCGCGCGGCATACTTCGAACGTGGCTTTAGAATGGATCTGACCATGGGTGAAGGTGTCGTCGCCGATCGGGGATGTAAGCTTAACATCCTCAAGAATGCGAAGCTGCCCTGGTTCGGCAAGCTCGGCAATAAGCATTTTAATTGCATTCGAACCAATGTCGATGCCTGCGGCAATAAGCGGTTTGTCCATAATATCCCCTGTCTTTCGTTACAAGTGAATGAAATAGACGGCATGTATGCCTTCACACCTATATCGCTCGCGATTTACGGGCAGGAATGAACACAGCTTATGGTGTGAATACTGCTTCCAATAGACTGGGCATTGCTGTCTACTGCTAGAGTAATGGATTTGACAGGTACAGGTCATAGATTTACAAAAGATTAACATTATGTTACGCGCTTTCGGATGGAGTTTTCATACAGGGCATGGCAAAATGAAAAGATATTGCAAGCATTTCAAGAGATATCACTCTTTTTTTTGAAATGTAAGCAATGATAGGCTCAGCAGGCTGTTCTTCGCGGACGTAGGTGGATGATGGATGCTGTGCACACAACGTATTGCGATGAGTAAGGAAGGAGAGTATGCCATATGATGCGACCTAAGAAGCCGCTAGAAACCAAGGTTCCGACACAGAATCGCCATCAGGGCATTGTAGATATCGGTTCCAATTCGGTACGTCTTATGATTGCGGAAATTCGCGAGGATCTGACATTTCAAATTGTAGACCAATGGAAGGAAGTCGTTCGTCTTGGTGATGAGTACGATGAAGATGGAGCGATTCCGGAATATAAAATTGATAAATTAATTTCAACGCTCCTATTATTTAAGCAGTTGTGCAGCCGTTATGAGTCATGTGAGATCATCGCGGTTGCCACGGCTGCACTGCGCAAAGCGACGAACCGGGCATTAATCCTAAGCCGCATTCTAGGTGCAACACAATTGTCTGTGCGAGTAATTAGCGGAGAGTCGGAGGCTTATTTGGACTATCTGGCAGTCGTATCGACCATGAATGTCAAGGATGCGCTGCTGGTCGACATCGGAGGCGGCTCCTTGGAGATGGTGCTCATTCAGGATCGGACCTTGAAGGAGAGCATCAGCATTCCGATTGGTGCGCTAACGCTGGCAGGCCAATATCATGTCAGAGAGGCGCTTGAAGTAGAGGAGGGGCAGCGGCTTGCTGCCGATATGGGGAAGCTTCTGGGGCAGATTGAGTGGCTGCAGCAAGCAGAGGGATATCCGCTTATTGGTGTGGGCGGAACGATACGGACAATTGCGAAGATGGATAAGGCTCAGGCCAAGGTTCCACTTGCTTCGCTCCATCATTACGTGCTGAGCCGGGAACATGTTGAACAGTGGTATGAGAAGCTGAGACCGTTGTCGCTGGAGGAAAGAGAGAAGATTCAAGGGTTATCCAAGGAGCGGGCGGACATTTTTATGGGAGCCTTTACGTTCATTACGTATGTGATGGAACGATTGGATATGCCTATATTGACGGTAAGCGCCAAGGGTGTTCGGGAAGGTGTTCTATTCGATTTGCTTCAGGGGGAAGGGCTGATGATCGATGATCCTCTGTCTTTGTCCATCTCGAATATGATGCGGCGGTTTCGGTTGCAGCGAGATCATGCCAAGCGAGTCCATGTCCTATTCAATCGACTGGTGGAAGATATGGGAGCACTAATGGAACTGGGAGGGGACTGGTCGCAGATCATGCACACGAGCGCGATGCTGCATGATTGTGGAGTCGTCATTTCTCCGCTTGAACGAGAACGGCATGCGCTATATATGCTGCTCCATTCAGATTTATATGGTCTGACTCCTCGCGAGCTCGTGCTCAGTGCGTTCATCGCCTCAGCTGATCAGAAGCTGAAGGCAGGCGAAGCATGGAGTGAATATGAGGCGCTATTCCTTCCCGGAGACAAAGAAGGTGTGCGTACACTTAGCCTATTGCTGCGGCTTGCGATAAGCTTCAATCGCGGAGCAGCCTCAGATGTAGAATTGGTGGCCTGTGATATTGAAGAGCAGGAGGTCGTATTTCACGTGCGCGCCTCGACACCGCCACTGCTTGAAGTATCGGAAGCCTATGCGGTTCGCACGGCATTCCGCAAGCGTTTCAAGCGGGATCTTGTCATTGTCGCGAATGTTACGCAATCACGATAACGAATGGAAAAGGCTCTCTGAGGCAGAGGACATCGCTGTTCTGCTTCAGAGAGCCTTGTTATTTACGCATCCCAAATTGGGTCTTCGATGATGATGGGTCGATCCTGCTCCAGAGGAAGACCAGTCTCGTAAGAACGGTTGCCAATTGCTGCTCGAAGAGTCTCATACGCGTTAGCAACTGTACGCGGATCTTGATTCGCTTCCTCCTTGATGTTCCAGTAGGCGGCGGCAGCCGATACAGCACGCGCCGCATCTTCACGGGCTTCTTCCCACATATCCCATATACTCGTGGATCGAATTTCTCCTGTACCCGTCGGATCTGGCCATGGTCTTCGTGCTTCATTCAACACATCATAGGCTGGTGGTGTCCGCTTGTAAACAAACGGTTCGATTTGTTTGAATGTCAGAAGCTGCTTCATCCCGGACGGGTCATGGAATAACTTCTGTGCGCGCACCATAGCTCGATTGGCGTCGTTCCAATAGCGTGTATCCACTCGGTTGGACAGTTCAGGGTAATATCGGCCCGTTAAGGCATGCAGTGCACTGACCATTGCTTTCGGGAACTGTCCGCCCGTATCGATTTCTTTCCATACCGGTGTATTCCATGTCGCGATATTGCGCTTGGAGCGCAGCACGTGGGTATCCATCAGCACCTCGAACCGCTGGTGATCCCATTTGCGGAATCCTGAACGCACGAATACATAAGGATGCATGTTCCGATCAAGGATATGATGCAGCAGGAATCCGAGGGCGTATACGCGAGATAGCATATCTCCCTTGGGGGCAGAATCGATCAAGTCGAGCAGAAATGGACCGCATTGCTTATTATGCATGGTACTTCCAAGCTCGTTCATTACTTTATTGCGCTGCCATGGCAGAAATTGATGATAGAATAGAAAATCCGGCCCCTGGCACCCCATATTGAACATGCGTTTCTGGGAGTCGGGCGATATCCAATGGGCGATGCCAGCGTCGTCAAGCGCCTCTTGGCCGAATAGTAAATGCGTCCATACGTTGGGCATTGTTCCCCTCCTCGTTACGGAGCATCTCTTATGCAGCTGCGTGTGAAGCTGCCGCAATTGAGATGCCTATCTACCAGTTCACCTGAAATAAAGAGGAATGTCAATCCTTTATGAGTATGAAATGGGAACTCCTTTGCTATCTTGATGTGGAACATTTTTGTGCAACATGATAAAGTTTCTTGATCTGTCTAGCAAGATGAAGCGTTTGCATGTACACTGTAAGGAGCCACGGGGGACAAGCCCACAACGGGCCTGCCGAAGTGTGACAAGAGAGATAATTACATCATGTGGAGAACAGGTGGAGGATAATAACATGGAACAATTTCGTTTGCCTAAAATCGATGTACCTGCATTTGACTTGCCAAAAGCAGTCGTCCGCGTTATGGAAGAAGCGGAACAGAAGCTGGCGCATCGTCCTAAGTTGTTGAAGCTGTTCAAGAACTGCTTCCCGAACACGTTGGAAACAACGACTAAACTGCTGGATGACGGGACAACATTCGTCTTGACCGGAGATATTCCCGCAATGTGGCTGCGCGACTCGGTGGAACAGGTGATTCATTACGTTCCTTTCGCGAAGAATGACAAGGATTTGCAGCGCATTATCGGTGGTTTGATCAAGCGTCACATGTTCTATATTAATATTGACCCATATGCAAACGCGTTCAACGAGACTGCGAATGACTGGCACTGGGATGCGAATGACCAGACTGAGATGTCCCCATGGGTATGGGAACGCAAGTATGAGCTGGATTCGATGTGCTTCTCGATTCGCCTCGCATATATGTATTGGAAAGAGACAGGACGTACCGATATTTTCGATACGAACTTCAAGTCCGCAATGCGCAAAATTGTGGATGTGTGGAAGACAGAACAGCATCACTTCGAACAATCGCAATACCGCTTCACACGTGTGAACTGTCCAGCGATTGATACAATCCGCAACGAGGGCAAGGGAATGCCTGTAAATTACACAGGAATGACTTGGTCCGGGTTCCGTCCAAGTGATGATGCATGCGACTTCCACTACAGCATTCCTTCTAATATGTTCGCGGTTGTCAGCTTGCGTCAAATGCAGGAAATTGCAAAGTACGGCTTCCGTGACGAAGAGTTCGTTAGCGAAATGGCGAAGCTGGAAGAGGAAATCAATCACGGCATCCAGTTGTACGGGGTTCACAACCATCCGACATACGGCAAGATTTATGTGTATGAAACAGATGGCTTCGGCAACTACTGTCTCTTGGATGATGCAGGAACGCCAAGCTTGCTGTCCATCCCTTATATTGGATATGCGGACGCAAGTGATCCGATTTATGAAAATACGCGTAAATTTATTTTGAGCAAAGAAAATCCGTACTACTTCGAAGGCAAGGTTGCCAAAGGAATCGGCAGCCCACATACGCCAGACGGCTATGTATGGCACATGGCGTTGTCCATGCAAGGATTAACAGCAGCAAGCGATGAAGAAATGCTCGCAATGATTGATATGCTGGAAGCTACAGATGCGGATACAGGCTTCATGCATGAGGGCTTCCTCGCGGATGATCCGAATGTATTTACACGTCCCTGGTTCGCTTGGTCGAACAGTCTGTTCTCGCAGCTTGTGTGGAAGGCCATGCATCGCGGGCTGTTGGATAAATAAAGGTAGATCCATTACGAAGAGCGATGATGAGAAGCAGCCGTCCATCTCCCTAGGGGAGTGGACGGCTTTGTTATTGAGTTTGGGAAGCTTGCTTATCGTAGATTTACAGCAGATTGGAAGAAGTGCCCCATGTATTGTCATAGACGAGCTGGCTCAATACTTTCCGCTTCTCCCAGTTGTAGGCTTCGAGCAGCGGTCGCTCCGGATAATCCTCTGTATAACCGATAGAGATAAGAGCTGTGGGATCAATATGAAGCGGGATGTTCAGAATCCGCCGGATATCCGGCTTCTTATAGAAGCTAACCCAGCCCATTGCCAAGCCCTCAGCGTATGCGGCGAGCCACATATTTTGAATTGCGCAGCTGACAGACATAATATCGGTCTCGGGAATAGAGTTGCGACCGAGAACATGGTCGCCACCACGCGAAGGATCGCATGTAATGCAAATCGTAACAGGGGCCTCCAGAATGCCTTGAATTTTAATCTCCATAAACTTGGTGTCGCGATCTGTGCCTTCATAGTGAATCGCCAGCGCACGACGCTCGCGATCTACCACTTCTGCCAACTTCGCCTTGGTCTCCGCGTCTTTGATGACGATAAAGTTCCACGGCTGCATAAAGCCCACCGAAGGCCCGTGATGGGCAGCCTCCAGCAGTTTGACCAGCAGCTCATCAGACACGGGCTGTTGAAGGAATGTACGAATATCGCGGCGATTGTATATCGCCTTGTAAACGCCTTCTTTTTCTTGTTCGGTTAGTTTATTCATTGTCATGAGTTACACTCCTTTTTCTTGTATTTCAAAGGCATGTCATACTATTGCATGTTTCCCTCATATGTTTATTATAACGTACAAGTTATTCATGCTGCGAATCGGGGTAAGGTATGAAGGGATCTCTTGTTGGGAAAGAAAAAGGGCCTGCCCTACATACATGTGGCAAGACCCTGCAGCAATCGTAATATATTACAGATGATAGTAAATAATTGGCTTTAAGTATTAGATAAAACAATTAGAACATTTTTTATATAGGATCAAGCATGGTTTTCGTTATGAATGTTTTGTTGCGGGTGTTTTCCCACTAGGTGGTGGTGTCACAGACTTCTTGCCAGAACTGTGTTCTGATCCTGGTTGACGAGCAGGCTGCTCTTTTTTAACTTCAGATAGAGACTGAACAGCATCTGCCACTAGGGCGGCATATGCTTTGGCGCCCTTAGGTACGAGATGAGTGCCATCCAGCTCGAAATAATCGTCATGGTCTTCAGTGGCGTTGTACCAATCGACCAATGTAATGTTGGAATGGGCAGCAGCCATTTTCGCTAACAACGCATTGACCTTACCCTCCCATTTCTCTGGCATGCGCGTATTGACGAAAATAATATGCTCAACATCAGAGAGGGATTCGATCAGTTTGTTTAACTGCTTTTCACCAAATATGCCGTTTGTTCCAAGTGCGATGATGACATATCTGCCGAGCTTGCCGTTCTGCTTCAACCCCTGAATAATATCGCTGGCTGCGGACATCTGCCTTCCAATCTTCGCATCGACAACAGTACCAGGGAGTTGCTTGCTCAGATAGGGAGCAACATCGAGCATGACTGAATCACCAATTGCAGAAATAGACCAGTTCTGCTTCTTGTCGGATGCGCGGTCTGTGTGAGACGGCTGATTCGGCTGTTGTGTTTGCTTGCTTTTAGGCTGCCCGCCTCCCTTGGCAGTTGAGCTAGATTCTAACGGGTCATCGGCACCTGAACTGCCGGGCTTCTTGATGGGATCAGAAGCAGCATCAGAGCGCTTCGGCTTCTTAGGTGTCGTATCCTTAACTACATGGGAGCCGATATGTTCGGTTTGGTGAGCCTTAGATGCGGCTCCTTGATTGTCTTTCGTGATGACAAGCTGATTGCTTGCATCAGGTTCTCCTGATTTTACTTGGGCGGCATCCACTAATGAACGACCGCTCATGCCAGCGTAGAACAGAGTAAGCAGCAGGACACAGCAGGCAGAAATGGACCAGTACTTCCATGACAGCCGATGCCAAGAATAGGGATCGCGTAGCTTGAGCCATAGATAAGAAAGACAGCCGCGCTGGATCGGCTGTTCGATATACTTCCACGACAAGGCGGCGAGCAGCACGCTCGCGGTGACCTGCAGCATGGCGCGCGTCCCATCAAATCCACTCGTATTGACTTCAGGATTAGTGAGAATTATGACCGGATAATGCCACAAATAAATGCCATATGATCGCTTGCCGATCCATACGAGCGGCCCCCAGCTGAGCAGCTTACTCAAGCGGCTTGCTGGATGTGCAAGCGCCGCAATCGTAAGTGCGCTCACAATAGAGAGCAGCACGAATCCCACTTGATATAGAAAATCATCGTATTCACTTACTTCTACAATCATATAGAGCATAGCGCCTAATCCGAGAGCCCCTATTAGATCAAGGCTTAAGCCTGCCTTATGATCTGTGTTTGAGACAAGACGTCTGCTGGGCCATACGACTGCAAGTGCAGCTCCAATGAGAAGAGCGAATACCCGCGTGTCTGTACCGTAATATACACGGCTTGGATCAGTGCCTGGCTCATACAGCCATGCCATTGCCAATGCAGAAACCGCTGCTGCCGCTGCAATTCCGAGCAGAAGCTGACCTCGCCTTGGTGCAAGCTTTAATCCAATCATGAGTAGTACAGGCCACACCAGATAGAATTGACCTTCAACGGCAAGAGACCATAAATGAAGGTAGGGTGAGGGCGAACCAAAGCTGTCAAAGTAAGAAACATTGTGAAAAATGAGATACCAGTTGTTCCCGTACACGAAGGTTGACCATATATCTCCTCGTAGTTTGGTCAAGCGCGCAGGATCGAAAATGGTTAGCCAAGCAACGCTGAACAGCAGCATAACGAGAATGGCGGGAACTAGCCTGCGCACTCTGTGTACCCAGAACGTATACAGATCAATTGCACCTCGCTGCTGCCTTGTGGCCAGCAGTAAATCCGTTACAAGGTAACCGGACAAGACGAAGAAAATGCCGACACCTAAAAAGCCTCCTTGAGCCCAGCCAAGATTCAGGTGATAGGCGATGACGGCCAGAACAGCAATTGCTCTCAGGCCATCCAGGGCGGGCATGTAGCGTCTATTGTTGCGTCGAAGCTCATGCATATTGGACGCCCCCTATATGTGGTGTGACCACGACGAATAACCGTACTACTGAATCGTTATTCGGATGAAGTCTCATGCATAACCATTTCATTGTAGTCTTGATGTCCTTTCTTGAGATGTAGGGGAACATGATTGATTTGGATAATAAACTGGTAAAGGTTTCAGGTGAGTCCTGCTTGCGTTGAACCGTGTTCGTAGCGAAGAGGATGAAGGGGTGTAAGTGTCAGATATTCTCTTACTCGTTCCTTGTGCCTATATCTCCTAACCGTGTATGCAAATATCAAAGTTCGAATAACCTCTCTTACTATATCGAAAAAGCACATATGTACTCGTTACAGATCTATTACATATTTTATTCAATTTTGTAATTTTTCGGATTCATGGTAAGGTTACAGCAATCTGTCCCAACACTTGTTACGCAAGCTAGTGACTAGAGTTGTTGCAAGCGACAGTGGAAATGTTTTCAATGTCTGTTCCGGTCAATGGATCCGGTATGCATTTACGATAATTCAAGCTTCAGGGGCCTTACATGTACTCGATCACATCACAGAAGCTTTTATGGATAAAATTATGTCTTTGACACACGAGAGAGGATCCGATGTAATCATCGAATTTTTGGCGAATGTGAATTTGGAGACTGATCTAGAAATAATCGCACCTTATGGCCGCATCGGCGTAGTTGGTAACCGGGGCAGTTTGGAAAGATCATATTATCCATTGATTAAGGATCAAATAATCCGAAGAGAAGGCAGACTACCTACTAATAGAAAAGAGCTGTTTCCTGCAGCAGGCAATGCAAAGAAGAAAAAAAGGAGAAAAATGTCGAATTAAACCCAAAGAAGTAGTTCTTTATACTCAAAAACTTAATCTGGATATGTTTTTCTTGTGAAAATGATAAATCATATAGTGCTTGGCTGAACCGTTTTCAGTATAATAGGCATAGAAAAGTGGAAGTATAGGACGTTCGGAATATGTCGAATATACTCCATTAATGTCGGAAAGGGGAAAAGATAGCTGAGATGAGAGCCGAATGGATTCAACCTTTTTTGCAATCGGCAAGCACAGTTATTGAACAAATTGTGCAAGTCCGTCCCAGTCGGGGAGAGCTTCAAATGTTAAGTTGGAGCGGTACGCATGATTTTCGCATCCAGGTCGGTCTGACGGGGCAGTTGTCCGGACAGGTGGCATTTGGCTTGAACGAAGACGTGGCGTTGAAAATGGCATCGGCTATGATGGGGGGATCTCCTCTTGCATCCCTTGATGCTATCGGTGAGAGCGCCATTTCAGAGCTAGGCAACATGATTAGTGGCAACGCAACGTCACTGATGTACAATCAGGGAATCAGCGTTGATATAACACCTCCCCAGCTGCTCATATCGGCTGATCATCCTGGTCCTATTCAAGAGGTCTTGGCTGTACCGTTATTATTGGATGGAATCGGTCGATTTGATGTACTTATGCATATCGGCTAAAGTGATAGAGTCGACGTTGTATCCTAATGCGGCGACGCAGTTCTGACCAACTGCACCTGCTTTGTACATAAGTGAGACATGGTGCGGATTGGAGGGTAAAGGAGTAAATCAATGGAACTGAAGGGCAAGATTGTGCTTATCACTGGAGCCTCGAGCGGAATTGGGGCTTGGACAGCTCAAGCAGCTGCTGCGAAGGGAGCCGTTCCGATCTTAACGGCGCGCTCCATAGAGAAGTTGGAAGTCGCGGCTGTCTCGATGACGCCTTCACCTGCCGTCTATACGATGGATGTAACGAAGGATGAGGATGTGACGCGCGGAATTATCACTGTGATGGAGAAGTATGGGCGTATCGATATCTTGGTGAATAATGCAGGTTTCGGCTTGTTTGAACGGACTGTAGATATGCCATCCTCGCAGTTCGCCGCGATGATGGATGTGAATTACATGGGAACGGTGCGCTGCACGAAGGCGGTCCTGCCTCATATGCTGGCCCGGGGAGAAGGGCATATCATCAATGTAGCTTCTATGGCAGGCAAGGTTGGGTCTCCGAAGTCTGCAGGTTACACGGCAACGAAGCACGCGGTGCTGGGCTTTACGAATGCACTGCGCATGGAGCTGGCAGGGACAGGTGTTGCTGTATCTGCAGTGAATCCAGGACCTGTGAATACACCATTCTTCGAGCAGGCAGATCCAAGCGGACAATATGTAAATAATATTCGTTGGTTCATGATGGAGCCAGAGAAGGTTGCGCGGCATATTGTTCGGGTGATGGAGACCCGCAAGCAGGAAGTGGATCTGCCGTGGATTGGTGCGCTCGGAGGGCGGTTGTATGGATTGTTTCCGAGAATATCGAACCGGATTGCGGCTAAAATGTTGAATAAGAAATAAACATGTGGATGTTGTTAGGATAGGCAACCATTGGCGATTCCGATGGTTGGCATGGCGAAGTCCGCCCACTCCTGTTCGATTGGGATCAGGAGAAGGCGGACTTTTTGTGTGCTGAGCACGATTGGCATGCTTCAAATACTACTCGTCTTACTGCTCGTCGCCTTCATTGGCACGGTGAGCCTCATTCATTTGCTTAATTTCCTCGAACAGTGCACGAACGGCTGCCTTGCCCTCTGGATTGGCATTGTTCCAATGACGGGTTAAGTTGGGCATTGTTTTGTGCATATGATTATAGAGCGCCCACATTTTCACTTTTTCCACCGTTGCAGTGTCAGTGTGTCCGGTAAGCAAATCGGCATATTTCTCCAGAAGCGCATCGAATGAAGCGGATAGGTTGTCAGTCATTTGTAGATACCTCCTTACTTTTTTAGATGTGCATGTTTAGGCTATCATAACGAGTAATCATTTGGAAAGTTGGAGTGAAGACTTCTTTTCGATATAATGGGTACAGCGAACAATGGGAAGGTATGTTCATTTATCATGAATCAGCGCCTTCCATAGAGAGGAACGATACAAGTTGAGTACAACATTTGACACATTTGCAATACGAGAAGAGCTGAAGCTTCGGCTGGAGGCCAGACATATTACGGAGCCATCACCCGTGCAGGCTGCGGCAATTCCTGCTGCATTGGAAGGACGCGACGTCCTTGCACAATCACAGACGGGTACGGGCAAGACGATTGCGTATTTGCTTCCTGTCCTAACCCGGATTCAGCAAGATGCACGATCAACACAGGCCGTGATTATAGCGCCTACCCAAGAACTTGCGATGCAAATTGTTCGGGAAGCGGAATATTACAGTGAGGGCAGCAGCATTCAAATTGCGTCACTGATAGGCGGTGCGGCATTGAAGCGCCAGGTAGAGAAGCTGAAGCTTCACCCGCAGCTTGTCATTGGTACTCCGGGCCGGATTCATGAATTGATTGAGATGCGCAAGCTGAAGATGCACGAGGTGCGCACCATCGTCGTGGACGAGGTCGATCATGTACTGCAGAAGGGCGGTGCGAGCGATACTGATTCGATTATGCGCAGCGCGCTGCGTGATCGTCAGCTCCTATTCTTCTCCGCTACCCTGCCTGCTGAGGTGAAGGCTCTTGCAGAACGATGGATGCAAGATCCCGTTAACATTGGCATTGAACCTGAGAAGCGGATAGCGGATACGATTGAGCATCTTGTATTTGTATGCGAGGAGCGCGATAAGATTGATATGCTGCGCCGTCTCGTTCGTCATTGGAATCCGAAGCAGGCAATCGTATTCATCAATGACTCATCTGAGATTGCTGAATGGGAGCAGAAGCTGGGCTATGCGAACTTGTCAGTTGCTTCGTTATATGGAGATGCGCCGAAGCAGGAGCGGGTGAATGTCCTTCGACGCTTCCGTGAGGGACAGTTCCAATTGTTGTTAGCTACTGATGTAGCTGCACGTGGATTAGATATACCGGATCTGCCGTATATCTTCAGTGCTCAGCCTGCATTGAATGCGGAACATTATGTTCATCGTGCAGGGCGAACAGGTCGCATGGGACGTCAAGGTGTGTCCGTCAACCTGATCTCTCATCGTGAGCAGTTCATTATGCGTAAATTCGAACGTGAGCTCGGAATCGTTATCCATGAGCGCGAATTCTACAATGGTCGCATCTTCGAGCCGAATGATGCATCACGTCGTCCGAAGACGAAGCCAGCTGCCAATCATCAGCCGAGCAAGCCGTCGGCTGGGTATCGCCCGCCGTCGAAGGACAAGCGTTCTGGCAAGGACAAGGATAAAGGCGCACCTAAATGGCTGAAAGAGAAGAAGCGCCAGTAATAACAGCAATGGTATGAACTCGAACGAGGAACCGCCGCAGATAATGGATCTGCGGCGGTTTTTTTTGCGTAATCACTATCTATCTCATATTCATTTATTTCGGGCATTGGCACTTCTGCCATTCGCATAGGGATTTTTCCATATTTATCGATAACCATTGCTCTCATATCCTAATTCCTCCATATAACTCTATATTATATTTCTAATCATCTACGAATGAACGTCTAGTGTTTGCCATTGGAAAATTCAAGATACGACATATACGAGTCTTCACTTGTATCTTCGACTTAGGGTGAATCTATGACGAGCACAAAAAAGATGGAGAAAACATGGAACAATTCTTGAATCCAAGAAACCAAATGGCTGGTAATATCGTCTAATTAGATAGGGGTATGTACAGATGAGCATATATCTTGTTTCTTGTGCGACAAATAGGAAGGGGAGAATGAGTTGGCGTCAAAGTGGAAAATAGGGGTGCTGCTGCTTACGGTAGTAGCTTTAATGAGTGGCTGTCTCGGGGAAAAACCGGTGCTAGAGCAGCTGGAAGAAGGGAAAGGTAAGATTAAGGTCGTTAGTTATAACGAGGAATCTTTCTATAGTGAGTATGGAAATTATTTCAATATTAAATACCCGGATATCGAATTTGAAGTCGTTAGCTATCAAGAACTGTATGCCAACAATCAGGATGGCGAACCATTTGATTATGATGAAGAAATGGAAAAGTTCATAGAAAAAAATAAGCCGGATGTGCTTCTCTTAAACGATAAGCTGTTCGAAAAGTATGCGCAAAGTGGAAAGCTGTATGGTCTTGATCAAATTATTAGCCAAGAAAAATTTGATTTGGAAGGCTACATGCCAGGCCTAATTGATATGATCCGCTCCAAGGGGAACGGTACTCTATATGGATTGGCGCCGTCCTTCTATACGAATGTACTGTACTATAATCGAGATCTATTTAAGGAGCATAATGTAGAGCCGCCGAGCAACAAGATGAGCTGGCAGGAGATTATCGACTTGTCCAAGCGATTTACTTCTATCGGTTCGGGAGACAATCAAGTCTATGGATATTATCAACCCTATGGAGACATACGATCTGCCGTGAATCAAATCGTCTCATCCTCTGCATTGAATCTATTCGATACGAAGGGCGAGAAGCTGCTTATTAATTCGGATGGATGGAAGAAGGCAATTAAGATGGCAACAGATGCTGTGCGCGACAAATCGATTGGCATTCCATCTTCCGAGCAAAGAAGTATGTCGGATGATCCGTTCTTCCAGGGTAAGGCGGCGATGGTAACGGAGGGGACTTGGTTTGCACAGCAACTCAGGGATCGCCCTCGTTATGATAAGAAGGTAAAAGAAATCAATTGGGACATCGTAACAGCACCAATCGATCCTTCGAGTCCTGACGAATCAAGTAATGTGGGCTTATCTGATATTTATGGGGTTGCAGCTGATTCCCCAAATAAGCGTGCGGCCTGGGAATTCGTCAAGTTCATAAATGGGCCTGAAATGGCGAAGGCTTCTGCACGTTCCATGACTGGCCGTATTCCAACACGTAAGGACTATTTCAAGGAGATTGATGGCCGCAGCACAGAGCCATTTTACCTATTGAAACCTAAATTGGGTGCATCCTCATCAGGCTTTTGGAATAGTAAAATTCCAGAGAAATTCCATGAGGGCTTCATGCCATTGGTAAATACGTCGCTACAAGCGGTAGTCGATAATAAGAAGACGGTGGATGAAGCTGTAGCTGAATTGGAAACGAAGGGGCAGCAAATGCTTAATAAAGCGAATGAAGAGCAAAAGGCCAAATCAAAGGATAAAAAATAATAGAATCTGAATCAAGATTCATCACAGATCCATCATAGAACCTTCTATGGTGGATTTTTTTATTCACTTATAGATCGGATGGAAGTAGCGGGGAAAATTGATTTCTTTCACATAAAATCAATTCTATTGTTGAATGATGGAAAAATGATCTATATACTTATTGTTGATATTTGGAAAAATAGGAAGGAGAGTTGTGTGTGAAGACGAAATGGAAGCTCGTCATATTTCTACTAACGATTACTTCTATGTTAAGCGGATGTCTTGGAGAGAAGCCCGTATTGGAGCAGCTTGATGAGGGGAAAGGAAAAATTAAGGTTCTCTACTATAACGAGGAATCATTCTATCAACAGTATGGCAATTATTTTAATGTGAAATTTCCGGATATTGAATTCGAGGTTGTAAATTCAGAAGATATGTACGCAAATCGGAAGGATAATGAGCCGTTTGATTATGAAGCAGAAACGAAAAAGTTTCTTGATAAGCATAAGCCTGACGTCTTGTTCTTGAATGACACCATGTATGAAACCTATGCAAAGGACGGGAAGCTGTACAACATAGAGGAGATCATTGCACAGGAGAAATTTGATTTGGAAGGCTATATGCTAGGTCTTATTGATATGATTCGTGCGAAAGGGAACGGTACATTGTATGGACTTGCTCCATCTTTCTATACGAATGTATTGTACTTCAACCGCGCTTTGTTCAAGGAGCACAATATCGAGCCCCCGCGCAATAAGATGAGCTGGCAGGAGGTCATCGATCTGTCGAAGCGCTTTACGGGTATCGGTTCAGGAGACAATCAAATCTTTGGATTGTACCAAGACTATGGAGATGTTGATCGTGTGATGGACAACATTGTCTCTACCTCTGGCTTGAAATTGGTAGACCAGAAGGGCGAGAAGCTGCTTATTAATTCGGACGGTTGGAAGAAGGCCATCACCCTTGCTACCGATGCGATACGGTCGAAGGCCGTCTATGTCCCACCACGAGATAATGGTGAGAATGGACAAATGATGCGGTTCGGTAATGATATGTTCATGAGAGGCAAGGCGGCGATGATGATTGAGAGCACGTGGTTTGCGCGTCAAATTAAGGATCGACATCGTTATGACAAGGAAGCGAAGCAAATCGATTGGGATATCGTCACGGCACCGGTAGATCCAGCAACACCTGATGAGTCTGGCAATGTGTTTTTATCTGAAATTTACGCGATATCCGCAGATTCTCCAAATAAGCGAGCGGCGTGGGAATTCGTTAAGTTCGTCAATGGTACAGAAATGGCGAAGGCTTCTTCCCGAGCGCTAAGTGGACAAATTCCGACCCGCAATCAATATTTCAAGGAAATCGACGGCAGAAGCACGGAACCGTTCTACTTGCTGAAACCGAAGTCTACCGCTGAGCGCTACAACAAAAATATTCCTATGGAATTTTACGAGCCTTATAACCAATTGCTGCGGAAAGCATTGCAGGATATCGTCGACAACAAGAAGTCGTTAGACGAAGCGGTAGCTGAATTGGAAACAAAGGGGCAAGCCGAATTGATAAAGGCGAAAGAGGCAGAGAAGGCGCGTCTAGCGAAAGAGAAAAAAGGTGATTCGTCTTCGACGAAAACAGAGTCTACAGGCTCTACAGAATCCACTGGATCCACTAAATCAGGTGGCTAACCTGTCCGAATGATATAGATATATGACGTTACAGTACCTATTCTCCATGCCTTCTTGTGGCGAGAATAGGTACTGATCGTTTGAAGGGATGCTGCAGAGGTGAAGGGGAAGAACGTAATGTCTATGTCTAAGGTATTAACGCGTGCCATAGTGTCTATGTTAGTACTTGCGATGATGATGGCAGGATGCAGTTCGGAAAAACCGCTTCTGGAAGATTTGGACAAGGAGAAGGAAGTTACACTTAGAATTCTAACCAATATGGATAGAATGTCTTTTAGGAATTACTATGGGGGATTATTTGGGATTCAATATTCAAATATTGATTTAGAGTTAATTCCGTTTGATGAACGATATTCATCGAATCTTGACAGCATTGTGGCTCTGGAAGCGAACATTAGTAGGGTTAGACCAGATGTTGTCTTTCTGTCGCCTGATGCCTATGAACGACTAGCTGTCGAGCGCAAGCTGTACAATTTGGAGCCGATAATACGCCAAGAGCAGTTCGATGTGGATACGTTTCTTCCAGGTCTCATCGATTGGATCCGTGAGAAGAGTGGGGGAGCCTTGTATGGCTTAGCGCCCTCTTTTATGGGCAAAGTGTTATTTTATAATGCAGATTTATTTCACCAATACGGTGTGGAACTGCCGCATGATGGAATGACGTGGGATGACGTGTTGAAATTAGCCGCACGGTTCCGCAATGAGGGATCCTCAAATGATGAAGTAAGTGGTCTCTATGTGTGGGATATTGAGGCTGCTATATTTGATATTTCTACGAACTTGGGCCTAAAACTCGTTGATTCCAAAGGGGAGCGAATGTTGATCCAATCGGAGTCTTGGAAACGAGTATTCAGCCAGACCGTTGAGGCGATTCAGAACAGGGATATACGTCCCCAATTCTCAATTGCTAATAACGGAGTGATCAAGGAAGAAAGGTCGGATTTATTTCTAGCTGGACGTGCGGCAATGAAGTTGGATTGGAACATGGGTGTGTTTAGTTTACAGAGGGGAAATATTCAAGGAGGCAACAATCATGCCTTTGATTGGGGCGTGGTTACAGCACCAATCGATCCATTTCGGCCTGGAGAGACCCCTTATATTCAGATCCCTAATATTATGGCAATTCCTATCGAGGCGGAACATAAGCGGGAAGCATGGGAATTTATTAAGTTCTCAAATGGCCCAGAAAAAGTAGAGAGGGGGTTGCGAAATTTCCCCTTCGAAATGTTGTCTCGCGGTTTGTCCAAGAAAACTAAGGATTATAACAAGCTTGAAACGTTCTATAAGCTGCGTATGAGTCAGGAACGTGATTCACGGCCATACCCTGTGAATGTGCCAGACTCTTTTACAGAACCTTTTGACAAGTTGTTAAACCAAGTCCTAACTCGCATGATTCGCAAAGACGTGACCGTGGAGCAAGGAATTAATGAATTGGACATCAAGGGGAACGAATTATTGAAGCAGGCCCGAGCAAGTCAGAATGGAGGGGGGCCAACATTAAACGGATATCAATAGGGTTGCTAGTTGTCATTTTACTGCTTATGAGCGGGTGCTATGGCGAAAAGCCTGTTCTTGCACCGCTTAAGGACGGTAAAGGAAAATTACGAGTTGTATATGATGATGAAGATCAATTCTTCAATGATTACGGCGATTATTTTCAATTCCTCTACCCGGATATCGAAATAGAAGTTGTCAGCACCACGAATTTATTTGCGATACAAAATAATGTGATGGACAGATCGGATCAGAATATGGAGCAGTTTATTAAGGAGAATAAACCTGATGTGCTGTTCTTGAACGAAGAACTGTTTGACAATTTTCTACACACGGGGCAGTTATACAGCTTGGATGAAATTATGAAGCAAGAGCAGTACGACTTAAGCGGCTTTATGCCTGGTGTAATTGAATCGCTTCGGGATAAAGGAGGAGGAAAGCTGTATGGTCTAGCTCCTTTCTTTAGTACTTTTGTTCTTTATTACAACGAGGATCTATTTAAAGCGAATCATGTGGATCTTCCCAAGGACAAGATGACTTGGCCGGAAGTGCTTCAACTAGCTGCCCGTTTTGGACAACCTGCATCGGAAGGCAGAACTGGACAGTATGGGTTGTCATTTGGATACACGAATGCCCATTTGCTGTTTGGGGAGATAGCTAAGGCATCCTCTTTGCAACTAACTGACCCAACAGGCAGCAAGCTGCAAATTCATTCCGATAGTTGGAAGCAGGTTATGACGATGACAGTGGATATGATCCGTAGTGGTGCTGTATTTGCAGATCAGGCAAGTCAAGCTCTTAAGATATCCGGTGAAGAGGCATTTTTACAGGATAAGTCGGCGATGCTGCTTACCGGGATCTCAGGAGCAAATGAAATGGAAAGGCGTCAAATCAATACCAATATGAAGAAGATGAATTGGGGAATGGTCACTGCTCCCATTAATCCGAATTACCCAGAGGAATCCGCATATGCACATCTGGAGGAGATATGTGCAATCCCCGCTGATTCGGTTAATAAACGTACGGCATGGGAATTCATTAAATTCATGAATAGCAAGGAGTTAACGAAGAGTGCTCCCGATATGAGGCCTCCTAAGCTGCCGACTCGGATGCAGTATATGAAGAAATGGAACGGGAGAAGTACAGAGCCTTTGTATGCATTGAAGCTGAATTCGCATCATCGCTTCATATGGGACAATCAACGCGTTCCCATGGAGCTCAACTCCGCCCTCACTCCGTTATTGCGGGATGGACTACAGGCTGTGCTTGCCAACGGGAAATCTATTGATGAACTGCTTGATGAACTGCAAGTGAAGGGTCAGGAGGCACTGGATAAGATGAAGCAATAATACAGGAATAGGGAGAGTCTTTTTGCACATGGATGCAGCGGCTTTTTTGATAGAAATCTGATATTCGCCTTATCTTGTGACGCAATTGTTTGAATATTGGCGGTTTGGTAGATATACTAAATCTTATTGGAAAATAGAGGGTGGGAGGTCGTGTGTTGGTGAGGTGGAAATTCTGGAAGTTGAGTGCTTTACTGCTTGCAGCCATGTTGCTCGTAAGCGGTTGTCTTGGGGACAAGCCGGTGCTTGAGCCGCTAGAGGAAGGAAAGGGAAAGATTAAAGTTCTTTATTATAGTGAGGAATCATTCTATAGGCAGTATGGAAACTACTTCAATATTAAATTCCCGGATATCGAATTTGAAGTCGTTGGTATGGAAGATCTCTATTCGAGCGACGACTATCAAGAAGCACTGAAGAAAATGGTAGAGAAACATAAGCCAGACGTTATGCTTCTGAGCGAGGATATTTTTGAGACCTTTGCCGAAGATGGGAAGCTGTACGGCCTAGATGATATCATTGCACAAGAAAAGTTCGATTTAGAAGATTTTATGCCAGGCCTTATCGAGCGTATTAAAAGCAAGGGGGGCGGCAAGTTGTATGGCCTCGCTCCTTCCTTTTATACGCGAGTCTTGTATTACAATGAAGACTTATTCAAGGAGCATCATATTGAATTGCCGAACAACAAGATGAGCTGGAAGGATGTTTTGGATTTGGCCAGACGATTCAGCGGTATTGGTTCCGGTGAGGATCAGGTCTATGGGTATTATCAGGAGTATGGGAACATGAGCAATCTGTTTCAAGATATTGTTAGCTCGTCATCTTTGAAGCAATTTGATGCGAAGGGTGAAAAGCTGCTGATTAACGCTGATGGCTGGAAACAGGCCTTTACACTGGCAACGGATGCGCTGCGAAGCAAGGCTGTATATATGCCGCCGAAGGGCGAAGAAGCGCAATTTATGAATAATAACTTGTTCGTTCAAGGGAAGGCAGCAATGATGATGAGTGGTACTTGGCTCGCGCAAGAGATTGATAATCGTTCGACCTACGACAAGAAGGCGAAGAAGTTTGCCTGGAACTTCGTCACAGGTCCGATCGACCCTTCGTCTCCAGACGAATCTGCTTATGTGAATTTATCTGAAATCTATACAGTGTCTGCGGACTCAGCGAATAAGCGCGCAGCGTGGGAGTTCGTCAAGTTTGTCAACGGCAATGAAATGGCCAAGGCAGCCTCGCGTTCCATGATGGGAAGCTTGCCGACACGAATGAAGTATAAGAAGGATATTGCAGGCAAGAGCTCGGATCCGCTCTATATGCTGAAGCCAAAATCCTCCTCGGCCTATGGCTGGTGGAACAAACATGTTCCTAGCGCTTTTTATAGCACCTATGACGGTATGGTTCAGCAAGCCCTCGAAGCCGTAATTGAGAAAAAGAAATCCGTGGATGAGGCTGTTGCAGAACTGGAAGCCAAGGGGCAGGCGGCGTTAACGAAAGCGCATGAAGACGAAAAAGCGCGCAAGGCTAAAGAGAAGGGCAATGAATCAAGTTCTACTGGAAATGGAAAGTCGGGTTGATGAAATTAATAGGATTCTTGTGTGAAAAAGCCGTCTGAAAAGACGGCTTTTTATTGTTCATACAGAACGCTCTTATTGTTACAGAAATGTAAGGCCGTGATTAGAGGATATCCATTCGCTTCCTGTCAGGTTGTTCGATATAATGAGAACAGTGAGGTGAAGAGGCATGAAGCCTTTATTGAAGATTGATAGACTAACTGGTGGTTACAGTACAGGCAGACCTGTGCTGCATGATATCTCCTTGCAAGTGAATGCAGGCGAAATGGTTGGCCTCATTGGATTGAACGGCGCAGGGAAGAGTACGACGATGAAGCATATATTAGGACTGCTTGAGCCGCAAGCAGGAAGCGTTGCCATACATGGGAAGACGCTGGCGGAGGATGCGGAAGCGTATCGTGCTGCTATTGCGTATGTACCGGAGTCGCCGATTCTATATGATGCGCTGACGGTGCGCGAGCATCTGGTATGGACGGCTACCGCATATGGCGTCGAACAAGGAGTATTTGAGAAGAGGGTGCGGGAGCTTGCGGAAATGTTCCATATGACCGCACACCTGGATAAAGCTGCACAGCATTTATCGAAGGGGATGCGGCAGAAGACGATGCTCATGTGCGCGTTTGCTGTTCGGCCGCCTTTATATATTATTGATGAGCCTTTCCTTGGACTTGATCCGCTCGGTATTCGATCACTGCTCCAATATATGAAGCAAGTGCAGGCAGAAGGCGCATCATTGCTGGTGAGCTCTCACATTTTGTCGACGATTGAGCATTACTGTGATTCGTTCGTGCTTCTGCATCATGGTAAAGTTCTCGGAGCGGGCACGGTGCATGGAATGCACGATCAATACGAGGCCCAGTCAGGCAAGCGGGCGGAAGAGCGGCTGGAGGAGCTGTTCTATGCGTGGGTTAGCGATGAGCGCATCACTGGTTCTGTGGATGGTGTACAGCGATGACACAGACCCGAATGAAGGAGGCATCCACCGTCAATAGTCTGACAGAGGTGCTTCTACATCCTGAGGAGCTATGGGCAAGCCGCAAGCGTGAATTCTGGGGCAAGGTCATGCCTTATATGCGCTACGTCATACAAAGCGGACTCGGGGCACTCATGCTATTCGTGCTCGTGGCAGGGACGGCGTTATATGCTTCCTTTATCGAGCACATTCCGCCTACTTTTCCGATTAAGGAGGTTGCCCTGCTCCTGGTAGCGCCCGCAGTTGCCTATACGACCTATCGCACGCTGCTGCGGCCAGCGGATCTTGCCTTTCTGCTGCGCATTGAGCACCGAATGTCCGGCTATATGAAGAGAAGCGTACGCTATAGCCTATGGCCGCGAACAGTACTCCTTATTGCTGTGTGGTGTGTATTGTGGCCGTTATACAGCCGTGCAGAGGATAACCCGAAGAACTTCATCTTTACTTTAATCCTATTGTTGATGCTCAAGG
Organism: Paenibacillus suaedae; assembly: GCF_032337355.1. Taxonomy (NCBI): domain Bacteria; kingdom Bacillati; phylum Bacillota; class Bacilli; order Caryophanales; family Paenibacillaceae; genus Paenibacillus; species Paenibacillus suaedae. The sequence goes on from NZ_JAVYAA010000008.1 coordinate 187,524, forward strand.
CGGTTGCTGCATTTGGCGCTTGGAAGGAGCGCCACTATAGTGACAATCGCCGTCGAATTGCTGCCCGTTACGTGCGTTATCTATGGGCTTGGGGAGCAACGGCTTGTTGGCTGTGGCTCAATATGCCTGCTGCGCTTCTTGTCATCGGTGTGAGTGGGTTGGTGTACATAGGCTGGTTGGTTACAGGGAGAACGCTGCGTTTTCCATGGGAGGCGCATTTCGAAGCGGAGAAAGCGCATGAGGGACGAGTTTATTTGTTTTTGAGTGGATTCGTGGATCTGCCAGCAACAGACGAACGTCGATATGCGAGACCGTGGCTCAATTTCATAGGCAATCGATTTGCATTGCGGAAACCATTTGCCTATCGTTATTTGTTAATGAAGACGTTGGTGCGAAGTGAGCTGCTGGGCATCTTATTGAGGCTGGTCATCATTGGCGCTGTGCTTTTATATTGGACAAATGCTACAGAGTGGAGTCTCCTGCTGTATGCAGCAGTTGTATTCGTTGCAGGCACACAGATGGGGGCTGTGTTTGCCTTCCATCGACATGATGTGTGGCAGGAAGTTTACCCACTTCCCGTGCATGCACGTCATGAAGCGGCATTATATGCCAGTACCGTTGCGCATGTGCTGGCAGCCTTCGCTCTGCTGCTGCCAATTGCAGTCGGGCCATTATCGGTCTCATTCAAGCTAGCCGTGATCGGATCGGGGGTGGCTATCGTCTTGTTGACTAGATGGAAACGTTCGAAGCCGCGCAAGGATGATGAAGATTAATCGAATAGGAAGCATAAAGATTACAACATAAAGGGTTCCTGGAATAACATTTCGAAGCGTATGAACGAATTAAATAACTGCAATTGTCTATACGGGACAAGGGAGAGATGCTTTATCTGCTTCCTTGTCTTTTTTTGTCAGTATGTTTCACAAGCAGTTCATGCATATGCACTAATTCTTTATTTCGTGTCTAGTCGTACAAGCAGCGACAAGAATACGATACATTGTGACGTCATAGTTATGGTAATGGGATGGCTGAATCCGCTATCATCATCAAATATGCAGCCAATTGAATTCGGCAGGGGATGCCCGTCATGCAGATGAAGGGAGAGGTGAATGTCCGATGGAGCAAGAACGTCGTCAGCTATTGCTTGGGGCAATCATATGCAAGAGGTGCGATCGGATAATTGCCGAGCAAGATACGGAAAAAGTCATGGTGTACTATGTGGAGTGCAATAAGCGCGATTGTAGAGAGCAAACAGCAGTGATGGAGAGAGAGGTACTGTACATTGAAGCTTAGTTCGAATCAGGCGGAGCAGTGGGATAAGACGGTTGTCCAGCGTCATGGCCATTCCAACAGTACGGCTGGCATACGGATTATCGAATTGCATCAGCAGCATATTCATCATGTGGGCACATTATGGCGGGAGACGGAATACAAGAACTTCGTCCCTTATTCGCCTCAATTAGATGGCCTGCATGTTGCACAGTGCGGCAGTTCTACAGAAGTGCAGGCTGCTGCAGAAGCAGGGTATCACAAGTTGCTGCTGGCGCCAAGTCATAGCTTATTAATGAAGTCGGAACGTGTTCGTCTCATTCGTGAGATGCTGCTTGCTGGAACGGCGGGAGAACGTGATTCAGCGCTTCAGAAGCTGCTTCCGCTGATGACGGCCGAATATGAACATATGTTGGCTGTCCTTCATCGACATGCTGCTATACATGGATATGTGCGTTTGCTCGATGCCCCAATTATGCAGATGCTGCCGAGTATAGCTGATTTGGAGTTGCGAATGGGAGTCGTTCAGCGCTTTGCGGCCGATTCCGATCTATCAGTGGAACGGCACCGTCTGCATCAGCAGTGGTTGAAGCTTAAGCAATGGAAGCAGTGGCTTCATTCCGGAAACGGGGACAAATGCATGCTGTCGAGCGCAGTTGTAGAATGGATCGATATGCAGGCAGAAGCCTTGTTCCGGGCTGAGCAGCGCTTGGCGAATCAAGGATATGATATTCAATTAACGGTGCTGCTGCCGTATGAAGCGGGGAGCTGGAAGCAGCATGTCGGCTGCGTCCGTCTGGCTGCCGAGCAAATTCTTGGTGTTCACGCCACACGTAGTTACCCGATTGTCGGGATCCGAATAGAACATGCGGTTAGGGCTCGGGAGGATATGTCACAATCTGGAAGACTTGGTGGATTGGGCGGGCAGTTCGTCTTACCGGAAATCGATATGGACTGGGAAGAAGTTGATTTCGTTTGGATGAGTCGGGGAGGGGAGCAGACGAATGAGTACGATCATTTCTAGATGATCGTTCATAATATAGCTTGAACGGTGGAAAAGCCAGTGACGGTATGGAAGCTGCCGGCACTGGCTTTATTTGAATTTAGAACAACCGGTTCAGCCATCGCTTGCTTCCGGGGTCTAGTTCAGTGATCGGAGGCACGATACAGCGTCGTCCGAAGCTGTCGAGCAGAATCATTCCCCCTTCTGGTGAAGGCTGGACGTGCTCATGCAAAGTTTCCAGCTCGAGCCTCATTGTTCCTCTATCAGTGATAACCTCCCATTTCCACACATTGTTCTTCTCATGTATGCTCACGATACTCTCCACTCTAGGAATGAAATACCGACGCTTCAGCTCGAGCTGAATAGCGTCTTGACTGCTGGAATCCAGCTGCTGCAAGTCGCGTACAATGCCAATTTCCTTGCCATCACGATCTCGTACAGATAAGTAGCATAAGGCGTGAGAGAATGGAAATGCCCGATAAATTGATACTTCCGTTGTTGCCGTATCTCCATCCCTAAGCTCCAGCAGGCCTCCTTCACTGTGGCGAAAGGATACGGTGGGAGGAAAATAGCGGATATCTTCCGCAAATGCGCTTATGGAAGTGGCGGACTGATCATGATCGTTAGTGTTGTTCGCTGACTGGTTGCGGATATGTTCTTCCAGCTCGGCTTGATGGAGCGGTTCTTGGACATGAACATCAGGCAAAGAGATACTCCCCTTTCATTTCAGACATTTCCTGTTGAGCCTGCACAAGCTTCGCGTATACTCCATTCTGTGAGAGAAGCTGATCATGGGAACCGACTTCCACGAGCCTGCCCTGATCCAGGACAATAATACGAGTGGCGTGGCGGAGCGTAGACAGCCGATGAGCAATAGCAAAGGTCGTGCGCCCACGAATGAGTCTTATCATCGCTTCTTGAATCTGGCGCTCTGTGGCGGTATCGACAGAAGCGGTAGCTTCGTCGAGAATCAGGATTGCCGGATCATGGAGAATTGCGCGTGCAATGGCAATCCGCTGCTTCTCACCGCCGGATAATCGTGCTCCGCGTTCGCCGACCCGAGTATCATAACCATCGGGCATTCGGATGATGAAGTCATGTGCATTCGCTATCTTGGCGGCACGCATAATCTCCTCTGGAGATGCGTCAGTCTTCGCATAAGCAATGTTCTGGGCTACAGAACCATCGAATAGAAAGGTTTCCTGAAGAACGACTCCAATATGCTGACGCAAGCTCTCCTGCTTCATGTCTCTAATATCGATCCCGTCGATGCGAATGAGGCCGCTGTCAGGATCATAGAAACGGCAGAGCAGATGAATGAGCGTGGACTTCCCTGCTCCTGAATGACCAACGATACCGATCATTTCTCCAGGCTGTACAGCAAGTGTAAGCTCCTTCAATACGGGACGATGCTTCTCGTAACCATAGCTAATATTCTCGAATTGTACGGCTCCGCGTACAGAGGGGAGGCGCATTGCTTGATCTCGATCCGGTACCTCTGGCTTCATATCGATAATTTCAAATATGCGGCCTGCGGCAGCAAACGCCCGGCTGGTCCAGTTTACGGCTTGACTGAACCATTTCAGTGGGCCAAAGAACACACTCAAGTAACCAATGAACGCCATAAGTGTTCCAAGTGTCATATGTTGACCAAGTACGGATTGACCCCCAACGAACCAGACGAGCAGCAAACCAGATTGTGTCACAAGGGAGAACAAGGGGAATACACCTGCCCAAAGTCCGTCTACACGAATGGACTGCTTCATTAACACATCATTCGCCTCATGGTAACGACTTCTTTCTGTGCTCTCTTGTCCGAATGCTTTTACGACGCGAATGCCTTGGAGTGTATCGCCTACAATCGTGTTGATGCGATTAAGCGCTCTCCAGTGGATGTACCAGCGCTGATGAATGAATGGCCAGATGACAAAAGAGAAGAAGATGACGATGGGAGCTGGGACGAGTGCTAGCAAAGTAAGCTGCCAATTGAGTGAAGCCATCATGGTGAAAATGGAGATGATGAGCAGAATCTGGCTGGTAACCCATACGACGCCATCGTTCAAAAATTGACTGAGTGCGTCGGCATCATGGTTGACTCGCCCAATGAACTGTGAAGTTTGGCGGCGATCAAAAAATCCGAGCGACAGCTTCATCAGAGAACCATATACATCCTCACGGATATTATGCATAAGCTTACTGCCGGTATGTACGCTGATATAGCCGCGAACGGTCGTCATGACAGAAAGTGTGAGCTGAACAAGACCAAGCATCAGTACGAGTGCGAGCAGGGATGCGGCGGGATGTGTCGTCTGCAGGACATCATCGACGATAATTTTCGTGAGGTAAGGAGGGATAAGTTCAATTAACGTTGTGGCGATGACGAGCAATGAGGCAACCGACATCCATTTCTTATAAGGCTTCGCATAGTCCAGCACTCTCCTGAATGCCTTGCCCTTATCGGTGCAGCGTAGGCAGCTTTCATTCTGGTTAACGAGTCGTGCCCCACATTTGGAGCACCGCCGCGGCATGTCATCCACGGATGGAAGCGGCAGCTCATCTCCCTGAATGATTGCTTGGATCAGTCGGCAAGCGAACGCGAACTTCACAGTTTCCATCGATGTGTATCGAACGAGTACGATCGAACCGTGCTCAGTATCTGCGATGAGCTGCGAGCTGCCTATCGCATCATTCGTTCGGCACCTGTTGACAACGCTTACAAGAATGCGTTTTTCTAATTTTCCAGAAGAGGTGCATATGAAGATTTCATCTTGGGAAATCAGCAGCCAGCGTTCAGACAATGTAGCATCGTCCTGAATATCGGCTCTCCCGCAGAAGAGCAGTTCAGCCATGGTCATGCCTGCGGTCGCGAATGGCGGTGATTCGATAAAACGCAAGGATATCCCCCTTTTCTATAAGAATTATTAATATTGGGAAATTGTAACATACAAACTTGTGTTAGGGGAGGGGGATATCGTATAGCTGCATAATGTTGGAGGAAAGATTCAAGATAGCACAGAGAACGGATCTGAAATAAAAAGAGCCGCCTAAGGAGCAGTATTCTACTCCTTAGGCGACAATTGTTCGTTGCACGATAATAGGGCTGCTGAATTGCACGAACAAGCACAGGATGCTATTTCGTCAGATCAAGAATCCCTTGATAGATCGTATCAAATAATTGCTCTAATTGGTTCTCCTCAATACAGGAGAACGCAACACGCAGATCGGTATCGCCAAGAGCAATTGTGCCGACACCATACTGCTCGAGCAAGTGTGTGCGCAAGGTTTCGGCATGTACATTTTGAAGCTTCAAGCACATGAAATATCCGGAGTTGAATGGATAGTAGCTTAGCACATCTCCGTACTTGCCGCTGTCAAGCAGCTCCTTTACTTTGTTCGCACGCGCCTTCATCAGATTGAACTTGGCTTGCTTCTGCGCTCCGTACTCTGGAGAGTTCAGCGCATGGAGCACGAACGTCTGCGAAGGATGAGGGCCACTGGATATGGTAGCCCGAATGATTCCGATTGTCTTCTGCTCCAAGGCAGCGAGCAGTGCTTCGGACTCAGCTGCGTACGTGATGAAACCTACGCGGAATCCCCATACATACTCTTCCTTCGTAGCTCCATCGACCTTAATTGGCAGGATGTTAGGATGAATGGAAGCCAATTTGCCAAATAAGGATTCATGCATGGAGTCTTCGAAGAAGAGACCGAAGTAAGCATCATCTGTTACCACGACGAGACGCATGCCTGCTTCTGCTGCTTCAAGCAAAGCCGCAGCGATCTGCTCGCCTTCTTCTCTTCCAGGTGTATAGCCAGTTGGGTTATTCGGGAAGTTCAAGACAACGATTGCCTTACCCTTGTCCTTATTGGCAAGCAAGGCATCGCGAAGTCCTGCACTATTGAATTTCCAATTGTCATTATATAACGGATAGTAGACCATCTCTGCATTGCGGCGAATGCCGAACGTGAGCTCGTAGTTCTCCCAGTTCTTCTCTGGAAGCACCACAACATCACCCTCGTCCGCGAACAGATCCGCAACGATGCTGAGTCCATGCGTCAATGCATTCGTCACAATCGGATTGCTGATTGTTACATTGCTAAGCGATGGGTTCTCCGTAAGCATTTTTTCTTTCCATGCTTTGCGCAGTTCAGGCTTGCCTGCTGGCGGTGCATAGGGATAGATATCAGCAGGGTCATAGGCAGACAACGTATCCTGAATGACGCTGAGGTGCATTGGGGTATTGCCTTCCGTAGCGATGCCAATTGTGGCATTGAATGCCTTGGCCTTGCTTTTGGCTTCTGCTGATTGGCTCAGTATGCCTTCCTTCGGGAAGTAGATTTGCTGCGCGAGCCGGGAGAGCATGGCATAAATGTTGGGATTGTGCTGTTGAATTGTTTCGTTCAATTGTTGAGCCAGTTGATTCATGGCGTCCATCCTTCCACCATCATTGTAAGAGGGCCCATTCCATGCATGCATTGAATACGCCCTTGAAATACTTTCTTCATTATAGCATTATGGCTCTTCATTCGTCACGATGAATTGGTTATCATTACCTATAAGCGGCATACAAAAACGATACGCCTAATATTTGATGAGTAAAGAATGAGGTTCAAATTTTGCAAAAGTGATGGTACTATAGTGAAATAGTGCAAATTTTTCGAGCAATCCTACATGAAATTGACTTAATTATGATGGAGAAGAGACCATGTTAGAGAGAAAGAAGGGGGCACTACCGTGTTACAAGCATCGCCGACGCAGTACATTCTGAAGCCGGCTTGCGCGAAGATTACATGTGAACCGAACTGGAAATGGCAGAAGCGAGAGAAGCCAATGCCGAACTATGACCTGTTCTATGTATGGAGTGGGGAGGGGGAGCTGACGCTGAATGGCGAAGTCTATGAGATTCGCAAAGGCAGCTGCTTCTTATTCCGTCCGGGGGATCACACATCCGCAACACATAATCCGCAAAAGCCGCTGACATTAACTTATATTCATTTTGATGTGGATGCATCATTGTCGGACATTCCCATGTCCTATCGAGAACTGCACGAAACGGTTGACTTCGAACATTTGCTTGCCAGATATGTGCGCTTGTTCTTGCGGGATACGTATGGTGCAGAGATTGAAGCTCAGCTTGTGCTGAAGCAGTTGATGATTCATCTGCTGCGCGCAGACAAGGAAGAGCCGGATGAACGGAAGACGAGTCATCAGCTTGCGGAATCCATCCATGAAATTGCGAATTATATCAGGCAAAATCCGGGTGCCAATCATCGTATTCAGCATTTGGCGAAGCGAGCGCAGTTGTCCCCGCGTTATTTCTCAGTGAAGTTCAAGGAACTGATCGGGATGTCTGTGCAGACGTATATTATTCGTTCTCGAATTGAACGAGCGGAGCATCTGCTGCATCATGCTGGAATGAATGTGACGGAAGTGGCGGATGCATTAGGATACAGGGATATTTTCTTCTTCAGCCGCCAGTTTAAGCAATATACAGGACGGAGCCCGTCCGAAATTCGATAAAAGGATCATACAAGCTGCTTTGGGCACTATTGTCCGGGCAGCTTTTTTGTTAGATATGGTTTTGCTCTAAAACGACAACCTTATCTGCCTACATAATGATTAGAATTGTTAAGGAACGATAAATTCAGCACGAGGTTATCGACAAAAGGTGTTCACTAGTTTACTTTTAATAGTAGAAAGTGCGAGTCGAATAAATATTCATTTTGTTGGAATGTGAGGGATTTACAAGAGATATATATAATGATAGAATTAAGACAATAAATTCCATAATAAGGAGGTGATGGAGTGGGTTCCATCAGTGCTGTTTATTCGACATTAGGAGAATTAATTCAACGTTATCGGTATGAACGGTCAATGACGCAGGCGAAGCTGGCGGAGTTGACAAGAATTAACCGAGGCAGCATCTCCAAGATTGAGAATGGGGACATTAAACGGCCTGATTACGCGACCATACAACCCATTATTTCCGTTCTGAACGTGCCCTTGCGCGAAGTGATTGATGCTTTGTCCTTGACTGACCATCGTTCAGACACTTGGTTCGGATTATTGCATAATTCAACATCGAGTGGGGATTACTCCTTGTCAGCTGAGATCGCTTCCTATCTACTAGCATCTCGCAATGAAGAGAGCGAAGTTCTGCTAGGCAAGCTTTTTCAAATAGTTCAGGAAATATCGAACGATAATGAGCTGAAGCTCTCATTACTGAACATCGTTATTACCTATGCACGAAGTCATGGAATTCAACGCTTCGTTGCGAGAGGAACTTTACATAAGTATTTAATTGAGCGAGACGATTTCTCGAAGATGGAGGCAACTTATCAATCCGGACAGTATGTACTCCATTATGTCGAATTTCTATCTCGCGAGGAAAAAGCCACTTTATATTACAAGCTTGGCGTTCATGCGTATAATTTAAAGCGTTTCGATGAATGTATTGAACTATGCAAGAAGGCTATTATTGAAGAAGATGCAGATAGCAGTTTTAGTGCCTATTCTACCTTGCTCATTTGTAACTCATACTTTCGATTAGAGCAATATGAGATGGCAGAGAAGTATTTAAAAATATTCAGCTTGTTTAGTTTTTCTTTTGTAAAGGAAAATGTAGATTTTATGACCGCGAAACTCAATGAGAATAAGGGAAATATTGAGCTAGCTATATCTCAATTGCAGAACTGTTTGGATTACTCTACATATAAGTTGAATATTGTAAACTCGTTACTTGAGATATATTGCAGCAATAATGATCTGAATGCTGCTAATGAACTTATCCAACGTGAAAGTGATTATTTAGCTCAGAGCTCGAATACACCTGTTTCAGTTTCAGGTCGTGCGCATTATTTTGTAAATAAGGGTAAGTATTTGCTAGTACTGGATCGAAAGAGAGAGGCTATTGAAAATTTTGTTGTCAGCGCCAAAATGTTTGCAGATTTAAGTGAGCATAAGCAAATTTATGAATGCTTGGAGCTTATCTTTGAAAATATGAAATCATTTGAAGATGATTTTGAGATGATGAAAAAGATAAGCGCATTGTTTGTGGAATTGAAAAACTAGGAGGACACTCATATGAAAAAAAAGATTAGTACTTTGTGTGCTTCGTTAATAGTGGCATCAATGTTGTTAATTCCTTCGATTGCCAATGGTCTCTCTGATGTAAAGTATCAAGCCGTCAAGACTTCAGTTGATAATGTCTTTATGTTTGGTGGAAGTCATGATGTCGATACACCTTGGTAAGAAATAATGTAAGAGGGCGAGGACGAGGACGCTAATCTCTAGCGTCCTTTTTTGTTGTCTACTATGCATCGCAACAAATGTTGAACAGCGTCGAATATATCTTATTTTAGAGAAACATAGTGAAACAAGCAGAATGTTATATAATGACAATGATACATAATTGTCGGATAATAGAAACAATCACTATAATATAGAATCTCATTAAAAGGGAGGCTAACAAGATGAGGTTTTACTTTGATATCCCAACTAATGAAATCAGTTTATCGGATGAAATACTGCTGGACGAAATCGAAAAAGCTCGTGAACAGTTGCAAGAAGCACTCGAAGAAGGCAAAACTTTCACTGATGCGGAGGTCATTGAGCTTAGTCAGAGGCTCGATGAGTATTTGGTTGAAATCCAAAAGAAAAGACTGCTAAAAAAGGCGATCTTGGAAATTGATATTGCTGGATAAGCTAGTGGCCAATGTTTGGCTGATATCCTGTAAGCGGAGGAAACATGAATGCGTTCCGTTATGGTGCACGAGAAACTAGGGGAACTAATACAATGTTACCGGAATCGGAAGAATATGAATCAGCAGGATTTTGCAAAAGAAGCAGGTGTAGATTATGAAAGTGTTATCGCGATCGAAAAAGGCGAAACACCACTAGATTATGCAGTGCTGCAGTCAGTCATTACAGTACTGCATATTCCGGTGGAAGAAATAGTGGCGGCTTTGCCGACAGAAGAGGTTAGTTCTGAATTATGGCTGGCCCTGTTGGTAGCATATTTACCAAGTAAAGATAGGCAAATACTCGTAGATATTCTTTTTCATTTGTTGGCTTGTCATGATATGGGAAATGAAGATTTGATATACAAGCTATATCATGCGGTTCAGCAAGTGGCAGATAACATTGAGTTGCGGCTTGAGTTACTGGATTATATCATCTCTTATGTCAAAACAAGAGATATGCAGTCTATTGTAACGAGAGGATTGTATTATCGCTATTTAGTGGAGCGGGACGATTTCAGTAGGATGGAGGAAACTTTCCAGTCTGGACAGGCTGTGCTTCACTACGTGGAGCTTCTCCCTCGTGATGATCGAGTGGTTTTCTATTACAAGTTAGGCGTACATGCCTTCCACATAGACCGCTTCTATGAAAGTATTGAGTTAGCTAAGCTAGGAATTGCTGAAGATAGCTCGGAGAGCACCTACAAAGCGTACTCCACCTTGCTTATTTGTTCATCCTATTTTCGACTTGAGGAATATGATCAGGCAGAAAAATATTTGAAAGTATTCAGTCAGTTTCCTTTCTCCTTTGTTCAAGAAAATGTCGATTTTTTAACAACCAAACTCCATGAAAAAAGAGGACACATCGAATTGGCAATTAGCCAATTGCAGAAATGTTTTACAGTGTCTTCTTATAAAATAAGCATTGTGAACTCACTTCTTGATTTGTATCTAACAAAAAATGATAGTACTTCTGCAAGGCAACTACTCCAGCAAGAACATGTATACCTCAATGTAAACTACTTAAATCCAAATTCAATATCAGGACACGCATATTACTACAAACTTAAAGGAAAATGGCTTCATCGATGGGGAAAGAACAGTGAAGCCGTTGATTGTTATATCCAAAGTGTAAGCATGTTTGTTGAATTAACTGAAAACGATATAGAGCTATTACGAAAGATGGAGCGCACACGGTTGAAGATGATGAATGCAGCCAAAACAGGACGGAATTTAACAGACGTCTCTGTTGTGCAGCTCAGTCAAGAGCTTGATACCTATATCGTTGAAATACAGAAAAAAGGGATATTTAAGAATTATCTATTAAGAGATTAATGAAAAAGAAGCACAATTGATCTCTTTTGTTTCCAGATGGAGATTCACTCACGATTCATCAAGAAAGTGTAATGGAGGATACATGCATGGGGGTTGTAAAACCGAGAAATGAGACCTTGGGGGAGTTGATTCGTCGTTATCGAGATGAATTGAATATGACTCAGCAGGAACTTGCGAACAGGTCAGGAGTAAATAACAAGAGAATTTCGTTCCTGGAATATGGCGGAGCTCCACGAGATTATGCGATCCTACAACCCATTTTCTCTATTTTACATATACCTGCTCATGAAGTCGTAACGGCTCTTGCCAATATGAAGATTCATTCGGAGATATGGTTCTGTCTGCTGCAGCAACTCGTGTCGTCCGAAGACGATATCTCACTGGCTAGAGAAGTAATGGCTCATCTAATGGCCTCTCTGGACGAGAATTCAGAAGTTAGGTTTGGAAAACTATTAAGCATTGTACAAAAAGGAATAGGCAACCTAGAGTCTCGGTTAGAATTAATGGATGATGCAATTATGTATGCTCAAAGGCAAGGCTGGCAGACATATGTTGCAAAAGGATTGTTCTATCGGTATTTAGTGGAACGGGATGATTTCAGTAAAATGGAGGAAACCTATCATTCGGGGAAGCAGGTACTTGCCTATGCTGAAGATCTGACCTGCGAAGATCGTGTTATTCTATATTACAAGTTAAGTGTTCACGCTTATACACTGCGCAAGTATAATGACAGTATTGAATTCGGTAAACTACTGCTGGCCTGTGATAAGACAGAGAGTACCTATAAAGCTTACTCCATTTTACTGATTAGTTCTTCTTACTATTATAAATCTCAATTTGAATTGGCAGAGAAGTACCTCAATCGTATTCGATTGACACGCTTCCCGTTCCTGAAGGATCATGTAACTTTTATGCAGGCCAAGCTTCATGAGCAACGGGGAGAAACGGAATCAGCTATCTACCATTTGCAGCTGTGTATGGAGTCATCGACTTACCAATTAAATATTGTAAACTCACTACTTCATATCTATCTTCAACAACGAGATATAGATGCAGCACAACATTTGCTCCAAGGTGAATCAGACTATCTGGAAGAAGACTTCTCCAATCCTATGAAAATCAATGAACTTGCAAACTATTACATTAACAAAGGGAAAGTTATGAGCGGAATAAATAGACAGAAAGAAGCTATCGATTATTTCAAAAAGGGGATATCCATGTTCACTAGATTAACGGAAACGGATGAGGCCTTGCTGAGACAATTGGAGCAGACACGATTGAACATGATCAGTGCTGTAGCGGATGGCCGGAATCTGACAGATGCTACTGTCGTTCGACTTAGTCAAGAGCTGGACGGTTATATTGTGGAATTTCAGAAAAAGAGCATTTTAAAAAGAGCAGTGTTAACTACTTAAAGAAAGTTATAGCGCTTTTCTTTAGTAGTCGGTGCCTGAGAAAATGAGCACAGAAAAAGGGGCTTTTCCAATTGCCATGGTTCATGGCCTATGGAAAAGCCCCTTTTCAGTAAGATGCTATTGAACGCAAGTAGGGTTAGCTCTGTGTCTTCTGTACACGTTCAGTCTTCGCATGGAACGTCCCCAAGCAATCTCCCATTCTAACCTTGGCGCCGAGCGCTAATCCCTCCAGGGGCTCGAATGTATTCGTTTCTGTCAGCAGCACAACGGTTGATCCGAATTCAAAATAGGCAAGATCCTGCCCCTTCTCGTAGCTGGACTTCACTTTATCATCCGAATAACGGATGCTGCTCACATTGAGTGCCCCAACTTTCACAACCGCTACTTCACCTTGTCCATGTCGTATGTACGTGATAAGTCGTTCGTTGCGGCTAAGTACACGCGGCATATGATGCAGACCAAAATCATTTACTGGATAGACACGCCCAGGCACATGTTCGCTCTCCACAGTGGTCCCCGTAACGGGGGCGTGAATACGATGATAATCGGAAGGACTTAAATACAGCACGAAGCAATAGCCATGACTATATTTTTGTCGATGAGGAGAGTGGTTCAGCATCTCATCAAGAGTATAATCCTGCCCCTTCACATTAAATATACTGCCTTCCTGAATTGGCCCCATACCTGTAATCACTGCATCTACAGGGCTAGCAAGCTGGTCTTCTGCAGCAGAAATAGGACGCATATCTGGCTTAAGCTTGCGAGTGAAGAATTCATTCAAAGTCCCGTATTGATCCATAGGCTTCTCAGCTTCCTCAACACGGATATTGTACGTCTTCGCAAAGGTTGGAATAAATCGGCGGCTTAATCCGGAGTTGGCGAAGCGGCCTGCGATGCGAGATACCCACTTGCGTGAGGATAATTCAGTTAGTAGCCGTAAAAATCTTTTTTTCATTGTTAATTAATCACCTGGTTTATAAGACACCTGAATTAAGGGCGTCCTGTATTTTTCAGCCTCAAGAAACAGAATAAGAAGCATGTTTCCTGTGGACTATCTTGACACAGAACGCCATCATTTTCAATATGATCCTACACAACGCTAAGAATAAAGAGGGTTATTGACTTGCTTGACGAAGCAGAGATGCGCCATAGGCAATGGGATTCACATAGGTTGCTCTCCAACATTCAAGTAAATTAGCCTCACGAAAACTGTAACGTTGATCTCGTCCATTGCATTCGATAAATAAAGGAATTCCATCAGGAGAGATCCCAATATCTAGTCCTAAGTCTGCAAGATGGGGCAGGGTGTGTGATAGCCGTGAAGCGACATCTAAGGAGAAGCGGCTGATTCGTTCGCGAAGGATATCAAGCGGAATATAAGGCAGTGCAGAAGCTGCCAGCAGTTCAAATGGATAGACTGTTCCGCCTTGAGCTACGTTCGTGACGAATGTATGCGATGGTGCAACCTTGCCCACGATTCCTGTGATTTTCCATTCTCCGGTTCCGTCTCGTTGTACGGATACACGCAGATCGAAGGGTCTACCCTTATAGCAAACGAGCGGCAAGAGCTGTTGAACCAAAAAGGCCTTCTTCAGCATTTGGGACTTCACGGATGCGGGCAATTTCCCCTCAGGCATCTCGACGGTTCTCCACTTACGGCCCCCTGTTGACGTTCGCAGCATGTAGGTCGTTCTCCACCCTTTGCTTGTTCGCTCAATTTTGGTGAGCCCTCGTCCTATGCTGCTGTTATTAGGCTTCAGTACAATCGCGTCATAGCGTTCCATGAGTCTGGCGATAGAAGAACGAGTTGCGAGGGTTGTGTCGGGCAAATGTGGGGCGATCATATGATCTGCCTTGAGTACGTTGTGAATGCTCATTTTGCCGTATCGATTGACCTCGTTGAATAAGATAATATTCGCTTGAACCAGAGTGCGGATACGCGCGCGTGAAGTGGGACGCAAATAAATCGCTCGGTTATGAATGACTCGTGGAATAGGCATGCGTCGGCGAACATAGCCAGTCGGCCCTTTTACATACGCGGCTACTTCCATTCGACGGGTATTTACATCTTCAATTCGGAAGAAGCAAGGGATGATTCCGTTCTGACGCGCAGCTTCTTCATAGAACAGGATAGCTTCGTGCTTCGTCTTGCCACGGATGAGTCCACGCAGCAAGGGAGCATTGAACAAAATGCCGATTCGATTATCGGACATGGTCATACCTCCTTAGGGGCAAAAATGCGATATACAAATAGCCATCGGCGATAATGCATCGTATGTATGTCCAGTATTGGCGGTATGGACGAGTGGATGAAGGCATAATGACTAAATTTGATGCTTGGCTAAGCAGATGAGGAGGAACGAAATGCATCTTCAGAAGGTGGCTGTCATCACGCCAGGAACATTCCCGATTCCTTCTGGATCGAGCAGTTCCGTTGAGCGAGTCGTGGAGCATGTGGTAAGCAAGGCTGCTCAGCGAATAGATGCACGAATTTATGCAAGACTGTGGAGCGGCCAGGAAGAGATAGACACGGTTCGGGGTGTTCCTTGTGTTCGAATTCGAGCGAGCCATGCACGGATGTACGTGCAGGGGGTTATTCGCAGCATGGCTCAGTTCATGCCTGATACGATTCAAATTGAGAACCGTCCCCGATTTGTTCTCCCTATCAAGCGTTCCTTTCCCAATGCCCAAATCATATTGAATCTTCACTCCGTCACCTTCATGAGCCGTAAGCATATTCCCCTGAAATTATTAAGGTCATCACTTCGAGCGGCAGATCGGATTTTCGTCAACAGCCGCTATTTATATCGCAAAGTTGCAGCAGTCTGTCCAAGTTGTGCTTCGCGAATCGTAGTGAATACATTAGGAGTTGACCAAGAGCGATTCCGCTCTAAATGGACGGAAGAAGGAATGCAGCGTTCTGAAGCAGGCAAGGACATGCTAGGTTGGGCGGATCGCAAAATCATTCTATATGTCGGGCGTCTTATTCCCTTAAAGGGAGTTCATCATTTATTGAAGGCCATTCCGCGTGTCATTGCGAGGCAGCCTAAGGCGCTATTTGTCATCGTCGGCAGCGCGTTTTATGGATCTGCACGGAGAACCGTCTATGTGCGTAAGCTTGAGCGTTTGGGCAGAGTGTATCCGAAGCACATTAGATTCGTCCCTTATGTATCCCATGAACAAATACCGGATTGGTATTTGCTAGCGGATGTTGTAGTCATGCCTTCGGTCGAGAAGGAGGCATTCGGTTTAGTCAATGTGGAAGCGATGGCTTCTGGAGTTCCTGTACTTGCAACACGTGTCGGAGGCATTCAAGAGGTTGTTGCAGACGGGATTACAGGCGTGCTCGTGCGGCCGTTTCGGCTAAGCGTACGGCTTGCGAATGAACTAAATCGGTTATTGGATGATGATGAACGAAGAAAGAGAATGGGGGAAGCGGCTGTGGAACATGTACAGAATCATTTTACATGGGACAAAACAGCCGAGCGGTGGGCTAACGAAATAGGCGCTCCTGCAGAGCAATAGATTCATACGTATAGGCGAGTGTCGGGGAGAGCACTGGGTGCATATGATGGATTAGGTGTAGGTAGAAGCCCATCGGAAAGGAGAGAGTGCAGCGTGAAAAAGAAAAAAGGGAGCTTGTCCCCGAAAGGAAAGAGGCCTTCCTATTATGTAGATAATCCGAATAGGTCGGAGCTGAAAATGTTGGATCGATTATCGAAATCTAAGCCTAGTTTGGATCAATTATCGAAATCTGAGCCCCATTTGGATCAATTATCGAAATCTAAGCCCGATAGTGTTGCACATTCCAAGAAAGCTAACATCAATGCGTTTGCGACAGCACAGGAAGAAATGAACCATTTGATGAAACAAGCAAAGCTGGCTCTTCAGCAGGCAAAGAGAGGCAATGTTGCCATGAAGCAGCCCACAGCAGGTGAAGGTTCTTCGAAGTCGAAGACACCATCTTTGGATGCCCATGTAAGTAGAGAAGAGAACATACCAACGCCTGTACCTCCATTCACTATATCCCCAGACATTGAGCATAGCGAGCAGAAGGCACAGTCCACTCAAGTTTCGGAAGTCGAAGCTTCCACACTCACTGGCGTAAACGCACCTTCATCGAAGCAAGCAGATAGCAAGCTTTCGAAAGCAACCCGCACAGAAAAGAAGAAGACTAAAAATCCATCAAAGCCTATTAGAGGAACGGTGTCCCAAGATGTAGAGGTTGAAGCTTCCTCAGTTGATGCTTCCTCTATGGACGCATTCCATATGCTTGAAAACAATGCGCTTGAGCAAACAGAGCAGAAGGTAGACGTTGATGCAGTAATAGCTGTGCAGGCAGAGAAGGAAAAACGGCTTTTCGAGAAGAGAAGCATTTTCCGACCAAAAGCGATTGTATATACCGATGATATCGTGGATGAGGCTGTTACCAATGAGAAACTGGCTGCGTATTCGATAAGCGGATCCAAGATTAAACGTGAGAGCATTGATTCTGATGCGCTAAAGGATCATTCTGTCACATCGATTAAAATTGCAGATGAAGCGATCACTGGCGGGAAGATCGCTCCTGATTCGATTATGGGTGAGCACCTCATTCGCAATGCGATTTCAGGCAGTAAAATTCGAGATCGTTCTATTACAGGAGGCAAAATTAAGGACGGCAGTATAACCTCCGAGAAGCTGGCTGATAAGACGATCGATTCTGATAAATTAGCGGAAGGATCTATTCATACGAAGCATTTGAGCGAACTAATCATCTCGAATGAATTGATTCAAGACCAATCCATAACCTCTGAAAAGATACGCAGCGGTGCGATCCATACGGAAAACTTGGCCAATGGCGCTGTGGACACATCCAAGCTTAGTGATGATGTAGTCACGAATTCGAAGCTGCGGAATCATGCTGTAACGAGCGATAAAATAGCCCCCTCTAGCATTGTTAGCGACCATTTAGCTGATGAAATTATTGTGAGTCGTATCATCGCTGAACGTGCTGTTGAGAGTCGGCATATCGGTTCCAACCAAATTGAAGGCTCACATCTTACCCCGAATATGATTAGCAGCTATCATCTACAGCCTCAATCAATTCATTCGATCCATCTTGCAGCAGAAACAGTTCAATCTGCCCATTTGCAGAAGGAAGCGGTCCATCAGAAGCATGTGCGCGAAGGAGAAATTCATAGCTGGCATTTGCACGAACAGGCTGTAACGACAGATAAATTAGCGGATCAATCAGTCGCAACAGCGAAGTTGATAGATCAAGCCGTCACTTCCTCCAAAATCGCCGATCAGAGTATTACTTCGCAAAAAATTGCAGATTCCATGATTCAGTCTCGTCATGTTGTCAAGCATGCAATAAGCACGCAGCAGATCGCACCACTTGCCATAGTCGGTCTTCATATTCAGGAAGAGGCGATCGGCGGGGAGCATATTGAGCAAGATAGCATTGCAAATCGGCATGTGCAGGACGGGGCAATTGATAAGCGTACGATTACTTCAGGCGCAGTAGAAGGGAGACATTTAGTCGCGAATGCTGTTAACACAGCGCATCTCGTAGATGAGGCAGTGACAACAAGCAAGTTGGGTGTACACAGCGTTACCTCTTTGCAGCTCGCTGATGAGGCGGTTACTCGTCAAAAGCTGACGAATCAAAGTGTGACGGCTGAGATATTGGCTGACGATAGCGTAACTTCCCGTCACATCAGTGCGGGTGCAGTAGGGGCCAAGGAAATAGAGCTGTACTCCATCAAGGATGAACATATTTCACCAGGAGCAATTAGCGACGAACATATCCGAGCTCAATCGATTGATGCGGCTATGCTGAAGCAAGAAGCGGTAACGAGTGAGAAGATTGCTCCGCATGCTGTACGAGACAGACACATAGGTTCATCCTCCATATACTCCCATCACTTGGCTGATCATGTGGTTACATCCCTCAAGTTGTCTCCAGAGAGTGTATCCAGCGACAAGTTAAGTGATATGTCGGTTACATCCAGCAAGCTTGCGAATAAGAGTGTTACTTCTGAGAAATTAGCAGCGGGCAGTGTAGAATCCATCCATTTGACAAAAGGTGCAGTAAGCTCGGAAGCAATTGCCTATCAAGCTGTTGAGGCGGAGCATCTTGCTCTCGGATTGGTATCAGGCAAGCATGTAGAATCGCAGGCGATTGACACCTATCAGCTTGCAGAACAGTCGGTAACGGCCTCCAAGCTGGCTCCAGGGTCAGTGGAAGGGACACATATTCAGCCACAGGCTGTTGCGGACGAACACTTGGCATCTGGGGCAGTTCGTATTGAACATCTCGATGATGAATTGTTTACGATGTTGAATAATCTCGTCAATCCCCCACCAGCAGAGCCCATAATCATTGGATCGTCTCAACTTGAACCATTTGCTGTAACGAAAGACCATATAGGGCCCAACGCTATCCATGCAAAACATATATCAGTAGCAGCTATCCATGGATCTCATCTGGCGGCAGGAGAAATAAACAGCCAGCATATGGTCAGCGGCTCGATTGATGAGACGCATCTCGTAGAGAATGCTGTGCATGGGCATCATCTTGCCCCGGAGAGCGTAGAATCGATTCATGTGCAACCGGAGTGTATCCAATCTCAGCACATGAGCCAAGGAGCGATAAGCTCGGAGCACGTAAGCCACAGGGCGATAAGCTCGGAGCATGTAAGCCAAGGAGCCATAACAGCAGAGCATGTGAGCCACGGGGCGATAACTGCGGAGCACGTGAGCCACGGGGCAATAATCGCGGAGCATGTGAGCCAAGGAGCGATAGGCTCGGAGCATGTGAGCCACGGGGCAATAACAGCGGAGCACGTGAGTCAAGGAGCGATAAGCTCGGAGCATGTGAGTCAAGGGGCAATAACAGCGGAGCACGTGAGCCAAGGAGCGATAAGCGCGGAGCATGTGAGCCACGGGGCAATAACAGCGGAGCACGTAAGCCAAGGAGCGATAACTGCGGAGCACGTGAGCCAAGGAGCGATAACTGCGGAGCACTTGAGCCACGGGGCAATAACAGCGGAGCATGTGAGCCAAGGAGCGATAACTGCGGAGCACGTGAGCCACGGGGCAATAACAGCGGAGCACGTGAGTCAAGGAGCGATAAGCGCGGAGCATGTGAGTCAAGGGGCGATAAGCGCGGAGCACGTGAGCCACGGGGCAATAACAGCGGAGCATGTGAGCCAAGGAGCGATAGGCTCGGAGCATGTGAGCCACGGGGCAATAACAGCGGAGCATGTGAGCCAAGGAGCGATAACTGCGGAGCACGTGAGCCACGGGGCAATAACAGCGGAGCATGTGAGCCAAGGAGCGATAGGCTCGGAGCATGTGAGCCACGGGGCGATAAGCTCGGAGCATGTGAGCCAAGGAGCGATAAGTTCGGAGCACGTGAGTCAAGGGGCAATAACAGCGGAGCACGTGAGCCAAGGAGCAATAAGCTCGGAGCACGTGAGTCAAAGGGCAATAACAGCGGAGCATGTGAGCCACGGGGCAATAAGCGCGGAGCATGTGAGCCACCGGGCGATAACTGCGGAGCACGTGAGCCACGGGGCAATAAGCGCGGAGCATGTAAGCCACAGGGCAATAACATCGGAGCATGTGAGCCAAGGAGCAATAAGCGCGGAGCATGTGAGCCACCGGGCGATAACTGCGGAGCACGTGAGCCACGGGGCAATAAGCGCGGAGCATGTAAGCCACAGGGCAATAAGCGCGGAGCATGTGAGCCACGGGGCAATAACAGCGGAGCACGTGAGCCAAGGAGCGATAACTGCGGAGCACGTGAGCCACGGGGCAATAACAGCGGAGCACGTGAGCCAAGGAGCGATAAGCTCGGAGCACGTGAGCCACGGGGCAGTAACTGCGGAGCATGTGAGCCATGGCGCAATAAGCGCGGAGCATATCAGCCAAGGAGCAATAAGTTCTGAGCATGTGAGCCTTGGGGCAATAACGCCAGAACATTGTACGTTCTCGTCTATTCGTACTACATCGACGAGAACCTCTGCACTGCAGCAATTCGGGATGTCGTCTTTCGCTTTCCGTGAACTAGACGAGAAGATTGAGTTAACGATACAGTTCGAAGAATCCTATCCGCATGAAAACTATGTTTTCGTCGCAATGACCAATCATCCTTCTTGTTATGCAGTTCTGAAGTCGCAGTTCACGGATCATGTCGTCATTGAAATTATCCGTACACGCATTGGTCCGCAGCCGGAAGGATTCGTATCATGGATCGTGATCGGATAGAAAAGGATCA
This sequence comes from Paenibacillus suaedae, assembly GCF_032337355.1. NCBI lineage: Bacteria > Bacillati > Bacillota > Bacilli > Caryophanales > Paenibacillaceae > Paenibacillus > Paenibacillus suaedae. Next base: position 208,552 of record NZ_JAVYAA010000008.1, read on the forward strand.
CTTCGCGAATGCCGATTCGTGATTATGAGTAACCGTCAGCGTCAACATGGCTGCTGGCGGTTATTCACCCACGTATTTCAGCCGTTTATCCCCGCTAATCCCTCGTGTATGTACAGATGCCGTTACAACTTATCAGGTAGGCACATACAATGTGGTGGTTACACAGGCATAACTGTCCTAGGGGGTGAAGCGAATTGCGGAGAGTGAAACTGCGTCGGCGGCGGTTCCGTTCTACAAAAAAGCGTAAACGGAGAATGCGCAGATGGAGCCCCAAGATAAAAATACCTGCCCATTCTTATCCGGTCTTATCTGTGATCATTCCTGTCTTAAATGAACGCCGCACGCTGTCAAAAGTCATTGAACAGGCTGCCCGAGTCCATCCAAGGACAGAAGTTATCGTGGTATCGAACGGCAGTACAGACGGATCAGATCGGATTGCTGAGTCAATGGGAGCCCGGGTGCTCCGATATGATCAGCCATTAGGGCATGACATAGGGCGAACCGTTGGGGCACAGGCAGCTCGGGGGAATATTTTATTATTCTTGGATGGCGATATGGTGATCGCATCCTCGAAGCTCAGACCTTATATACGGAAGGTTGAAGAAGGCAAAGACATTGTACTTAATGACTATTCAGGACCTGTGAATCGCCATGAAGTGCATCAGGTCGTCTTGGCCAAGCATGCGCTTAACGCGCTGCTATCACGTCCTGACTTGAAGGGGGCATCAATGACAGCGGTGCCCCACGTCATTAGCCGTCGGGGATTGGAAGCTATCGGAGCGGATGCGTTGTCCGTACCGCCGCTCGCACAGGCCATGGCCATCAACAAAGGGCTCGTTGTCACGACCGCTCCTTCCATCGATGTAGGGAAATTGAACCGAATTCGCACCAAAGGGCACATAGCGGATCCATTAGAACAGCTCATCAATGACGATCATATGCGGGCAGTTTGCTGGCTGCTCGAACAGGCTGGAGATCGTGGTGGACATACTGACTTGACTAGACAACGATGGCGGGTGAATTAAGTGAAACTAAGGAGAAAGCGACAACGGCGCATCAAGATACGGCGTAGAACCCGGCAAGTATTCAGCGTGGCCAGTCGGCGGCGACGCAAAAAAATCCGCCAGCGGAAATCCCAACGGAGGACGAGGAGGAAGCCTCGCCCAATTGCTCCGAAGGTTAGCATCACGGCTGTTCCCCGCGTCCCATGGGAAATGTGCATGGAGGCCTCAAGGGCTGGACAGGTGCAAGGCATCGAATACGCTATGCAACAAGAAGTGTCGACAGAAGTCCCGCGCCCAATCGTCAAGAATGAGATGCAGAGGCGGTTTGCATCGTTTATGGAGCCTTATCGCCCCATCCTGCGGCACTTTGAGTGGATAAGGGCTATGGCTGAATCGTTCCGAGACGGGTTCGTACAGAGTCGTTTCCCTCAGGCTGCAGATGCGGTGCTTGTGCCGACAACGAAGCGTGTAGACGTCGTGCTCAGCGCATGCAATGAGGAGAGAAGCATTGGAGCTGTTCTGCAGCAATTGCAGCAATTGTCGCTAAATGATCTCTTTGTCATTATCAATGGTTCCAAAGACGGTACGCTGCAGGTCGCCAAAGAGCAGGCCCAGGAGGCAACCATTGTTCATTATACCGATCCGCTAGGGCACGATATAGGCCGCTCAATAGGGGCAAGGCTGTCGGACGCTGATATTGTATTGTTTATGGATGGGGACTTTCCAGTATCTGCTGATAATTTGGCTCCGTTCATATGGGCAATTGAGACGGGGGTCGATGTTGCACTGAATAATATTACTCCATTACTTCATCATTTCGGACAGCAGGATGGAATTACGCACTGCAAGCAATGGCTCAATCGCTGCTTGGGGAGAGAAGATCTGTATGCGAACTCAATGACAGCAGTTCCGCATGCCCTTAGCCGCCATGCCATCGAGACGGTGGGTGAAGAGGCGCTCTGTGTTCCACCCAAGGCGCAGGCACTTGCTATCGTACGGGGGCTCCATGTTCAGGCCGTACAGGTCGTGGACGTCATTCATAATAACCGAATTAGACAAACGAATGTCGGAGCAAGCAATCCGGTTGCCACATTAATTCTTGGCGATCACATGGAAGCCTTTCAGGCGCTAATGATGGAGAGGGATACAGTTCAGACAGACAACGTGGAGCGAGAGCGCATTGCAAGGGGAAGAAATGTTGGTTGAAGAAATCATATCCGTATCCACACACCAGTATGATCATTTCAACATATAATGCGCGCAAGTAACGGATAAATGTGCGAGATCAAGTATCGAACGCATATGTTCATGTAGGGAGGATGTACGTCATGAAGGGCATCATATTGGCTGGGGGGACTGGAACCCGTCTCTATCCACTGACCAAGCTAATGAATAAGCACTTAATACCTGTAGGCAAACATCCTATGGTTAGCTATGGGATAGAACGATTGCGCTCAGCGGGCATAACCGACATTTTCATGGTGATTGGTAAAATGTCTGCTTCGTTGTATACCGAGTATTACGGCAGCGGCCAGTCTATGGGGGTGCGCATAACGTATGCAATTCAGGATGAAGCAGGGGGCATCGCGCAGGCGCTGTCATTGGCAGAGCCCTATTTGACGCGGGATGAGAAGTTTGTTGTGTTGCTGGGCGACAACTTATTTTTGGACAATTTAACCCCTTATGTAGAAGCGTTTCATCAACAAGATGCTGGAGAGGCCCGTATTCTGCTCAAAAAAGTCAAGGATCCGCATCGATACGGCGTCCCTAAATTCGATAGAGAGCATCAAGATCGAATAGCATGCATTGTAGAAAAGCCAAAAAGCCCCCCATCATCCTATTGTGTTACTGGCATATACATGTACGATACTCAGGTGTTCGAACATATTCGTGCAATTGAGCCATCCGCGCGAGGGGAACTGGAAATTACCGACGTGAACAACTGCTACGCGCAAGCTGGCAAGCTGCAATACAATACGCTTCAGCAATGGTGGATCGATGCGGGTACATTCGATTCCTTATCAGAGGCTTCGCAGCAATTGTGGGAGGTGCGGTTGTGACGCATTTGCTCGTAACCGGCGGCATGGGATTTATCGGGAGCAACTTTATTTTATATATGCTCTCTCAATATGAGGGATTGCGCATTACGAATTTGGATGCACTCACTTACGCTGGCAACCCAGATAATGTGGGGGACGTTGTAACATCCGGTCGTTATCGTTTTATTAAAGCGGACATTACAGATCAGGCGCGTCTCGAACAGATCTTTGCGGAGACGGCGTATGATGCGGTTGTCCATTTCGCGGCCGAGTCCCATGTTGATCGCAGCATTTCTGATCCAGAGGCATTTGTTCGTGCGAATGTATTTGGAACACTTCAGCTGCTGGAAGCTGCGAAGCGTCACCAGATCTCGAAGTTCATTCATGTATCTACGGATGAAGTATATGGATCGCTAGGCAATACAGGTTATTTCACAGAAGAGTCTCCATTGGCGCCGAACAGCCCCTATTCTGCATCGAAAGCGGGATCTGACTTGCTTGTGCGAGCTTATGCACATACGTATGGAATGCCTGTTGTAATTACTCGATGCTCCAATAATTATGGGCCAAGACAGTTCCCAGAGAAGCTTATTCCGACGATTATCCTGCGTGCATTGTATGATGAACCGATTCCTGTATATGGTGACGGGATGTACGTACGGGATTGGCTGTATGTTACAGACCATTGTGCGGCAATTGATGCGGCATTGAGAGCGGGCAAGGCAGGGGAAGTCTATAACATTGGCGGGCATAATGAGCGTACGAATATTGACATCGTGAAGATGATTCTTCAAGTGCTGGATAAACCGGAATCACTCATCTCCTTTACCTCAGATCGTCCTGGACACGACAAGCGTTATGCCATTGACCCAGCAAAAAGTGAGCGTGAGTTGGGCTGGCGCCCAGCCGTCAATCTGGAGCAAGGGATGCAGGAAACGATCGATTGGTATGTATCCAACCGAACTTGGTGGGAGAGGGTTCGCACCGGCGCTTATTTAGGCGCACGCTGATTCAGGCTTCAGGCATAATAGGCTTTATAGGCAGATAACTGCATGATGACAAGGGAAGGTGAAGGCATGAGTACGACTGTGGGCCGCAAAAGGCCGCTGCTTATTCTAACTACAGCTTCTATTCGTACTCCACGCAAAAGAAAGCGTCGTCCGCTTGGCAAGCGATTGCGAACAAAGAATGGTCGAGCGGGCAGTCTGAGACGCAAAGGGGCGCGAAGAGGGTTACGGAAAAAGGGGGTTCTGAGATCGAGGCTATCGAAGCTATCGAAGCAGTCGAGGCTGCCGAAGCTAGGAAAAAACGACCCTGTTATTCATCAATTCATTCCAACCATCCCCAATCTGGAGGATGAGAAGCGGCTTAGCTTTGAAGATGGATACCGTCATGGAAGGTATGAGGGAGGCGAGTTGATTCTGGCGAATTTATTGCCTGAGAATACGTATCTCCCTGATATATCCGTAGAAGACGTCATCACTGCAGGCTTCGAACAGTTCCGGCATCAGTTGCAGTCGTTCATAGAACCGGAGGCAGTATGCGCAGAGCTTCATAAGGCGCTGGAAGAGCGAAGACCGATGTCCCTTGTCCGACTTGGTGATGGAGAGATGTTCGCCTTGGCACATGATAAGGTCGTTTCGACTGAACTCGTGCGGAGACATGGCGATTTCCTGGCCTATGCAGGACTTGAAATTCCTGATCATAATTGCCGGGAACAATTGGCTGAAGCTGTGCGCAAAGCGTCATTTGTCGGTGTACCTACCTTCCGTTCTCCGAATTTCCATGGCCTCCTCTTGCCGGTGCTTCGTGCACATGGCATACACATGGGTGATATGAGGCTGACCGTGTCGACAGTGAATTACGCTATTGCATTGCAGGGACACCTGTATGGCTTGCTTAGAAGGCGCCGCGTATTGACTGTGGGCAATGCCGCCGTGGGATTAGCATCCATGTTGAGGAAGCGAGGAATTACAGTTACCGGTACAATTGCTCCTGTTCGGGGGACAACGGATATCCCACGCATTCTAGATGAGGTGTCCCGATATGAATTTGATATCGCCTTGGTAGCGGCAGGAATTCCAGCGGTCATCCTGGCACAGCAAATAGCAGAGCGATACAACAAAGTGGCCATTGATTTCGGCCATTTAGCGAACAAGATCGCGGATGGAGTCATTGCAATATGAAGTTGAGATTGGATTCGGTAGTGTGAACTTGCATTAAGGGGAAGGGGAGGTGTGACACGTTTATGACTCGACATCGTCGGCCGGTACTGCAGAAGACGTGGAGGGCAGGAGCTCGAACATCAAACAGCACACACCAGCTATCAGGGAAGGGCAAGGGTGACCGGAGGCAAGACCGATTCGATCATGGTTATTCGTTAGGTTATGTCAGAGGCTTTCAGGCAGGTCAAGAACGGTATGGCACCTCATTCGACGGAACGAGCATCATTTTACCTGTTTATAATCAACGGAATCAGCTGGAGCAGTGCTTGGACAGTATTTTCTCGAATACGAACAGACCGATCGAAGTGATCGTTGTTGATGATGCCTCAACCGATGATACGCTGGCCTATCTGCAAAGGCTTAGCGGACAGATTAGATATCACAGCCATGAGACCAATCGAGGTCTGGCAAGTGCAATCAATACTGGATTGATGATGTCCAAAGGCAGCACGATATGCATATTGAACAGTGATACGCTCGTAACGCCGAATTGGTTGTCCGGTATGCTGAATTGCTTACACAGCAACATAGAATTTGGTATGGTTGGATCAGTGTCGAACCGTGTTGACGGCGAACAGCAGATACCTGTGCCTTACGAACATATCAAAGATATGTATGACTTTGCTGCTGAATATAATATCCCAGATGCAAGTCGGTGGCATAGCACAGATCGTTTGTTCCATGTGTGCCGCCTTATGCGCCGCAGCACATTTGAAGCGAATGGATACTTTGATGAGCGATTTGAGAATAGCGGATTTGCAGATGAAGATTATCATTTGCGCATGCGGCTGCTAGGGCTCAAGCTTATCGTATCGAGGGACGTATTTATCCATCGCTCGTTCCAAGCAAGCCTGCAGGAGCAGGATGGTCACACTCAATCTAGTCAGGATAAGCATGCGGCTTTCTTTCAAGAGAAGTGGGGCAATGCTTATGATTGGCTTCAGCGTATTCGTACGCAGCATGGGATGCTTGCGGGCCGGCAATGTCAGGCATTTTATCCGTCTCAGGTGGCAGTTACTGGACTAAACGATGCAAATTATTGGATTGAAAATGGGGCAAAACGTCCTGTTCAAGGGGAGTTGCGTATCCCGATTGTAAGGGTAAGTCAGCTTGAATTGCGAGGCTGGCCAACAGGAGTACCAATTGAGGCTGCTGCGGTTGCGCAGAAATGGAGTAAACAGCATGCAACAGAGGGAAAGATTCCTGACGGTGCTGTATTTAAAACGGAACTAGGAAAGTATTATCGTCGTGAGGGTGAAGCATGCAGAGAGCTTGTTAGTGATCATGCGCTGAACCGCTGGGGATTCGCTGATAAGGTAGCAATCCGTACGGAACAAGAGAGAAGCGACCTAACGGAACAGTTGCCAATTATGGCGCACCCGGTCATTCATTCCTATCACATTTGAGGAATTGAAGAATGGAAGCTAGGCCTTGTGCTTGGGAGGGGAGAATATTGCAACATTTCATCACGGACATGATTGGTCAAATGTCATATACGCAGCGGCATATGGCGCGCGTGCTTGACGCAGAGCGGCATGTAGCGGTTCGCATGGCGCAAATCGTGCATGCACTGCCGGATGTTGACCCTCAATTCGGGGGGGAGAACGATTATAAGGAATACTCCCAGGCATTAACGAAAAGTATCGTAGCTTATCTGAACGGAATCGCGGAGCTAGAGGAAGCGATGGCGGAACAGCTGCAGCATGTGTTGAAGGAGATTTCGGATGATGCAGAGGAATAATGCGCATGCAAGGGGGGATCTGCATGAATAGAGAACAGTCCTATCACGGCATTCTGGAGGCTATGGCCAAGATGCAGGGCAATGTAGCGAAGATCCTAGAAGCTAAAGCAGTAGAGGCCGAGAAGATGCGCAACTGGACGTTGAATCATATGACAGAGCATTCGTTCACGAATCATCGGGAACAGATTGTCGAACCTCTTGACGTGCATGCGCAAGTGGTTGAAGTAATCGAGAGTTTGACGAAGCTGCAAGTCAGTCTGTCCCACAATATGAAGGTACTGCTCCGGCGTGAGGAATCCGAGGGTTACGGGGATAGCCTCGGAGGGGGCATGTTGAATGGAGAGTTCGGAATAGGAGACAAAATGTAATGGCTGCAGCGCACGAGGAGCAGCAGGTGCAGATTGAAATGATCAAGGCTATTGTGCAGAGCCAATCCGCATTGGCACGTATGTTGAATCAAATGGCTGACCTCACAGCACATTCAGAAGCTGCAACGAAATTGCTCAAGGACAATATTCGTCTGTTGTCCATGTATCAGCTTGCACTATGCGGCATGGTCACAGGTTTTCAGACCCGTATTCGCAAGACAGGCACAGCTGCGCCTCCATGGCTGCATCCGGATTGTCAATTCGAGGAGATGAGAGTGGAGGAGGGAGAAGTTGCAAGTGAATAAGCTGAAGCGAGCACGGAGATCCCGGCGGCAAATAGGACAGCAGAAGTTGGTTAGCGGCACTGCATCAACGGGAAGCGTAAGGAAAGCGGGCAAGCAGGTTCCGCAACGGAAATCGCAAAGCCGTCTTCAGGTTGTGAAGCAGCCCGATCGTCGGCGTACAACGAAGCAATTTGCCTCAACACATTCGACTCATCATCGCATTCAGCATCCTGCATATCAAGATGGATATCGGGTGGGGTATGCGAAAGGATATGAAGATGCACATCAACTGTCCTATGCCAATCAAGCATAACGAAGTGAACAGTCTGACGCTTGCATGGGCAAGAGGAGGGCTGTTTTTTAATAGCTATCGAGTGATAGGATTCGGGCAAGAAGGAACTTGAACAAGTATCACGTTTGGGTAAACGGGGTAGAACGATGCGCAGTTGTATGCCTGCGCATCGTCAGAAACTTGATTTTCGTTTACAGCTCTCTATAAATTGGTTTCAAGGGGAGAGACATAGCTTCCTGCTTGAATGTGGCTCCAGTTGTATGACGTCAAGCGTGGTTCCGCCTACCAGAGGTAGATCGAGCCACATGCGCATAACGCTTGCTCCCCATGCACGAGGAATGATCGTATCCCACATGATTCCACGCTGCTGCACTTCCCATTGGGAGATCGCCTTGTGAGCTCGTAGACGAGTGCTGCCGCTATAGTTGTGTTCCGCACTGTCGAGTAGCTGTTCACGCGGTTGAAGTCGAATATAAACAAGGTCGGAAGCAAGATGAACGTCCATCTCTTCTGGTTGAACGATTCTGTCTCCATGCTGCTCGCTCCATTTTCCCCAGTGTTCAGATAGCTTGTGACTTAGTAATTGTGCAAGTTCTAGGTCTTGCATATCGTGCCTCCTCTCGATGAGATGCAATATCTGCCGTGCAGATCGAAATCGATTGCAAGCAGCGTCTCAGTTGTTGTGCGTATCCTACCTTTTGGAATAGAGATTGTAAATAGAATCCAATCCAGGAAATCCAAACAAATGGTCAAACAAAGCGTTTACATACAGGTATTTATTTAAATTTCTTTGTTTTTCTCATGAAATCATCGCCGCATAAGCAAAGTTGAGAAATTGCGAGGTAATGATGCTGTAATGAGAGATAAGATGGGATTAGTTGATCACAATTGCCCGGAAATGGAGAAATTATGGTTTTCATTTCATTTACAGCAGGAGGGGGAAAGGCGTAAGATTCAGTTCAGCAACAACAACGTTATCCGTTGCGTCTCAATCGCTGAATTCCGCAGGAAGCGGAAGCGGGGGAACCAATCAAGTGAATGGAGCTGAGTGGACAGTCAGCAGCCACCGTTCGCATGGGGTGAATCCGGCACAGGATTACTGTCCTGGCTGGTAGGGCGACTCTTCGCGCCCGAATCCGTCAGCTAACCTCGTAAGCGTACGGGAGAGGCGCGCCTGATCATATGGCGACGCACCTCTTTCTTGCAAGTAGGGCTTCGGACAGATGAACAGGAGGAACTGGATATGTACGATGCGGACCGGGTCATTACAGTGTTCGCAGGCTGTGAGACGGGGATTGAATTCATACGTCAGTTGAAAGGAGCAGGATATTCGGTGGCGGGAATTGCCCATAATGGGCGATTGGCAAAGCGATTAGAAGGTATTGGCGTTCATTCCATATGCCGGATCAATACGACGGAGCCGAAGGCGTGGGCCGTCCCTCATGTCCCGATTGGCCGAATCTATGTGTTTGAACAGAGCTTTGCGCTTTCCTGCCGGCTGCTTCAAATATGCCGGCAATGGACGACGGATCCGATCACAATCGTGACGAAACGTCATCATCCGCAGTCGATCTACCGATTGCTTGGCGCGAATTACGTCATTTATACGCAATCGGATCAAGTTTCATTTTTACTATCAGATATCATCTAATTAATCCATATAGGCAATGCTCACCGCTGAATCCCATTCATGGGAACGGGGGAACCAACGTTAGTGCGCCAGCTGTACATCTGCAGTTCGCGCAAGGGGTGAATCCGGCACAGGAATCCGTTCCTGGCCGGTAGGGCGACTCTTCGCGCCCGAATCCGTCAGCTAACCTCGTAAGCGTCCAAGGAGGCAGCCTTTATTTCGTCGTGGAACATTACGCGCACGTTTTTTTGACGATGCGCGAAATAGGCCACACGGAAAGGGTCCCTCTTTCCGTGTGGCTTTTTGTGTTGCCTGCGCGTTCCTACTGAGCAGGAAGTCTTGGTAGGAGCGGGATCGCGGCAGCATTGCCTGGAGAGATGAGAACCTTATTCAGGAGGAGGAAGGGACTATGTTTGATGCAGTCATGATGATTCTTCTCGCACTGCTTGGACTAAGCGTATTGGGTATTCTCCATTGGTGCAAGACGGAAGTGGAGGAACGGGGTGATCGCTCATGATGATCGTGTTATTCACCTTAATTACGGCACTGTTCATTTATTTGCTATATGCCTTAGTCAAGCCGGAACGATTTTAGTTTGGGCAGAGTGATTATTGATATTTGTACATTAGAGAAGGGTGGAACGGAACAATGAGTGCAATCGAATGGATCGCCATTGGAATTACCTTATTGCTTGCCTTGGCGATAGCGCGTCCGATCGGAATATATATGGCAGGGGTGTTTGATAATAGCGGAGCTCCAAGACCGCTGGATCTTGTATTTGGTCCGATAGATCGTATTTTATTTAAGTGTTTCGGCATTAAGGATCAATCGCAAAGCTGGAAGGCATACGCCTTTACGGCAGTTGCCACGAACGTGCTGATGATTGTGGTGACGTATGCAATATTCCGCCTTCAAGGGGTATTGCCGCTCAATCCGAATGGCATTCCTGGCATGGAACCGGGAGTAGCATTCAATACGGCGATCAGCTTCATGGCGAATACGAACTTGCAGCACTATAGCGGTGAAAGTGGACTGTCTCCGCTGTCACAAATGACGGGCATTATTTTCTTGATGTTTACGTCACCTGCTACTGCGCTAGCGGCAGTAATGGCCATTATACGAGGGTTGACTGGCAAACCGCTCGGCAACTTCTTGGCAGACCTTGTGCGTTCGATTACGCGCATTTTCCTGCCAATTGCGATCGTTGCCAGTGTACTGTTCATCTGGAATGGGGTTCCGCAATCCTTAAGTCCAATGGAAAGTGCAGTAACTGTTGAAGGAGCAGAGCAGCACATTCCGCTTGGGCCCGTAGGCTCGATGATGTCGATTAAGGAGCTTGGCAACAATGGCGGTGGCCATTATGGAGCGAACTCCGCACATCCATACGAGAATCCGAACGGTGTGACGAATTTAATTCATATTTTACTCATGTTGATGCTGTGCACGGGGCTGCCGTTTGCCTACAGCCGCATGGTCGGCAACAAGAAGGAAGGGCGAGTGCTGTTCGTCTCCATGGCAATCTTGTTCCTCATTATGCTCGGATCATCGCTTACGGCCGAACATATGGGCAATCCTGTGCTGAACACAGCAGGATTAAGTGGAACAGGCAGCATGGAAGGGAAGGAAGTGCGCATTGGCGTTGTGCAATCGTCACTGTATTCGGTCGTTACGACTGCATCGGAGACGGGCGGAGTCAATAATATGCATGACACGCTGACACCACTCGGTGGCTTGATCCCGATGGCGAATATGATGCTGAATACCGTATTCGGCGGCGTCGGTGCTGGATTTATGAACGTGCTGCTGTACGTCATGATCGCCGTATTCCTATCCGGTCTCATGGTCGGACGGACACCTGAATTTTTGGGCCGCAAGCTGGAAAGTAAGGAGATGAAACTGCTGGCGGTTACCTTGCTGGTGCATCCGATATTGATTCTAGTACCGACTGCAATTGCAGTTGCTACACAGGCGGACACCCTGTCCAATCCAGGATTCCACGGATTGTCGCAAGCATTATATGAGTTTACATCATCTGCGGCGAACAATGGATCCGGGTTTGAAGGGTTGGGAGATGCAACGCCGTTTTGGAACATTTCCACAGGTATTGTCATGTTCTTAGGGCGCTACGTATCGCTCGTTACGCTCCTTGCCGTAGCAGGATCGATGGCGAAGAAGCAGCCAATTCCGAACACAAGTGGTACGTTCCAGACGAATACGGCGCTGTTCGGTATCGTATTTGTCGGCACAGTACTTATTGTGGGTGCTCTGACGTTCTTCCCGGTAGTCGTGCTCGGTCCGGTCGCAGAACATCTGACGTTGTGGAAATAAGGGGGAACGGAAAATGAAGACGGAAAAACAGATGAAAACACCTGCGCCATTTGAACCGGCGCGTACGCATACACATCAAGACAAGGAACGGAGCATGTTCCAAGGCAGCTTAATGCGGGCAGCATCGATCGATGCGCTGCGGAAGTTCGATCCGCGCCAGATGGTTAAAAACCCGATGATGTTTATTTGCGAGGTTGGCTTCGTTATTACACTGCTGCTTACGTTCGTGCCGGATGCCTTTGGTTCGCCAATGCCACGTTGGTTCAACGGCGCGGTCAGCTTCATCTTATTCATTACGGTTTGGTTCGCGAACTTTGCTGAGGCTCTCGCTGAAGGTCGCGGCAAGGCACAGGCGGATTCGTTGAAGCAGGCGAAGCGGGATTTGTGGGCGAACAAGATAACCGAAGGTGGAACGGTTCGCGTATCCTCATCCGAGCTCCGTAAGGGTGATGTCGTAGTCGTTCGTGAAGGGGAGACGATTCCTGGCGATGGCGAGGTCATCTCCGGATTGGCCTCTGTGGATGAATCAGCGATTACTGGGGAGTCTGCGCCAGTATTGAAAGAAGCAGGCGGGGATTTCTGCTCGGTAACTGCTGGAACGAAGGTAATTAGTGATGAGATTCGTATTCGGATTACAAGCGATCCGGGAGAATCGTTCTTAGATCGAATGATTTCATTAGTTGAAGGCGCGCAGCGCAAGAAGACTCCGAATGAGCTTGCTCTTCATACTGTACTTGTCAGCTTGACGCTTATCTTCTTGGTTGTCGTTGTGACCTTGCCTGTATTCAGTCATTATTTGCAGGTCGAATTGAATGCGGCGGTGCTAATTGCCCTGCTGGTCTGCTTGATTCCTACTACGATTGGGGGGTTGCTGTCCGCGATCGGTATTGCAGGTATGGACCGCGTAACTCGGTTCAATGTCATTGCAACGTCAGGTAAGGCGGTTGAAGCCTGCGGGGATATTCATACAATTATTCTAGATAAGACGGGAACCATTACGTTCGGGAATCGCTTGGCTCATGAACTCATTCCGGTGCAAGGAACGAATGTAAACACATTGTCTCAGTGGGCAGCTGTTGCCTCTCATCATGATGAGACACCTGAAGGTCGCTCTGTCGTGGATTGGGTATCCAGGGCAGGAATTAAGTATGAAGCAGAACTTGCTATACAAGGGGAATTCATCCCGTTCAAAGCGGAAACACGCATGAGCGGTGTTGACCTGAAGGATGGGCGCAGCGTGCGCAAAGGGGCTGTTGATGCGGTGAAACGCTGGGTTATCGCCCAAGGAGGTACCGTTCCGCAGGATTTGGATGCCAATTCAGATGCGATTGCTTCTGCTGGCGGAACGCCGCTGGCTGTGGCCGTCGGACGCGATATTTATGGGCTGATCTACTTGAAGGATACGGTGAAGCCAGGCATGCGGGAACGGTTCGAACAGCTTCGCCGCATGGGCATTCGCACCGTCATGTGTACAGGGGATAATCCACTGACGGCAGCAACCATTGCTCGGGAAGCGGGGGTAGATGACTTCATCGCAGAGAGCAAGCCAGAAGATAAGCTGGCTCTGATTCGCAAGGAGCAGGCGGCAGGGAAGCTGGTAGCAATGACTGGAGACGGTACGAATGATGCTCCGGCACTGGCACAGGCGGATGTCGGCATCGCGATGAACAGCGGCACGGCAGCAGCGAAGGAAGCGGCAAATATGGTCGATCTCGATTCTGATCCGACGAAGGTCATTGAGGTGGTATCGATCGGCAAGCAGCTTCTCATGACGCGTGGCGCATTGACGACATTCAGTATTGCGAACGATGTGGCGAAATACTTTGCTATCATTCCAGCAATGTTCATGATTGCCATTCCGCAGATGTCAGCTCTGAATATTATGGGCTTGCATTCGCCCGTATCGGCCATTTTGTCGGCGCTTATTTTTAATGCCATCATCATTCCGTTATTAATTCCGCTGGCGGTCAAAGGCGTGGCGTATAAGCCGATGTCTTCGGTTAAGCTGCTGCAGCGCAACCTGTTCGTATACGGCTTGGGCGGATTAGTAGCTCCGTTCGTCGGCATTAAGCTGATCGATCTAATTGTGGGCATTTTAGTGTAACCTTGCAACAATTGTAACTGCAAATAGCCGAATAACAACCTTAACTGAAATAGCTGAGTAGCTGTCCCAAATTGTAATTAGCGGCAATAACTGAAATAACGCTAATGGTTGGTATGTAGATAGAGAAGATTGTTGAAATAATCATATCGGGTTCAAGCAAGGAAGAAGAGAGGATGAACGAACATGACAGAGCGTATGAATATTGGTGGAGCGATGGTGCGGACGACAATCGGCTTGCTGCTGCTGTGCGGCCTTGCTTATCCATTTGCGATGACGGGGCTTGCACAGGCGGTAATGCCGAATCAAGCGAACGGCAGCATGGTATACAATGAGAAGGGGCAGTTGCTGGGCTCGAAGTTGATCGGACAGACATTTATAGAACCGCAATATTTCCATGGGCGAATATCTAGCATCGGGAACGATGCTGCTGGCTCTGGTTCGCCGAACTACGCTCCTTCGAATCCAGCGCTTAAAGAGAGAGTTGAGAAGTCAGTTGAGGAATGGGGCAAGGAGAATCCAGATGCGGATGTGAAGCGGATTCCACAGGATTTACTGACCAACTCTGCCTCGGGACTGGATCCGCACATTACACCGGAGGCGGCACGTGTACAGCTGCCTCGTGTAGCGAAGGCTAGCGGAATCTCGAAGGAACGACTTGAACAGTTGATTACGAAATATACAGAAGGAAGAGACTTGGGAGTATTCGGTCAACAGCGCATCAATGTATTGTTACTGAACCTGGAAGTACAGCACGAAATGAAAGGTTAGGTGTCGGCTGTGAATGAAGGGGATGAGTACCGTAGGCAATCGCCGGAAATGATATTGCGAATGCTTGAGCAGATGAAGCGGGGAAGGCTGCGGATTCTTATGGCTGTTGCCAGTGGGGCGGGCAAGACGACACAGCTGCTGCTGGAAGGGGTGAATTGTACCAAGCAAGGGCTGGATGTGGTGTACGGCACAGTGCTGCCGACGCAGGAAATATGGAATGAGGCTGGGCTGCACGTTGGCATTGATTCTTCCCCCATTCAAGCCATTCCGATGATCGCATGGCAGAGGGATGGACAGGATCGTTACGACATCGATGTGGAGGCCATTACAGTTCGGATGCCGGATGTGGTGCTTATTGACGGACTTGCTCATCGTAATCGACCGGAAGCCTTACGTTCAACGAGGCTGGAAGATGTAAGAGAATTGTTGAAACGGGGCATGAACGTAATTGCGACGATGAATGCTTATGAAGAGGAAAGTGTTCAAGCTGCGGCAAAGAAAATGACCGGCGTCGTCAGCGAATGGACGATACCAAGTGAGGCATTGAAGGAGGCAGACGAAGTCCGCCTCCTTGATGTGTCTGCAGAGTCTTTAATGGAGCGTAGAATGCAGGGGCAGTTCAGTCGAGCTAAGCATTCGCGGAAGCATCGAGCGGAAGAGCGAAGCCGTATAAGTATATTGCGCGAGCTCGCGCTCCGCACGATGGCGGAGCATGTCAACGGCTCACTTGAGCAGCATCGGAATGAGATGGGCCTTACAGGCCCTTCGGGAGCTTCCGAACGGATTCTTGTTCTTGCACAATACGGCTGGAATGGATCGATTCATATTCGAAGAGGGCAGCAAATTGCGAAGCGGCTTAACGGTGAACTGTATATTGTGACCTTTGTTCAGCCAGATATGGAATTGACGACGGAGCAGGCTGCATTCCGCCGCTCGCTGAAGAAGATGGCGATGAAGACGGAAGCGGTATGGGAGGAGATTCCTTCCCGAACGCGCCGCGATATGGCATCTGCATTGGCTGAATATGCGAAGATGCATGGGATAACCCGCTTCGTACTCGGCCATTCTCGTCAGACGCGGTGGCAGGAGCTGTTGAAAGGTTCGCTGATTGGAGCTCTGCTGAAACGTATCGAGATGACGGACTTGTTCCTCATTGCCGATCACTCGATTGCAGAGGGGGAGCGGATACTGCCTGCCCGCCTATCCGGCGCAGCTGAGGCTGAGACGCCATTTAAGCGGGTGACGGAACAGCGGGTTCAAGAGAAGGCAGCCGGACTGAAGCGAGGGAAGCTGAAGGTGATTATTGGTGCGGCACCCGGGGTAGGGAAAACCTATCATATGCTTCAAGAAGGCAACCGCTTGCGGGAGCAGGGCGTTGACGTCGTCATTGGCTTGCTGGAAACGCACGGGAGAGCGGAGACAGCCGGTCAAGTAGGAGGGCTTCCGGTTATTCCTCGCAAGCGCATTGCGTATAATGGCAAGATGCTGGAGGAGATGGATACGGAGGAGCTGCTCCGCATTCATGCAGAGGTTGTGCTTGTCGATGAGCTAGCGCATACGAATGTGCCGGGAAGTATTCGAGCCAAGCGATATGAAGATGTCCTATGTTTGCTGGAGGCGGGGATATCCGTCGTGACGACGGTCAATGTCCAGCATATTGAAAGCTTGAATGATGCAGTTGAGCATGTAACAGGAGTACGCGTGCGTGAGACGGTTCCGGATGTCGTGCTTCGGCAGGCGCGGGAGATTCAATTGATTGATGTAACGCCGCAGACGATCCAGGAACGAATGCGTGCTGGGTTGATCTACAAGGCGGATAAGGTAGATCAAGCCTTATCGAATTTCTTCCGTACGCCGAATCTGATTGGCCTGCGGGAGCTTGCACTGCGCGAGGTTGCTGACGATGTGGATGAGCGATTGGAGTCATGGGAACGAAGAGCACTGTTCCGTGGACCGTGGCGGAGGCAGGAAGTGATATTCGTATGTATCGACTCTGACGTGCGGCCCGAGAGATTGGTGCGCCATGGCTTCCGCATTGCCCATCGCTTGAAGGCGCCTATGCATGTGGTACATCTGCCTATTGCTCCATGGAGAAGAAGAGGAAAGACGGCAGATATAGAGAAGGAGATGGCCGCTGTGCAGGCATTGACCGAACGGCTTGGCGGTACGTACCAAGAATATGAGGCAGTTGCACGCAGAAGATGGGCCAGTACGGCTGTGTATGTAGCAGATCAACTGCGGGCAAGCCAAATCATCGTAGGGATGCCGAGTCGTGTACGCCGCTTGGGCAGGTTAGGAGCTATGAAGGCGTTGGTGCGTCATGCGAGGCATATGGATGTGCTAGTTCTCTCTGAATGGGAGGACTTGCGAGTGCGATAACCTATTATTTATCCCTCTATTTAACTATTTTTATATCAATGCCATGAATCATAGCCTTGCCGGGCTATGATTTTTTTTGTTCACAAATTAGACACGGGTTTTTAAGTTACCTTTCAGCCTCTTTTCAGCTTGATTTAGAGTTGAATCGTTATCATGAGTATAGCGATTCATACAGACTTACTTAGTTAACATGGGTGAGGTATGTCTTGGATGAAGTCTGGACAAGGGGGATACAGATGTTAGAAGTGAAGGACGTTAGTAAGCTGTACAACGAGCGTCGTGGTGTTCAGCATATCGACTTCTCTATGGCGCGCGGCGAAGTTGTGGGTTTTCTAGGCCCTAACGGTGCGGGGAAGACGACGACGATGCGGATGATTACGGGATATTTGCATCCGACAAGCGGGAGCATCTCCATTGATGGCATTTCCATGGCAGACCATGGGGGTACGGCCAGAAGCAAGATTGGTTATTTGCCGGAAAGCCCGCCGCTGTACCCAGATATGACGGTGAAGTCGTATTTGCGTTTTGTGGCGGATATAAGAGGTGTATCGGTACGAGAACGCAGTGTGCGAATTAGTGAAATGGTAGACAGATTGGGCTTGCAAGGCAGAGAAAATCAGGCGATTCGGGGGCTATCCAAGGGCTACAAGCAGCGGCTAGGACTTGCGCAAGCCATCATTCACAAGCCGGATCTGCTTGTTCTGGACGAGCCTACATCAGGGCTAGACCCGAATCAGATCGTGGAAATACGCCAGCTCATTCGAGAGCTCGGGGAGCAGCATACGGTATTGCTCAGTACACATATTCTCCCGGAAGTGAACACACTATGCAACCGGGTCATTATTATTCATCAAGGGCAAATTGTGCTTGACGAGCTGCCTGAACAACTGGGAACTGCACTTGGTCAAGAATCGAAGCTGCATCTCATTGTGAAGGGAACAGCTGCAGAGGTGGTTGAAGCGATAACGGTTATTCCCGAGATCGCCCACATCGAATCTGAAAGCAATGATCAAGAGGTTCATCTTCAGATTACTGCGAAGGAGCAGGCGGATATAAGGGAAGCTCTTTTTTTCACTTTGGCTAATGCAGGGTATCCCCTACTAGAGATGAAGCGGGAATCGACAAGTCTGGAGGATGTATTTACGAGATTGACGACAGAGGAGGAGTCTGGTGATGCGCAGATTTAGCGCGATATTTCGCAAAGAAATGCTCGCATATTTCACATCGCCGACATCTTATGCGGCTTTCTCGGTGTATGTGTTGATTTCAGGGATTATGTTTTATTTGAATTTTGTATTGTTCCAACCTAGTATCGTTGATTTCCGGCTTGTAACGGGCAATACCACATTTATGTATATTTTTATCATTCCCTTGTTGACGATGCGGCTGTTCGCAGATGAATTCCGCCACGGTACCGATGAGCTGCTGCTTACTTCGCCTGCCCGTCTGAGCGAGATTGTTCTTGGCAAATATGCTGCAGCATGTGTCTTGATGGTTGTGCTTGTCGGGTTTAGCTTGGTGTATCCATTCGTCATGTCGTTCTTCGGAACATTGGATATGCGTGTGCTGCTGACTTCTGTACTCGGATTGCTGCTGCTTACGATTGCAATGGCTTCTATTGGCTTATTTGCATCTGCACTGTCTGAGCATCAGATGGTAACCGCCATCGCTGCATTCGTGATCCTGCTCATGTTCTGGCTGCTGGATGCCATTCCTTCTTCTGCCGTCGGTGATTGGATTGCTCCATTTTCGATGAACAATCGATTGCAGTCCTTTATGAAAGGGGTACTGAATGGGCCGGACGTACTCTTTTTCCTAACACTCGCGATTGTATTTGTCGTGCTGAGTATCCAAGTACTTGAAAGAAAACGGTGGAGGTAACGAATGATGAACAAGTGGCTGCGAAGAACGAATGCGGCAGTACGATCAGTCGCTGTCCTCGGAATTTTTGTGTTGTTGACCTATTTTCTACAATCGATGACGGGGTGGCAGTGGGACTTCACGAAGAATAAGTCTTTCACGCTATCGGAACAAACGATTGCCGCTCTGACTTCGGTCGAAGATAAGGTCAATGTGAAGCTGTTCTATACGTCGCAGGATGATCCTGTGCTAATTAGGGAAGTTGCTGACATGGCAGAACAGTATGCACTGCGAAATAAACATATTAAGGTCGAACAAATTGATTTAATGAAGGAACCCTCCCTAGCACAGCAATATGGCTTAGCGGGGAGCTCCCTTGTGTTCGAGCGCGGAACGAAGCGCAAGACTGTTGGACTGTATGAGATGTTCAGTGGTGGAGAGGACTATGGGGCTTATCGTTTTAGTGGCGAGGAAAAAATGACCCAAGCACTTAGAAGCCTAACATCTGAGCGCAAAGCAACAGCTTACGTATTGTCTGGCCATGAAGAGCTGCCGTTGTCGCAAGTAACTGCCCTCCGCTCCAGCTTGGAAGAGGACAATATCCAAGTCAAAGAGCTGAATTTATATCGAGAAGGTGCAGTCCCACAGGATGCGGACATGGTCATGATGCTAGGCGCAAACAAAGATATTACGGATAAGGAAGCGAAGCTTCTGCAACAGTATGTGGATGACAAGGGGAAGTTGTACATTGCGCTTGGCTTCAATCCAGACATGTCGAAATCTTGGAAGAACATTGACAGCTTGCTCAAGCATCTTGGTGTGACGAACAAGCATGCAGTCGCAGTCGAGCAGAAGAAGAGCACATTGTATGATCCATTTACGATTGTGCCTGAATACGGAGAGCATGAACTAACATCCAAGCTGTCGCAGTATAATTTGCTAACTTTGCTGACGTTGGGGCTGCCTTTAGAAGCTTCGTCTACCGATAAGCTGTCAGTGGAGCCGATCTTGAAGACTTCTACAACTTCTTATGGGGAGACAGATATTCCAAGGTTAATGCAAGAGGGAAGCGAACGCGACGATAAGGATCTTGCTGGACCATTAACGCTGGGCGTAGCCGTAACGACAACAGACGGGAAGCCAAAGGCAGTTATTATTGGTGGATCGAGTTATATCGAAGATCAGAATCTATATACGCAGGGTAATCGGGACTTCGCGCTGAATAGCATGAACTGGCTCCAGGGGAATCAAGAACAAGTGACGATCAGGCCACGGGAGAATGAAGCCTATCAAATTGCATACCTGACTCCTGGACAGGGCAAGGCAATTCTATGGACGACTGTTATCGGCTTCCCGGTGCTATTGCTTGGTATAGGGGCAGCATTATGGTGGAGAAGGAGACGGGCGTCGTGAATAATATGAGACAGATGAGAAGGCTCATCCCAACCTTTCTACTTTTGATTGTATTCATAGCCGGTTATGTGTACGCCTCTACACACGATTTCTTTCGCACCAAACAGGAGAATACGGAGGCCGTGCCGCTCATAACGATGCAAGCGCAGGATATTGATTCTATTATGATAGCGGGGGAAGGTTCCCGAGTATCGCTTCATAAGAAGGGCGAACAGTGGGAGATGTTAGAGCCGCGTCCGTATCCGCTCAATTCGTATCCGATTAATGACTGGATCTCTATAGTGACAAAGGCGAAGGCAGATTCGATCGTAGAGGGAGAGTCAGCGAACCTTGGGAAATATGGCTTGGATAAGCCGACGTGGGTATTCCAGGCAACTGGTGCTAACGGGATAAGACATAATCTTAAGATCGGCAATGAAACCCCGATTTCAGGCACTTACTATGCAATGGTAGATGACAATAACAAGGTATATCAAGTCCCTGCTACTGAATGGTCGGGATTGAAGCGGAGCGCGTATGATTTTGTGTTGAAGGAACCGATAACATTCCCAATTGAACGGGTGGAACAATTTAGTTGGAGCTATGCGGGGAACACATATAACCTAAGTTCAAATGATGATCCAGGATCCGTTCCAACGAATGTGAATGAAAGGGATTCTTCTGCAGGGAATTCAGACTCAGGCAATCAAACAGAGATGAATTGGCGGCTTCAGGACAAGTCTATTACGGAAGATAAAGCTAATGTGCTCATCAATCAATTCCGAGATTGGTCGACAACCGAACTGCCGAAGCAGAAGAAGGAATTATTGGCAGGCTCATCTCACGAGCCAGGTTGGAAGCTGGAACTCTCATTGAAGCCAGATGCCATCAATGCTACGGAGAAGAGGATATTTGAAGGATATGTGATCGGAGAGAAAGTATGGATAATCCCTCAAGACGGGCAATGGGCATATGCTGTCCCGAAGGCGAAGCTTGATGAAGCAATCAAAGAATGGGAAATTAAGGGGAATAATGCATCTGCAACAGGTAAATAGAGTTTGCCAGTCCTGCTAGATGAACAAAGACGCTTCCGGAACCACTGTATTGGTGGGGATGGAAGCGTCTTTTTATGCATGCTCATTCAAAATTAGGGGCACCCTCTGGTTCCATTGTGTAGGAGTTATAAGAGATTTAGGTGAATCATAGAGATGCCCAATCCGAGCCTTATGCTTGTAAATCCGGCCAGCGCAGCAGCAAGATCGATTGCGAGAATCCGCCGCCGAATCCATACAGTAAAGTGAGTGCTCCCGGTTTCAGACGGCCGTCTGCTAATCCTCCCGCTATCGCCAGCGGAATACTGGCTGCAGATGTATTACCATAATATTGGACACTAGTAAGCGTGCGCTCAAGCGGAATCCCACTTCGTTCACATATGGACTCTATCATCCGTAGATTAGCGCTGTGTGGCACAAAGATGTCAATTTGCTCTGTCGTGTAGCCAGTGTCTTGAAGCAATTGCTGAATGCCTACCGGAACTTGGCGGAGCGCCCACTTAAGGACTTCGCGCCCATTTTGAACTAACGTGCTGTCAGGTTTCATCTCCACATCGCCAATCCGATCGGCGACAGCCTTGCGATGCAAGATCCCGCCCAAATCTCCTGTCGTTAATGATCCAGAAGCAAGGAAACAAGAT
Source organism: Paenibacillus suaedae (assembly GCF_032337355.1). NCBI lineage: Bacteria > Bacillati > Bacillota > Bacilli > Caryophanales > Paenibacillaceae > Paenibacillus > Paenibacillus suaedae. The sequence goes on from NZ_JAVYAA010000008.1 coordinate 230,659, forward strand.
TGTTGCTCAGCAGTCCCAGCTTCTAGAAGAATCGCTCCAGCCCCATCTCCGAATAAGATGCAAGTGCTGCGATCCGTGTAATCAACCGTGCGGGTCAGCACTTCGGTTCCAATTACTAATACTTTGCGATGCATACCAGCATCAATGAGTCCTATCGCCAATTGCATGGCACTAACAAATCCTGCACATGCATTCGATATATCAAGCGCCATTGCTTGAGGGATGCCAAGTCTTCCTTGAATGATGCCAGCCGTGCTTGGGAAGAAGGCATCTGGTGTTGATGTTGCTACAAGTACTGCATCAACCGTTTGCAGATCAACATGATACGTGTCTGCCAGATTCTTAGCAGCTTCGAACGCAAGATCGCTGGCATATGTTCCTTCATCTACAATCCGTCGTTCAATCATGCCCGTTCGTTGAACAATCCATTCATGGTTCGTATCAACCATGTGCGACAGATCCTCATTTGTTAAGCGGCGCTCAGGCACATAGGTGCCGAATGCTGTAATTTGCGCTTTGGTGTGCAGTTTCACCGTTTGCATGCTTATCCTCCTTCTTTATGTTCGGACCGAAAGGGAGCGTGCGATCCAAGTAAATCGAGATGAATGAACGCCTAAACAAAAATTAGTGTATATAATTTAAATTAGTACCTGGTACTATAGTCTAATACTAATATGATAATACGTCCGGTAAAAAATTGTCAATCCATGCTTTTGTAATTTGCACGATTGGGGAATTCGTCATTCTTTTTAGGACAAGCTGATAACAAGATGCAAGGAGTGGAAGTATCGGAAAAACCTATCGGCATAACATCAGGCGGTCAGCGCATGCTAACATTGTTGGCACCTCAATTATGAACTGAACAAGGAGGAACATTGATGCGAGCAAAAGCAGTTTTGCTAACGTTGACGGCAGCATTAGTGATGACAATGGGGCTTACAGGTTGTGGAAATCGGGACAATATGTCCACGAAGAGTGTGCGTCAGCATAATATGAATTATGGCAATGATGGTGTAAGACCGCTCGGAACGGATCATCGTTATAACGCGAACCGCTACAATACGAACTTCTCGGGTGATGGACTACGTTCCTATAACATGAATCAGTTCAGCCCAGATGGTTATACACGCGGTTACGGTTATGATGGAGGTTACCGCACCAATAATTTCAACAATGGTACGTATGGACAGTATGGTACGTATGGTTACAATGGTTCGTATGGTAACAATGGTACGTATGGTAACAATGCCTACGGAGGGCGCTACGGCACTCATTCCGCGAACAAGCTGGAAATGAACCAAAAACTGGCCAAAAAAATCGCTTCCATTAAGGGTGTGAAGTCGGCACATGTCATGATGACGAACAACAACAATGCTTATGTTGCTGTTGTGACTGATCATACATCTAAAGGAGTTCACAGCAAGAGTGTTAAGCCAGGACAAGGACCACGGCCATACTCTGCTGGCAGCCTCGGTTCTTATGACGGTACATCTAATGTGAATGATAACATATCTGGTGACTTGAAGGCACATATTGCCAACGCGGTGAAGAAGGAAGATCCGAGCTGCAATAATGTGTATGTATCTGCCAATCCAGACTTCGTCAACCGCATGAATGAGTACAGCAAGCAAGTAGGTGCAGGCCATCCGATTGCAGGATTTGCTAATGAATTCTCTGAGATGGTGTACCGTTTGTTCCCAACCAATGTAACGAATCAATCGTACAATCATCCAACTCGCTTGCACAATATGGCTCCAGGAACAACAGGAACTCGTTAATTTCACGCTTCGAACGGACTTCATTCCTCACTCTGTTGAGGGCGGAGTCCTGTTTACATACTCGGATAAGGGTAGCATTTGACGAACATAAGGAATTATACTGTTTTAGCCAAACAAACACGTTAGTTAGCCCATTTTTGCGCATTACCGCACCAAGTGTAATGACCCTTCATAGTATAAATTTGACTGTATCCCTAAACCTTGTTAAATTACAAAAACTCGGGCAAGGAGGGGTGACACTTGAAGGGTAGCGATCACAAAAATAAGTTTCTACTGACTAATCGTGAGCGCGAAGTTTTTGAATTATTAGTTCAAGACAAAACGACCCGTGATATTGCACAACAATTGTTCATTAGTGAGAAAACCGTTCGAAATCATATTTCGAATGTGATGCAGAAATTGAATGTAAAAGGTCGTTCGCAAGCGGTAGTCGAGCTAATCAAGCTTGGGGAGTTAAAAATCTAACAATAAGCTAAGCCCATCGCCCTGACAATTCAGCCTTCTGGAACACATCGGTTGGTGTGGGAAGGAAGGTCTTTGATGAGTAGGTCCGGATGACAGACTCGGATAGATTCGAGCGTATACCCATGCTGCATAGAACGAGCATCGTGGCAAGTACGCTTTATTTTTTGTTCCGATGGTCATGCCCTGCAATCAACAAATGGCTTCCCGAATACGATGCAGGTATCGTTTCGGAAAGCCATTCTTTTTTATGCGGATATGGTTGTAAACAAGGTATGATAACAACAGCTGCTTACATATGCGTGCTGCCTTTTACCCATACGCGTTCAATGTTCAGATCAGCATCTGTCCATACCAAGTCAGCTTGCTTGCCAACTTCGATGCTGCCTGTATAGCCGTCGATTCCAATTTGCTTCGCAGGATTCAAGCTTGCAAGGCGTGATACTTCATGCAGCGGGAGTCCGGTAAATTGAATCATATTCTTCACAGCCTGAATCATCGTAAGCGTACTGCCTGCGAGCGAACCGCCGTCAGTCAATCGGCATACGCCTTCCTTCATCGTTACAGCGAGACCGCCAAGATCATACTGTCCATCAGGCATACCAGCTGCGGACATCGCATCTGTAATCATTACGAGCTTGCCGGAAGCCTTCGTACGGCTCAGCATCTTGATGCAAGCAGGGTGTACGTGAATTCCGTCGGAGATAATCTCAGCTGTAATGCGGTCATCGGTAAGCACGGCTCCGGCTACACCTGGATCACGATGGTGGATTGGAGTCATTGCGTTGAACGTGTGAACCGCTTGGTTCAGACCAGCATTGGCTGCGGCCGTCACTTGATCGTACGTAGCTGCTGTATGTGCTGCAGCAGCATTTACGTCGTGAGCGCGAAGCCAGCGGATGGCTTCCGTAGCGTTGTTACGCTCAGGCGCTAAGCTCACTTGCTTCATCAGGCCAGGGAAGCGTGCATGCCAATCCTCGAACCAGTCGATTTGAGGATCGATCATGTAGATATCGTTCTGTGCGCCCTTGTACTTCGGATTCACGAACGGACCTTCCAAATGAACGCCTGCCAATTGAGTATACTTCATGCCTTGCTTGATGTAGGCATCAACCGCTACCATAACACGATCCAGTGCTTCATGAGATTGTGTCATCGAAGTAGCGAGCATAGCAGTTGTACCGTGCTCCATATGGAACTTCGTAATTTTATCGTAAGATTCGGCATTTGCATCCATGAAGTCTGCGCCGAAGCCGCCATGAATATGCAGATCGACAAAGCCTGGTAGCACCCAGCCGCCCTTAGCGTCTACTGCTTCCTTGCCCCAAGCATCCTGCTCAGGCTGTGCCAATTCTGACCACTTTCCAATAAAGGAAATAAGGCCATCTTCTACCCGAACGACTCCATCATACAATACGCCGTTCGGTGTTACGACATTTGCATTGGTTAGGGTAAACGTTGAATTAGCCATGGAAATGTTGTGCCGCCTCCTTGTCAAGCAAAACTACTACATTCGGATGAGTTTGCAACAATGATGCCGGAACTTCTGTCGTAACCGGGCCAGTCAAAGCGCGATGAACAATGTCAGCCTTGTCCGCACCGCGAACAACGAGCATAATCATTTTAGCCTTCAAGATCGAGCCAACGCCCATTGTTACCGCTTGTGTTGGCACTTCATCAATGGAATCGAAGAAGCGCTTGTTCGCTTGACGAGTCTCTTCTTTCAATTGGACAAGATGTGTGCCTGCATGCAGATTTTGGTCTGGTTCGTTGAAGCCAATGTGACCATTGTGGCCAAGGCCGAGCAGCTGCAGGTCGATGGATGCATCAAAGAGCATCTCATCATATTGCTTGCACTCTTGTTCCAAGTCGGCTGCATTGCCGTTTGGTACACGAGTGTTCTCTTTATTGATATCGATATGATCGAACAATTGCTTGTTCATGAACGACATGTACGATTCTGGATGGCCTTCAGGCAGACCAACGTATTCGTCCAGGTTGAAGGAACGCACATTTTTGAAGCTTACATACTTTTTCTCATTCAGGCGAATCAGCTCTTGGTAGATGCCGATTGGCGTACTGCCAGTTGCCAAGCCGAGTACGGCATTAGGCTTTGTCTGGATGAGGCTTGCAAAGATGCCTGCAGCGATTTGGTTTAATTCCTCGTTTGTTTGGAACGTTAAGATGTTCATGAACTGAGTTACCTCCCTTTATCTTTACGGTACTTTCGTACCATGCGATACGACTGTTCTAGCTTCGGAATATGATCATCGAACTGCTCCGTGACCATTCCCGCGAACAAAATATCAATTATATGGAGCTGTGCGATACGGGAAGCCATGTCACCGCGACGCATGCCTTCTTCGAGAGAAGAAGCAGATAAATGAATATCAGCAAGACTAGCGAGGCGATTAGAACCAACCTTCGTTAGTGAGATGGTGGTCGCGCCGCGCTCCTTGGCGCATTGCAGCGCATCGATCGTCTCGGGTGTCTCTCCAGAATAGGAGATGGCGAACGCCACATCAAGCTCATTCAAGTTGGCGGCAGATGTAATCTGCATATGCGGATCGGAGAAGCAGGTCGCGCGTTTGCCAACACGAATCAGCTTCTGGTAGAAGTCCAGTGCTACGATACCGGACGTTGCCATTCCGTACAGATCAATCTGTCTTGCCTGCTGAAAAGCATGCATTGCCCGCTCTAGCGTAACCATGTCTAATAGCCGCGTCGTGTCGGATATCGAGCGTATATGATTGGACTCGATGGCCGTAATAATATCGCGCAGCGGATTACCTGCGATAATGTCCTGATAGGATAGTGGTGTGGACTGCTGTGCCATGTCGGCCGCCAGCTTCGTCTTGAAGTCCGGGAATCCACGGAAATGAAGGGTTTTACAAAATCTAGTGACGGTTGCGGGTGAAGTGCCGGATTGTTCAGCCAGCTCTGTGATGCCCATCGTCACTACATTGCCCGGAAACTGCAAAATATAGTCCGCCACTTTGCGCTCCTGCGGGTGAAAATCTTGAACCTGCTGCCGGATCGCATGCAAAATGCTCGACAAAAATATCATCCTCTTACGTGAAAAATGGTGAAAATAATTTTAACCATATATCTAATCTTGATGAAAATTATTTCAATATCATCATAGTCAATCCACAGCAGAAACACAAGCTGATTATGCAAAATACCACAATTTCCTCACAAATCATTTCGCGACCGTCAATTGCTCGAATCCGCATGATTGTCCAGCTGCCGCTGCTCCCGGAAATCACGTGGCGCTATGCCAAGGCGAGTTTTGAACGTTCGATGGAAATAGGAGTAACTTTGAAATCCACACATTTCAGCAATTTGCTCCAGCGGCATATACCCATGCAAAATCCGCTCGCAAGCCATCGTCAATCGGAGTTGGATGGCATAGTCCATGACGGATTGATGGAATGTTTCTTTGAAAATATGTGATGCTCTGGACACACTTAGCTGCACGCGGGTTGCTACATCCTGCAGCGTAAACGGCTCCGTAACATTCATTTCAATATAATGCTTCATTTGATGGGCGACCTGTTCACTGCGATTGCGATTCAAATAAGAGGGATGTGCGCGTTCATTTAAGGTTCTCTCCAACATGCGGAAGTAAGCAAAGCTTAGGTGTCTAACAATATCGTTCATGTTGTGGCTTCCATAAAGCCGCTGCTCCTGCATAATCTCCCGCCATATCGACAGAAGACGATCGTCGATTCCGATGTCTACCTTGCCGTGAGTGGTAATCTGGTTCCACCACGCTTGTATCCATGGACCATTCAATATGAAGTAGTAGTCGAGGCTGTGCACTTTTTTGTGAGGGATGCCTGATTCGGGGTGGCGGTACCCTATTTTCAAATCATAATGAGAGCCCGGTGACAGCATGAGCATATCGCCAGGTGTAATTTCCGTATATTGATCATCCATCCAGACATGAGCATTGCCTTCCAACTGTATGCGAATGAGGTAATGCTCCAGCTTAGGGATGACGAGAGTGAATGGCTTCGTGTGTCTCGCATGCCCGGAGTACATAATCGTAAATTCTTCTTGATTGATAGCAGATTGCGACATATTCTCCTCCATCATGTCCATATATAGGTGTCTACGCTCTTTACAAAGAGTATAGCAAAGATAGCAAGATTGTTCATGTTAAAAGGATATCCTTCATTCACACCCCGAAAGCAATGTGGCACAATGAAATCAGTTCATTGAAAACCTTTTCAAAAAGTAAGCCGATATCATAATCGTTCATAACGATTTATACAAAATGAGGTGGATCCATTGAAAATTGGAGTACAGCTTTATACATTGCGCGATGAGATGCAAAAAGACTTTATCGGAACACTGGAGCAAGTGGCGGCTATGGGCTATGAAGGTGTAGAATTTGCCGGCTACGGCGGATTGGCGCCGGAGAAATTAGCAGGTGAACTGAAGCGCCTGAATTTGAAGGCGGCCGGGTCTCATGTCAGCATCGAGCAATTGACTGAACACCTAGATGAGCAAATTGAAATGAATCTTGCCATCGGCAACCGGAACATCATTTGTCCGGGAATTCCGAAGCTGCACGAAGCCGATGAAGACATCTTGGAAGAGTCGGTTCGCGCGCTTGCAGCTGTTGCGGAGCGACTTGCAGCGCATGGAATTAAGCTGGGCTATCACAATCATGGATATGAATTTGAAGCTAAGATTGGGCAGGAGACGGTATTTGATTTGCTGTTCAGCAAGCTGCCTGAAGACAGTCTCTTCGCGGAACTGGATGTTTGTTGGGTGAAGCATGGTGGTTTCAACCCGTTGGAAGTAATCGCTCAATATTCAGGTCGTGTTCCGTTCATTCATTATAAGGATCTCAAATATGATGGAGAAGGCAAGCCAATGACAATGGAGCTTGGTCAGGGTGAACTCGATTTAGTGGGTGTAGCTCAAGCTGCTCGAGAAGCAGGAACGGAATGGCTTATCGTAGAGCAGGATGATTGTCAGCGTGCACCACTTGATAGCGTGCGCGGAAGCCGTCAATGGATTAAGGACAATCTCGGACTTTAATAGAAGACTTCAAGAGAAAACTTCAAGAGGTATGACCTCTACACATATTACAGTTGAATACATGACCTACACCATCAATCTAAACTCGGGAGGAATAGATTCATGTCAAAAGTATATAAAATTGCGATTATCGGATGCGGCGGCATTGCCAATGCCAAGCACATGCCTAGCTTGGCCAAGCTGAAAAATGTTGAAATGGTAGCATTCTGCGACATTGTTGAGGAGCGTGCGGTTGAGGCGAAGGAAAAGTACGGCACACCGGATGCTAAAGTCTATACCGATTATAAGGCTGTATTGGAAGATAAGAGCATCGACATCGTTCATGTATGTACGCCGAATGATTCACATGCAGAGATTACAATTGCTTCGCTGGAGAGCGATAAGCATGTATTGTGTGAGAAGCCAATGGCGAAGAAGGCGGAAGATGCACGCCGCATGGTTGAAGTGGCGAAGCGTACAGGCAAGAAGCTTACAGTAGGCTACAATAACCGCTTCCGCAGTGACAGCCGCTATTTGAAGAAGCTGTGTGAAGAGGGCACCTTGGGTGAGATTTATTTCGCCAAAGCGCATGCGATTCGTCGCCGCGCGGTTCCTACATGGGGCGTGTTCTTGGATGAAGAGAAGCAAGGCGGAGGTCCGCTTATCGATATCGGTACACACTCGCTGGATATGACGTTGTGGATGATGGACAACTACGAGCCGCATATCGTGCTTGGCAAGGCTTATCATAAGTTGAGCGGCCGTGAGAATGCAGCGAACGCTTGGGGTTCATGGGATCCAGCGAAGTTCACGGTTGAAGATTCCGCGTTCGGGATGATTGTGATGAAGAACGGAGCGACAGTTATTTTGGAATCCAGCTGGGCGCTTAACGTAACATCCAACATCGAAGCGAAGTGCACGCTATGCGGTACAGAAGGCGGCGCAGATATGAATGACGGCTTGACGATTAACGGGGAAAGACACGGCCAACTGTACGATCAAAAATTCCATTTGACTGCAAGTGGCGTTGATTTCTATGAAGGTGATTCTGATAATCCGCCAGATGTAGAGATGCATATGTGGATTGATGCGATTGAAAATGACAAGACGCCAATCATTACGCCGGAACAAGCGTGCGTCGTTTCTGAGATTTTGGAAGCCATTTACGAATCCTCGCGCACAGGCAAAGCAATTTACTTTGACTAATCGGAATAAGCAGCACGAATGCACATGAATCGTACCGAAGGAGGCAAAGAACACTCATGAAATTAGGCGTATTCTTAGTTCTGTACGGACAATTGCCATTAGAAGAGGCATTGGATACAGTAGCAGCTAAAGGTGTGGAAGCTGTTGAGATAGGGACTGGCGGGTATCCAGGCGCGAAGCATTGCAACCCGCATGAACTGTTAGCTAGTGAGGCGAAGCTCAAGGCATTTAAGGAAGCTGTTGCTTCCCGGGGCCTGACGATTAGTGCGCTAAGCTGTCACGGCAATCCGCTTCACCCACAGAAGGATATTGCGAAGCAGTATCATGAAGATTTCATGGCGACGCTGGATCTCGCTGCGAAGCTGGAAGTGCCAGTTGTGAACGGCTTCTCCGGCTGCCCGGGTGATCATGAAGGCGCGAAATACCCGAACTGGCCTGTGGCACCATGGCCTACGGATTATCAGGAAATTCTGGACTGGCAGTGGAAGGAAAAGGTTATTCCGTACTGGACAGAGGTGGGCAAGTTAGCCACTGAACGCGGCTTGAAGATCGGACTCGAGCTGCACGGCGGCTTCTCCGTTCACTCGCCAGGTACGATGCTTCGTCTCCGCGAAGCGGCAGGCGAGGCAATCGGAGCGAACCTTGACCCGAGCCATATGTGGTGGCAAGGCATAGATCCGGTACAGGCAATCCGTATTCTGGGGCAGGCGAATGCCATTCATCACTTCCATGCCAAGGATACGACCATTGATCCTGTGAACATCCATAAGCACGGGATAACAGATATGCAATCTTATACGATGATGTTGGATCGCGCTTGGCAGTTCCGTACTGTTGGTTATGGTCATGATACGAAGACATGGGCTGATATAATTAGTGCCCTTCGCCTTGTCGGTTATGACTATGTTGTGAGCATAGAACATGAGGATGGCTTGATGTCCGTTGATGAGGGCTTCACGAAAGCTGTTGAGAATTTGAAGCCGATCTTAATGAAGGAACCGATTGGTGAGATGTGGTGGGTCTAGGCCTCAAATCATGCACGCCAAGTAACGTGATATAGGCATCGCATCTTCCTCGTTCTCGTGCATCAATGGATGAATGGAAGGTGCGATTGCTTTTCTAAATAAGATGTTGTCAGTAATGAGCTTATCTATATGAATGGACAAAGGAGCATGCAGCGATGACAAAACAAAACGTAACGATCTGGAATGAATACAGACATGAACAACACAACAAGACCGTAGCTGATATTTATCCGCAAGGGATTCATACAGCGATCGGCGAGGGACTGGGTCAGGAGTTTCATGTGCGCTATGCAACGCTCGATATGCCTGAACATGGGTTGACTGAGGAAGTATTGAATGAGACAGACGTATTGATTTGGTGGGGGCATAAGGCACACGAAGAGGTGGACGAGGCGATTGTAGAGCGTGTCTATCAACGCGTGCTCCACGGGATGGGGCTAATTGTACTTCATTCCGGTCATTTCTCGAAAATTTTCAAAAAGCTTATGGGAACCGGCTGTGATTTGAAATGGCGTGAAGCGAACGACAAGGAACGGTTGTGGGTTGTAGCTCCAGGGCACCCGATCGCAGAAGGAATTGGGGAGTATATTGAGCTTGAAGCGGAAGAAATGTACGGCGAGCACTTCGACATTCCGGCACCGGATGAGCTTGTATTCGTCAGCTGGTTTACTGGCGGAGAAGTATTCCGCAGCGGCTGCTGCTATCAGCGCGGCATGGGCAAAGTTTTCTACTTCCGTCCAGGTCATGAGACATATCCGACCTATTACAATGAGCAAATCCGTCGTGTCATCGCCAATGCGGTGAAGTGGGCTAAGCCGTCGGAACGCACATATCCGAAGTATGGCAACGCTCAACCGCTTGAACCATTGAATTAATGGGTCAAGTTAGACAACATGCACGGATTTCGTTGGAGTTATCATCATACAGCCTAATGTAATTTGAAAGAAAGAGTGGGTATAAACATGACATCAATTGAATCTTCACAACCATTACGCGTCGGAGTTGTTTCAACAGGCAACATATTCCGTGGGGCGCATATGCCTGCATTTCTCTCAAATCCGCATGTTCAGATCGTCGCTGTATGCGATCCGCATAAGCCATCTGCTTGCGAAGTTGCGGATCAAATTGGTCAGGTTCGAGTCTATGAAGACTGGCAGGAGATGCTTGAACACGAGGAGTTGGATATTGTAGATATTTGCTCCCCGAACTATTTGCACGCTCCAGTTGCGATTGCTGCCTTAGAAAAAGGGTTGCACGTATTCTGCGAGAAGCCTGATGCGACGAACCCAGAAGATGCGGTACGTATGCAGCAGGCTGCCGAGAAGTCGGGCAAAGTGCTGATGGTCATGCGGAATAATCGCTTCCGCTCGCGTTCTCAATTTCTAAAACAGTACATTGATGAAGGACAGATAGGGCAGATATACACGGGAAGATGCGGCTGGGTGCGCAGATATGGCATTCCAGGTGCAGGAGGCTGGTTCACAACCAAATCCAAATCTGGAGGAGGGCCTCTGATCGATTTGGGTGTGCATATGATTGACTTGGCTATCTGGCTGATGGGCAATCCGAAGCCAGTTGCTGTATCAGGAGCGACATACGGCCATTTCATGGATAAGGCTGCTCCGTCAGGGAGTCGGGATACGTTCAATGTGGAAGATCTGGCAACTGGATTCATTCGCTTTGACAATGGGGCGACGCTCCAGCTGGAAGTAAGCTGGGCTTCACATATCGAGAAGGAACAATCGTTCGTGGAGCTGCGCGGGACACAAGCTGGCTTCAGCCTGCATGATAATGAGCTTCAGATGTTCACAGTTGCTGCTGGCAAGCATATGAACATGAAGCCCGAAGGATTCACAGATGGATCAGGACATAAGGAGAATGTGGATCACTTTGTCGATGTAATATTAGGCAAAGCTGATCCGATATTCACACCAGAACAGGGTGTAGACATGATCCGCATACTAAATGCGATTTATGAATCGGCGAAGCTTGGCCAAGAAGTAAGATTGTCTCTATAGCCATTCATGCTGATGTAAACCTGAGAACAAATGTGCTGTACGCTCATTTGTTCTCAGGTTTTTTTTGTGTTCAACAAGCACATCCTAAAAATTACGTTTGGTTCATGGTGTGACAACTTGCGTCAATTGCCGGGAAGCCGTGTTGCCTATTCTGCCGTGAAGGCGTCGGAGTTCCAGTTTGCCCAGCAGCAGGACAAGCATTTCATCTTCACCGGCCCGCCGCAGGGTGGACACTAGAGGGGAAAGTATGGCATCCTGAGAAGGATGGATGCATTCATATAATGCCATCTCCTTGGAATGCAAATCGTTCCGTACTGACGATCAGATCTGGGTTCGATTTGAGATAGAGGCTGTCTTTGGATTGCGCTATTTGCAATCACTGTACTTATATGGAGAGCGATTCAGCGGAGACGGAAATAACGGAAACTAAGGGAGGAGCCATCTCCAATGAATTTGAAGAGAAATCGATCGATAGGTGTAAAGATCATAGGGGGCGCCTTATTCATTGTATTAATATGGGTTGCTGCGGATATGTGGTATTCAGACACGAAACAGGTTGCTGCTGTTCCTCTGCAGCTAACGGAGCAGCAATCGCCGCTCCTGTTGTTTGTCGCGAAACACATGATGAGCAGCGATGGCGGAGTCTTTACGAATTTGCGTGACGACTTGCCCGAGTCAGAGCATCAAGCAGCCAATCATCAGATGCTCTCAGAATCAACAGGGCTGATGATGTTGTATGCAGTACAGATGAACAATCGTAACCTGTTCGATAATCAGCTCGCGTTCTTGCAGCGGCGTCTATTAGCGGAGAAAGGCTACGTCCGCTGGCGCTACTCCCCTAAGCATGAACCGACTGACGTTAATGCGGCGGTCGATGATCTGCGTATTGCTCGGGCACTGCTCGATGCGGATCAATTATGGGGGGTCGAGGAAGCAAGACGGATCGCGAAGGGAATCAGCAAGACGCTGTTGGATGGCAATGTGAGCAAGGACTACATGTTCGACCATTATGATTGGAAGTATAAATCCCGCTCAGACCGTGCAACGATCTCCTATATGGATATTCATACGATGGGAATGCTGGCTGTGTTCGATAAGAAGTGGGAGACGGTTCGGAATAACAGTTTGCAGCTAATGAAGAAGGGCTCGATTGGGAACGGGTTGTTCAAGACGTTCTGGACACCTGATCAAGGTTATTCGTCAACGGGATCCATCAATATGATCGATTCCTTATATACTGCGTTGTACTTGGCGGAAGAAGGCGAGGATGTAAGTGCGACAATTCGATTTCTGAAACAGGAATGGAGCCTCCACAAAGGGAAGATCCCGAGTGTATACGCAGAGGATGGGAGTGTCCGAGAAACCTTCGAATCTCCATCAGTTTATGCGCTTGCTGTTCGGATCCTCCAGCTGAAGAATGAGCATGAACTTGCGGACCAATTGAAGCGGAGAATGTATGCATTTGCCGTGCAGCGTTCCTCCTCGCCGAATTTCGGCGGCTTCGTCGAAGAGAAGGACAATAGTGCCTTCTCATTCGACCAGCTGCAAGTATTGTTGACGGAAGTCAATCCTGTAGGAAGCAAGAAGAATGAAATCAAGGGAAAGTGAAGTAAACGGAAACGAAATCTACAAGTAGATACGATGATGGATGAACTGGGTTAGGTTATAGGACAGGGACTGCCATGGCAGATAGTCACTTATCTGTTGGGCGGTCCTTTTACATAATAGAAATAGGTAATGCTGTAGGAAACATTGCTTTTAGATCCTAACTCGATACAATGAAATGGAGAAATAAATTGAGGTGACAGGTATGAAAGAATGGTACGAGCGGAGTTTCGGTCGCGACTATTTAGTTGTATATAAACATCGTGATTTTCAAGGGGCCGCACAAGAAGTGCATCGGATGATGAAGTGGCTGGAGTTGCCCGAAGCAGCCTCTGTGCTGGATCTATGCTGTGGGATGGGCAGGCACTCACTGGCGCTCGCGGAAGCTGGGTACAAGGTGACAGGAGTAGATTTGTCTGAGGTGCTTCTACGAGAGGCGGCGAAGCTGGATGAAGAGCATGTCGTAACCTTCTTGGCAGGGGACATGAGAGAGCTGCCAGTGGAGGGGGCGTTTGATGCCGTTGTGAATTTATTTACGTCTTTTGGATATTTCCAAGCGGATGAAGACAACGGCCAGGTATTCCATGAAATTCACCGGGTGCTCCGGCCGGGCGGGCAATTTATTATAGACTTCTTAAATCCGAGCTATGTTATGCAGCATCTGGTTCCAGTATCTGAGCGCCAGGATAAAGGGACATGGATTCAAGAGAAGCGGCATATTGAGAATGGATTCGTGAAGAAGGAAATTACGTTGACGGATGAGGGCACAGGGGAACAGCGCCATTATGAGGAGCGTGTTAGACTGTATGAATTAGGCGATTTCCATCATATGATTGAAGAGGCAGGGTTGCAAATGGAGAAGGTATATGGTGGGTATGATGGTTCCTTATACAATGAAGCCGTTTCTTCTCGACTCATCATGGTTGGAACACGTCCGGAGTAAGTCCGAACTAGCAATGGCAGCGATAACATGGGTGCATTAGACCAATATAGATGATTAAATGTGACTCAATCTGTGGATGAGGGGGAACAAGTAATGAAGTTGCAGCAGGTGAATGCGAATATTTATGTAGCCAGAATGCCGCTTCCTAACTCACTTCGGTGGGTGAATACCTATTTGCTTCATGGCTCAGCAGGCTGGACTATCATTGATCCGGGGCTTCGTAACAATGAGACAGAGAGTGCATGGGTCAGCTTAATGGGGGAAATGGACATTCATGCTGGCAATACGGCTTCCATTGTGCTGACGCATTACCATCCAGATCATAGCGGGATTGCCGGCTGGCTTCAGCAGCAGTTGTCCGTACCCGTATGGTTGTCGGAAATAGGCTGGAATCACGTTGAGAGGCTGTGGGATGGGAAATCTCCTATGACTGTGGACATGCAGCAGTTGTACCGTAAGCATGGGGCGCCGATAGCGGTAGTGGAATCCATCGGAGTACATATGGATAGCTTCATTCCCCAGGTAACCCCGCTGCCCGATATATCGTTCATTAGGGATGGAGATTTGGTGACGCTAGGGGATGATGCTTGGCAGGCACTTGAGACAGGAGGGCACGCTCCAGGCCATATGAGCTTCTATCATGCGGAAGAGCGTATAATATTGTGTGGTGATCACGTTCTGCCGCAAATAACGCCGAATGTCAGCTTCATGCCGAATAGTGATCCCGAGCCACTGCAGTCCTTCCTCATCGGGCTTGAGCTTCTTGCTGCTCTGGATGTAGAACTGGCGCTTCCAGGGCATCGACATCCATTCCAACATTTCAGGAGTCGTGCGGAAGAGTTAATCCAGCATCATGAAGCACGTCTGCAGGAGATGCAGGCCGTGCTCCACAAGCCGATGACAGCCTACGAGCTGTGCTGTGCCAGCTTCGGTACGCTGGATCGTCTAACTGTGCACCAATTCCGCTTTGCAATGGGCGAGACTCTGGCTCATCTCGTCGAACTTCAACGGCGCGGCTTAGCGATGACTACATCTGCTTCTGGCGAGTTCATGCTGTGGAAGTCATAATAAACTACATAGATTTCATTTCTTGCTCGCGTTCCGCCTGCTTGCGGTGAGCAATTCGACTGCTTGCCGCAGCGGCGATGGCGCCTACGATATCATCAAGGAACGTATGGATCTGCCCGCTATCCTTATTGTTTAATCGTTCCAAGACTCCTGGCTTCAGTTTATCGACATATCCGTAATTGGTGAATCCGATGCTTCCATATACATTAACAATGGAGAAGGCTAGAATTTCGTCCACGCCATACAGTCCCTCATCATTCTCAATCATTTCTTGCAGCGCGGGTGTCAGCTTCCCTTCTTCTGCCATGATATCAAGCTGGATACCGGTCAGAACCGCATTTTGAACCTCGCGTTTGCGCAGCACCTGTTCCACATTGTAGATACAATAGTCGATTGTCAATTCAGGGAAATATTTTTGCTGCAAGAACATAACCAACTCTGCAATTTCTTCTACGCGAACTCCTCGTTTGCGCAGCCACTCGCGTGTCTCAGCTTCGACTTTCTCACTGTCTAGGCTGTACGCCTTGGCAGTATGTTTATGATCTGTCACGGAAGTCACCTCTATCTCTTGTCATCATTCCTATACCTATCATTTTGCACCATTGCATGAGGAAAGTATACGACAATGATATACCCAATCCCTGCTTTCCTTACACTCTTTCTCTTGTATTTTCTCGTTGCAATATAGAAACCTCGTCATGTTTTGGACAGCCCTCTCGTATATATAGGTGTATGACGAAGGGACGCCTAATGCACGCTTTATATAAGGAGATAGGCTCCCGCTGATCACACGATAGATGCATAGAGGAGGTTGCTTCGCCTATGGTGCGGACACAATATTTCCGACAAGGTGTACTGGCAGCATTACTGACGCTGCCCTTGCTATTAACAGCTTGCAATGGCACGAGCGGTGCGATCGATCCGCCGCCAGCAGATGTTGAGGCTAAGATGATGACTGCAACAGATGGTAAGAGCGAATTAACTGTTAATCCAATGGATGCAGCGCAGCAGCAAGCGAATATGACGATATATGCACAGGATCGCCATGGCTACTTGGCTCCAATATCGTATCAATGGAATTCCGAGGATCCGGCGGTAGTGGCGCAGGCGTCACTGGAGATGCTGGTGAAGGACGGGGTGCATAAGGGAATGCTGCCTCCAGGCTTTACGGCTACGCTGCCGAAGGGGACGAGCTTGAAGGTAACGCTCAAGCCGGAGCAGAAGACTGCATTTGTGGAATTATCGAAGGAGTTTGCCACTTACGACAAGAACGATGAGCGCAAGGTGATGGAGTCTATCACGTGGACGCTTACTTCTCTGCCGAATGTAGATCAGGTGCAATTATGGATGGATTCTAAGAAGCTGTCTGAGATGCCAGTAGACCACACCCCAATGGATACGCCGCTTTCCAGACAATTAGGAATTAATTTAGAGAAGGATTTGTCCGTCAATTATCTGCGCTCCATGCCGGTTACGTTGTATTTTTCCAGTTACAGTGAAGAGGGAAAGGCCTATTTTATTCCTGTGACTAGACTGGTTGAGCCATCATCGGATTCAGTGAGAGCAACACTGGAACAGATGATATCCGGGCCGTTGAATAAGAAAGCGATGAACATGGTCATGACCAAAGAAACGAAAATTAATGATATTACGTCTAATGGCGATACACTGACAGTGGATCTCGCTGATACGATGTTCGAAAAAGGGGATCAAGTTCCTGCAGAATTGGTGAAGGCGGTTGTTCTATCGCTTACTGAACGGCAAGGTGTGAAGAAGGTTCAGTTGAAAATAAACGGCAATATGGATATTCAAGGAACAGACAAGATAAACTATTCGGAGCCGGTCACGCGGCCTGTTGTAAATATGGCTTGGAAAGGATAGATGCTTTTCGCCAAGCTCTTTGGTAGAATAGGGGATGTTACTTTTTACGGACGACAGTGGAAATGTAGGAGGCACTATTAAATGAGAAGCAACGGACGCAAGGCGGATGAACTCCGCCCGGTTACGATTCGAACAAACACGAACAAATACGCGGAAGGATCCGTATTCATCGAAGTAGGCGACACGAAGGTGCTGTGCACGGCTACGGTTGACGAGAAAGTTCCTCCTTTTATGAAGGGGCAAGGCAAGGGCTGGATTACGGCAGAATATTCGATGCTCCCACGTGCAACGCAGACACGCAACCAGCGTGAAGCGAACCGGGGCAAGTTAACTGGCCGTACGATGGAAATTCAACGGCTGATTGGGCGGGCTCTACGCTCGGTTGTTGACTTGCATGCATTAGGTGAGAGAACAATTACGCTTGATTGCGACGTTATTCAGGCTGATGGTGGTACACGTACCACTTCCATCACCGGTTCCTTTATTGCGATGGCAATGGCGATTCATAAAGTGGCGAACCAGCATTCATTGAACAAATACCCGATTACAGATTTCCTTGCTTCGGTTAGCGTTGGTGTCATTCAAGGAAATACGCTTCTTGACTTGAATTACGAAGAAGATTCTTCAGCGAAGGTCGATATGAATGTTGTGATGACAGGACAAGGCAAGTTCGTTGAAGTGCAAGGTACGGGGGAAGAGAGTCCGTTCTCCCGTGAAGAGCTTAACCAACTCCTTGCTAGCGCGGAGAAAGGGATCTTGGAGCTTGTTGAGATGCAGAAGGAAGCACTTGGCCCTATTGCAGACAAGATCGCTGCACGGGCAGCATTGGAGCGTGGGGAGGCAGCCGGTCATGCATCTAGCAAGTGATACGATCATTATTGCGACCAGCAACCAAGGCAAGCTGAAGGAATTTCAGCTTGCTTTCGCCTCGCTTGGCAAGCGTGTGCTCAGCATGGCAGACTATCCGCAATTGCCTGAAGTAGTAGAAGACGGAGATACCTTCAAGGCAAACGCGCTGAAGAAGGCGCAGGAAGTCGCTGAAGCGATTCAACTTCCTGTTCTTGCTGATGATTCAGGACTTTGTGTGGAGCGCTTAGAGGGTGCCCCTGGCGTGTATTCTGCACGATATGCTGGTGGGCATGGCGATACGAAGGCGAACAATGCCAAGCTTCTCGAAGAGTTGGAGAAGCTGCCGGTATCCCGTACAGAACATGAGGAGCTGGGAGAAGTAGCAGAGCATGTACGGAGTGCGGCTCAATTCGTCTGCTGCCTCGTGCTGTATGATCCAGCAGAGAAGCGGTATGTCGATGTCACGGGCACATGTGATGGATTCATCATTGATGAGGCGCGTGGAGAGCATGGATTTGGCTACGATCCGCTCTTCTATGTTCCTGCATTCGGCAAGACGATGGCGGAGCTGTCTCCAGAGCAGAAGCAGAGCATTAGCCATCGCGGCAACGCGATTCGCAAGCTGCTTGAAGTGATGAAGGCGGAGCAAGCGGAAGTATAGCGGCAAGATGCATCTTGATCCGCATGCTGAATGCTGAAAAACTGAATACTGAATAAATTGAATGTTGGATGTTGATGTTAGATTCAGCATGTTACATAACTGCATGTTGGCATGATGCCTGCTTCTCTTGGTGGGAACAACTGCAACAGAATATTTTCAACTGCATAACAAGCATCGGAGGGCACCTGACTACATAGTTAGTTAAGTTGTCCTTTTTTTCATATCAAAATACTCAGGATTTATACTTTCCAACAGCGGAAAAATATGAGAAAATAATGGGCAATAAGGCGAAGGAGGATTGGTTGAAGATGAGTGAAGCTCCACGTGAATTCGGATTGGAAACTTTGGCTGTGCATGCTGGACAGGAGGTTGACCCGACTACATTGTCCCGCGCGGTTCCACTGTATCAAACAACGTCTTACGCGTTCAAGGATACTGATCATGCTGCGGATTTATTTGCTTTGAAGGAATTTGGCAACATTTATACACGGTTGATGAATCCTACAACAGATGTGTTTGAGAAGCGGGTTGCTGCCTTGGAAGGCGGTGCAGCGGCGCTGGCTACTGCCTCTGGTCAGGCTGCGATTACGTACGCTATATTGAATATCGCGGGAGCAGGGGATGAGATTGTCTCTGCGACGAGTCTGTATGGCGGAACGTATAATCTGTTCTCGACAACATTAGCGAAGCTCGGCATTACGGTTCGGTTCGTTGATTCCAGCGATCCGGAAAACTTCCGCAAGGCGATTACGAGCAAGACGAAGGCGCTGTATGCGGAGGTCATCGGCAACCCTAGGGGCGATGTTCTCGATATCGAGGCAGTAGCCGATATCGCACATGAGCATGGTATTCCGCTCATCGTAGATAATACATTCCCAAGCCCATTTCTGCTTCGTCCCCTTGAGCATGGTGCGGATATTGTAGTTCATTCCGCAACGAAGTTCATTGGCGGTCATGGCACCTCGATTGGCGGGGTAATCGTAGATGGAGGCAAGTTCGATTGGGCTGCCAATGATAAGTTCCCAGGATTGACAGAACCGGATCCTAGCTATCATGGGGTTGTATATACGGATGCTGTTGGGCCAATCGCATACATTATTAAGGCCCGTGTGCAATTGCTGCGCGATATGGGAGCTGCCATATCTCCATTCAACGCATTCCTGCTTCTTCAAGGGCTTGAAACGCTTCACCTGCGTATGGAGCGCCATAGCGAGAATGCATTGAAGGTTGCTCAGTTCCTTGAAGCACATGAAGGTGTGCAGTCGGTCAGCTACAGTGGTCTGTCAAGCCATCCATCTTATGAGCTTGCACAGAAGTATTTGCCGAAGGGCCAGGGTGCCATCTTAACATTTGAGATTAAGGGCGGAATCGAAGCAGGACGCCAAGTGATTAATCACGTCAAGCTCTTCTCTCATCTTGCGAATGTTGGTGATTCGAAGTCGCTCATTATCCATCCTGCCAGCACAACGCATCAGCAATTGAGTGAAGATGAGCAAATTGCTGCAGGTGTAAATCCAGGACTTATTCGTTTATCTATCGGTACGGAATCCATTGACGATATATTATTTGATTTGGATCAGGCGATCCGTGCAAGTCAGCCTGCTGCTGTCAAATAAGAAGCCATAAAAAGAAGACACACGGGGCGTATCCCGTGTGTCTTCTTTTTATTGGATGAATGAGCTCTTGTGGGCTTCAGGTTACCATGCTACACGAATGCGATATTCTCGCAGCCAAGTGTCCATTTGAAGCAAATAAGCAAATAATTGAGGGCCGGACATCAGTTGACCGAACCAAGGAAAGTTCGAGCTCGCTTCCTCGGAGGCTGCGATACTGCGGATTCGCTCCACATTCACAAATTGATGGAGTGGGGATGATGTATCATCCAGCCGCTCCAACGCAAGACGACGAACGGTATTCAAGTAGTTCGGATTGTGGGTTTTCGGATAAGGGCTCTTCTTGCGGTACAGCACATCTTCCGGCAATACGCCTTCAAGTGCTTTGCGAAGCAGACCCTTCTCTCGCCCACCATATGTCTTAATGCTCCATGGAATGTTGAATACATACTGGACGAGGCGGTGGTCTGTATAAGGTACACGAACTTCTAATCCCACGCCCATGCTCATTCTGTCCTTGCGATCCAGCAAGGTAGGCATGAAACGGGTAATATTGAGATAGGACATGACCCGCATCTTGGCGGCTTGTGCATCTTCGCCAGGCAGTACAGGGACTTCGCGAACGGCATCTGCATACCGATCGGCTACATACTGCTCTGCGTGAAGCAAGGAAGCGACTTCAGGCTTCAGGAGGCTGGAACGCAGTGGGGTAGCTAGTGCCCACGGGAAGGTACCGGCATTCAAGGCATCTTCTCGATGGAACCAAGGATATCCGCCGAATACTTCATCGGCCGCCTCGCCGGAGAGAGCGACAGTGGCGCCTTGCTTGATTTCCTTACAGAATAAGAGGAGAGAACCATCAATGTCGGTCATGCCTGGCAAATCACGAACCTTCACAGCCTGTTCTAGGGAGGCGACAAGCTCAGGGGTATCGAATTTGATCCAATGATGGGTTGTGCCAAGTTCCTCCACCATACGGTAAATCCAGGGCTCATCGGCATTGGGCTGAAATGCATGAGATTGGAAGTACAGATCGTTATCAACATAATCGACCGAATACGTATGCACCTGGCCAAGTTTATGCCGCTCGTAATGTTGAACGGTAAGGGCCGTCAGTGCACTGGAGTCCAGTCCGCCAGATAACAAGGTGCAGACGGGTACATCAGAGATGAGCTGCCGCTCAACGGTATCCTCCAGCAGCTCACGCACATGTCTAGCTGTCTGTTCGGCGTCCTCTTCATGCGGGATGCTCTCCAGCTTCCAGTAGCAATGAATTCTAAGACCATCCGGACTGTACTTCAAGGTGTGGCCTGGCCGCAGTTCTGATAGCGCTTGGTATACACCGTGTCCCGGGGTTCGAGCGGGACCAATCATCCATATTTCAGCGGCTCCCTCCAGCCCGATGACCGGTTCGATGTCCGGGTGAGCAAGCAATGATTTAGGCTCAGAACCGAATGCGAACCAGCCCTCGCCCTGTGAATAGAACAATGGCTTCACCCCGAGCCGATCACGAGCCATGAACAGATGTCTTTCCGATTCATCCCATATTGCAAAGGAAAAGATACCGTTAAATCGTTCAACACAAGCCTCTTTCCACTCCAAATAGGCAACAAGCAGCACTTCCGTATCACACTGCGTGACAAATGAATGCCCGCGGCTGATTAATTCCGTTCTTAATTCCATCATATTGTACAGTTCGCCATTATATACAATGGCAAACACCCCTTGCTCCGTGTGCCGAATCATCGGCTGGGCGCCATTCGCGGGATCAATGACAGATAAGCGCCGGTGCCCCAGCGCACATGAACTGGTTAACCATGTTCCCTTCGCATCCGGCCCACGAGAGGATAATGTTGCGGTCATTTGTTCGACAACGCCAGAACATTGGGTCAAATCACGGTTCCAGTCAATCCATCCTGTAATTCCACACATGTTACGTTCATCCTTTCCGCACCAATCTGTCCATCCGGAAGAACGAGCACCGGCATGCTGGAAGATTGAGATAATACCATGGGTATGCGCAAATCGGCATAAGATGTATGTCCATCGGGAGATGATAAAAAAAGCTTCACATATAAGCAGAACTAAAGCTGCATGAAAAGCAGGACTAAAAGAAGCATTGGCTCCAAGGAGAAAAGGAGGGGCTGAATGGAGCGACAACCTTATTATGTATCCGTGCAGCAGCGTTCTGTTGTGGCAGAACAAGATGCAGGGAATTATGAATTCGTTGTCTACGCGAATGAGGCAGAGAGGGACAAGCTGCAAAGGCTGCTGAATGAAGTGGATGACGCTGAGACAGATGGAATGTGGGATAACATCATGTTAGTGACGAACCAAACGAATGATAGGATTAACGTCCCTTATCAGCTCCACTTGAACAGAGTATATGCCTACATATACGCAATCGGGACTTCTGAAACAAAGCGATTTGTGGAGCAAATGTTGAAGTGAGGAGAGATGACCATAATGGAATTTAAAGCTGCAAAATTTCGTCGTCCTGTAGAAATCGAAGGGCGGTTGTGCGCCGAGATTGGCCTCATCCCGGATGATGAGAAGCAGACACCGCTGCTGGCATATGTCGCCCCTGTACGTAATGGCGGCTATGAAATTGTTCGCCTGCTGCACAATGATGCGCATTATGAAGCAGATTGGTATGACAACAATTTGCATAACGCCTTCGAGGAAATCGCTGCGGAGGAATTCATTATAAGCAATAACGAAATCAGCTGCAGTGATCGCGATTCGATTGTTGATGCTGTCTTAGGTTCCACAGAAGTTCGAGCAGCGGTGGATGAGTTGTTTCAATTAGACACGTAATGCTATCCGTTATCATGCAGCGGAAATGGTTCGCTTTTTTATCATCGGCTTCGTGGAAAGAAATGATCAAGGAACGATGAAGGGAGGTGAGAAACGATGTCAGAGCAATTCAAGCAAAACAAGGGCAATAAATATGCCCATCAGAAGAAACATGCGGATGCCGTACTATCGAAAAACTTCAAGCATCCAGGCGAGAAGAACCATTGGGAGTTTCACAATAAGTAAATAAGTAAATAAGTAAGTTCTGTATCAAAAGAAGGCGGCAATTATACAAGGCTCTGCGATAAGCAGAGCCTCTCATGCAGAGGTATTCTGGGATCGATGTGAGTGGGAAATAAAAAAAGCCTCACCAACCAATAAAAGGTTCTGTGAGGCATGTTCATGTATATTTAGTAAGCAAATGAATGGCGTCCCAGGAGGGATTCGAACCCCCGACCGACGGCTTAGAAGGCCGTTGCTCTATCCAGCTGAGCTACTGGGACATGAATAAGTTAAATTTAGAACATAAATGATTGTATCAAAGAAATTGACTCTTAGCAATAGGAAAATGAAAAAATATTAATTTACATATCTTTTACAGTTTGAGTATCAGGAAAGCACATATGGTGACCGCGCAGGATAAAGAGTGAATATGATATAATGCATCATATAAGAAGCTCACCTAATTGAGGGAGAACGAGCTGCATACATAGGAGAGATTATCGTAATACATAGGCGCAGTACAGAAAGCAGGTGTTCGTATGACAGAAGATTACAAAGAGCCGGCAAAGAATAATGTCATCCTGTTTCCGAAAACTCATGATTACTACCAAATTGAGTTGACACGGATGCTGGAATCTGAGCGTTACGGCGAAGCAATTGCCCTTCTTCAATTCCTGCTGACATGTGATGGTGAGGACGAACGGATTCGGGAAGAGTGGGACGCGCTGCTGCAATGGCTCGTGTCGGCGTTCCCGGAGGCAGAACGTGCTGCTCGTGATTTGAATATGGCTGAGGGAATAGCCAGTTGGCCGGAGTCCACACCGGAAGAGGAGTCTGAAGAGACCGAACAAGATATCCTGCGACGCCAATTCCAGCAGAAGCTGAATGCGGACGGACAATATACAGAGCGATTGTTTGCTACCCTTGTAGAGGGAGAGATGGATGACCGCAAGCTCCTTATTCTTGAGCAGCTTGCAGCAGCAGAAGATCCGGGTGTTGATGAAGCTTTGGCTAAACTGCTCAAAGAGGAGAACCTTAACTCCTTGCTTCAATTCGGAATTCTTCAAGTTATGAAGAGACGGGGAATGCATGGAGAAATCCGCTTCCCTCGCGGGCAGGAGTTGCTGGTCGTACAAATCGAGGATACTCCGCTTGATAATTCGGGGTTCCCAGAGGCCGCCAAGGCACCAGCGGTGCGTGTGAACGAGGCTGCTTCTGTAAGAGAGCCTTCTCTCGCTTATTTTGCTCAGGAGATATGGCAGCAGTACTTGAAGCATATATACGGTTCTCCATCCTATGAACAGTTGTGCGGGCATGGGCAAGAGGATTCGAACGCTTGGGCGGCGGCGCTGCATTTCATCGTGGCTCGAATGCTGCGTGTCGACGAAGAAGTGGAAGTGAAGCAGCTGTACGGTATCACGAATGAACTGCGTGTGCAATATGAGCTAGCGCTCCGATCCTTAAATCGATCATTGCGCGTACAGTCATAGGATCTGAGGCTAAGCAATGAAAGGTCGATAGCGCTTTCGTAGAAGGCCGAATGTGGGAATGACGCCCTCCTTGAAAAAGTTATCGTAGTCGGCTATACTAAAATGGTTATTCTGGACGTGTTATGTTAGGTACACTCTAGCCATGATCTTTTTTTGGAGGGGAAGGCATAAAATGAAAGCAACTTGGGAAAAAATAGAGAAGAACATTGGGGTATTGGAAGTAGAGGTTAATGAAGATCGCGTAGCAGAAGGATTGGACTTGGCATTCAAAAAAGTGTCCAAGCGTGTTAACGTTCCTGGCTTCCGCAAAGGTCGCGTACCTCGCCCAATTTTCGAAGCAAAATATGGTGTTGAAAGCTTGTATCAAGATGCGATTGACATCATCTTGGGCGAAGTTTACACACAAGCTGTAAAAGAAACAAACATCCAACCGGTTGATCAGCCGGAAATCGAAGTTGAACAATTTGCAAAAGGCAAAACGTTCAAGTTCAAAGCAAAAGTAACAGTTAAACCTGAAGTGAAGCTTGGCGACTACAAAGGTCTTGAAGTGGAAGCTAAGGAAGCTGAAGTTACTGAAGAAGAGCTTGACGCTGAATTGAAGCGTCTGCAAGAGCGTCATGCTGAACTCGTTATCGTTGACGAAGAAACAGCACAAAAAGGCGACAGCGTTGTTATGGACTTCGAAGGATTCGTTGATGGCGAAGCATTTGAAGGCGGCAAAGGCGAGCGCTACACATTGGAGCTTGGCTCTAACACGTTCATTCCTGGATTCGAAGATCAATTGGTTGGCCTTGGAACAGGCGACTTCAAAGATGTTGAAGTTACATTCCCTGAGCACTACCATGCAGAGAACTTGGCTGGCAAGCCTGCAACATTCAAAGTGAAAGTTCATGAAATCAAGCGCAAGCAGCTTCCACAGCTTGATGATGAGTTCGCTAAAGACGTTAGCGAGTTCGAAACTTTGGATGAGTACAAAGCTGATCTTACAAAACAGTTGAAAGAGCGCAAAGAACGCGAACTGGAAGCAGCTCGTGAAGCTGAGCTCGTTGAAAAAGCATCTGCAAATGCAGAAGTAGAAATTCCACGTGCGATGATCGAGACTGAAATTCAGCACATGGTTAAAGACTTGGACAACCGTCTTCGCATGCAAGGCATGAACATGGATATGTTCTTGACATTGTCTGGCCAAACGATTGCAGACTTGCGCGAGCAAATGCAACAAGAGGCTGACAAGCGTGTGAAAAACAACCTCGTTCTTGAGCAAATCGCGAAAGAAGAGAACATCACAATTTCCGAAGAAGAGCTGCAAGAAGAGCTTGATAAAATGGCAGCTTCTTACCAACGTTCTGCGGACGAAATCCGCTCCATCTTGGAGAAGAACGGCACGATTGAAAACTTGCGTGAAGAGGCAGCTCTTCGCAAAACAGTTAAGTTCATTGTGGACAACAGCAAGAATTAATTGC
Source organism: Paenibacillus suaedae (assembly GCF_032337355.1). Lineage (NCBI taxonomy): Bacteria > Bacillati > Bacillota > Bacilli > Caryophanales > Paenibacillaceae > Paenibacillus > Paenibacillus suaedae. The sequence goes on from NZ_JAVYAA010000008.1 coordinate 256,773, forward strand.
ATATCGGCTGCAACTGCATCATGCATGTGAGAGCGGCGTAACAGGATAAGGCACGTTACTTTTTAAGGGCGTGCCTTATTTTTTACCACCTGTCTGGTGAAAGTTTGCTGGATTGTAAGTTCTTGATTTACTACATAACGTTTCACCACCCAGCAATTGGGTGTACATAATCAGTATGTAACATATTAGGCGATTCCGACCCGCGAGAAGTCACGAATATAGAGCTTATTTGCAGGGATTACGGGCATTTGCCGCACATAGAATAATGGTAATCGGTGTAAAAATGACACCACGTTCAGAAAATGTTAGAATAGAAATGTAAAGCTATGTAAAGAAAAGAGGTCGGTACCATGAATTTAATCCCGATGGTCATCGAACAGACAAATCGCGGCGAACGCTCTTATGATATTTACTCGCGTCTGCTGAAAGATCGCATTATCTTTCTGGGCAGCGCCATCGATGATGACGTAGCGAACAGCGTCATTGCGCAGTTGTTGTTCCTTCAAGCAGATGATCCAGAGAAGGACATTTTCTTGTATATCAACTCACCGGGCGGTTCAGTTACGGCCGGCATGGCAATTTACGATACGATGCAGCATATCAAACCTGACGTATCTACAATCTGCGTAGGCTTGGCTGCAAGTATGGGTTCGCTCTTGCTGACGGCTGGGGCGCCAGGCAAGCGTATTGCTCTGCCGAACAGTGAGATCATGATTCATCAGCCGCTGGGTGGCGTGCGCGGTCAAGCGTCCGACATTAAGATTCATGCGGACTGGATCTTGAAGACAAGACATAAGCTGAACCAAATATATGTGGATCGCACAGGTCAGCCGATTGAGAAGATTGAACGCGATACGGATCGTGACAACTTCATGAGCGCTGATGAAGCGAAAGAATACGGTCTTGTTGACCAAGTTTTACATCCGGCAAGCCCGGGGCTCAAGTAAGGGGGGACACCGATTGTTTAAATTTAATGATGAGAAGGGGCAATTGAAGTGCTCGTTCTGCGGCAAGTCGCAGGAGCAAGTACGCAAGTTGGTTGCCGGTCCTGGCGTATATATATGTGACGAGTGCATCGAGCTGTGCAATGAGATTGTAGAGGAAGAGCTTGGTCACGAAGAGGAAGTCGATCTGAAGGATATACCGAAACCGAAGGAAATTCGTGCGATTCTGGATCAATATGTCATTGGTCAAGAAATAGCGAAAAAGTCGTTGTCCGTAGCGGTATATAACCATTACAAACGGATTAACACCCAGAACAAGATTGAGGATGTTGAGCTGCAGAAGAGTAACATCTTGCTCGTGGGGCCTACTGGTTCCGGTAAGACACTCTTGGCGCAGACCATGGCTAAAATCTTGAACGTGCCATTCGCAATTGCGGATGCCACATCGCTTACAGAAGCAGGTTATGTGGGCGAAGATGTTGAAAATATTCTTCTGAAGCTGATCCAAGCGGCAGACTATGACGTGGAGAAGGCGGAACGCGGTATCATTTACATCGATGAAATCGATAAAGTAGCTCGCAAATCCGAGAATCCTTCGATTACACGCGATGTATCTGGCGAAGGGGTACAGCAGGCATTGCTGAAAATTTTGGAGGGAACCGTTGCTTCTGTTCCGCCGCAAGGTGGCCGTAAGCATCCTCACCAAGAATTTATTCAAATTGATACGACGAACATCTTGTTCATTTGCGGCGGTGCGTTTGACGGACTGGAGCAAATTATCAAGCGTCGTGTAGGGAAGAAAATTATTGGCTTCAATGCTGATGGTGGTCAGAAGGATTTGAAGCCTGGCGAATACTTGACGATGACACTTCCGGAGGATTTGCTGAAATTCGGACTTATTCCTGAATTTGTTGGGCGTCTTCCAGTCATCTCGACGTTGGAGCCGCTTGATGAGCATACATTGGTTCGTATCTTGAGCGAGCCGAAGAATGCGCTGACGAAGCAGTACCAGAAGTTGCTTGAGATGGACAATGTGAAGCTTGACTTCGAGTCTGGTGCACTGGAAGCCATTGCTCGCGAAGCGATCAAGCGCAACACTGGAGCGCGTGGATTGCGTGCCATCATCGAGGGCATTATGCTTGACGTGATGTATGAAGTGCCATCGCGCGATGATGTAACAACATGTGTCATTACGGAGCAAGTAGTAAAAGAACGAATGATTCCGGAACTGACGACAGATAAGAAACAAGAGGAAAGCGCCTAATAGGCGCTTTTCCGTCCGTTTCCGACATGGGAGAGAATGTATCATGTATTTGCGACATCAGACTAGAGCTGTAAAAGTGGGCGATGTAACGATTGGCGGCAACAATGAGGTTGTCATTCAGAGCATGTGCACGACGAAGACGGCAGATGTAGAAGCCACTGTTGCGGAAATTCATCGACTTGAAGAAGCTGGATGCCAGCTTGTTCGGGTTACGGTCAACAATGAGGAAGCAGCGGATGCGATTAAGGAGATTAAGAAGCGTATCTCGATTCCGCTCGTTGCTGACATTCACTTTGACTACAGGCTCGCTTTGAAGGCGATTGAGAACGGTATTGACAAGGTTCGGATCAATCCGGGCAATATTGGGCGCCGTGAGAAAGTGGAAGCAGTCGTGAAGGCGTGCAAAGAGCGCGGCATTCCGATTCGAATCGGTGTTAATGCAGGATCGCTGGAGAACCACCTGCTCGAGAAGTATGGATATCCAACGCCAGAGGCGATGGTCGAAAGTGCTCTATTCCATATCGGAATTTTAGAAGAACTTGATTTCCACGATATTATTGTCTCGTTGAAGGCATCAGATGTGCCTATGGCCATCGCTGCCTATACAAAGGCTTCTGAGGTAATTCCGTACCCGCTTCACTTAGGGATTACAGAAGCTGGAACACTGTTCTCAGGGACGATTAAGAGTGCGGCAGGGCTCGGAGCCTTGTTATCACTTGGAATTGGCTCGACGGTTCGTGTCAGCTTGAGTGCGGATCCAGTAGAAGAAGTGAAGGTTGCGCGTGAGATGCTGAAGTGTTTCGGCTTGATTTCCAATGCAGCTACACTTGTATCATGTCCAACATGCGGCCGACTTGACATCGATTTGTTCTCAATTGCGAACGAAGTAGAGGAGTATATCTCCAAAGTGAAAGTTCCAATTAAGGTATCGGTGCTTGGTTGTGCGGTAAACGGTCCGGGCGAGGCTCGTGAAGCGGATATCGGCATCGCTGGAGCTCGTGGTGAAGGGCTGTTGTTCCGCTACGGAGAAATGATTCGTAAAGTACCGGAGGCAGAGCTTGTCTCTGAGTTGAAGAAGGAAATCGACCATATCGTCGCTGAATATGAGCGTACGGGTCAGATTCCAGGGCGTAAGCACTAATCGAAATATAAGAAGCTATCTTGTTATCGTATGATACAAGAACACCCACATGCAGCAGTGGCGCATGTGGGTGTTTTCTTTGTCTGTATCCAAGTTACTAATTCAATGATCTCGTTCATGTGTCAGACGAGTTAGTAACCTCAGCGATAGGAGCATTGGTTAGTGAGGGAGCATTTTGCTGCATTTTGCTGTTTCCGTTGAATTTGCCGCCTTCTTTGATAATGAAGGATTGGCACAATACATTGCCTTCCAATCTGCCAGAGCTCTCGATGATGACACTTTCTGTGACGTTGACATCACCTTGCATGAACCCTGCGATAACTAGGCTGGAAGCTTGAATATGGGAATAGGCTTTGCCCGACTCTCCAATAATTACGTTCTGACTGCAATGAACATCACCAGTAATGGTTCCCTCGATCCGTAGGTCAGTTTCGCATACAAGCTTTCCTTCAAATGTAGTAGCTTGTCCAATTAAGGTGTCGGTTCCGCTAATTTTTTTGCCAGAGGATTTGGCGAACATATCGTGCTCCTTTCTTATATAAAAATCTTATTCAGGAGTGTTTACATAAGTCATTGGATCAATAGGCTGTCCGTTCTTACGAATTTCGAAATGTAAATGAGGTCCTGTGCTCCGACCTGTTGTACCGATTTTGCCAATGAGTGTCCCTTTTTTCACCGAATCTCCGCTGGCCACAACTCTCTCGCTTAGGTGCAAGTAACGTGTAGTAAGTCCGCTGCCATGATTCACGATGATATAATTCCCCTTCAGCTCATCCCTGTCGGAATCAATGACGACCCCTTCGGCAGTAGCGTAAACCGGATCGCCTGTATCTCCGCCTATATCTAATCCAGCATGGAATGCTTCATTGCGTTGAAACGGATCACTGCGTTCTCCGAAAAGAGAGGTGATTCGTGTGCTACCTGTTGGCCATAAGGTTGGAGTAGCGTTCAACTGCTGCTGGAAGGCTTCGGCATTCTTAAATAGAGGAGGCATTGTTCGTTCCCAATCCTGCCACTTCTTATTCATATGATGGAGCTGCTTATTCGCGTTCTCCCATGCTTCAAGTGGTGAGACAGGCTTTTGGTCGCTACTGTTCACTTCTGTAGCGGCAGAACGAAGCGTCGACAACTTAGATGCAGGAAGCATAATATACTCACCACCTAGCGGCAAAGGCAAGGATGCCGTGTCGCGCTTGGTTGACATGGAGTTGGGCTGACCCGTGCCAGGTGACAGCTTGCTATTCTTTGGAGGGTTAGCGCCAGATGGGACTTGTAAATAGGATTGCAATTGCTGTTCCCATTGTGAGATTCTGTCCATTTTCTGTTTCATATCGTTGGAAGAAGCGGTAATAATGGATAATTGCTTGTCCATCTCTGCTAACAGTTGATTCTTCTCCTGCAGTTCAAGCTGTAATTGTTCATGACGAGCAACAATATCATGCATGGTGAATCGTTGAATGACTAACGATAAAAGTAATGCGCTAATCCCGCCAATGACAATAAACATGACAAGTTTAACCACTACAGTTGGAATACTGTATTGAATAACTGGCCGATTTGGTCCTCGCATAAGCATCCACGTCCAGTGGCGATCGTTTGATTTCGTCATAATTCAAGGATTCCTCCTTAACGACACAAAGGTAAAATAAGCTAGAAACGTTTACATAACATTCCTATTGTACATGATTTTCGGTGAAAAGTAAGTAGAATAATGCAACGATTCGACATAAAAATCGGTTTGTGTCGAATAACGAAAAGGTAAATTTTATCACAAATTGAAAAATGATAAAAAACATTTTGCCATTGCCTGCGATTTACGCTACAATCAGATAGTACGTGTTAGCAAAGTTAACATATCGCGTGCAACAGGACTAGAGAATAAGAGAGGTGCGATATATTGATCGATCAAATTCAGGATTGGATCGGAAAGTTTAATGATTTGTGGTATTTGATGCTTATATTTGTCCTGATAACAGCGGGATTATATTTTTCATTCCGAACAGGCTTCGTGCAGCTTTCCGCGATTAAAGAAACGTTCCGTCTTATGTTGGGGCGGGATAAAGGAAAGTCTTCCGGTGAGAAACAAGGCGTTTCCTCCTTCCAGGCATTCGCAATGAGTACGGCCTCGCGTGTTGGTACGGGGAATTTGGCCGGAGTCGCTATTGCCATTTCGTTGGGTGGCCCTGGCGCTGTATTCTGGATGTGGATGATTGCCATTATTGGCGCGGCTTCGGGGTTCGTCGAATCCACATTGGCACAAGTGTATAAAGTGCGCGATGGCAAGGATTTCAGAGGCGGCCCAGCTTACTATATGGAACGAGCGTTGAACGCACGCTGGCTAGGCATTATTTTTGCAGTCCTCATTATTTTCAGTTTCGGATTCGTTTTTAATTCTGTACAGGCCAACACAGCAAGTGCTGCATTCCAGGATATATTTAACTTGGATCCGATTTGGATGGGGGTTATCTTGGCAGTTCTTGTCATCCCGACGATATTCGGTGGGGTTCAGCGGGTTGCTAAGGTTTCTGCGACTGTAGTTCCGATCATGGCGCTAGCCTATATAGCGATTGCCTTGTTCGTCATGTTCGTGAATTTTAGAGAAATTCCGGGCGTGTTTGCTTCTATTATTCAAAATGCCTTTGGATTTGGAGAGGCGCTGGCTGGCGGCGTAGGCGCAGCGGTGATGAACGGGATTAAACGCGGTCTGTTCTCGAACGAGGCCGGAATGGGTAGTGCTCCCAATGCGGCGGCGACAGCCCATGTTAGTCATCCAGTCAAGCAAGGTTTGATCCAGTCGTTTGGGGTATTCGTCGATACATTGCTTGTTTGTTCGTCAACAGCGTTCATTATCCTGTTCTCCGGGATTTCGACGACGGGCGAGCAGAACGGCATTCGATTGACTCAACATGCGCTTGCGGCTCAGGTTGGAGATTGGGCGCACATTTTTATTGGCTTAGCTGTCTTTTTATTCGCATTTACTTCGCTGATTGGAAACTACTATTACGGTCAAAGCAACATCGAATTCATTACGAAGAAAAAGGGTTGGATGCTTGCCTATCGACTAGGTGTCATAGCGATGGTTCTCTTCGGTTCTGTTGCGAAGATGACCTTAGTATGGAATTTGGCAGACTTGTTCATGGGCTTCATGGCGTTTATTAATCTCATTTCCATTATGCTGCTTGGTAAAGTGGCATTTGCGGCTTTGAAAGATTATATGGGTCAGCGTAAGCGTGGCGAGGAGCCAGTCTTCTATGCAGATTCTGTTCCAGGACTGAAGCATGCAGAATGTTGGGAAAGAAATAATAACTCATAATCACATACGCTTATAATGCATCCGGCAAAGGGTAATACTACCAAGTAGTAAACTTTGCCGGATTTTTTTGTCCTTGCGAGGGCGTTATGGGAGGATGAAACGATGAATTTAAGCGTAATATTGATGCTGATCAATGCGTTCTTTGCCGTAGTTATTGGCATATACTTCTGGAATCTGCTGCGCAGTCAGAAAGGAAATCGCACAGCTGTTGATCGAGAATCGCGCAAGGAGATGGATAAGCTGCGCAAGCTAAGGTCTATTTCCTTGACGAAGCCGTTAGCAGAGAAGACAAGACCTGCGATCATGAGCGATATTGTTGGGCAGAAAGATGGATTGAAGGCGCTCAAAGCTGCTTTGTGCAGTTCGAACCCGCAGCATGTGATCATCTATGGCCCACCAGGCGTAGGTAAGACGGCTGCTGCGAGAGTAGTGCTGGAGGAAGCGAAGAAGAATGCGAGCTCGCCATTTACAATGGAATCCAAGTTCACTGAAATCGATGCGACGACAGCAAGATTTGATGAACGTGGCATTGCCGACCCATTAATAGGCTCGGTTCATGATCCAATTTATCAAGGTGCTGGTGCGATGGGAGTCGCTGGGATTCCACAGCCGAAGCCGGGAGCGGTGACGAAGGCACATGGGGGCATGCTGTTTATTGATGAGATTGGTGAGCTTCATCCGATACAGATGAATAAACTGTTGAAGGTACTTGAAGATCGTAAAGTATTTTTGGAGAGCGCTTATTACAATTCGGAAGACTCGAATGTACCTTCGTATATTCACGATATTTTTCAAAATGGATTGCCTGCGGACTTCAGGCTTGTGGGAGCGACGACCCGCTCTTCCCAAGAACTCCCGCCAGCGCTTCGTTCACGTTGTATGGAAATCTACTTCAGGCCGCTGCTTCCTGATGAAATCGGAGCTATTGCAGAAAATGGTCTGAAGAAAATTGGCTTCCCGCACTCGCCAGAAGCGGTAGATATGGTGAAAAAGTACGCGACCAATGGGCGTGAGGCGGTGAATATTGTCCAACTGTCGGCTGGACTGGCGATGTCAGAAGGGCGGACATCGATTGATGCGGCTGATGTAGAATGGGTTGCCAACAGCAGCCAGATTGCTCCGCGTCCTGATCGCAAAGTTCCTGCAGAACCACAGGTTGGTCTCGTGAATGGCTTGGCTGTGTACGGTCCTAGCATGGGAGCGCTGCTGGAAATTGAAGTGAGTGCGATCCGTGTGAAGAGTGGGCACGGCAAGTATACAATTACGGGTGTTGTCGAGGAAGAAGAGCTGGGCGGTGGAAGCCGAACGCTGCGCCGCAAGAGTATGGCGAAGGGGTCTATTGAGAACGTATTGACCGTGCTTCGCAGCCTGGGACATGAGACATCCAACTTCGATTTGCACATTAACTTCCCAGGCGGATCGCCAGTAGATGGTCCATCCGCGGGCATGGCAATGGCGATAGCCATCGCATCAGCATTGAATGGATGGCCTGTGGACAATAAGCTTGCGATGACAGGTGAAATCAGTCTTCATGGGCGCATTAAGCCGGTCGGCGGCGTACTTGCCAAGGTGGAAGCGGCTTTTCAAGCAGGAGCAACTCGCGTGCTTATTCCGAAGGAGAACTGGCAGGATATCTTCGCAGGCTTGGATGGAGTGCAAGTCATACCCGTCGAACACATTGAGGAAGGCTTCCAACATGCATTCGGCAGTGAATGGAAGGGAGATGCACAGCATAAGCCGCAACCGTTCGAACGTGCCGTGGGCACCTCGCTGCCGTTGCTGCATGCAGAAGGATCGGAGAAGAATAGCAGTTCTTCTGATGGGAGCAGCTATAGCTGATCGGCCTGTGGAAAATTGGTGTTTTACTTGAACATTTGATAAAATGTTGGTTGCAATGTACTAGATAGATCATGATAGCCATGGGGGTGCCGAACGATGGGGCTTAAATCGAACAAAGACCGCCGCCTGCCTCTGCTCCCGCTACGAGGCTTGCTCGTGTACCCGAGCATGGTGTTGAACTTGGATGTGGGGCGCGATAAGTCGGTACGGGCACTTGAACATGCGATGCTAGAAGATCAATTGCTGCTGTTGTGCACGCAGTCAGAGGTCAGCATCGAGGAGCCTTCTCAGGATGATATTTTCCGTATAGGCACGATAGCGAAGGTTCGTCAAATGTTACGTCTGCCTAATAACACAATACGTGTGCTTGTTGAGGGTGTTGAGCGCGCTGAGATCGTTGAATATGTGCCTAATGAGGAGTTCTATGAGGTTCAGGTGCATGTATTGCATGAAGAGACGTCGGATGATCCTTCAGAGACAGAAGCGCTCATGCGCATGGCATTGACCCAGTTCGAGAACTATGTGCAAATGTCGAAGAAGGTGTCGCCAGAGACGCTAGCTTCCGTAACGGACATCGAAGAACCGGGTCGGATGGCGGATGTGATCGCCAGCCACTTGTCCATCAAGCTCAAAGATAAACAGGCGCTTCTGGAGACGGTGGATAGCAAAGCCCGTCTGCATAAGCTGCTTGAGCTGCTCAATAATGAGAGCGAAGTGCTGGAGATGGAGAAGAAGATTGGCCAGCGCGTGAAGAAGCAGATGGAGAAGACACAGAAGGAATACTATTTGCGTGAGCAAATGAAGGCGATCCAGAAGGAATTGGGAGATAAAGAAGGCCGCGCGGGCGAGGCCGAGGAGCTGCGTGCCCAATTGAAGGAGCTCGAGGCTCCGGATAAAGTTCGTGAGAAAATCGGCAAAGAAATCGATCGATTGGAGAAAATGCCGGCTTCTTCCGCAGAAGGTTCGGTGATTCGAAACTATATCGATTGGCTGCTTCAGATTCCGTGGGCTCAGCTCTCGGAGGATGATCTGGATCTGAGCAAGGCAGAATCCATTCTGGAGGCCGATCATTATGGACTTGAGAAGCCGAAGGAACGTGTCCTTGAATATTTGGCTGTACAGCAGCTAGTCAAAGAAATGAAAGGGCCGATTCTATGCCTTGTTGGCCCTCCGGGTGTCGGGAAAACGTCGCTTGCAAGGTCAATTGCGAAATCGCTTGAACGGAAATTTGTTCGTATCTCGTTAGGTGGGGTGCGTGACGAGGCGGAGATTCGCGGTCATCGTCGTACCTATGTAGGTGCAATGCCAGGACGAATTGTTCAGGCGCTCAAAAATGCGGGCACGATGAACCCAGTAATGCTGCTTGATGAAATCGACAAGATGGCATCTGACTTCCGTGGGGATCCGGCATCTGCACTGCTGGAGGTATTGGATCCAGAACAGAATAATGCATTCAGTGATCATTTCGTTGAGCTCCCGGTCGATCTGTCCAAGGTTCTGTTCGTGACAACTGCCAATGCGGTTCACAATATACCGCGTCCGCTGCTGGATCGGATGGAACTGCTGTCCTTGTCTGGATATACGGAGCTTGAGAAGCTGGAAATCGCGAACAGGCATCTGCTTCCGAAGCAGAAGGAAGCCCATGGATTGCAGGCGAATCAGCTGACGGTTCAAGAGGACTGCCTTCTGAAAGTAATTCGTGAATATACACGTGAAGCGGGAGTTCGCCAACTGGAACAGCAATTGGCTGCGCTATGCCGCAAGGCTGCAAAGCGAATTGTATCTGAACAGGTGGAAGACATACAGATTCACGCCCAGCAATTATCCGAATATTTAGGTGTAGCTCGATATCGCTATGGTCTGGCAGAACAAAATGACCAGATCGGAACGGTGACAGGTCTTGCGTGGACGGAAGCGGGAGGGGACACGCTTAACATTGAGGTTACCGTGGTTCCTGGCTCCGGTAAGCTGCAATTGACAGGCAAGCTTGGCGATGTCATGAAAGAGTCCGCACAGGCTGCATTTAGCTACATCCGCTCGAAGGCGGCACAGTGGGAATTGGAGCCCGACTTCCATGAGAAGCTGGATATTCATGTCCATGTCCCTGAAGGAGCGATTCCGAAGGATGGCCCTTCCGCCGGAATCACAATTGCGACGGCACTTGTATCGGCGTTCACTAATCGGTATGTATCCAAGGATGTTGCAATGACCGGTGAGATTACATTGCGCGGGAGAGTACTCCCGATTGGTGGATTGAAAGAGAAGTCGCTGGCCGCGCTTCGTGCAGGAATCAAGACGGTTCTGTTCCCACATGACAATGAACGCGATCTAGCGGATATCCCGGATACAGTACGGCGGGAGCTGACCTTTATACCAGTAGCTCATATGGATGAAGTGCTGCAGCATGCGTTGCTGGAAGCGACTTCATCATAATGGTATAGCAACAAGACGGATGCGCGTGCAGCGCATCCGTTTTTCTTTTTTTTGTGAAATGACGGGAATCGTGTACAATTGTACAATAGACAGAACAGAATGTAAGGTGAGGATAATCGCGTATGAAAATAACAAATGCTGAATTTATTATTAGTGCTGTTGGATCTGCACAGTATCCAGATGACGGGTTCCCGGAGATTGGTCTGGCAGGCCGATCGAATGTAGGGAAGTCATCGTTAATCAATCGCATGATTATGCGCAAGAACTTGGCGCGTACAAGCTCGCAGCCGGGAAAGACACAGCAGTTGAACTACTATCGCATTAATGACAATATGTATTTCGTGGACGTGCCGGGATACGGGTATGCCAAGGTATCGAAGACGCAGCGCGCTGCGTGGGGACGCATGATTGAAGCGTACTTCCAAGAGCGTGAGACACTTCGCCTTGTGCTGCTGGTTGTTGATTTGCGCCATGCGCCTACAGCAGACGATTGCATGATGCATGACTGGCTTACGCATTACGGCGTCCCGGTATGTGTGGTTGCGACGAAGGCTGATAAAATATCGAGAAACCATCTTCCGAAGCATGTGAAGCAAGTTCGTACCACCCTTGGGTTGTCATCGGATGCTCCGTTTGTCATGTTCTCCGCGGAGACAGGACAAGGCCGTGAAGAGTTATGGGACATTATTAATCAGCATGCAAGCGTTAATTCGTAAGCATGTTGGATAAAAAGCGGGGTAGTTCCGGCCTCAGTCCGTTTTTTTGCGAAATGCACCATAAAATGGCGGCTCATGAACAGGAATTCATATTCTCCCTGTAGTATAATAAACATGTATAAATATTATATGTTGAATACAGGTAAGGAGAGTTTTTATGGCTCGGCGGTTAGCCACAGAGTATGTGAAAGCCAGTTTACAGTTAACGGAAGCTCAATTGACCCGATTTGTGCAATCGCTCGCGAAGCAATCTATTGTGGGGCGGGTGAAAGTATTAGAAAACGGTAATCAAGAGGTGGTTCTTGAGGACGGCCAGGGTGATGAGATCATATTCCTGTTCGAGAAACAAGGCAATCGGTATGTCTGTGTAACGTCTTGCCGCTTGGTTCATCCGAAATTGACACAAGTGATGCATAAGCTTGTGGCGACATTCCGTGGCGAAGCGGTAGTCAATCGGATTTTTGCGGGATTTACAATCACTTATTATTACGCAGATGGGGCTGTTCGCAAGATTGTAGAGCAGAAGGAAGAGCCTCGCGTTATTTTCGAACATAAGGATACGGTACAGGACTTGCATAACATGTACCGTAACGAACATGTAGAAATACGAATTGCGAGTATTAAGGAGCGCATCAACAGTTTGCTCGATAAGCGCAATCGAAGCCTGTCAGCAGATGAGGTTCAAGCTGTAGATCAGCAGCTAACAGCATTGGCAAAGCAATTGTTCATCTTGGAAGCCTGAGCGGCACTTGAATATGAAAGAACTTAAGGCGTATGCCTTAAGTTCTTTTTTTGTTCTGCAGCGAATATTGGGCGGGCGTACTAGACACCTATTAGAGGCTTTCGCCATATAGTAGACAGGGAAAATGGAATAGTCAGGGGATAAGTGGATAAAAAAGTGTTGCATTTATGTGAGTAAGATGTTATTTTTAATCTCGTTGAAAACAATATAGGAACCAGGATTCACTCAGGACATTGCATGTTGCGAGAGATTTTTCCCTCGGGAAGTGAATGACGTAGGTCCTAGCGGATGAAATTATTTTTTCAAACATTTTATTCCTAGGAAGGGGGAACCGAAAGATGGAATACTCAACTTTCGGAAGACATGTTGCTGTTGACACGTGGGGAGTCGACTTCGATTTGCTGAACAATGCTCAATTGCTTGAAGCACAACTGGTAGAAGCCGCTGAAGCGTGTGGTGCAACGGTCTTGTCTGTTCAATCTAAACAGTTTGACCCACAAGGGGCAACAGTTCTAGTTATGTTGTCAGAAAGTCATCTTTCTATCCACACTTATCCTGAACGTGGATTTGCAGCAATCGATTGTTACACTTGCGGAGAAACAGTAGACCCGCAGCTAGCCATTGATTACCTGGTCTCTGTGTTGAAACCGGAGAAAACGTACGCGAAGAAACTTATTCGCGGATTAGGCGAATTGCAAGTGGTTACTCCGGATATGAAAGTATCCGAATTGGTATAAACGACAATAAAGACCCGCTCATCCTCGTGCTTGGCACAGGGTGGGGCGGGCTTTTTTTTATTCTCATACAGAGACAACCTCATAGCTCGGTTATTTGTCCACTTGTTGCTCCATAAGCTATATACATAATCATATATAGTAGGTGAATGCTGATGAGACCTAGACGATTTCGAGGCGGTATCGTATGGATGGTTGTGTTGTTCATGCTGCTAATATGGCCTTCCATTCAAGTGTACAACTTATTGTCACCGAAGGCAGAAGCGTCCGACCCGCTTAAAATGCTGTACGAAGTAGCTCAATTTCAAACGAACCTGTTAAAAGGATCATTGCAGGAAGCAGCGCGGTATGACTCGACAGAACCGCTTCAAAAATTGAAGCTTGTTGCTTATTCAGCAGCATTTGCACATGAAAGACTGGTTCGTGCGGTTGGGAAGAAGCAGCTGCCAGAGCTGCCTAGCCTGAATAAGGTTGTAGAAACCATCACATTGATGCAGTTAAATGGCGATCGCCCATTAACGGACAGTGAAAAAGAGATGATCAGCATGAGCGCCGAGGCAATGACCCGACTCTATGACAGCTATGCACTCGTCTATAACAGCAGCGGGGGATGGATCGCATCCAAGCGTGAAGAACTGGTTAGCGCAGACAAGGATTTGAAGGAAGTGCTGGAATCTTATTTTACACCGAAGTGAACTGGCAAAAAGTACATAAAAAAAGAATGACATTGGGGCGTTGCAATGATAGTATAAGGTGCAGTTAGCCCGTACAAACTAAAATTTGACATGCATTTCATAATATTTTCAAATTACGAACGAATGTTCTTGTTGATCTATGTTATAATGATTATCATCTGAGAATGTACTAAATTTTGAAAAGCAGGTGAAATGAATGCACATCATCGTCGTCGGCATGAACTATCGTACGGCGCCCGTAGAAATTCGGGAGAAGTTTGCAGTGCCCGAAAGTGATTGGCAAGAGGCGCTGAGACAATTGAGACAGACGAAGAGCGTGCTCGAATGCGTGATGGTGTCGACATGCAATCGCACAGAACTGTATGTGGTTGTCGACAGATTGCACATGTGCGGTCACTTCATCCGCAGCTTTATGGAGACGTGGTTCGGCATTTCCAGACAGCAATTTACACCGTACCTCTATATATATGAAGATGATCAGGCTGTCGAGCATTTGTTCCGGGTCAGTTGCGGCTTGGATTCCATGGTCATCGGCGAAACGCAAATTTTAGGCCAAATCCGTAATGCCTTCTTGTTCGCGCAAAATGAAGGTGTAACCGGGACGTGGCTGAATACCGTATTTAAGCAGGCGATAACACTCGCGAAGAGAGCACATGCCGAAACAAGCATTAACGAAAATGCGGTATCGGTCAGCTATGCCGCAGTGGAGCTTGGCAAGCGAATATTCGGATCGTTCCAAGGAAAGAAGGTACTCATTCTAGGCGCAGGCAAAATGAGCGAGCTGACTGTGAAGCATTTATATGCCAACGGGGCTGCGGAGGTAATGGTAGCAAACCGTACCCTATCTCGTGCGGAAGAGCTGGCGAAGCAGTTTAACGGTCGGGCAGGTACGCTTGATGCGGCCGAACAGATGCTGGCTGAGGCTGATATTGTGATTAGCTCAACGGGTTCGAAGGAATATGTACTGACAGCGGATGATGTGAAGCGGGCGATGAGCAGACGCAAATCTCGGTCGCTGTTCTTCATTGACATTGCCGTGCCGCGTGACTTGGATCCGGCGATTAGTGACGTGTCGAATGTATTCTTATATGATATCGATGATCTGCAAGGTATTGTGGAGAGCAATCTGGCACGTCGCCGCAAGGAAGCGGCGAAGATCGAAGCTTTTATCGCAGATGAACTCGAGGAGCATCGTCATTGGCTCAAAATGCTGGGTGTAACTCCGATGATTCGATCTTTACAGTCCAAAGCAGAACGCATCCACCAGGATACGCTGCAAAGCTTGTTCAATAAACTTCCCGAGCTGTCTGAACGGGAAGAAAAATTGATACGCCGTCTGACGAAGAGCATGTTGAACCAAATGATGCACGACCCAATTAATCAAATTAAAGAGCTCGCCGCTGAGAAAAATGGGGACGAGGCATTGCGGTTATTTTCGCAAATTTTCGCACTGGAGCAGCCAGAAGCGGGTGGCAAGGAGGAGCGAGGCAAGGAACAGCCCTCATCCCAAGTCACCGTGAATCGAAATACGGAACCCGAGCGGGGGAAGTCTGTGCTGTCTTGGGCAGCCGTCACATGGTAGAGGAAGAACAGGAGGCGGCAGGCATCGATGGTTACGAATAGTTGGATTTACGATGCGATTATCTACACATACGCCCTGAGCCTTCTGTTTTATTTTTCCGATGTGGTAGGAGTCAATCGGAAAGCGAAGCGGATGGGTGCAGGGCTTCTTACTTTTGTATGGGTACTTCAGACGATCTTCTTGATTGTAAGAATGGTGAGGCATCAGGATGTGCCCGTTTTTAGTAGTTTTGAATTTATGTTTTTGTTTTCATGGTTCCTCGTGACCGTATCCATTGTCATTAGCAGGTTCTTTCATATCGAATTTATCGTTTTTTTCGTCAATCTTATTGGGTTTGCCTTATTGCTCGTGAACATGCTTAACGACCCGACAATGCCTGCATCGATGAAGGAATGGGAGATGATGCGTAATTTGCTCTCTTTCCATATCTCGCTTGTAGCCTTTGGTTTCGCAGCCTTAACGATTAGTGCCGTATTCGCGGGCATGTATGTATTTCTCCATCATAAGTTGAAGGCTAAGCAATGGTCTGACGCGGTGCGGCGCTTGCCTAGTCTTGAACGAATTGAACGCTTTTCGTTTCTAGCTGTCGTAATTGGCATTCCGATGATTTTACTGTCGCTTGCCGTAGCAGTTGGGGCTATTCTGCTCGACAATCGTACGGAATTGCTGATTGATTTTAAGATATGGTTTACGTTATTAGCGCTTTTATTCTATGGCTCTTATATTGTGAAACGCTCGCGTAATGATTCAACAGGATTTCGACTTTCTTTGTTGAATTTAGGGTGTTATGCGGTAATGATGCTCAATTTCGCATTGAATTCATTGTCGACATTTCATCGCTGGATTGGAGTGTAGCGAATGGGAGATTCCCCTCTGTATCCGATTATGCTGAAGCTTGTTGGCAAGCCATGTACGGTGATTGGCGGCGGCAAGGTAGCTGCGCGCAAGGTTCGTCACTTGCTGGCGAGTGGTGCTGAAGTAAAGGTGGTCAGTCCCGTATTGACTGCAGAGCTTTGGCACTTTGTCCATGAAGGTAGCATTGTTCATATCGCAAGAGAGTATGAAGAGGGGGACGCCATTGGAGCGCTGCTTGTGTTTGCTGCGACAGATCACTGTGAAGTGAATGAGCGAGTAGCTGAGGAAGCAAGGCGCTATGGGGCGCTCATCAATATTGCTCATAGTCCGGAACAGAGTGACTTCGCCAATCCTGGGACGGTGCAGCACGGAGATGTCCATCTCGCTGTATCGACTGGCGGCGCTAGTCCAACCTTGACGAGAAGCATATTAGCCAAGCTGTCCAAGTTAATGGATGATGAGTTGGCGCAAGTAGCGGAGATGCTGCTGCACGCACGCAAGGTTTCGCATGATGTGCTGCCAGACACGGTAGATCGCCAGCGAGCAATGCGGCACTATGCAGAAGAATGCTGGCGGGCCTATGAATGTAATGTCACACTCCCCAAATGGGAGGACTGGGTCATGGCGTGGCTCGCCCAATATCAATAAATGAATGAATAATTTAGGCAAGCAGGAGGGGCAACTAGATGCGTACTATCATTGTTGGGACAAGGCAGAGCGCTTTGGCTTTGACGCAGACCGGGCATGTGATTGCGGCGTTGGAGACCATTTGCAAAGAGAACAACCTTCCGTTCCGATTCGAAATTAAGAAGATCGTAACGAAAGGAGATCGCATCCTGGACGTCACCTTGTCCAAGGTAGGCGGCAAAGGGTTATTCGTGAAGGAGATTGAACAAGCGTTAATGGATAAGGAAGTGGATATCGCGGTTCATAGCATGAAGGACATGCCTTGGGAACTTCAGGATGGACTGACGGTTGGCGCTGTGCCCAAGCGGGAAGATCCAAGAGATTGCTTGATTATGAAGTCTGGCACCTCGATTGAGGATTTGCCCGTAGGTGCGAAGGTAGGCACGAGCAGCTTGCGCAGATCTTGTCAATTGCAGGCGCATAGACCGGATTTGCAGATCGAGCCATTGCGCGGCAATATTGATACACGATTGAAGAAGCTAGAGACGGAAGGATTCGATGCAATCGTTCTTGCTGCAGCAGGACTTCATCGGATGGGATGGCAGGATCGTATCACATCCTATTTGCCGACAGAACTGTGTCTCCCAGCGGTAGGGCAAGGGGCATTGGGGATTGAATGCCGTGCAGATGATGAGGAAGTACTGTCGCTGCTTGCGCGTTATCACGATGTAGATACTGCTCGTACCGTTCAGGCGGAGCGGGCATTTTTAGGCCGCTTGAATGGCGGGTGCCAAGTGCCGATCGGAGCGTATGCAGAGCTTCATAACGCAGATGACACGATACGCTTAACTGGTCTTGTCGGATCGGCGGAAGAGAATACGATTTTGAGTGACACAATGGAAGGCGGTCAACCAGAGGAACTTGGTATTGCAGTTGCAGAGCGTCTGCTGGACCGAGGAGCGGAACAAATGCTATCCCAATTAAGGGGCTGATATGAATGGAACGGCATTCCTCTGAAATAGGTATTGTCTATCTGGTAGGCGCAGGGCCAGGTGACGTAGGGTTGATAACGGTCAAAGGCTTGAATTGTCTGCAGGAAGCAGATGTTGTTGTCTATGATCGTCTCTCTAGCCCTCAATTGCTCAGATATATGAAGCAGGGCGCTCGTAAGATCTATGTGGGCAAGCTGCCTGATCGACATGCGATGAAGCAGGCGGATATTAACCAACTGCTTGCTGATCTAGCACAGGAAGGAAACAGGGTCGTTCGCTTAAAGGGGGGCGATCCTTGTGTGTTCGGCAGAGTGGGAGAAGAAGCAGCTGTGCTGAAGCAGCATGGAGTTCCGTATGAGATCGTTCCGGGAGTCACCTCTGCTGTTGCGGTTCCTGCGTATGCGGGCATCCCTGTGACTCACAGGGACTACGCGTCTTCCTTTTGTGTAGTGACTGGACATGAGAACCCGGACAAGCTGGATGAGTTCATCGCGTGGGAGCAGATGACCCAATCTGCTGGAACTTTGCTGTTCCTTATGGGTATCGGCAAGCTGCGTGTAATAGCCGAACGATTGATGAGTCATGGGCGGGCAGCGGATACACCTGTTGCATTAGTGCGCTGGGGAACAAGAGTTGAGCAGCGCACGCTCGTAGGGACTCTAGCGACGATCGCGAATGAAGCAGAGCGTGCTCGCTTCGAGTCGCCGGCAGTCATTGTCGTGGGGGATGTTGTGAAGCTGCGAGAACAGCTAGCTTGGGCAGAGGAGCGACCGCTGTTCGGTAAGAGAGTACTTGTCACGAGGAGCCGTTCGCAGGCTAGCGAGCTTGTTAAGCCCATTGAGCAGCTTGGAGGGGAGACGTATGAATATCCCGTCATTGAGATGCGGGCGCCCGTCTCTCTTGGGAAACAGCAAGCGATTCATCAGGCTTTTATCCATGCACAGCAATATCAATGGCTAGTTCTGACGAGTGTGAATGGCGTCAAGTATTGGTTCCAACACTTGCAGGAGCAAGGGCAGGATATTCGCCAATGGGCGAATGTACGAATCGTAACGGTAGGCCCCAAGACTGCTGAAGCGCTTCGCGAATATGGAGTGCAGCCAGATGTATCTGCTGCTCAGTATAGCCAAGAAGGGGTATGGGATGCCATTCGTCCATTAATCTCGCCAGAAGAGCGCGTGCTTCTTGCACGGGGTGATCTGGCGCGCCCTTGGCTGAAGGAGATGCTGCAGCAGCATGGCCTGCTTGTGGATGAGGTCGATTTGTACGAGACTGTGCTGCCTGAGTACGATGATCCTTATTTAGTGGAATTGCTGGAAGAGAACGCGATTCATCTGATTACGTTTACAAGTTCCTCGACGGTTACGAACCTGATCGCCGCACTCGAACGCATGGGGGTTCCTGACCCTGTAGCGAAGCTTGGTGGCGCTCAAGTGGTGTGCATCGGGGAGATTACAGCGCGCACGGCGCGTGATGCAGGCTTGCAGGTTGCTGCAGTCGCAGAACGATCTACCATTAGCAGTATGGTGGACGAGATGTGCAGACTTAGCAGTGCTGACAAGGCGCATATACACATTCAAGGAGGTTGCTAACATGGTATTTCCAACTACAAGATTACGCCGCCTACGGAAGACGGCAGCTCTCCGCAATATGGTTCGCGAGACTGTATTGACAGTCAATGACTTAATTATGCCTATATTTGTGACGCATGGTACAGGGATTAAGGAAGAGATTAGCTCCATGCCGGGAGTTTATCATTTCTCCCTTGACCGTATGGATGAAGAAATAGACGAAATTGTTCAATTGGGTATACCAGCTATTGTGCTGTTTGGTGTCCCAGCTTCGAAGGATGCTGTCGGAAGCTCTGCATTCGCCACGGATGGAATCGTCCAACAAGCGACAAGACGAATTAAGGCGGCTCACCCTGACCTGCTTATTATTGCGGATACATGTCTATGCCAATATACCGATCATGGGCATTGTGGAATGGTTCATGTGCATGAAGTGAATGGATGCGAGGTAGGCGAGATTGATAATGACGAGTCGCTCGAGTACTTAGTGCGTACGGCGGTGTCTCAAGCAGAAGCGGGGGCTGATATTATAGCGCCATCCAATATGATGGATGGATTCGTGCATGCGATTCGTGCAGGTCTTGATGAGGCAGGTTATCATGATGTGCCAATCATGTCCTATTCGGTGAAGTATGCATCGGCATTCTATGGTCCATTCCGAGATGCGGCTCATTCCGCGCCTCAATTCGGTGATCGCAAGACTTATCAGATGGATCCTGCCAATGTGCGCGAAGCAATTCGTGAAGCAGAAGAGGACGTTCTGG
The DNA here is from genome assembly GCF_032337355.1 of Paenibacillus suaedae. Lineage (NCBI taxonomy): Bacteria > Bacillati > Bacillota > Bacilli > Caryophanales > Paenibacillaceae > Paenibacillus > Paenibacillus suaedae. The sequence goes on from NZ_JAVYAA010000008.1 coordinate 276,985, forward strand.
AAGGCGCGGACATGCTTATGGTGAAGCCAGCCATGGCATACATGGATGTTATCCGTGTGATGAAGGATCAATTCGATTTGCCGCTAGTGGCTTACAATGTGAGCGGCGAGTATTCCATGGTGAAGGCAGCGAGCAAGCTTGGATGGGTTGATGAACGTGCTATTGTGAGCGAACTGCTGCTTGGTCTGAAGCGCGCGGGAACAGATATGATTATTACGTATCATGCGAAGGATGCTGCACGTTGGCTGTCTGAGCGAGCGTAACAATTGTTGCAGTGGGGCTTGATTAAAAGAAGCGACTTCTGTATAAATAGCAAACTCCCCGTGGCAAAGGTCGTTGAATGTGCCGACGGGGAGCTTGTCTACCCGATGTATGGAGCTAGCTAACGTAAGGACTCTGGAATAGTCGGGATACGTCCAGCGTGTATTCGGTCGGCTGCAGCGTCAGGATACGCTGATGCTCGAGATCACGAATCACTTGTTCTAATACGTTCCGATGTACGCCAGCAAGACCTGACATGGCATCAGCGTCGAAGGCGGCACGGATGTAGATTTTATCTCCGCGGCGCTCGCCTTGCTGCTGAGCGATGCGAACGATGTTCTTTACGATGCGGCTTGGTGCATCTAAGAACGTTAAGTCATAGACATATCCGTTCGTCGAGCGCAGTCGACCGCATAGTTGAATCATAACCTGCTTCGCAATATCGTAGTGGGCGCGCAGCAGTAAGTGGAAGCTCTCGGATGTGACGGTAAAGAGAACCGTATCCTCTAATGTCTCTGCTGTTGCAGAACGCGGCTTGCCATCAATAAGCGCAAGTTCGCCGAAGTTGTCGCCGCTCTGAAAGACAGAGAGGATCTTCTGCTGGCCTTTCTTGTTGGATGTGTATACTTTGACGGCACCGCGAAATACGATGCAGAATGTGTGCCCTGGATCTCCCTGCTGGAACAAGATCGTATGTGGGGCATACTCCCGGCGGGATGTGATGGACGATACGATTTCCAGCTGTTCATCAGTCAAATCAGAGAACAGTGGGACGCGTTTGAGCAATTCAATCATGACTTTCCCCTCTTTGCCAAGCCGATTTTTTATTAGTGTAACATAGAACAGAGGAATAAATAAGAAGGAGCAACCAACATGTCTGAAAAAAAATCTGGCCGTGTAGACACACGTTCGCAGGCAGCATTTGCAGAAGCAAAGAAATACATACCTGGCGGTGTGAACAGCCCTGTACGCGCATTCAAATCCGTCGGTCTGACACCCGCTTATATTGAACGGGCGGAAGGATCCCGGCTGTATGATATCGATGGCAATGTATTCGTAGATTATGTATGCTCATGGGGACCGCTAATTATGGGTCATGCGCATCCCGAAGTTGTGCGTGCGATCCAAGAGACGGCTGCGAAGGGTACAAGCTTCGGTGCGCCTACGGAGATCGAGACGGCTATGGCGAAACTGGTATGTGAGCGTGTACCTTCCGTAGACATCGTTCGTATGGTGAATTCCGGAACGGAAGCGACGATGAGTGCAATCCGATTGGCGCGCGGTATTACAAAGCGGAGTAAGATTGTGAAATTCGAGGGCTCTTACCATGGTCATGGAGACAGCCTGCTCATCAAGGCTGGTTCGGGTGTAGCGACATTGGGACTACCAGACAGCCCGGGGGTGCCTGAAGGGGTTGCCAGCAATACGATTGCGGTTCCGTATAATGATCTGGAAGCAGTGAAGCTGGCCTTTGATCGCTATGGCGAAGATATTGCCTGTGTCATTGTAGAGCCGGTTGCAGGCAATATGGGGGTTGTACCACCTCAGGAAGGGTTCTTGGAAGGCCTGCGGCATTTGACGGAGCAATATGGAAGTCTGCTTATTTTCGATGAGGTTATGACAGGATTCCGTGTGGGCTACAGCTGTGCGCAAGGGTTGTTTGGCGTCACACCGGACTTGACTTGCTTCGGCAAGGTTATCGGTGGTGGACTGCCAGTAGGTGCATACGGAGGCAAACGCGAGTACATGGAGCAAATTGCACCGAGTGGCCCAATCTATCAAGCAGGTACGCTTAGCGGCAACCCGCTGGCGATGGCTGCCGGTTATACGACATTGTCTTTGCTTACGCCGGAGGTGTATGCGGAACTGGATCGTAAGGGTGCCAAGCTTGAGGCAGGCTTTATCCGCAATGCGCAAGAACTGGGAGTGCCGTGTACAATCAACCGTGTTGGCTCGATGGTATGCCCATTCTTTACGAATGAGCCGGTAACGAATTTTGATACGGCTCGCACGTCCAATCAAGAGCTGTTCCGTACGTACTTTAAGCATCTACTCGATGAAGGGGTTAATGTAGCGCCTTCGCAATTCGAGGGGATGTTTGTGTCGGCGGCTCATACCGATGAGGACATTGAATTTACAATTCAAGCCAACTATGCTGCACTAAAGAAATCAATCTAAGTATATGCAGGCTTGAATATAGGATGGTATGGTCAATCTATACACATAAATAGGACGAATACGAGCCCGGCGATTCCGCGTTAGAAGTGGAGTGCCGGGCTTTGAAATGGATAGGAACGGAGGAGATGCGTCGTGACACGATATTGGAGACGCCAAGGAGAATGGATAGAATTCATGCCCGGCAAAGCTTCGCTTCAAGATGAACAATCTACACTGGCATGGCTGATTAGCGAGCTGCGTTTGCCAAAAAAATTCGTTCATAGAATGAATCATGCGGGAGATATTCGCACTGCAGGAGATAGGCTGCGTGTGAAATGGTTTGTTGCTGAATCGGATGCTTATGAGCCCGCTGACGCACCTGCCGAGGTGTTATATGAAGATGATGCTTGTCTGGTTGTATATAAGCCTGCAGGTATGGCGGTTCATCCAACGACACCCGAGCAGGATAAGAGGCGGGACAGTCTTGCCCATGCAGTGGCATGCCACTATCTATGGACGGGGCAGGCTTCCAAGGTGCTGCATATACATCGCTTAGATGTTGATACAACCGGGCCGGTGCTGTATGCGAAGCAGCCGTGTACACAAGTGATTCTGGATGAGATGATGCGCGAGAAGAAAATTGAGCGCATCTATCATGCGATTGTTCAGGGAACGCTGACGCCGGCTTCTGGAACGGTAGATGCGCCAATAGGGAAGGATCGTCATCATCGCGGCAAATATCGGGTAAGCGATAGCGGAGCTCCTGCGATTACCCACTATGAAACACTGCAGCCCGGCTCAGAGCTGTCCCTCGTGCGCCTAACGCTGGAGACGGGTCGGACACATCAAATTCGGGTGCATATGAGTGCAAAGGGGCATCCGCTTGCGGGAGATACGCAATATGGGGGCGATGGCAAGCTCATTAGCAGACAAGCGCTTCATGGGGAGAGTTTGCGCTTCATCCATCCGCTGTCAGGAGAACAGATTGTTGTAGACGCCCCGTGGCCTGAGGACATGTTGCGCTTGCGGCAAAAAATATAGTCATGCTCCTCTCTTTCCTCCCATATAGATGAAGTAGTGATACGAGTCTGACTTTGCGACTGTAGCTTAACATCGTTGCCATATCGCATGTACGCTGGTCACAAGGGAAGATGGCATATGAACTGCGGGAGGAGGAGCGGTCTGTGAACGAAGAATCATATGGATTGCGCTTTGATATTTATGAACGTGTGCACTTGTCCGACGAAGTGGTCGGCATTGATCAATTGGAAGAAGTGGAGTTGACACCGCACATTCAGGTCATTCCTGCTGGTGACCAGGTGACAGTGCGTGGCAGCTTGCTGCTGGCTGGGGCATATGTAGGTGCTGATGAACTGCGTAGCAGTCATTCGCTTGAGCATTGGATCCCTGTTGAAATCACACTCCCCTTAAATCGGGTGCGCAGCTTGGATGATATTTCGGTCGATATTGAGCACTTCGATGTAGACCTTTTATCAACACGTACATTAAATATTACAGGAATTTTATCGCTGCGCGGCATCTCAATGGAAAGCATAGAGCCAGCGGCTTGGGAGCCGGAGCAATTTACAGTTGTACATCAAACGGAGCTCGAGCACGATGGGGAAGAGCCAGCGTGGCTGCGTGACTACGGTACATATACACCGGCGTTCACGAAATCAGCAGAGCATGTGACTGAAGAAGTTGCAATTGAATCGGAAGTTGCAACTGAATCGGAAGTTGCGACTGAATCGAAAGTAGAAACAGAAGCTGATTATAGAGATTTCAGTCCTGTTAGGGCTTCAGAGGAACAGGAGCAAGAAGAACAAACAGAAGAACAGGCAGAGGAACAGGCAGAGGAACAGATGGAGGATCAGGCAGAAGAAGAGTTGGAAGAGAACTTCGATCGAGCTGCTGAAGACGTGGAGATTCGCGAAGTCGAAGGGGAAAGGATGCTGCCTGCACAAACCGATCATGATGCATTTGATGGAGATACTCCCCAATCTGAACGTATTCCGCTCACATGGAGTGGTTCTCAGTGGGCCAGAGAGACGCGAGATGAGGAAGAGCGGTTAGAGGTTCAGAGTGCCGAGGGGCAAGGCGAAGCAGGGCGAGCGCCGGGCAGAGCAAGTGCTGCTACGGATAGCGCAGAACACGAGCCAGCAGCGAAAATGACTCAGTTGGAGTCTCATTCACCAACCCTCTCGAATGAAGCAAATACGAATGAGCCTGTTGCGAGAAAGGAAAGTGTGCAATCCATCGAAGTAGATGCAGCTGTTCAATCAGAGGGTGAAGGTGAATCGCTCGCCTCGAATCAGGAAGTGGAGCGGGACGATATTGAAGCAGCTGCTCCATTGAATGAGCCGGAGGATGTTCCAGCAGCTGCCAAGCAGGAGATGAAGGTTGCAATCGGCAAGTCGAAAGCGAGCGAGCCGGAAGCAGCGGAACCAGTTGGATTCAGTTCGTTGCTGCAGAAGAAGCGGGAGTCTCAAGAACTGGAACGTATCCAGAAGGAAGAAGAGGCAGCGCAGCTAGCAGCAATGAATGAGGAGACAACTGGTGAGGAAGTAAAGTGGCAGTCGCTATTCCTGCAGCGTATTGATGATGAGCGGGCTTTCAAGAAGGTGCGCTTGTGTATTGTGCAGCGTTCTGAAACACTCGATACAATTGCTGACCGCTATTGCATGAATTCGAGAGAAATTGCGCTCTACAACCGCTTAGCGGAATCGGATATATCCGAAGGGCAAGTTCTGTATATTCCCACCTCGTAACGATATCTCCACTTCCTAATAGATAGGCAAGAAACCCGTATGGCTCAATGAGCGACGGGTTTCTTTGTGTCTGCATGCAGTTGTACAAGAGTACAAGCTTCAATATACATCCCACAAAAATCCAATGAAGATGAGGAATAATACAAATAGCAAAAATACGTCAAATGCTGTTGGCAGAAGCAACGTGCGAACAAATTGCAAGCAAATGATGGGGAAAAGAACCCCTTTAATGGAACCTCGAACACGACACCACCACCGTTCCATGTAAAACACCTCCTATAGTACATGTTATGAAAAATGAAAAACAGGATATGACTAATAGGGAAAGCATTTGTTAGTATCCTTTTGTGCTTCGTCTATTGACTCGCTCGGTATGCGAAGGTACAATATATCGTAAATGTTATTGTTTATTTTTATAAAGATCTGATTGAAAGACTATGAACAGGATTAGTAAGCGATTGGCCCCTTACAGAGAGCAGAGCGACACGGTGCAACGCCTGCAGGATTGTCCCGCGCTGAAGTCACCTGGGAGTTGCCCTTTTGAACGTGTCACGGTAATGTATGAACACGATGTTCATCATGTTCCGGATACGCTAGAATAGGCCGGCCGCAGCCGTTATTTGCAACTGAAGTGCCGCTCACACGATCTGTAAGATGTAAGGATCTGTACTGGGAGCGGAATAAAGGTGGTACCACGGAAGCTAAACCTTTCGTCCTTTGCGGCGTAAGGTTTTTTTATTTGCCTACGTAAGCGAATTGTCCTTGCAAATACCGAGCTATGCGCTTAGAGAAGCATGCATGGATCGAGCAGTATGATTTGCTTCGATTATATAGGCTGAACATTGTCGATTAGATACTCATGATTATGTAACGGAGGGATTTGCTTGGCAGAGAATCAAGAGCAACTGTCTATGCCTACGACGTATGATCCGAAGGCAGCGGAGCAGAAATGGTATGATTTCTGGATGAAAGGCGAGTATTTTAAAGCAGGTGAACGCAAGGATGCTGAACCATTCACAATCGTAATCCCGCCTCCGAACGTTACGGGTATGCTGCATATTGGTCATGCACTTGACTTTACATTGCAGGATATTTTGATTCGTTTCAAGCGGATGCAAGGATATGATGCTTTGTGGCTTCCAGGTTCTGACCATGCAGGTATTGCAACGCAGACGAAGGTAGAGCAGAAGCTGCGCGAAGAAGGAATCACACGCTATGATCTTGGGCGTGAAGCATTCTTGGAGCGTGTATGGGATTGGAAAGAGTTGTATGCGAATACGATTCGTGAGCAATGGGCGAAGATGGGACTGTCATTGGACTTCTCCCGTGAGCGCTTTACGCTGGACGAGGGTCTGTCTCGTGCGGTTCGCCAAGTATTCGTGAAGCTCTATGAGAAAGGTCTCATCTACCGCGGTAAGTATATTATCAACTGGGATCCGGCAGCACGTACGGCATTGTCTGATATCGAAGTTGAATATAAGGAAGTGCAGGGGCATCTCTATCACCTGCAATATCCTCTGAAGGATGGCAGCGGCACAATCACTGTGGCGACAACACGTCCAGAGACGATGCTTGGCGATACAGCAGTAGCTGTACACCCTAAGGATGAGCGCTATAAGCATATGATTGGCAAAATGCTGGTACTGCCGATTGTTGGCAGAGAGATTCCGGTCATTGCTGATGATTATGTAGATAAAGACTTCGGAAGTGGTGCGGTTAAGATTACGCCAGCCCATGATCCGAATGACTTCGAAATGGGACTCCGCCATCAACTGCCGCAAATTACGGTAATGGATGAGTCCGGTAAAATGAACGAGCTGGCTGGTCAATATCAAGGGCTTGATCGTGCAGATTGCCGCAAGCAGATCGTGAAGGATTTGCAAGAACAAGGCGTGCTGATCAAGATTGAAGATCATGTGCATCAAGTTGGTCACAGCGAGCGCAGCGGCGCAGTTGTAGAGCCGTATTTGTCTACGCAATGGTTCGTGAAGATGAAGCCGCTCGCGGAGCGTGCAATCGAAGCACAGAAGTCTGGCAAAGGTGTTAATTTTGTGCCTGATCGCTTCGAGAAGACATATTTGCATTGGATTGAGAATGTACGCGACTGGTGTATTTCCCGCCAGCTATGGTGGGGACATCGCATCCCTGCATGGTACTGTGAGGATTGCGGACACATTCATGTTGCAGAAGAAGACGCGGCTGCATGTACGTCATGCGGAAGCAACCACTTGAAGCAGGATGAAGATGTACTCGATACATGGTTCAGCTCTGCATTGTGGCCGTTCTCCACACTTGGATGGCCAGAACAGACAGAAGATCTGAAGCGCTACTATCCAACGAATGTGCTCGTTACAGGCTATGACATCATTTACTTCTGGGTATCCCGCATGATCTTTACGGCGTTGGAATTTACAGACGAAATTCCGTTCAAGGATGTGCTGATGCACGGCTTGGTGCGTGATGCTGATGGTAAGAAAATGTCCAAATCGCTTGGGAATGGTGTCGATCCGCTTGAAGTTATCGAGAAGTACGGTGCTGATGCAATGCGCTTCATGATTTCGACGAGCAGTACACCAGGCCAAGACTTGCGCTTCCGCTGGGAACGTGTAGAACAGGCTCGCAATTTTGCCAATAAGATTTGGAATGCATCCCGTTTCGCTCTGATGAACTTGGAAGGGTTCACTTATGCGGATATCGACATCACAGGCGAATTGGGCACAGCTGACCGCTGGATTCTCCACCGTATGAACGAGACTGCCCGCGAAATTACTCGCTTGATGGATGCCTATGAGTTCGGCGAAACAGGCCGTGTACTCAATAACTTCATCTGGGACGATCTGTGCGATTGGTATATTGAATTTGCGAAGCTTAGCTTGTATGGCTCGAATGAGCAAGCGAAGAAGAAGACGCAATCCGTTCTGGCTTACGTGCTTGACCGTACAATGCGCATGATCCATCCGTTCATGCCGTACATCTCAGAGGAAATTTGGCAGCATCTGCCGCACTCCGGCGAGACGGTAACACTTGCGGAATGGCCAGTATACCGTGCTGAATTCGAAGCGCCTGAGGCGGTTCGCGAGATGACACTTCTTATGGATATGATTCGCGCAGTACGCAATATTCGTGCTGAAGTGAACGTTCCGATGAGCAAGAAGGTAGAATTGATTGTGAAGCCGACTGATCGTATGGTAGAAGCGAACATTACGAACAACCTTGAGTTCGTGGAACGCTTCTGCGGTACTTCGAAGCTGGAGGTAAGCATAGAAGCTGCTGCTCCGAACAAAGCGATGACCGCTATTGTGACAGGAGCCGAGTTGTACTTGCCGCTCGCTGGCCTTCTTGACATTGATCAGGAGATTGCACGTCTTCAAAAAGAAGTCGAGCACCTGAACAAAGAAGTGGAGCGTGTCGATAAGAAGCTTGCTAATCAAGGTTTCATCGCGAAGGCGCCTGCTTCGGTCATTGATGAAGAGCGTGCCAAGCAGCGTGATTACAGTGAGAAGAGAGACAAAGTACTGGCGCGTATTACCGAATTGAAAGAAGCGTAATCAACCTGTGCGATATGTACGACCGATCCGGACGTGAGCGCTGTCTCATGCCGGTTCGGTCGTTTAATGACATCTGATAAAGGATGAGGAACTATGCCTACGACAAGCGAGACGGAAGCAACCGATTTTCCTTTTGTTCGGGTAGAAGACGCAATTGATTGGATTAATTCTTTAATTCCTTTTGGAATCCGTCCTGGATTGGATCGGATCGAACTGTTGATGGAGCGGTTAGGTTCTCCGCACCGTCGCTTGAAGTTCATTCATGTTGCGGGCACAAATGGTAAAGGCTCGACCTGTGCGATGTTAACAAGTGTCTTGCTTGCTAACGGATATGATGTCGGCACATTTACTTCTCCTTATATTGAGAAGTATACGAATCGTTTAAAGTACAACAACGAGGACATTCCTGAAGATACGCTGCTTCAACTTGTGAACAAGCTGAAGCCGTTGGTGGATGAAATCGCACAAACGCCGCTCGGTTCGCCGACGACGTTTGAAGTATCAACTGCGCTCGCCATTATGTACTATGCGACAGTGACGTTCCCGGATGTCGTCGTATGGGAAACAGGACTTGGCGGACGGCTTGATGTAACGAACATCGTGACGCCGATCGTATCGATTATTACGAATATCGGCCATGATCACATGGACATACTTGGGGATACGATTGAGAAGATTGCTGCCGAGAAAGCAGGAATTATTAAACCAGGGGTGCCAGCGGTGACGACGGTGGAGCAGCCAGAAGCGCTTGAAGTGATTAAGCAGGCTGCTGAGAAAAACCAATCTACGCTGTATGTCATGAACGAACAGTTCCGGGTGGAACTGCTCCATGCGATTGAAAATGAACAGAACTTCACATTCTTCGGCCCATTCCGTTCGATGGAAGGAATGTCGCTCACGATGAACGGAGCACATCAGTTGAAGAATGCGGCCGCCTCATTAATGGCGCTTGAAGTGCTGCGACAATATATGGCTTTCATGCTAGAGGATGCTACCACGCAAGAAGGACTGAAGCGTGCAGCATGGCCAGGGCGCTTAGAGATGGTATGCGAGAAGCCTCGCATGCTGCTCGATGGAGCGCATAATCCGGAGGGGGCAGCGACGCTTGCACAAGCGCTGCGCGATACGTACCGGTATGAACGGCTTCATATTATGATGGGTATGCTGTCGACAAAGCATCATCCCGATGTTCTACGACATATACTACCTTTAGCAGATACCGTTATTTTTACAGAACCAGATTTCCGCAAGAAGATGGATGCGGAGAGCTTGAAACATATTGCCGAGCAAGTGATGGAGGGCGAGGGCGATATACAATGTCCAACCATTCTTGTAGAGCCGGATTGGCATAAGGCTTTGGAACAGCTACAAGCGATGACAGAGCCAGGAGATTTAGCAGTAGTTACGGGGACATTATATCTGATTGCAGACGTGCGTTCTTTCGTTCTGCATCGGACCGAATCTGAAAAGGGTTGGTGAGTTCGTTTTGAATACGACGGAACATATTCATTTTATCGGCATCGGGGGCTATGGGATGAGCGCCATCGCTCGTGTCATGCTGGAAATGGGGTACACCGTCACGGGGTCCGATGTGGCCGAACAGGATTTGACGGAAAAGTTACGCAAAAAGGGAGCGACTGTACATATCGGGCATGACCCTGCCTATGTTCAGAACGCAGACACAGTAGTATACTCTACGGCTTGTCCGAAAGATAATGTAGAGCGAGTTGCAGCTGAACAGCAAGGGATTCCAGTCATTCACCGCTCACAGATGCTGGCGCGCTTGCTGAATGCGAAGAAAGGCATCGCTGTAGCTGGTGCTCACGGGAAGACGACGACATCTTCCATGATTGCTTTTGTCATGGAACGCTGTGGCGTAGATCCGACTTATATTATTGGTGGCGAAGTGACGAACCTAGGAACGAACGCCCAAGCAGGAAATAGTGAATATGTAGTAGCTGAGGCGGATGAGAGTGATGGCTCCTTCTTGAATTATCACCCTCATATAGCGGTTGTACTTAACATAGAGGCAGATCATTTGGAGAATTATGGCGGGGATTTCGAGCGATTGAAGGAAGCTTATGTACAGTTCCTATCACAAGTAAATCCGGAAGGATGCTCTGTAGTGTGTGCGGATGATCCGATTGTTGGTTCTATGCTTCCAAACTTGGGCGCAGGTGTTGTGACATACGGCATTGAGCAAGCGGCTGATTATACAGCTACAGAGATTATCGCGGAAGATCGCGGCATGACCTTTACGATGAATCATCAAGGCAAGGCGCTTGGCACAGTACAATTGTCTATTCCAGGTACGCATAATGTGTTGAATGCAATGGCGACCATTATTGTTGCTATGCGTGCAGGCATTCCGTTTGAACAGGCATCTACTGCCATCGTGGACTTTATTGGCGCTAAGCGCCGTTTCCAAGTAATTGGGGAAGAGCAGGGCGTACTTGTTGTAGATGACTATGCTCACCATCCGACGGAGATTGAGGCAACACTTACTGCTGCCAAAGCAACAAACCGTCGTATTGTTGCCGTATTTCAGCCGCAGCGTTATTCGCGGACTTATTTCCTGTTCGATCAGTTCAGCCGCGCATTTGAGGGTGCAGATGAACTGATTCTGACAGATATCTACTCTCCAGCTGGGGAGAAGCCGATTGAAGGGGTACACTCTTCGAAACTGGTTGACCGGATTCGCGAAAACAGCAACAGCAACGCACAGTACATTGCGGATAAGAATGATGCATTAGAGCATCTGAAATCAATTGTGAAGTCCGGAGATTTGGTAATCACAATGGGTGCAGGTGATATTTGGAAGACAGCGCGTGACTTAACTGAGGCATTGAAATCGTAGTATCTCTGGCAGTAAGTCAGCGATGTTCCAACAGTGGGATGTAAGTCTGTAAACAACTAGAATAGCAAGAAAAGATCGAGCTGGGGGTCAGGATTTTGGCCCTTCGTTCGATCTTTTTTTCTGTTGACTTATTGTCTTTGTCTGAGTGGATTACACAAGTCTAATAGCAACTACAGCTGCAAATAGAATACGACGGATAAAGAAAAAGCCCCGGCGCTGTACACGTAATCGGAAGGAGATAAGCCCCGAGGATAAGATTCTGCCAACCAGTACTTCTCCAGTAAACAGAACGACAATCACGCGACGGCCGATATTTCGTCTAACGAATCGACGTACCTCAGCTGGGGTCAAACGCAAGTTGCTTTTCTTGCTTTTCTTGCTGTTCATTCTATTCCCTCCTTTGCTGCGGGATTGTATATCATATGCTAGCGTTGCAAGATTTGATAGGACGCATATAGGAGGACGGACGCACTTTCTAGCCAATAATTTGTAAGGTAGGTTCTATTGGATTCGAATCTAGCATAAATCTACTAGTAACCAATAGGACAAGGTAGGTGTTCGGATATGACCAACATGCGAACGAAGATGACGTTTCGATTCGATGATTCCCAGCCTGTGAAGGATAAACATGAGATTCAGGGCATAGAGGCGAGCAAGAAGAAAGAGCGGCTTACAGATTGGGAGGAGATGTCTGATGGTACGATTGTGAATGGGGCTTCAGTTGAGCGGGCGAGCGTATCGGAACTTGAAGAGTATAGTGAATCAACTCTTATAGAGAATCGGCATCATATAGAAAAGGTCGATATAGATGATCCGAACAATGACCGGGAACAAGAAAAGGTTGAGAGCGAAGATGAACGAGTGGAGCGCTGGATTCGGGAGTCGGATCGTCAGCCTGAATGTGACATTCCGAAGAACGGTTATGCGATCCCAACCTCTATTGAAGATCCTGCCTCTAGTTCACTTAGTGATCAAGGCGAGTTGTTATGGCATGGTATTCATACACGTTCTCGCAAGCCCCCGGTGTGGAGAGTCGTTGCTTCCGTTGCGGGCGCGCTCGCAACGGGTGCCTTGTTCGGATTTCTCGCTCTGTCTCTATTCAAGGGCGAAGTATCGATGCCTAATCCAAGTGATGCAATTCCAGTATTCGCGAATGATAAGCAAGGAAAAGGTGGAGAGCCAGCATCTAAGGACACGGCATTGAACGAACAGGGAACGGTGAAGGCAGGGGATTCAGGAAGCAAGTCCTCATCTACTAGCAATGGAGGGAATTCGGCTGCAGCCGCAGCAGGTCTGTATGTGACGGATGTGAATATTCCAGAGAAAGTGTTTTACATGCTGCAATATGGTGTGTTCGCTCAGGAAGAAGGGGCTCAGAAGGCAGCGGCGGAGCTGAGAGAACTCGGGCTGGCTGCGATGGAGGAGAAGTCAGAGCAGCATCGCGTGTATGCCGCGATAGCACCTTCGAAGGAGGATGCGATGGGGTTGAGCGCGTTGCTGAAGAACAAGCAGGTGGACTTGTATGTGAGAACCTTGAACCGTCCGGCGATTACAAAGTTGGCATTCCAAGGTGACTCAGCCTCCGTGGAGCAATTTTTAGGCCAAAGTGACGTGGTGAATGAATGGTTAATGTCTCAATCGATTGCGTATTTAGAAAAAACCAATACCGAAGCATTCACTCAAGAGATCACGGAACAGCTTCGGAAGGAGCATCAGAAGTGGACACAGCAAATGAGCACCGTGCAAAAAGGGATTCCCGACCAGTCCAAGAAAGCTTGGACGGAGCTGGTTCAGAGCATGAACACAGCAATCAGTGCAGTGAATGAGTATAATAAGCAGCCTTCGTCCTCGCATTTATGGAGTATCCAGCAGGCGGTTATGCATTATCGGAATGCAGAGGCGGTTTGGTTGGGTACGATGAAGGTGTAGCTGAGAGCGGAATAGATCACATGCCAATTATATTGTTGGGAACAGAGTCTTTTGATAGGAGCGTAGCTCTTTGAAGGGGCTCTGTTTTGTATATAAGAACTTGCATTCGCATTGTTGTGAGGGGAAGGATAGAAAACTGCATGAATTTGGGATTGTTGCATAGATTACCATAAATTGTTCATCTAAATCTTGCAAAGATCATCATTTGAATGTTTGTTTCGACAGCCAGTTACGCGTATAATAGAACAGTGTCAAAAAATGGCGAGGAGCGACTACGAAAATGAGTATATCCAAATTTGAGCGACCAACGATCGTAATGGCTTCCTCCTCACCACGGAGACAAGAGCTTGTCCGTTCACTCGGTCTTCCTTATGTCGTACATCCTAGCAATGCAGACGAGACAGTGGATCCCAATCTGGATCCTGACTGTATTGTTGAGACGCTGGCACTGCGCAAGGCACAGGCTGTAGCAGATGTCCGCAAGGCGGCTGGTGAGCACGGTATTGTCATCGGTTCAGACACCATTGTCGTCTTGGATGGCGAAGTGCTGGGCAAGCCAGTGAATGAAGAGGATGCGGTTCGTATGTTGACTAGGCTGCAGGGAAGATCGCACAAGGTGTATACCGGCGTGGCGATGATTGATTCAGCGGACGAACATACAGAAGTTGCGCATGGTGTAACCACAGTCCATATGAAGCCATGGACAGATGAACAGATACATCGCTATGTTGCAACTGGTGAACCAATGGACAAGGCAGGGGCCTATGGGATTCAAGGAATTGGCTCAACACTTGTCACGCAAATTGAAGGCTGTTATTTCAACGTAGTTGGATTGCCGTTGTCGCTTGTTAGCGATATGCTGGCTTCGTATGGCATTATCATCCCGTAATGGGCGCTGCCAGTATGGAGCAGCAAGGTGGAGCAGTAATTGTAAATGAGATAAGATGAATATGAAATGTTGAATGCAAGACGGTCCTAGGAACAGCGGATGCCGACCAATGGTGCTTCGTCGGTGCATGATGGCGACCGGACAATCGACTACAGGGGGTTGTAAGATGGGACATAGTCCACTTCTACGCGATCTTCCCCATGAAGAACGTCCGAGAGAACGCATGATGCAATATGGGGCAGAGTCATTAAGTCATGCTGAATTACTTGCAATATTACTGCGTACAGGCACGAAAAATGAATCGGCCATTACATTAGCGCAGCGAATATTGAATCACGTAGGACAGCTTCGGCATTTGCACGATATGTCTGTGACAGAGTTGACAGCGATTCGTGGTATTGGCGACGCTAAGGCACTGCAGCTAAAAGCAGGATTAGAGCTTGGACGCCGTATGTCGCGTTCTCGTCTTGAGGATGCACTGCAGGTACGACGGCCGCAAGATGCAGCCGATCTGCTTATGGAGTCGATGCGATACTATGACAAGGAACATTTTATTTGTTTGTTTCTGAATACGAAGAATCGAATTATGGCACAGGAGACGGTTACGATCGGAATCCTGGATGCATCTTTGGTACATCCCCGCGAAGTTTTCAAGGCTGCCCTGAAGTGTGGTGCAGCTTCCATCATTTGTGCTCACAATCACCCAAGCGGAGATCCAACACCGAGTCCAGAGGATGTAGCGCTTACTAGGCGGCTCATGGAAGCTGGAGAAATTGTTGGTATCGAACTGCTGGATCACTTGGTTATTGGCGATAACCAATATGTGAGTTTGAAGGAACGCGGGCTCATGTAATATAATGATTGAGATTGAAGGTTATAAAAAGGAGATTAACATCATGTTGGGTGGCTTTACGAAAGATTTAGGTATTGACTTGGGAACTGCTAATACATTGGTCTATGTACGCGGTAAAGGTGTCGTCGTGCGCGAACCGTCTGTGGTAGCAATCCGCACAGATTCGAAGACGATTGAAGCGGTAGGAGAATCAGCGAAAAATATGATTGGACGTACGCCGGGGAATATCCGTGCAATCCGTCCAATGAAGGACGGCGTCATCGCTGACTTCGACACAACTGCTACTATGATAAAATATTTTATTCGGCAAGCTCAGAAGCAGCGTTCGCTGTTTCCGCGTCATCCGAACGTAATGGTATGTGTGCCTTCTGGTATTACTGCTGTTGAACAGCGTGCAGTTGAAGATGCTACGAAGCAAGCAGGTGCTAGAGAAGCTTATACGATTGAAGAGCCGTTCGCGGCAGCAATTGGTGCTGACTTGCCTGTATGGGAACCAACAGGAAGTATGGTCGTTGATATTGGTGGCGGTACAACTGAAGTAGCGGTGATCTCCCTTGGAGGTATCGTGACATGCCGTTCCGTTCGCGTTGCAGGCGACGAAATGGACGAAGCAATTATTCAATTCATTAAGCGCCAATACAACTTGATGATTGGTGAGCGTACAGCTGAACAGCTGAAGATGGATATCGGCTCGGCTATGGGGCTTGATGAAGAAGAGCAGATGGAGATTCGCGGTCGCGACTTGCTGACAGGTCTTCCGAAGCCGCTCACGATCTCCTCGAACGAAATTACAGATGCTTTGGCTGATACAGTGAGCTCTATTGTTGAAGCTGTTAAGGTAACATTGGAGAAATGTCCTCCTGAGCTTGCAGCTGATATTATGGATCGCGGTATTGTATTGACAGGTGGCGGCGCTTTGCTTCGTAATTTGGATAAGCTGCTTGCTCGTGAGACTGGCATGCCGGTCATCGTGGCAGAGAATCCGCTTGATTGCGTAGCGATTGGTACTGGACGCGCGCTTGATAATATTCATTTGTTCAAGGGACGCAGCAGCTCTGCGCTTCGTTCCAAACGATAAGAATACGCCCATGAGGGAGTCTGATACCCGCGTCGATTCGTTCCAACGACGCGGGCATTGTTATCACTGAAGGTTGCTGCCAAGCCTAATGCTTGGGCATAAGCTTGCGGAAACGACTTCATGATGGCAAGTGGACATCGTGAGCGACCTCTTTTCTGAGGGAACGAGTACCTCTTTACGATGAGAAGGTGTTAATACTGTTTAAGCTTCTGGGGAACAAACGTTTATTTTTGATGTTGTTTGGCCTTATTTTGTTTATTGCGTTAATGGGGTTTACACTAGGCGGACGCCTAAACCTTACTTGGCCAGAGAAATTTGTGCATGATACGGTAACCTTTGTGCAGCAAATATTCTACAGACCGGCATCGTATGTATCGAATTTCGTGAAGGATGTCTCCAGTCTGAAGGAACTGCACGAAGAAAATGAGCAATTGAAGACGATGCTCGCGCAATATACAAGGGATAAGGCCTACTACAATTCGGTTGCGGCAGAAAATAAGAGACTTCTAGACGATCTGGAATTTACGGAGCGTCAGAAGCAGATGAATATGCCTTATAAATACCGAATTGCACAAGTGACGTCTATCAATGTGGCCGATCCATTTAACCAGACGTTGAACTTGAACCTTGGCTCGAAAAATGGAGTTCGTCAAGGTATGCCGGTTATATCGACGGAAGGCGTAGTCGGGATTGTCAGTCGCGTATTTGAATTCTCCTCCACAGTCCAGTTGTTGACGAATATGGATGAGAAGGATCCGAACTCACCAGCAATATCAGCTACTGTACTTGGCAAGGAAAACAAGTCTTTCGGCGTGATTGAGTCTTATGACCACAGCAGTGGTACATTCTTAATGACACGTATTCAAGAGGATGATGAGCTGGAAGAAGGAGATACCATTGTATCGTCCGGCCTTGGCGGTTCATTCCCGAAAGGTCTCGTTCTCGGCCAAGTTGTATCGCGGCAAGTAGGGGACATCGGATTGACGCATTCTGCTACGGTTAAGCCTGCTGCAACCTATCGTGACTGGCGTGAGTTGTTCATCGTTATCACACCGGACATGAAGGAGACGGGGAAAGAGGCGCAGCAATGAATCGAAACTGGATGATCGTATTTATGTTCATTCTCTTCCTGCTGGAAGGTTCACTGCTGCCTGTATTTATTCCAGATGCGTGGCAAGGACGGATTGTCCCGCAACTGGTATTCATCGTAATACTGTATCATGCCGTATATCATCATCGGCATGCTGCGTTGATGATGGGATTGGGATTCGGGTTTCTGCAGGATATTGTATATTATGGCCATATGCTGGGCCCACACACATTTAGCATGGGGCTGCTCGGATATTTGACAGGATTACTTTTTGCGTCTCGCAACACATCCATGATTACGATGATAATCATTTCTGTATTCGGCAGCTTTGCCTATCAGACGATGCTGTATGCAGCTTACCGACTGTTTGGCTTGCATGGAATGACATTCGAATATGCGATATTCGATTTTATGATTCCAAGCTTGATTGTACAGCTTGTCTTCTCGCTGGCCATATATGTTCCGATGCGAAGATGGTTCGACCATTTGTCTGGGAAGAAGTCTGCCGAAGATGAACAGGGGTAATAGCCGTCTTGGAATATGTTTCCAGACGGCTTATGCCTTTTTGTTATCGATAATTTCTTTTTCAACCCGGTGTTGCAGGAACTTTCCTCTTCCATCTCGAAAAAGATAAAATTGGGGAGGGACCTTTCATGACGGCCAAGTCACTGGTAACGATTAAAGGCATGAAGGACGGCCTAGTGTTCCTGCTTGACGATAAGTGTGAATTTGCAGTCTTGTTGGGCGAATTGCGCGACAAGCTTGAACATACACCGCATTTTTTCGACGGACCGATTGTATATGTCGATGTCAAGTTAGGAGCCCGCGCTGTAACAGACGAGCAGAAGACTGAAGTGCTGGATGTACTGCGTCAGCGGGGGAATTTACTCGTACGTTCGATTGAATCTTTTGAGGACAAGAAGGCGGAGCAGAAGGGGTATCGTATTGAGACGAGAACCGGCATGGTACGTTCTGGACAGGTGCTGCGCCACGAAGGAAATTTATTGTTTTTGGGAGATGTCAATCCTAGCGGAATGATTATATGCACTGGCGATGTAATGGTCCTAGGAGCGCTGCGTGGAATGGTTCATGCAGGGGCAGAAGGAGAGCTATCTGCCGTTATTGGGGCCTCGTTATTTGCACCGACGCAACTACGCATCGGGGAAATTATTAGCAGACCGCCAGATGAATGGGGTGTAACCCAATCGCATATGGAATTTGCTTATGTGCATGAAGGTGTCATGCAAATTGATAAAATCTCGCAGCTACATCGCGTTCGCAAGGACATCAATATGTTCAAAGGAGTGTAGAAGGATGGGAGAGGCAATCGTCGTCACTTCGGGCAAAGGCGGCGTCGGCAAGACGACGACATCCGCGAATATTGGTACCGCGCTTGCTTTGCTCGGCAAAAAAGTGTGCATGATCGATACAGATATCGGTCTTCGCAACTTAGACGTCGTGATGGGGCTTGAAAATCGTATCATCTATGATATCTGCGATGTTGCGGATGGCCGTTGCCGATTGAATCAAGCGCTTGTGAAGGACAAGCGCTTTGATGAGTTGTATATGCTGCCTGCCGCTCAGACGAAGGATAAGTTGGCAGTGTCTCCAGAACAGATCAAGGATATCGTTCTGGAACTGAAGAAGGAATTCGAATACGTTATTATTGACTGTCCAGCAGGCATTGAACAAGGATTCAAAAACGCGATCGCAGGAGCAGACCATGCCATCGTTGTTACGACGCCTGAGAATGCTGCGGTTCGTGACGCTGATCGGATTATTGGACTGCTGGAGAATTCGGAAGTCTCTTCACCGAAGCTGATTGTGAACCGTGTTCGCGCCAATATGATGAAGAAGGATGGCGGCATGCTTGAGCTGGATGATATTTTGCAAGTGCTCAATATCGACTTGCTAGGCGTTGTTCCTGATGATGAAATGGTTATTAAAGCGGCTAACTCTGGTGAACCTACGGTCATGAATCCAGATGCGCCTGCTGCTGTGGCTTATCGGAATATCGCGCGCCGCATCCTGGGGGATACAGTACCACTGATGCCGCTTGAACAGAAGAAAGGCGTGCTAGACCGTGTGAAGAAGTTTTTTGGAATGGGATGATTAATCAGTGTTTAACAAGCTGAAACGAATTGATTGGATTATAGTCGGTATTTTGCTCGTGTTCTCGGTGTTCAGCCCACTGGTCATCCTAAGTGCAACGCATGGGGATGCAATGTTCAGCGATACATCCATGATGATGAAGACGATTATATTCTATATTCTCGGATTTATCCTCATGTTTGCCGTAGCGCTGTTCGATTATCGATTGCTATTGAAGAGCTGGCCGATTTCAATGGGGATCACGATCCTGCTTCTTGTTGGCGTGTTTTTCCTAGGGGCGGATCTTAACGGGGCTGTTGGCTGGTATAAGCTTCCCGGAGGGCAGACCTTCCAGCCTGCAGAGCTCGCGAAGATTACCCTCATATTTGCGTTAGCGCAATTGCTAGGAAGACGGAATGGTGATCCACTCTCACTTACGAAGGACTTGCTGCCAATTGGATTGGTAACGATCCTTCCATTTGGACTAGTAGTGATTCAGCCTGACCTTGGTAACGCCATTATTTATATTGTAATACTGATTGGTATGCTATGGATCGGAGCGGTGAAATACCGGCATGTCCTTGTGGCGCTCCTCTGTGTTGCGGTCATAGGGGGGGCGGTCTACGTATCGTTCACGACCTTCAATAAAGAAGTCAAGGATTTCTTCGTGAATAAGATCGAGAAGAAGCATTGGTATGAGCGGATAAACACATTTATCAACCCAGCGGAAGCAACCAACGATGCGAAGCATCAATCCAACTATGCGATGATTGCGATCGGTTCAGGCGGACTCAGCGGTGATGGCTACATGAAGGGCGAATTGAAGCAGCGCAGCTTCATACCGTATACGTATTCGGATGCCATCTTCGTGGTAATCGGTGAGGAATTCGGGTTCCAGGGCTCGGCCCTGCTGCTGCTGCTGTACTTCCTGATGATATACAGGATGATTCTCATTTCCTTCCAGTGCTATGACTTGCGAGGGTCGTACATGATAATCGGCATTGTGTCGATGTTCGTGTTCCAAATATTCGAGAACATCGGAATGATGATCGGCCTTATGCCGATTACCGGGATTACGCTGCCATTCATCAGTTATGGCGGTACATCACTTCTCTTGAATATGATTTGTATTGGACTGGTGATGAGCATACACATTTATCAAGAGAAATATCAGATTGAGCCTTAATGGAGTCGAAGATTAGGGTCTTGGTCTCATCATTTACGAAATTAGCGCTAAGGCGGCAAAACGTCCATAACGGATGTAGTGCCGCTTTTTTGCGTACATCTGCTTGTTCTCAGGCTCACTGCTCATATCTGCTGTAGGCTTGTCATACACATGTGATAAGCACATCATTCAGCTGATGCATATTGTTGAAATGGGTTAAGAAGGGATGAGACGAGCATGAAAGAAGATATTCGGCGCCGAAGAGAAGAACGAATCCGTGACATTCTAATGGCTGAAGAGATGAAACGTAAGTCGCATGCGAAGGAAGTTGTGGAAGTTAATCTGTCTTCCCATTCACTTGTTCAACCAGATGTCGTGTTGAATACTCCCTCTGCAACGGCTGTCTATAATAACGGAGAGCAGCGTGAGGACTACGAATTCAATCAAGAGTATACGTATGATCCTGAGCAGCAGTGGAAGATAAGCCGTTCGAAGTGGAATGAACGCTACGGCTGGGAAGAGCCTCCTACAGGAAGAGGCAATGTATGGCGCTCCTTGCGCTCCAGACTTCTCGTATCCATCTTGTTGTTCGCTGCAGCTTATGGAATCACATCCTTCCCGGCGGAATGGAATGCACCTATGCGCGCTTGGATTCAATTGTCCCTTCATGATGAGATGGACATGCGGCCGATTGCGGCGTGGTATGAGCGAACTTTCTCCGGAACACCTGTGTTTATCCCTTTGTTTCCACGAGATAAGGAATCTACGAAGGCTGTACAGTCCACACATACCTATCCATCCCCGATTAAGGGGCAGATTGTGCAGCCGTTTGCTATGAATCTGAAGTCTGTCGCGATTGCTCCCGATCATGCGAGCGGTGCGGCGATTGAGGTTCAGAATATTGCTACGGGAAAAATTGAACGGGTAACTTCAGACGAGAAGTCAGGAATTACAGTAACTGTCCAACATGCCGATGGTCTTGTGACGGTGTATAGTGGGCTTACAGCGACTTCCGTGCAACAGGATGACTGGCTTGAGCCCGGAGCAACAATTGGTACGATACAGAGTCAGGAGAACCAGTCGGGGGTAAGTGCTGAGCCTGTACTTACATTTGCGATGCAGCAGCGCGGCGTTTATATTGACCCGGCGGATGTGATACGAATTGATTAAATGGGGGGGAACCACCTACTCACTTCATCCGCTATTTGTGATCCTTATGGCTGCAGCTGCAGCTACAGGCTATATATTTGAATTGCTTACGTTATTTACGATCGTGCTGATTCATGAACTGGGACATGTAGCTTGTGCTAAGGCGTTTGGATGGACCATCACGGAAGTGAAGCTGCTGCCCTTCGGAGGGATGGCGGAGACGGATGATGGAGCACTATCGCCTGCTTGGCAGGAGTGGATTGTAGCGGTAGCGGGGCCATTACAAAATGGTCTCATGATATTAATTGCATGGTATGCGGAAGCGATGGGTTGGTGTAGTCCAGAATGGGCGAAAGGGTTTATTCAGGCCAATGCGTTCATTGGATTGTTCAATTTGTTGCCGATTCTTCCGCTTGACGGCGGACGAATGATGCAAGCAGCATGTTCGTTATGGATGAGCTATCATCGAACCTTGCTTGTTGGTGCGAGGGTCAGCCTTGGATGCAGTGCCATTATGCTGCTGTACAGTGTGTGCCCGGTAGTTGTGGGAGGCAAGCTGAATATTAATCTCTTGATGCTAGCTCTCTTTTTGCTGTGGACCAACTGGGTGGAACATCGGAATGTTCCTTTTCGTTTCATACGATTTTTGATGAATCGTCCAACGAGGTTGCGCGAGTGGGAGAGTTCGGTCGCACTAGGACGCCCAATTGTAACAGAAGGGGGGCGTTCGTTGTCTCGAATCGTTCGTCTGTTCCGCAGAGATGACTACCACTTCATTTATGTAATGGGTGATGAAGGGCGAATCCAACGGATCGTTCCGGAACAGCAATTAATTGATGCCTTCTTCGATGAGCCTCCGCCTCAGAATCGTATGAAATCATGAGCGCCATCTAGGTAAGTTCGGTCACAATTTTGGAGGTGAAAAGAAACGGTTATCATTTTTTCTAGCCTGTTCCATAAACCGGCATGTTCACCTTATCCTGCTTCATGTTACAATGGAAGATGACGCGCTGTAGTAGAGGTGATACCATGAATCAGATGATTGTTCACTGTGAGGAACAAGTGACGCAGATGGCGTTGCTTGAACATGGTCGGCTCGTCGAATTTGCAGTCGAACGTGCAACTGGCACAACGCTGGTCGGCAGCTTATTTAAGGGGCGGGTAGTGAATGTGCTTCCTGGAATGCAGGCTGCGTTCGTGGACATCGGGCAGAAGAAAAATGCATTTTTATATGTCGATGATTGTTTACATCCTCATTTGGAGAAGCAGCCTAAGCAGAAACCGCCGATAACGAGTCTGCTTCGAGTTGGACAGGAACTTATCGTGCAAGTGATGAAAGATCAGCTAGGAGGCAAGGGAGCGCGTGTAACCACGCATTATTCTCTACCTGGCAGATATTCGGTGTTTATGCCATATGCCGATTATATCGGTGTATCTAAGAAGATTGAGCAGGAATCGGAACGCAATCGATTGAAGCAGCTTGCTGAACAACTTCGCCAGGGCGAAGAGGGGCTGATCATTCGAACCGTTGCTCAAGGTGAATTGACGGAGACGCTTGAGGGTGATATTGAGTCACTCCGCGAGTTGTGGGAGACGATTGGTTATCGTGCCAAGGAAGCTCAGGCTCCCGCGTTGCTGCACCGTGATCTAAGCATGGTGGAGCGGCTTGTTCGGGATGCGTTCTCACGCGAGATTGACCAGCTGCTCATTGATGATGTTCGCCAATTGAAAAAGGTGCAGTCGTTTGTTCGTTCGTTTGACCCTGAATTGGAAAATCGGATTCATGTATACAAAGACAGTGAGCCGCTATTTACCCGTTATCGGGTGAAAGATCAGCTAGATAAGGCTTTCCAGCGTAAGACATGGCTGCAGAGCGGAGGATATCTAGTATGGGATCAGACGGAAGCACTGACGGTTGTTGATGTGAACACGGGAAAATATACGGGGACAAGCGATCTGGAGGAGACCGTATTCTTAACGAATCTGGAGGCGGCCGAAGAGATTGCGCGTCTTATTCGTCTTCGCGATATCGGCGGCATTATCATTGTTGATTTCATCGATATGGATACGGAAGAACATCGAGTGCGTATTGTGGAGCGATTGGAAACGATGATGCGGAAGGATCGTACGAAGTGCTTGGTTGTCGGTTGGACGAAGCTTGGTCTAATGGAATTGACACGCAAGAAGGTTCGTGAGCAGGTCATGCACCAACTGTTCCAACCCTGTGCCGAGTGCGAGGGAAGCGGAGTTGTTTTGTCCTCGCCTTCTCAACGGGAACCGGAAATTATACGTTGATTTTTATTGCAGAGTGTGCTAAGATCTACGGGTATGTGTTAAGTCTAGTGCTGCACATGCTGTAACCGCTCCAGACAGGTATGAAGTGTGAAGCGATGCTTCACCACCTGATTTAGGCGAGTCTGAGACATGAGGAGGTGCAACACAATGTACGCAATTATCGAAACAGGTGGCAAGCAGTACAAAGTTCAAGCTGGTGATGTATTGTACATCGAGAAGCTGAACGCTGCTGAAGGCGAAAGCGTGACATTTGACCGTGTATTGGCAGTATCCAAGGACAACGGCTTGGTCACAGGTACTCCGGTAGTATCCGGTGCTACTGTTACGGCGAAAGTTGAAAAGCATGGAAAAGGCGCGAAAATTGTCGTGTACAAGTACAAAGCGAAAAAGAACTACCGTCGTAAGCAAGGTCATCGTCAACCGTATACAAAAGTGACGATTGAGAACATTCAGGCGTAAGAAGGTGCCATATGATTCGCATTACAATACGGCGCAAGCCGGATCATTCAATTGAGAGCTTCTCCATTGA
The DNA here is from genome assembly GCF_032337355.1 of Paenibacillus suaedae. Taxonomy (NCBI): domain Bacteria; kingdom Bacillati; phylum Bacillota; class Bacilli; order Caryophanales; family Paenibacillaceae; genus Paenibacillus; species Paenibacillus suaedae. Next base: position 301,644 of record NZ_JAVYAA010000008.1, read on the forward strand.
AGGACATGCGAATTATGCTCGCCACGGAGAGGATATCGTATGTGCGGGAGTCTCTTCGGTATCGGTGGGTACGGTGAACGCCATTGAAGCATTGACGGGCATTGAGCTGGAATGCAAGATGAAGGATGGATTTTTGAGTGGACGTGTTCCACGCATTAATCAGCCGGATATCGAAGCTAAAGTTCAATTGCTGTTGGAGTCGATGATCGTCAGTTTACACACGATCGAAACTTCATACGATTCGTATCTTCAAATAGAAGACAATTAAGTGAGCAAGGAGGTAGACTATAATGTTGAAACTGAACCTTCAGTTGTTCGCATCCAAAAAAGGGGTAGGTTCCACAAAGAACGGCCGTGATAGTATCGGTCGCCGTCTTGGTGTGAAGCGCTCCGACGGTCAAGTAGTTTCTGCTGGCAGCATTTTGGTGCGTCAACGTGGTACGAAAATCCACCCAGGTAACAACGTGGGCATCGGTAAGGACGACACTCTGTTCGCGAAAGTGGATGGCGTTGTTAAGTTCGAACGTTGGGGCCGCGATCGCAAAAAAGCGAGCGTCTACCCGGTTGAAGTTGCACCTGTTGCAGCAGCTGTGGAGAACTAAGACGACTGAAGAACCCTCGGCTTGAGCCGGGGGTTTTTTTAATGAATAAGAGACGACAATGCGTTGTCTGGCAAAGTGCACGATATGTCAAGCCTGTGCACAGAGCTTATGTAGAGCTTATGCCAAGCTTGTACCAAGCCTGTACCAAGCCTGTGCGAAGCCGAAGTTGTTGTTCGATCGAGAGATAACATAGTCGCTCATCTGAGGAAATGCTTCGAAGGGGCTATGCCACATCAATTCCTTTTTGTCTGCTCATTATTTCCCGCATAATGCCGCCATCAGCGCGGTCCACATTGTTTCTAATTCTGTTGTTACTGGAATGATTTGTGCAAATCCTTTATTTCTTAGTATGATTTTGTTTGGACGAGGTTTCAGGCGCGTGATATACTGAAATTCGGGGAGTTTGTACATAACTGGAAATGTGTGAGTATCGGGGAGCGAAGTGATGAATAGGACAAGCTTATGGATCGGCTGTTGCTGGGCTGTCGCTGCAGCTGGGACAGCAGCTATCATTGGTTGGAATATGCACATCGGGTGGCGTTTTGGACTCGCATTCGTTGTGGCTGCCAGTATTGGCGGAGCATTTTTGCTATTCTCGCGACAACAACAACGACAAAGAGAACGAATGCTTCAAGAAACCCAATTAGCAGCAATTCACTTAATGAATCATCAGCGGCATGATTGGATGAACGACTTGCAGCTTCTGTATGGATATGTTCGTTTGAAAAAGTACGATAAATTACCGGACTGCGTGGAAACAATAAAAGAAAGAATGGCGGAGGAAAGCCGAATTGCCAAACTTGGTTTTCCGGAACTCGTTATGTTTTTGATGCAGCACCGTACCTCTGGCGGTACGATGCCGCTCAAGGTAATGATACCAGAGCCTCTTGAACTCGACCGATTGAACCTGGAAGTGGACACTGTCCGCTTGACGAATATGATTATCGAGACGGTTAACACATTCCGCTTCGCATCCAAGGAGCAGGGGGACGTTTATTGCCCGCTGCAGCTTGCGATATGGTGTGAATCGAGCCAGCTTAACATTCAATATCAATTAGAGGGTAAACTGCTTCGGCCGGGCGAAGTGGCCGAGAAGCTGAGACGAATTGCGATGGAACGCGGCGTGCGGCTGGAGCAGTTGTCGGCGAATCATCATGATGGGCAGGACGCCTACCAAATAGTCGTGCCATGCAGTGCATAATGAGGTGACAGCATGTTTGTAGATAAGACGAGGATTTATGTTAAAGGCGGCGACGGAGGCGACGGAATCGTCTCGTACCGCAGAGAGAAGTATGTGCCAATGGGTGGTCCCGCTGGCGGTGACGGAGGACATGGCGGCGACGTTATTTTCCGTGTAGATGAAGGATTGCGTACGCTTGTCGATTTCCGCTACCAGAAGCACTTTAAGGCAGATCGCGGGGAGAAGGGCCGGAATAAGAGCCGGCATGGAGCGAATGCGGAGGATATGATTGTCCGCGTTCCCCCTGGTACGGTAGTCATCGATGATGATACGAAGGAAGTTATTGCTGACCTTACCCGTCAAGGCCAAGAGGTTGTTATTGCCAAGGGCGGCCGTGGAGGACGAGGCAACATCCGCTTCGCAACAGCGAACAATCCTGCACCGGAACTTGCAGAACATGGAGAAGAAGGTCAGGAGCGCTGGGTTATCCTTGAATTGAAGGTCATGGCTGATGTCGGCTTGGTCGGATTCCCGAGTGTCGGCAAGTCAACTCTCCTGTCTGTTGTATCTGCGGCGCAGCCGAAGATTGGTGCGTATCATTTTACGACGATTACACCGAACTTGGGCATGGTGGATGTCGGAGAAGGACGCAGCTTCGTTATGGCCGATCTTCCTGGGTTGATTGAAGGAGCTCATACGGGTATTGGATTGGGTCATGAATTCCTTCGTCACGTTGAACGTACCCGCATCATTGTTCATGTTGTGGATATGGCGGGCATGGAAGGTAGAGATCCATTCGATGATTGGGTGAAGATTAACGAGGAATTGAAGTTATACAATGAGAAGTTGTCCGAGCGGCCGCAAATTATCGCTGCTAATAAGATGGATATGCCTGAGGCAGAAGAGAATTTGGCGGTATTCCGTGAGAAGGTTCGCGAGATGACGGGAAGCGATATTGAGATTATGCCAATCTCCTCGCTGACACGGCAAGGTATTCAAGAGCTGCTCTATCGAGCGATGGAGTTGCTTGAGCAGTTGCCTGATGCTCCTGAAGTCGAAGAAGTGGCAGAGGTTGATGAGCGTAAAATCTATCGCTTCGAGAAGACAAGACATGATTCAGAATTTACAATTCGCCGCGAGAACGATACGTTCGTAGTTGAGAGCGAAGCTGTTGAGAATATGCTGAAGCGCATGCAAATGAACTCTCATGATGCGATCTTGCGCTTTGCGCGGACACTGCGCCACATGGGAATTGATGAAGCGCTGCGCAAGCGTGGTGCAGTTGATGGGACGATTGTCCGCATTGCTGATTTTGAATTTGAGTTCGTAGAAGGCAGCAGCTACTATTGAAGTTCATAAGAAAATGATTAGAACGCCTGACCCTTTTGGGTCGGGCGTTCTTTTTTTTGTTTATTGAGCCAATGGAAGTGGCGCGCTTCGATCAAGTGGGAGTATTGGCCTGATCAATATTCGTAAGACGAAGCAGGTCAGCTTCATCCAGCAGAATATCCATTCCGCGTACACTGTCTTGAATAGAGGAAGGCTTGGTGGCTGCCGGTATGGGAATGAGATTAGGGGATAGTGCAAGCAGCCACGCAATCACAATCTGATAAGGGCTTGCCGAATACTTCTGTGCCAGTTCTGACAATACAGGATGGTTCTGCAAATGGATGGAATTGCTCGGCCCACCGAATGGGCTATACGCAATGAAGCTGATCCTATGCTCATCACAGTATCGAAGCACGTCATTCGAGTGTCTGTCATGAAGATGAAGACGGTTCTGAATACAAGTGATGGGTGCGATTTGCTGGACACGCTGACACTCGCTCACAGTAACATTAGATAGGCCTATATGGAGAATTTTGCCTTCTTCCTGAAGTCGGCTTAACGCTCCAACAGATTCTTCAATAGGAACAGAAGGATCGGGAGCGTGCAAAATGTATAGAGGATGGCATTCCCGCTTTAGAGTATGTAAGCTGAGCTCGCATGCAGAGCGAAGAGAATCGGGTCGGCCGTCGCATATCCAGGACCCATTCGGACGAGCTAGCCCCCCTTTTGTAATAATTAGGTACTCTTCCGTGGAATAGGCAGATAGTGCTTCTTGCAGCAATTGTTCATTGTGGCCGAGATCGTGATCATCAAGGCAGTACGTATCGGCAGTGTCAAATAACGTGATTCCGCTTTCGAAGGCAGCTTGGATGGTCGCGATCGCTTGCCCTCGGTCAGGTCTGCCGGCTACAGATAGTGGAGCGCATCCTAGGCCAAGCTTTGACACCTGTATTTGAGTAGTACCAAGCAGTGTGTGCATCATGAATAACTTTACCTCCTCTATGGAAAAATGAAGCAGTTTCAAATTTAATCATTTTATACTGTTACTGTGAAGGGAAGAGAAGGTTTCGTTTTTTTTTTCGTCAGAACGGTTTTCATTATTTTTAAATAAAAACAAGGAAGACGATAGGGATAATCGTGTATAATAGATTAAACTTTTTATGCGTGTAAAATGAATTAGAGAAAATATTTATAGATTGGCCTATTGCCAACTTGCGCACATATCCGCTATAATGTCCTCTATAAATAAACAAAAGTCTTTATACGGAGGACTCAATCATGGCAGAGCGATATTACTTGGTGAGAGAAGACATATTGCCAGAGGCGGTAGTGAAGACGGTAAGAGCGAAGCAATTGCTCGCGACAGGTGAAGTGAAGACGGTTCATGAAGCTGCAGAACGAGTTGATTTGAGCCGCAGTGCTTTTTACAAATATAAAGACGGTATCTTTCCGCTTAATCAATTGGAGCGCGAACGGATTGTAACGATCTCAATGGATTTGGATCACCGTTCAGGCATTTTATCTAAAGTGCTTGGTTCTGTCGCTTCCTATGAGGGAAACGTATTGACAATCAATCAGACGATACCCCTGCAAGGAATTGCGAATGTTGTAATCTCGGTTGAAACGTCACTTATCGCAGAGCCATTCGGCAATATGCTGGATGCGCTTCGGGATATCCCTGGGGTAAAGCGTGTGACGATCATCGGACAAGGGTAAGTGTACTTGCTTAATTACATCGGTATTACTCTATAACTACATTAGATACAGACAGCTGCTGGGAGAAGGGGAGGAACTGATTTATGAAGCCGATTAAAGTTGGATTGCTAGGATTGGGGACGGTAGGAACTGGTGTTGTACGTATTGTGGAGGGGCATCAAGAGGATTTGTCCAGCCAAGTGGGCTCGCCGATTGTAATTGAGAAGGTACTCGTGAATGACATTCATAAGGAGCGCAGCATTAGCATTCCTGAACATAAGCTAACAGAACATGCAGAAGATATTATTAACAACCCGGATATTGATATTGTGATTGAAGTCATGGGTGGTCTTGAGCCAACGAAGCAATATATCATGGATGCGCTGGAGCGCGGCAAACATGTGGTTACGGCGAACAAAGACTTAATGGCGCTGCACGGGCGTGATATTATGGCCAAAGCGAAAGCGAATCATTGCGATGTATTGTACGAGGCAAGTGTAGCTGGAGGCATTCCGATTATCCGCACCTTGATGGAGAGCTTCTCATCTGACCGGATTAAGAAGATTATGGGGATTGTGAACGGAACGACGAACTTCATTTTGACGAAGATGAGCAAGGAAGGCGCGGGCTATGAGGAAGTGCTGAGGGAAGCGCAGCAGCTTGGATATGCAGAAGCTGACCCTACTTCGGATGTAGAAGGGCTTGATGCTGCACGCAAGATGGCCATCTTAGCAACACTTGGCTTCCACGCGGACGTGGCGTTGGAGGATGTTGAAGTTCGCGGAATTTCACAAATCAAAAAAGAAGACATTATGTTTGCGAAGCGTCTCGGTTATGAGATGAAGCTGCTCGGTATCGCAGAACGTCAGGATGATCAGATTAGTGTTGTTGTGCAGCCTACGATGGTCAGCAATGCTCATCCGCTCGCTTCGGTCAATGGTGTCTTCAATGCTGTATATGTGTATGGCGAAGCCGTTGGCGAGACGATGTTCTATGGTCCAGGTGCTGGTGAGATGCCTACAGCTACCTCTGTTGTTGCAGACTTGACGGCTGTCATCAAAAATATGAAGCTCGGCGTGAACGGATTGCGGGCGCTGACTCCATATAAGGAAAAGAAATTGAAAACAGATGATCAAATTTCATATAAGAACTTTATTCTTCTTCATGTGGAAGATAAGGCGGGGGTATTGGCACAGATTACGCAAGTATTCGCGGAGTACGATGTGAGCCTCGATTCCGTCGTCCAACAGCCGAATTCGCATAATCCAGATGCTGAAATTATCATTATCACACATCAAGCCAGCCAAGCGAACATGAAGAAAGTGTTTAAGCATTTTGAAAACTTGGATGTTATTAAATCCATCAAGAGTGCATATCGGGTAGAAGGCTAATCCACCAATCAGGCAGCAGAAAAGGGGTTTATTTCGATGAGATACATGGGACTACTAGAAACATACAAATCATATTTGCCTATCAACGACAATACGCCAAAGCTGACACTGCATGAGGGAAATACACCGCTCATTCGCGCGGATCGTCTATCCGAAGAGCTTGGATTGAATTTGTATTTCAAATATGAGGGATTGAACCCTACTGGATCGTTCAAGGATCGCGGCATGGTTATGGCAGTAGCGAAGGCAGTAGAGGAGGGGAGCCGCACAATCATGTGTGCTTCTACAGGCAATACATCTGCTGCGGCTGCAGCTTATGCAGCTCGTGCTGGCTTGAATTGTATCGTTCTCATACCCAACAATAATATTGCGCTCGGCAAGCTCGCTCAAGCAATGATCTATGGTGCCAAAATTATTGCGATTCAGGGCAACTTCGACCGTGCGTTGGAGATCGTGAGAGAGATTACGGCGAAGCACCCGATTACACTCGTGAATTCGGTAAATCCATATCGAATCGAGGGTCAGAAGACGGCAGCTTTCGAAGTGTGTGATCAATTGGGGAAAGCGCCCGATGTGCTTGCAATTCCGGTTGGCAACGCAGGCAATATTTCGGCTTATTGGAAAGGCTTCAAGGAATATCATGCTGCCGGCAAGACAGACTCCCTGCCGAGAATGGTAGGGTTTGAAGCAGAAGGTGCAATGGCGATTGTAAAGGGTGAACCGATTTCGGATCCGGAGACGGTGGCTACTGCTATCCGAATCGGTAATCCAGCAAGCTGGAAGACGGCAGTAGAAGCTGCTGAACAATCGAATGGCCAAATTAATTACGTAACCGACGAACAAATCCTTGAAGCGTATCAATTGATGGCTGCGAAGGAAGGGGTATTTGCTGAGCCGGGCTCTGCTGCATCGCTTGCTGGTGTGTTGAAGCTTCATAAGGAAGGATACTTCAAGGGCGGAGAGAGTGTGGTGAGCGTGCTTACTGGACATGGTCTGAAGGATCCGAATATCGCAATTAAGACAGTAGCGAAGGAACCGCTCGTCGTTCAGGATACAGAAGAAGCTGTTATGGAAGCAATTGCGAAGCTGGAGCGTGAACAATAATGTGGCGGGAAGAAGGGGTGCTCGTGCGTGTACCGGCGAGCACCGCGAATTTAGGGCCAGGATTCGATACATTGGGCATGGCGCTTCAACTTCATCTGTGGGTTGCGATGAAACCAGCGGATCAAGCTATCATTCGATTGCACGGCTCTGATCTTGAGGGGGTACCGACGGATGAGAGCAATCTTATCTATCGAATTGCACAATCAGTATTTGATGAAGCGGGAATTGATCGTCGCCCGATTGAAATGGAAGTATATAGTGAAATCCCGTTGACAAGAGGACTCGGAAGCAGTGCCTCAGCTATTATTGGCGGTTTGGTAGCGGCGAATCAGCTGATCGGTGAACCGCTCGATGCGGGTCGTCTCTACGACATGGCGACGGCTATTGAACGCCATCCTGACAATGTTGGAGCCTCCCTCATAGGCGGGATTGTAGCAGCTGCATGGGATGGAGAACATACGACTTATGCTCGTGTTGAGCCGGATAGATACCTATCCACTGTGGTCGCTATCCCTCAGTTCCAGCTTGAAACAAAGCAAGCTCGAGGTGTGCTGCCCAGCCAAGTAGACATGGCCAAAGCCGTATTTAATATCAGTCGGTCTTCACTTCTTGTAGCTGCGTTGAGCAGTGGGAGATACGACATCTTGTCTGAAGCGATGAAGGATTGTCTCCACCAACCATACCGTGCTCCGATGATTCCAGGTATGACTCATATTTTGGAGCATGCTGTGCAGCATGGTGCTCTTGGTGTCGCGCTCAGCGGCGCGGGCCCGACTCTGCTTGCGTTTATTGACAAGCGCAGTGACAGCCAAGAACTCATTTCGTTTATGCGAGATACTTTTAGTGAGCATCGAATCGATGCTGTTGTGAAGGAATTGGAGCCGAGTCATGAAGGTGCAGTATGTATTGGTACATGGGGCGATATGGAATCAATCTTATCTGCGTGCATGCTTGAATAGTCTACGAAGGAGTTAGCGTACATGGCACGAATTGCATTATTGCCGGAAGGCTCCGTTTCGCATGAAGCGGCATTGCATTTAGCAGGACATGATCATCAATTTGTACACTATAAGCTGATTTCGGATGTGTTTCTTTCGACTGCGCGTGGCGATTCAGAATATAGTGTCATCCCCATTGAGAATACAATTGAAGGTTCGGTCAACCTACATATGGACTGGATTGTTCATGAGGTGGATTTGCCGTTTCAAGCGGAATGGGTCTTTCCGTCTATTCAGAATTTGATTGGACGCCGTGAGGAACTGCAGGGGGATTTGGGCAGTATTCAAAAAGTAATGTCACATCCTGTAGCGATGGCACAGTGCATGCAGTACATTCGCAAGTATTTGCCGCATGCGGAACTCGAACATGTGAGCAGTACAGCTGAGGCAATCAATATTGTGAAGCAGAATCCAGGTCGCGGCTGGGCAGCTATTGGAACGACTGTAGGTGCGCATACGCATGGGTTGGATATATTGGCGCCAACAGTGACGGATCATAATAACAACTTTACTCGATTTGTGCTCATTGGGAGGAAGCCACTGGAATTACCTCCTTCAACTGCACATAAGACGACCATTTTGGTTACCTTGCCTGAGGATTTCCCGGGGGCGCTTCATCAGGTTTTGTCTGCATTTGCTTGGAGACGAATTAATTTATCTCGCATTGAGTCCCGTCCAACCAAGAGGAAATTAGGCAGTTATTACTTTTACATTGATGTAGAAATGGCGTTAGATACCGTTCTGCTCCCTGCTGCCATCGAAGAAATTGAAGCGATCGGCTGCCAAGTTCGTATTCTTGGTTCTTATCCAAGTTATTCGTATGAGTTCTCATTAGCGGATTCAAATGGCTGAGGGAACAAATAAATTAGGGCGTTCTTGGTTTAAGTATGGCTTGATGTAAGTCGTAAGAACGAGATAAAGAAAAATCACGGCGCTGCAAGCTGCAATGATATAAGTAGTTTTGTAGTGCTGTGCGAGTATTCCGGATCGTTGTCCTCCCTAACAAGGGAGGATTTTTTTGATTTTATTGCACACATGGATGTCAAACGCCTATTTGCTGCATAGGATAAAGTAGGTGATTTCGGGCTTATGTCCGGTAAGAGTAGGATGACGAACGTGTGGGAGGTTGCATGAAGTGAAAATACACATTGTCAAGAAAGGCGACACGCTATATGCGCTGGCGAAAAAATACGGAATTACTTTAGAAGAACTTATTGCTATGAACAGTCAGCTTGCTAACCCGAACGAACTGGATGTTGGCATGAAAATTAAAGTCCCGTCGACTCCGGTTCCCTCAAGTGGACATGAGATCGTTCACAAGCACGTTGTAAAGGAAGGGGACACCCTATGGAAATTGTCTAAAGCGTGGGGAATACCTCTTCAAACTTTGATCGATGCGAATCCGCAGCTCAAAAATCCGAATGTGCTGGTGATCGGTCAAGTTGTAAACATCCCTAAAATGCAGTCAGATGGCAATGTTCCGGCCCCTAATGTTAATAAGCCGCCATCCTCTAAGGAAGAAATGACGAAGCCCAAGTCTGAAGTAACGAAACCGAAAGAAGAGGTTGTGAAGCCGAAGGAAGAAGTAACGAAACCGAAGGAAGAGGTCGTGAAGCCGAAGGAAGAAGTGGAAAAGCCAAAGGTTGAAATCACGAAGCCAAAAGTAGAAATTGTAGAGCCGAAAAAAGAAGTTATGCCGCAAACCAAAGTTCCTCAACCGAACGAAGAGAACAAGCAAGTGAATGAGCTAAAACCTATCCAAGAGATTGTACAGCCCAAGAAAGAGGTCAAGAAACCACACCATGCAACTGAATTTGTATATGAAATGGAAAAGGTGGACTATGGAAGTACCCAACATGCGCATCCATGGGTAGGGTACAATCAGCCTATAAACTACCCGTCAAACTTTGACCCATCTATGGGGAATCAATCTTTTCTAAACCAGCCAAACATGCAACAACCTTATGCCGCCCCAGTTCCATCATTCCCGCCAAGCTACGAAATTCCTGTCCCAGTTATGCCGCAATATGTGTCCCCTGTACAGTATGAGCCTTGTGGTTGTAATCATATAGCTAGTAATTGGTACCCTACCAACATCCAACCGAATATCGAACCTTACGTACAACCGAACATCCAACCGAATATCGAACCTTACGTACAATCGGACATCCAACCGAACATTTATCCAAATGTACAGCCGAACATCCAACCGAATATTGAACCTTACGTACAATCGGACATCCAACCGAACATTTATCCAAATGTACAGCCGAACATCCAACCGAATATTGAACCTTACGTACAACCGAACATCCAACCGAACATCTATCCAAATGTACAACCAAACATTCAACCGAATATCGAGCCTTACGTACAATCGAATATACAGCCGAATGTATCGCCGATCACAGAGTCGAAGCAACCGTTTTCTCCTTATGAGTGTTACTGCCCACCGACACCAGTCTTCTGCAATCCTGGCTTTCCGCCTGTACCAACTGCTATCTATCCGCCATATCCTCCTGTGTATGGTGGTGCAGTATCGACGGTTCCGGGATATATTCCTTCTGCAATTCCGGCTGCAGTACCAACAGCAGTATGGGGGCCGATTGCTCAACCATTTGTGTATGCTTGTGGTTGTGGAGAAGAGCATGGCAAGCATCCATATGCGAATCAGTCATTAATGAATGCAGCTAATATGTATGCCCCAGCAGGTACACAAGGGAACGATTCTTATGAGCAGCCAACAGGGTATGGTTCGGACGGTATGCACTTCTACAATCCAAACTTATACGGATCCATTCCGGGATTCGCCAATTCGTCTTTGGGGAGTAACGCTTCAATCGGAGCGGGTGGTCATGGCAAACGTGAAGAACATGAAGTGGAGTTCAACAGAGAATCGGCATCCACAACGGACAAAGAAGGGCATGTATCCAGTGTAGGTACAAAAAAGGAACAACAGGCGAGGATTAAAGGGGCGCCTTCCCGGACGACAAAAAAGAAGAGCACGGGAAAAAAGAAAACGGCGCAGAAGCGTTCTAACGTGAACTCGAGAAGCATTCCGTGGATCAACGGATAATCCAAAGGAAGCTGGAGTATCAACTATGAGAGAGACTGCATTAAGCAGAATGATCATGGTTGATATTTCCTGTTGTCAAGATGGGACAGGCCATGATATATTATAAATCCAGTCGCGAGATGCGGCGGCGCAGTAGAGCTTCAACGCTTCAAACGAATCTTCTAAAAAAAGATTTTAAAAAAAGTGTTGACAACAAATTAGCTCCTGTGATAAGATAAAGTTCCTGTTGCGAAAGATGTTGAAAAATGTCGGAGCAGCAAGAAATGAAGATTGTTCTTTGAAAACTGAACAACGAGCAACGTTTGTGAATGAGGTAGCAATACCTCGTCAAAAGATATGAGCAGTTCAAACTTAACTTTAACGGAGAGTTTGATCCTGGCTCAGGAC
>NZ_JAVYAA010000009.1:0-213528 GCF_032337355.1 Paenibacillus suaedae
CAGCGTTCGTCCTGAGCCAGGATCAAACTCTCCGTTAAAGTTAAGTTTGAACTGCTCATATCTTTTGACGAGGTATTGCTACCTCATTCACAAACGTTGCTCGTTGTTCAGTTTTCAAAGAACTTGTATTTCTATTTAAGCAGCTAATGTCTTGTGTCATCAGCGCTTAATTATTATATCCAATCGACATTTTCTTGTCAACAACTTTTTTGAAGTTGTTTTTTGTTTCTTTCAACAAGTTTCGTGTCGAAGTGACAAGAAATAATTTATCATATATCGTCCCATACTTGCAACAAGAAAAAAATTACATTTGATATAAAGTGATGAAGAGCGGTATATAATATGCCGCTCTTCATCCTCATTACTTGTTAGCCGCTGTCATTCTATCTGTTTCGTTCACTGTAATATGAGAATGCTCTCCGCCTCCGGAAATCAGAGCACCGTCCTTAATCGTGACGATCCGATCACATAAGTCGAGTACACGTTCATCGTGGGTGACCATTACAGCAGCCTTTTGCCTAGATTTCACTTCGGCAGCGAGCATCTCCACTACTGCTCTGCCCCGCTTGGAATCAAGGCTCGCTGTTGGTTCATCTGCAAGTATAAGATTAGCGTCATTCATCATCGCTCGTGCAATCGCAACACGCTGCCGCTCTCCGCCAGACAATTTATCCGGGTAGTGATGCATGCGATGCACCATCTCCACTTCCTTCAGCAGCTGCACCGCTCTATCATTTGCAATCTGGTCACTGCATTTCGCCAGCTTCGCTACTAGGCGAAGTTGGTCAATTACCGTTAGATAAGGCACTAGATTAGAGGATTGAAACACAAACCCGATATGCTCTAATCGAACACGATTAAGCTTTCCCGGAGATACAGCAGTAACATCTGTGCCTCCAATTATAACGCGGCCGCTCGTTGGAGTAAGCAGTGCACCTGCAATGGAAAGGAACGTACTTTTCCCCGAGCCCGATGGGCCTACAACCGCCACAAACTCACCTTTTCCCACACGAAGCGATACTTGGTTAAGAGCCGTTACTACCGCGTCCCCTTCCCCATAGCTTTTGCTCACTTGATCTATTACGAGTATATCTGTCATCTACTCCACCCTCCCAATCGCTTCTATGGCATCTACCTTCGCAATTCGACGAAGTGACAATAACGCGCCTACGATGGAGACCCCGATAAGCAGTGCCGAGTATGGCGCAAGTACACCTACTCCCAATTCAAACGGCATCGTATCCGGGAACATAGAGGTCATCCCGAAGGTTAACCCAATACTGAGCGCAACCGATACAATCGCAAGCAGTGCCACTTGACCTATTAGATTGGTGGCCAGGTAAGAGGTGCTCGCCCCAATCGCCTTAAGAACGCCGAACTGATTCGTTTTTTGCAACGTAATAACATAGAAGAACACGGCTTGAACAAACGCCGCTATCACTACTAAGAAGGACAGCATCATGGACAGCGAGCTCTGTTCTTCCTTATATCCTGGAATCCCCTTTAGCGCTTCCTGCTTCGTTGCGAGCTGAATCCCTTCTACTTTATCAGTAAGAGTCTGTTTAATTGCTTCATCTCCCGTAACCGCTACTGCATTTAGATGCGGTATTCGCTGGTCAAGGGAAGTCATAAGTGACTTCAATCCCTCCATGTCCATAAAGACGACCGGCATATGGCTAATCGACTGATGCTCTGCAAAACCTACTACTTTCAATACTGCGTCCGTATCTTTAATCTGAAGCGTGTCTCCCAACTTGACACCCTTCGCCTTAAGCGACACATCCACTACAACTTCATGGTTCCCGCTTCCGGATAATGATTTCCCTTCCGTAACCTTCGGCATAAGGATGCTGTTATGTTCTATGGCGAACAGTGTTACATCAACTTTTTTGTCCGCCTGCTCTGACGCCACTGTTAGCATCGTCTGAATAAGTGGAGCTGCAGCCGTTACTCCCTCTTGTGCTCTGATCTCATCAAGCTTCTCCTCCTTCAGCGAGGAACGATTCAATTTATTATCGCTATCTGCTTGGAAGACAAGATAGTCTGCATTCATTTCCTTAATAGCTGACGTTGTTGCAGCCGATAGACCATTCGCAAGCCCTGATACGATAAACGTCAAACAGGCAACAAGCACCATAATGAGTCCGATCAGTATAAATCTCGATTTGGCATGCTTCATTTCTCGAATCGCCAAGAACATCTCTCATTCACTCCTATCTACTACAGAATTCAAATTCAAAGGCAGCGGCCTACCCTCTTCTGCTTCGGTATTCCGATTCACGGTCTAACCGAGCTTCTCTGTGAACATGTTCTTATTGTAGATAGACTTCATGAACCGAATATGAACATCCGATTACAGTTCGACTTATTATAGAAGGAATTAAAGTTATTAGCGTGTTCGTTACCTGATCATTATTGAATAGGGTAAGCAATAATACTAGTACTTATGAAGGAACAAATTCACCGTGGATACGGGGCAGAAATTCATTGTCCAAGTGAGGAGGCGATCGTTTGCCTACAAAAAAAGAGCAGGTATTTACCCCATGATGAGATAAATACCCGCTCCTATTCTTGCAGCAATTATAGCAATTACATTGTTACATTCAATTCGATTCGAACTGCACTCTCTGGAAGCTTCACACGAAGTTCCTGACTTGCTGCGTCATAGCTCCAACCGGAAGCTTGCTTAGCCAACTGCTCAGCAGATACGGATTCGCCGAGTTCGCCAACGCTCTTCGGAGCAGCTGCAAGACCGATCAGGCGGAAGCTGATGCTATCGCGCTCGGACTCATAGCCACGTGTTGTATATTCCGCAGACAACTGAATGGACTGTTCGGACTCTGTCACTTGGATCAGCATTTTGTTCCATTTGCCGTTCTCGTATTCGAATGTCAAGCCGTCATCTTCATACCATTCCAATTGAGAAGTATGACCTGCGCCTTGCAAATAAGCGACTGCTGCCACATACTCTTCTGCAGCCTTCTCGCCTGCATGCTGACGTACCGGCCCTTGCAACAGAATTGCGCCTGAGCGAACGAAGATCGGAAGCTTCTCAAGCGGCGCGTGCACATGAATGTGCTGCTTGCCTGCAAAGCGCTTCCCACTCCAGTAGTCCACCCACTCGCCTTCTGGCAAGTATACGGAACGATATTGCGTATTCGGGCGGTAAATCGGTGCAATAATAACCGAATCACCCACCAAGAACTGATCACACAGGTTGTATACTTCAGGATCTGTCGGGTATTCCAGTACAAGCGGACGCATGAATGGAAGACCTGTTGTTGAAGCTTCATAGAACCAGTGATACAGGTAAGGCATCCATTCATAACGCATCGAAATGTACTGCTGGCAGATCTTCTCGATTTCTTCACCGAACGACCATGGCTCCTGACGAAGCATATCGATCGCACTATGGTTGCGGACATATGGGAAGAATACGCCCATTTGCGTCCAGCGAGCAAGTAATTCGCCGCTAGTATGGTGTGCAAATCCACCGATATCAGGTCCTGCAAACGGCACACCGGATACGCCCAGGTTCAATACCATTGGCATTGCCATAGACATATGCTCCCAGAAGCTGCGGTTGTCGCCTGTCCATACGGCTGCATAGCGCTGCACGCCACTGTAGCCAGCACGCGTCAATACGAATGGACGCTTGCCTTCCAACAACGCCTTCAAACCTTCGTAGCTTGCTTGAGACATGAACATGCCGTACAGATTGTGAATTTCACCATGCGTCTTGCGGTCGCCTTCATTGCCATGCATCACGTTCACGTCCATCGTCTTCGTCTCATTGAAGATTGCTGGCTCGTTCATGTCGTTCCAGATGCCATCGATACCGAGATCGGTATAGAAGCGCTGGTTCTCCTTCCACCAGTCACGCACGCGTGATTCCGTGAAGTCTGGGAATGCACTCTCTCCAGGCCATACTGGCCCTGTGTAGATTTCGCCTTCCGCAGTCTTACAATAGTAGTCGTTGTCGACACCTTCCATATATACTGCGTACAACGGATCCTTCTTTACGCCCGGATCGACGATCGGCACGATGTGGAAGCCAAGCTCCTTGAGCTGTTCCATCATGTCCTTCGGATTCGGGAAGCGATTCTCATCGAATGTGAAGACACGATATCCGTTCATATAGTGAATGTCGAGATGGATAACGTCACATGGAATTTCTTTCTCACGGAACGTATGAGCCAAGTTCAAGACTTCCTGCTTATCCATGTAGCTGTAACGGGATTGGTGATATCCAAGTGCCCATTTCGGCGGCAGCGGCATACGACCAGTCAAGTCGCCGTAACGGATAATAACATCCTTCATCGAAGGCCCTTCGATCCAATACAAATCGAATTCGCCTGTCCATGTTTGCATCATCGCCATATCGGCAAACGTACGCATATCGAATACGGTTTTGCCCGGGTTATCCAAGAACAAGCCATAGCTATTGCCTTGGTTCAATACCGTCAGGAATGGGATGGATTGATACAATGCTTCCATTTCCGGTACATGCGGTGCATATACATCAGAGTTCCACATCGTGTAGCGCTCGCCGCGCTTGTCGAGGAAGCCTGTTTTCTCACCGAGTCCGTAAATATGGTCATCCTTGTCCAGGGCAACAAATGCCGTATAGTCGCCCACGGATTCACGGTTGCGCTGTAGGCTGACCAATTCTACATTTGGCTGGCTCTCGTTGCTAATGCGGAACGCACCAGATTGACGATTCACTTCAAGAAGCGTGTGGCCGATTGTAATAGATACAAACTCCTCCGTAGTAGACCACTTCATCGCTTGTGGAATACGACTGTCCTTGTTCACGATTGCCGGGGACGTCTTCCAGTCCGGCTGATGTCCTCTATATGTCTTGATGCGGATTACTCCGGCACCAACTGAAGTGATTGCGAGATTGAAGTATTTACCGACTAGCCATAACGAACCATCTTGCTCAGCAACACGAGAGATCGCTCCTAGCTGTACACCTGTCTGTGTATGTGTCTGTTCACTTGCATTGTCCGGATGTATAGCTGCACTAGTATCTTGCATGATAATCCCTCCGCTGTTCTACCCTAGAATTTGTATCGTCCGCTTCTGATCACGAGATCATTCAGGATGCAACCGGGCATCGAATCTTGCATTCACTTACGGCGTTCATGCAACCTTCTCCGTGATGAAAAGCGGACTTTCTACCTAAGTTTAAAACTCATTTCTTCCTGCACATACCACAGGCTCATCAGCCCTTGCTTGCACCTGCTGTCAAGCCTTCCACAAGGAAGCGCTGCAGGAACAAGTACAGAAGTGCAATCGGAACTGCGATCAATACCGCACCAGCCGCAAACATCGTGAAGTTCGTCGATGCATTGTTGACCATATCCCACAGTCCAATCGCCAATGTATAGTTCTCTTTGGAGCGAAGGACGAGACGGGCGAAGATAAAGTCACCCCATGCGCCGGCAAATGTCATTAGTCCCACGTACGTAATCATCGGCTTCGACAATGGCAGCATGATCTTGCGGAATACGATCCAGTGCGTTGCACCATCAATGCGAGCGGATTCCTCTAAGCTCTTCGGGATCGTATCGAAGAATCCTTTGACTACGAATGCCCCTAGCGGCGCACCTGCTGAATATACGAGAATCAACGCGAAATGCGTATCAAGCAAGTTCAATTGCATCAGCAAAATGTAAATCGCAATCATACTCATGAAACCTGGGAACATCCCCAGTACAAGCATCCCGGACATGAGGTTTTTACGGCCATAGAACCGGAACCGAGATAATGCGTATGCCGTCATGACGACGAGAATGACACCGAAGATCATATTGAAGGTTGCAATCTTCAATGTATTCAAGTACCACAGTCCATATTGATATTCCTTAGAAGTAAACAAGCTTACGTAATGTTCAAAAGTCGGATTGCTTGGAATGAGCGAATCACTGAACAGCGAGGTCCCCGGACGAATGGATGACATGACGATCCAAATTGTCGGATACAGGACGCATACTGCAATTGCAATAAGCAGCAAATAACTGAAGGACAGACGAATAAGCGACTTTTTCTTAGCTCCTGTACTCATTGGATCATGTCCTCCTCTTTGAATGATTTCGTCCGGCGGTAACTCCAGATCGACAGAGATGCAACAATAATAAAGATGATAATACCGATCGCTGCTGCGATGTTGTACTTGTTATTATCGAGTGTCAGCTTATACAACCACGTAACAAGCAAGTCGGTGCTTCCCGCGTACTGGTACTCACCATTCGGCGGATTGCCGTTCGTCAGCAAGAAAATAACGTTAAAGTTGTTGATATTACCTGCGAACTGACCAATCAAAATTGGTGCTGTTGAATACAGAATCATCGGCATCGTAATGGCCTTGAACTTATGCCATGCAGTTGCTCCATCTACCTCAGCCGCTTCATACATATCTTTAGGAATGGTTGTCAAGATCCCGATAACAAGTACCATCGTAACCGGAATACCTACCCACATGTTGACAATCAGTACCGTTACTTTCGCCCAGAAAGGATCAGAGAGCCATGGAAGCTTACCTAAGCCGAAGTAGCTCAAGTATTGGTTGATAGGCCCAAATTCTCCGTTAAACATGTTCTTCATAATCAAGAACGACAACATTTGTGGAATTGCATACGGGATGATGAAGATTGTGCGCCACATGGTCTTCATTTTCACACCCGGTTGTTGAATCAAGAGTGCGACCAGAATACCGCCGAAGTAGCAGGTAACGGTAGCAAGTATTGCCCAAATGATGGTCCATGTCAGTACGCCATAGAACGTGCCGCTCCATGTACCAAGCTGTAGAAGATCAACAAAGTTCTGGAATCCAACCCAGCTGACCAGATTTTTCGGTGGAACATGATCCGGTGCAGAATAGTTCGTAAAGGCAAGCAAAATCATAAAGATGATCGGCATGATCGTAAAGAACAATACCGCTGTTGCTGGCAGTGCCAGGAACAAGTAAGCAAACTTCGTTTCTTTGACATATGCCAAACTTTCAAGGAAGTTATTCGGTTTCTTGCCTTCTTCCCGCAGCTTCCCAACTGCTTTCGCGTCTTTGACGACGAGTACGTATATCCAGATGAAGATAAACAAGACAAGAAGTGTGATTAATCCGGTAATGAGCAAATGAATAGAATGGTCACCATGAACGGGTTTGTACACTCTCCCGACCTTAACCATTTGGGATGTTTGTGTTCCGAGCGTGTATATTCCCCATATCGCTCGCGGCAAATAGTTAATCAGGTAAAACAGTCCGACTGCTTCAAGCAGCATCAGCAAGATACCTTTGAGGTACTGACGATTAAAGAGTTGCCCCAATCCCCAGAACAGAGCAGACAACACAGCTGCCTTCTTGCCTGTGCCAGGCGAAGCTTTCATTGGCGACGGCTCTTGCGAAGGACGATTCGTATGGTTTGCGGTTGTCGACACCGATTGTGTAGTGCTCATATCGCCTTTCTCCTTTCCTACTCTCCAATAGCTATCCAATAAGTATGCATGGTAGGCATGTATCTAGGAGGTCTGTCTAACAAACAGCCCGGGCAAGCGTTGTTCACTCCCCGGGCCACTTGTGTTACTCCTTACTTGATCGCATCTTTTATTTGTTTAACGGCGTTATCAAGCGCTGCCTTAGGATCTTTGCCTTTATTCAAAATGTCTGCCAAGCCTGCGGCCATTGGGCTCCACACGTTACCCATCTCAGGGATAACCGGCATTGGATAGGAGTTCTTGAATTGCTCAAGTACAGCTACTGTGAATGGATCGCTTGTTACTTTTGGATCTGCTGCTGCTTCTTTATTAGAAGGAACAAGACCGTTCAATTCATAGCTCTTCAATTGAGCTTCCTTCGTGGAAGCGAACTCTGCGAACAATTTCGCTGCATTTGGATATTTCGTGTAAGAGTTAACATACCAAGCTTTAACGCCAGAGAATGTCTTGGACGGTTGGCCGTCAATGCTAGGAATTGGAGCTGCGCCCAGGTTAATGCCTGTTTTCTTCAAGTCTTGGATTGCCCAAGGCCCGTCGACGTTCATTGCCAATTGGCCGTTCGCGAACAAACCTTTCTTAACATCGCCTGTTACGTCAGACGTCGTAAGTGGAAGCACTTGCTTCGCAAAGTTTTGCAGGAACTGAGCACCCTTCAATGCGCCTTCGTTGTTCAAGCCAACGTCTGTTTTGTCAGTGCCTTCTTTACCGAATATATATCCTCCCGTGGAAGCGAGGAACAAGTAGTCATAGTAGAAGTTTCCGATTTCCCACATGTACGTATATTTTTTATTTTTCAAGTCATTCATTTTCTTCGAAAGTTCAATTACTTCTTCCATTGACTTAGGTGCTTCTGGAACAAGATCCTTGTTATAGAACATGATGAGTGTTTCTACGGAACGCGGATAGCCATACAACATTCCGTCGTAGCTTGTTGCGTTGATTGCCAATTCAGAGTTTTGTGCACGCGTTTGCTCTTCAAAGTAATCATTCGGCAAAAGAAGTCCGGCTGTAACTGCCTTACCCAAGTTATCATGAGGGAATACGACTACGTCTGCACCGATGCCAGCTGGACCATCATTCATCAGCTTGTTTACTTGATCAGGTGCTGCTACTTCCTCGTATTTCACGTCAACATTGTACTTCTCTTTGAATTGCTTCGCGATTTCTTCCATAAACGTGCGAGATTCTTTACTTTCCCATACGAGAAGGGATGCGCCCTCTTCCGGCTTCAGCTCTTCGTCGCCTGCACCGTTATTCGCTGTTTCCTCATTCGTCGTTTGGTTGTTCGCAGAGGAGGAATCCTTGCCGCCTGTGGAACATGCTGTGATTGTAAAGACCATCATGACTGACAACAACATTGCTACCCATTTCTTCATGTTAGAAATAGCCCCTTTCAATTCTGGTACAGGATCTGCATGGACAATGCGCAAAGGTGAAGGTTGATGCTATATTTCAAAGCAATTGCGCTATATTTATGCAAACCTTTGCACAATGAAGTAAAAAAAATAATTCCTTGCTAGATATAGTGTTGTAAACGGTTACCTTCAAATCGAATTATACACACTGTGCCTAGGTATGTAAAGCGTTTGCATAAAAATTTTTTTTGCATTATACTTTGGGACATCAACGGAATATTTTCCATTATTAAGTGAGGTTTCGATTATGGCAGTAACCATTATAGATGTAGCTGAGAAAGCCGGCGTGTCTCCGTCTACTGTGTCGCGGGTTATTTCTAATGACTCTCGTATCAGTCAGAAGACAAGCCGTAAAGTACGCAAGATCATGGATGAGCTCGGATATCATCCGAATGTGATGGCGAAAAGTCTTGTTACGAAAACGACGAATAATATTGGCGTTATCCTCCCCCGCCCTGCGGATGAGTTGTTCCAAAACCAATTCTTCTCCGAAATTATTCGAGGGATTGTGAGTAAAGCTGCGGCATGCCATTACGATGTATTGATGACCTCAGCAACGAACGAAGAGGAAGAAATTAAAGCGGTAGAGCGGCTTGTCCATGGCCGTAAGGTAGATGGCATTATCCTATTGACTGCACATAAGGAAGATCCGAGCATCACTTTCCTGCATGAAAAGAAGTTCCCATTCGTGCTTGTTGGACGCAGTGAGCATTATGGCGATGTTACTTCTGTCGATAACGATAATATTGCAGCATCGCAAGCCATTACACGTCATTTGATCGAGCTTGGGCATAAGCGAATCGCGTTCGTCAGCGGCCCATTCGAACTGACCGTATCAAAGGATCGTCTGGATGGCTACAGTAAAGCCTTGTTAGAGGCCGGCATTCCATTTGACAGCGATTATACATTTGAAGGCGCATTCACACCTGAATCCGCGAGTCAGATTACAGAAAAGCTCCTTCAGCTGGAGCAGCGCCCTACTGCGATTATCGCCATCGACGACGTGGTCGCATTCGGCATTATCCGTACGCTATGGAACAACGGGCTGCGTGTTCCTGAAGACTTCAGTGTTGTGGGCTTCAATAATACGCTATTGGCTGAAATGTGCTTGCCGCAAATCTCTAGTGTAGATATCGGTACGCATCAAATGGGTCAGTCTACGGTGCAAGCTCTTGTACAGCGCATTAAGGGCGATGGTTTCGACCAAGCCCGGATTCTTATCCCTCATCAAATTATTTGGAGAGATTCTGTGCAAACGCCTGCATCAGAATAGTTTGTATGAACGATTGTTTAGTAGATCTGTGAGTAATTCTGTGAATTGTTCTGTTCATAGCGCTGTTCATAGCACTGTACGTAGTTCTGTCTGTAGTTGTTCGAGCGTTTGCTGTTGTCGGAAATTATGGACATATGCGTAATTGAATTAATCGGATCGAATCTATAGTTTGAAATACATCGATAAACTTGCAATGAGGAGAATGATCTCATGACCATTTCTAGCAAGTGGATGAATTGTTTACGAACGGCATTTCTCGTGTCGGCCATTTCTCTCGTATTTGCAGGCTGCCAGTCGCAGGCGACTGCTCCTTCTTCGGATAAGACCGTGCAGGACAATAAATCGGCTGAAGCTGCTTCGGGGACGGTCACAAGCAAGTTGGAACTGGCTGATGCGTTGACGCCGATGGGGACAAGCAATGGGGTCTACTATGAAATTTTCGTTCGCTCCTTCTACGACACGAACGGAGACGGAATCGGTGACTTAAATGGCGTTACGGCGAAGCTTGATTATTTGCAGGAACTCGGGGTTAAGCATCTCTGGTTAATGCCAATCAATCCTTCCCCGTCCTATCATGGTTATGATGTAACGGACTATTACGGAATTAATCCGGATTACGGAACGATGGACGACTTTAAGCGTCTGCTTGAAGAGGCCCATAAGCGAGACATCAAGATTGTGATGGATTTCGTGGTCAATCATACGAGCAGCGAGCATCCGTGGTTCAAGGAATCAATGAAAGGCAAAGACAATCCAAAACGTGATTGGTATATGTGGGCCGAGGATTTGAAGCTTGATCCAGCAATAAGAGGCGCTTGGGGGCAGCAGGCTTGGCATGAGAGAGACGGAAAGCATTATCTCGGTGTCTTCTGGGAAGGCATGCCCGATCTGCATATGGACAATGCTGAGGTACGAGCCGAAATCAAAAAAGCAGCACAATTCTGGCTGAAGCTCGGTGTAGATGGCTTCCGATTGGATGCAGCCAAGCATGTATATGAGGACTTTTACAATACGAGTCAGAATTCAGATGTCGTGCAGAACAATCAAAAATGGTGGCAGGAATTCCGCCAAGCTGTTCAAGAGGTAAATCCTGAAGCCTATCTCGTTGGCGAGGTATGGGATTCTCCAGCGGTTATTGGACCCTTCCTTAAGGATGGGCTGCACTCCGCATTCAACTTCGATATGGCGAAGCGGATCATTTCGATGGTGCAGGATGAGAAGGATTCCGATATCGGTTCGATGATGAGCCGTATCTATACGTTTTACAGTAAGCAGTCAGACGGCAAGTTCGTTGACGCTCCATTCCTGACAAATCATGATCAGAATCGGGTCATGAGCGAGCTTCAAGGCAATGTGAATCATGCCAAGATGGCTGCTTCCGTACTGCTGACACTGCCAGGCAATCCATTTATTTATTATGGTGAAGAAATCGGCATGCTAGGCTTGAAGCCTGACGAACGCCTACGTGAGCCAATGAAATGGACGGCAGATGAGAAAAGTGCAGGGATGACTACATGGGAGCCCGCTTCTTCAAATAAAACGGTGACTGCTGTAGAGCAGCAGATGAAGGATCCGAGTTCACTGTGGAATCATTACAAAAAGCTGATTGCGTATCGCAATTCGGATAAGGTGCTGCAGCAAGGCGGCATTCAATCGTATAAAACGAACATCTCTGAAGTAGCCGGCTATTACCGCGCAACGAAGGAAGATGCGCGTCTTGTGCTCCACAACTTGTCCGGCAAAGAGCAACAGATACAGTTGTCAGCGGACACGGCTGCTGTACTGGAGACATTGGTGTTCTCTAGTGTGGACGGCGCTGCTCTGAAGGATGGAGCTTGTACACTTCCGCCATACAGTACGATCGTGTTAGCGTGCCATAGACATTTGGAGTTTACAGGCTTCTGATGAAATGGAGTGCAGTCGTCTAGCGATGGCGATGTCTTTCTGTTTCGGCTAGGTTAGCTATGAAAAGCTATTCGCTTATTTTATTCATATTGTTAATTGTTAATGATGTTCTGATTAATACGACCATGTTAAGGGAGGACTTTAGATGTTACTCGAAGCTATTTATCACCGTCCGAAGCAAAACTGGGCTTATGCGTATGACCGTAAGACAATCCATGTGCGTATCCGTACGAAAAAGAATGATGTTGAGCGTGCTGCCGTTTATTTTGTGGACAAGTTCGATTGCGAAGGCGGTATTGGTAGAGCGGATATCGTTCCGATGACATGTTTGTATCAGGATGAGCTGTTCGACTATTGGCAAGCAGAGGTTGTCCCTCCTTTCCGTCGCTTGGCCTATGCCATTAAGCTGGAGTCCGGTACTGAGCATGTATGGATGACTGAGCGCGGATTCCAAGAGGAAGATCCTGTTCCTGCCCATCGCTGGTTCGAGTATCCGTTCTTGAATCCAGCAGATATCTTCACTCCCCCAACATGGGTAAAGGATGCGGTATTCTATCAGATCTTCCCTGAGCGCTTTGCGAACGGTGATAAGAGCAATGATCCCGAAGGTGTGCTGCCATGGGGCGGAGAGCCCAAGCCGGATAATTACTTCGGCGGGGATTTGCAAGGGGTTATTGATCACCTAGATCATTTGGAGAAGCTGGGCATTACTGCAATTTACTTTACGCCGATCTTTGAGGCGACTACGAATCACAAGTATGACACGAAAAATTATATGCAGGTCGACCCTCATTTCGGCTCAAACGAGAAGTTGAAAGAGTTAGTTGAATCCTGCCATAGCCGAGGTATTCGCGTTCTTCTTGATGCAGTATTCAATCATAGTGGTTATGCGTTCGAACCTTATCGGGATGTGCTCGAAAAAGGAGAGCACTCTGCTTACAAAGACTGGTTCCATGTTCGCCAGTTCCCATTAGAGGTTGTGGACGGGATTCCAACATTCGATACGTTCGCATTTACACCGATGATGCCGAAGCTGAATACGGAAAATCCGGAAGTGAAGAAGTATTTGCTAGAAGTTGCACGCTACTGGATCGAAGAGGTGGGCATTGATGGCTGGAGATTGGACGTGGCCAACGAGGTCGATCACCAGTTCTGGCGTGAGTTCCGCCAAACAGTGAAGGCTGTGAATCCAGACGCCTATATTCTCGGCGAGATGTTCCATGAAGGCATGATGTGGCTGCAGGGTGATCAGTTCGATGCGGTTATGAACTACCCGTTCACATATGCGATGCATGATTTCTTCGCTGAAGAAAAGGTAGACGGCTTGCAGTTCTCGCAAGCAATTCAGCATCAGCTGGCAAGCTATCCGCAACAGGCGAACGAAGTGATGTTCAACCTGCTCGACAGCCATGATACGACTCGACTGCTTACGTTGTGCGGCGGCGACAAGCGCAAAATGAAGTTGGCTGCCTTGTTCCAGCTTACTTTCCTCGGTACGCCGTGCATCTATTACGGTGATGAAGTAGGCTTGGATGGCGGACATGATCCAGGCTGCCGCAAATGCATGGAGTGGGATGAAGCAAAGCAGGATCAAGATCTGCTGAGCTTCTATAAAGGTGCAATTGCGCTTCGTCATGCCAATGCTGCGCTTCGTACAGGAAGCTTCCGCTTTGTCCATGCCTTGAAGAGTGACCGAGTAATTGCGTATGAGCGTGCTGATGAGGATGGACGTTGGTTGTTCGTGTTGAATGCATCTGAGGAGAAACGCACAGTGAATGTAGCAGCATTCGATGGCTGTGAAGGAAGTTGGACGGACGTTGCGCTGGTCGGCGGTGAAACTAACTGTAATGGAATTCAAGGTTCTAACGCTGGGCTGCAGGTCGAGGTTGAGGGCATGAGCTGGCGTATTTTGAAGCTTGAGAGATAATGTTCTTCATGTAAAAGGAAGGATTCCCTAGTAAAAACCAGGAGTCTAGTTGGTTGGAATAAATTGTGATATATTCATATTAACACAATAATGGCTTACGGGCGGTTGGCTAGTCTCCTTATGAAGGAGGTGATGCCAGTGAGTATATTTGAAGCGTTAAGTCTGATGTTCCTTTTCGGGATGTTCATTCTTGCTTTGCTCACCTACTTAAAGAAAAAGTAGACCGCCCTCTCGCAAAGGTATGCGGTCTACTCCTGTAGATTTGCTCACTTCGATAAAGCCAACCGCTCATCTAGCGGTTATTGTGGGAAGAAGGTCGCAGTTGCAGCTGCGGTCTTCTTTTTATTATACGCAAATTGTAGCATACATATTCTTACTGTTCAATGATGCGATTGCTTAATCAGCCGTTAGAAAGCAACTGTACGGATGCAAAACATGTCGATTGTTAGGAACATATCATGGATAAAGTATCATGTAGTCACAATTAGAGTCAGAGATGTAGTCATTATTACAGATACTGATGCTGTTACTACAGCAGTTTTTAATGCAATTGATATTGATATTGCACTCCCGGGTTTATTCTCTGACATATCTACTCATTTGCTTATACTCCGGCCATTTCTTACACGTTACATCGATTGCTCTGCGGAACTTCCTGTGTCAAGCGCTTCGTTCAGCAGTCGGATCAGCTCATTTTCATCAGTAATGACAGGGATTCCGAGCTGCTCAGCCTTGGCGAGCTTACTGCCTGCCTTCTCCCCTGCGATAACCAGATCGGTCTTCTTCGATACGCTGCCCGTTACTTTCGCACCACATGCTTCCAGCTTGGCAGTCGCTTCATCGCGTGTCAGCAATTGCAGGGAGCCTGTTAATACGACTGTTTTGCCATAGAATATCGAATCTGTATTTACCTCAGCCGGCTTCTCGGCCGATTGCGGCTTCACACCGAGCTCCAACATGCGGTCGATGCTCGCGCGGTTAATTGGATCCGCAAAATACGTTACGATACTGTCTGCTACAATCGCCCCGACATCCTGAATCGCCACAAGCTCCTCTTCAGAAGCCTGCATGATGTTATCCAGCGTGCCGAAATGCTCAGCTAATGCCTTTGTCGTTGTTTTGCCCGTATTCGGAATTCCGAGCGCGAACAAGAAGGCCGGCAAATCACGTGTTTTACTCTTCTCAAGTGCTGCCAATAAGTTGCTCGCCTTTTTCTCTCCGAATCGATTCAAGCCAACCAATTGATCAAGTGTAAGTGCAAACAGGTCGGACGGCTCATGTACATTCAATTCATCATGCAACTGCTCGGCAGTCATGACACTGAATGTTTCAATGTCCATCGCATCTCGCGAAGCAAAGTGCGCCAGACGTGCTACGATTTGCGGCTTGCAGTTCAGCTTGTTATTGCAGAACAAGTGGGCACCCCGCATCTCAAGCGTGTAACCGCAAGACGGGCATTCCGTCGGATAAACGATTTCTTCGCCGCCTTCCTCATCCGGAACACGTCCAAGAATCTCTGGAATGACGTCGTTCGATCGACGAATAAAAACGCGTGCGCCAAGCGCATGCTTCAAGTTTTTCCGTTCGATATCACCAATGTTGTTCAGTGTGCAGTTCTGTACCGTTACACCAGCCAGCTCAACAGCTTCAACTCGGGCTACTGGCGTAATCTTGCCGGTACGTCCGACTTCCCAGCTTACCGATTCCAGCACGGTTGTCGTTTCTTCCGCCTCGAACTTGAAGGCTACCGCCCAACGCGGGAACTTATCCGTGTATCCGAGCACCTCGCGGGTACGCATATCGGTCAGCTTGACGACAGCTCCATCAATTAAGTAATCAAGGGATGGGCGTTGTTCCTGAATCTGATGAAGTTCCTCACGAACCTGCTCAATCGTATCGAAGTACGTAACATACGGGTTCACCTTGAATTGATTGTCCTTCAAAAATTGCATCATTTCCTGATGGTTATCGAAGGCAACCCCATCGGCATAGCCCACGTTATAGAAAAAGGCACTCAGCTTCCGCAGTGCTGTCACCTGAGGATTCAAGTTGCGAAGCGCTCCAGCCGCTGCGTTGCGAGCATTTTTGAGCGGCTCTGCTGCCGTTTCATTATAAGCCTCAAGCACGGACAGGTTCATAATGCCTTCACCTTGAACTTCGATTGTCCCTTCTTTGAAAGGAATAGACAGAGGCACGGAACGGATCGTCTTCACCTGTGGCAATATCCCCTCGCCAATGACACCATTTCCACGTGTGGAGGCCTGAACCAGCAGTCCATCCGTGTAAGTCAAATTAAGCGTCAAGCCATCAAACTTCAGCTCCACGACATAAGATGGATCCGGCAGCGGCTCCTCGTTCGGATGCTTCGTGTTATAATCCTGGATCAGCTTCAGCACACGCTGATTCCAAGCGAACAAATCCTCTTCATCCTGCGCTTTGTCCAAGCTCCATAGACGGGATAGATGGCGATGCGGCTCAAACCCCTTGAGCAGATCGCCCCCAACCCGCTGGGTAGGAGAGTCGGGCAATACGATGCCCGTCTCCTTCTCTAACGCTACCAGTTCATCGTATAGCTTATCGTATTCTTTGTCCGAAACGACAGGATTGTCCAGCGTATAATAATGGTGATTGTATCGATGTAATTCCGCCACGAGTTGTTCCATGCGGGTTTGCGCATTCGCATTTGTCAAAGAGGTGGCTCCTTCCTCATTTCAAATCATCTATTGGGTAGTGGTAATCTACTTATACTTTGTTAATCGGGGCAAAAGCAGCCAATAAACGCTTCACACCCACTGGTGCAGGGAAGGCAATTTGCAGTTCAGTATCCGTGCCCTCACCCTTAACCGACACGATCACGCCTACGCCCCACTTGGCATGGGATACTTTGTCCCCCGGCTGATAGTCTCCGGGTTGGGCTCCCGCCTGCTTCACTTTTTCCGCTGCTGATGTTACGGTCACACTTGATCCGCTACTTGCGGCTGCTCCAGCTCCACCTGAAGCACGCCATCCTGTTTGAGCGCTGCTTCCAATGCCTTTCGTACCTGGTGCTTGTGCTCCACCACCGCCTGAATAACCTAACCCACGCCCTCCGTACGAAGCAGAAGCAGCATTGCGGCCGTAACGGTCTATCCTTCCATAGCGTGTGCCCTCTGGCGTCGCGTCTTCCTTCACTTCATCCGGTATCTCCTGCAGGAAACGTGAAGGAGGATTGGCATTTGTTCGCCCAAACAAAGTACGCGTGCGTGCGCAGGTAAGGAATAATTGCTTCTCAGCACGAGTAATCCCTACGTAAGCAAGTCGACGTTCTTCTTCCAGCTCCTCATTGTCGCTGAATGCACGGCTGTGAGGGAATACCCCTTCCTCCATACCTATAATGAAGACAACTGGGAATTCCAAGCCTTTTGCACTGTGCATCGTCATCAGGATAACGGCATCTTCCTGCTCGTTGCCTTCCTCGTCGTTCATGGAATCAATATCTGCGATCAATGCAAGATCCGTCAGGAACGAAATCAAGGACTTGTCCTCATTGCGTTGCTCGAATTCCTGAGTAACAGACAAGAACTCGTCGATGTTCTCGAGACGTGCCTTCGATTCCAGCGTGTTCTCGCGCTGCAGCTCCAGCTTGTACTCGGATAGTTCGAGCATTTTCTCCGTCAATTCCGTTACGGACAAATACTCTACCATATGATTCAAATTGTCGATAATCGCACGAAATTCGCGCAGCGCGCCTTTGGTTTTCGGCGAAATATCTAGGGCATCCATGTCAGCGATAACCTTCATCATCGATGTACCACGAGTAGCCGCTGCTTCAGCCAGCTTGTTCATTGTTGTAGCTCCGATGCCTCTTTTTGGCACATTCACAACGCGCTCTAAGCTGATATCATCATCCATATTCGATATGAGACGCAGATAGGCAAGCAAGTCCTTAATCTCTTTGCGATCATAGAACTTAACGCCGCCCACGATCTGGTATGGAATATCCGACTTGATCAGAATCTCCTCGATGACACGGGATTGCGCATTCGTCCGGTACAATATCGCATGGTCGGCGTAATGCTTGTTCGCCATATGGTTCTGTTTAATCTCCGAAGTAACGAAGTAACCCTCATCATGCTCTGTATCTGCTTGATAGAGCTTAATCTTCTCGCCTTCACCCGATTCCGTCCACAGCTTCTTCGGCTTGCGGCCAGTGTTGAGCTTAATGACTCCATTCGCGGCATTCAGAATATTGGAGGTCGAGCGATAATTCTGCTCCAACATAATCGTCGTAGCCTTCGGGTAGTCACCCTCGAAGTTCAGAATGTTCGTAATGTCGGCGCCGCGCCAGCGATAGATCGACTGATCGCTATCCCCGACGACGCAAATGTTTTGATGCTGATCAGCCAGCATCCGGCACAGCATATATTGCGCACGGTTCGTATCTTGATACTCGTCGACGTGAATGTATTTGAATTTTTTCTGATAGAAATCCAATACTTCAGGGACGTCCTTGAACAATTGAATCGTCGACATGATGAGATCATCGAAATCAAGCGAGTTGTTGCTCTTCAGACGTTTCTGATACATCGTATATACCTTGGCTACAATTCCATCAAAGTGGTCGCCAATCTTCTGTTCGAAGCGGCTTGGCGTCAGCAATTCGTTCTTCGCTGTACTAATTGCAGCTTGTACTGCGCGTGGATCGAATTTTTTCGTATCTAAGTTCAATTCCTTCATGCATCCGCGAATAACGGACAACTGGTCCCCTGAGTCAAGAATCGTGAAGTTCGAGGTAAACCCGATACGTTCAATATCTTTGCGTAGGATTCGCACACACATGGAGTGGAATGTGGATACCCAAATGTCTCTTCCATCTGGGCCAACCAGCTTGGATACCCGCTCCTGCATCTCACGTGCAGCCTTGTTCGTAAACGTAATGGCTAGAATACTCCATGGCGGTGCCTTCCTCGTAGCGATTAGATATGCAATGCGATGCGTGAGTACGCGCGTCTTGCCTGAGCCCGCTCCGGCCATAATGAGCAATGGTCCTTCAGTGGTCTCAACAGCGCGTCGTTGTTCAGGGTTCAAGCGCTTGATAGCGTCTTGAATGTCGATAGAAGCCCCATAGCTTCCGTATACGTTCGAATTCGAGTTAAAGTTAGAATTAGAGTTCGCATTGGAATCCGGTCGTAAAAAGTCAAACATAATTTGCGATGTCTCCTTTCTGCAGTTATGTGAGATGTATTTATTTAGGTCGATAATTTGGTAAGAAAAACTCCTGGCAGTGCAGCCATGTAAACACACCAGACTATTTATACCTAAGAGTGTCTTTTTAAATGATCATTAGAAAAGCTATAACGTTAGCTTAGTTTCCTTTACTGCATCTACAGTCGCGAGGGCAGCTTCCAAGTCGTCATAGACGACATTGCCAACAACCACTGTATTAGCTGAGGCAGCCACTTCTTGGGCTTGCTCTACCGTACGGATTCCGCCTCCATAGAACAACTGGGCTTGCGTCAAAGAGCGTTTCACCTTCTTGACCAGCTCCATGTCGCCAAACATACCGCTGTACTCCACATACACGACAGGAAGGCTCATCAGCTTGTCTCCTGCCTGCGCATATGCAGCCGCTTCTGCTGGGGATAATTGCGTATCTGCTCCTGTAATCTTAGCTGCTGTCGCATCTGGATTCAAAATAATATACCCTTCTGGGATTAACAAATCCCACGGGATCATATAACCATATTGTTGAATCGCTTCACGATGCTGACCAATCAGCCAATTGGAGTTATTCGTGTTCAGCACCATTGGTATCATATAAGCATCAAAACCAGGCACGACCGCATCCAATTCGGATACCTCAAGCACAACCGGCAGCTCATATCGCCGTATGCGGGACATAAGGTCTACCGTGTTCTCGAAAGTGACTCCGCTCGATCCCCCGACCATTATGGCATCAGTTCCAGATAAACATACACGATCCAGCGCCACATCGCCAATTTCTTTGTCCGGGTCAAGCTTGAATACGTGCCGCCAGTCATCTATCGGTTGTAAAGGCGTCTTCACGTTGCGTTTCCTCCAGGTCTGCCGCTCATGGATGTAAGTAATGCGATGAGCGACCTTCATAATAATGTTCTATATTGTAGTGTACCAGAAATAAGCCTAGGGGTGGAGGGAAATGGGTGCCATATATGAGGCTGAAAAACAAGAGTGAATAGAATGTATGTTCTTATTGTAATGGAAAATGCGTTGAAAGTGAACATGTCCTTTTTAGGTTCCTTACTTTCCAGCTACATAATCCTCGTTTGCTATAGGGTTACGTATGCTTTTCATGCTTCCTTATATAAAGAAAAAGTGCTTAAATTTGTGTTCCTACAAGGAACATACTTCTAGCTGATATGTTATAATCACTACAGTTAGATAACATGTCGAGGAGTGTCAATTTATGAGTTTGCCTGTTCAATTGAACAAGAAGCTCAGCCAAAGTACGAATCTTCTCATTGCAGAGGACATTGCAGCTTATAATCGAAAAACAGAACGAATCAAGCTATCCATTAATATAGGATTAATATCTATAGAATACATTCTGTATATAATCGGCTTTCTTACACTGTTCTATTATAAAGTTGTATCTGATTACGATTCGTTTACTTGGAGCGAGCTTCACACCAGCATTGCTAAAATACCAGTACTTGCTGACTACGCGTTATTGATTGGCATCATTTTTACGATTTATACGGCAATGCTGTATCAACAAGGGATGTTTAAAAGAAATCGCGATATCCGAATGATTGATGATACGATCTCAGCAATAAAAGCTGTTTCAACTTCATTTCTAATTGCATTAGGAATTGCATTCTTTTTAAAAACAAGTATCGTGTACTCCCGTGTGCTCATCCTAATGCTTGCGATTCTTATGGTGTTCATTTTCCTCTTATCTCGAATTATGAGGAATTATGCTCAAGTTCTTTTACATCGTTCGAGAAGATACAATAAAAACGTATTAATAATCGGCGCAGGCAAAGTCGGAATACAGATTCGAAATCATGTTATGGCAAACACAAGCTGCCATTTTGTTGGATTTTTAGATGATTATAAAAATAGCGATCAAGTATTAGGCACTATTCAGAACATCGAGCAGCTCATCGCTCGTCATAAAGTACAGGAAATCTATATTACCATTCCATCAGAAAAGAACATCATAAATGAACTTATAACCTCCATTCGGAAGTATGACGTTCAAATCAAGATTATTCCTGAGCTATTCGAATTGGTGACCTCCAGTATCTCATTTGATCAAGCTTACGATTATCCTTGCATTGAAATTGTGAAAACCCCTCTTAGAGGACTGAATTTGTTTTTAAAACGAGCGGCTGACATCATATTATCCTTACTTGGCATTATTATGATTTCTCCGATCCTGTTGATCGTCGCTCTATTTATCAAATTCGACTCTAAAGGGCCTGTATTCATACATCAAAAACGAATCGGAAAAAATGGCGCTCCGTTCCACATGCACAAGTTCCGTTCTATGGTTAATAATGCAGAAGAGCTAAAAGAGCAGCTTGAAAAGTATAACGAAGCAGATGGCCCAGCATTTAAAATGAAAAACGATCCTCGTATCACTAGGGTTGGACGGTTTATTCGGAAATTTTCAATCGATGAGCTGCCACAGTTATTTAATGTGCTAAAAGGTGAAATGAGTCTTATCGGGCCTCGTCCACCATTGCCAAATGAAGTGGAGCAATATAGCGATTTCCAATGGAGACGATTAGATATCCGCCCTGGAATTACAGGATTGTGGCAGGTTAGCGGTCGCAGTGACATTAATTTTGATGAGTGGGTTAAGTTAGACTTATACTACATTGAAAAGTGGAGCATTTCACTTGAGTTAAAGATCTTGATCAAAACAATCCCTGTAGTCCTAAAAGGTGAAGGCGCTTATTAATGTACATATGGTACTCACGGTTTAAGAAAAATAAAAAATGCACTCTCTTCTATAAGTAAACCATGAAGAGGGTGCATTTTTTATGAGGACGGGATTAGCTTTTTAATTAGCTTTGATACAGCATTTAACGTAATGGAAATGGCAAACTTAGCACCGATCCCTACATACATCAATCCAGTAACCCATATCGGATATTTCGAACGATAGTGTTTATTATAAAACAATGTCATTGCCCTATGAAATTCATACGTAATCCACATCGGCTTATTTCGGCTACTGGCGCGTTTATAATGCAATATTGTAGTCTTCGGATAATAGTAATTCGTCCAACCTGCTT
Source organism: Paenibacillus suaedae (assembly GCF_032337355.1). NCBI lineage: Bacteria > Bacillati > Bacillota > Bacilli > Caryophanales > Paenibacillaceae > Paenibacillus > Paenibacillus suaedae. The sequence goes on from NZ_JAVYAA010000009.1 coordinate 22,282, forward strand.
CCTGTAAACGATAGCACCAGTCCGTATCCTCAAAATACATAAAGAAATTCTCATCCAATAGCCCAACCTGTTCAATTGCCTCTCGCCGTACCATCATAAAAGCCCCTACCAAACAATCGATCGGATACGATTCATTTGGATCTAGATCCTCGCGATGGTAAGCGTTGATTTTCGAATGTTTGGGGAACAATTTCGATAACTTGGACACGTAAAATAATGTAGCCAAAGGAGTTGGAAAGCCCCGTCGACACGCTTTATCTAGTGAACCATCAGGCAGCAGCACCTTACATCCGGATGCCCCAACATTCGGATTGTCATCCATGAATCGAATCATGATATCGAGTGTGCCCGGCTCGATAACGGTATCCGAGTTCAAGAGTAGAACATATCGCCCCTCAGCAATGCGCATGCCCTGATTGTTCGCCTTCGCGAAGCCTAGGTTATCAGTGTTGGGAATCAGACTTAATTGCGGATATTGTTCTCGGATGATGGACACAGAGTCATCCCGCGATGCATTATCTATAAGAATGACTTCGTAACTATAAGCTGTTATAGATTCATATACTGATTTTAGACAGTTCAGTGTTAACTGTTTAGTGTTATAGTTCACGATGATAATGGATAAGTCTATCATTTTAAAATGTCTCCCTTAATCATCATAAGACGTATCATCAGGTTGTCCAGCATGGACTGACGGTACAGTCTAGTAGTTAATGAATATCTGATTCGATCGAGAAATCCTCGATTAGGAGATAAAAATTTCATCAGTTCTTGTCTATATTCTTGAGACAACTGCTCTCCCCAGCATCGTTCAAATTCTTTGGCTTGATTCCAGTAAATTTTGTCACGGCAATGCTTGAGATAATTATCCCACTTCTTCCTTATTCCCTCTATAATGCCATTCTGACCACCAACAACATTGCCTTGGTGCTGTCGATAATAAATACTAGGTTCATGATCATAAATGATTTCCCCGAAAGCAGAAATAGTCAGGTATATCCACCAATCATGCATAACGATTTTATTAGGACTTGGTAAGTTACTTGTTATCAATTTGGCCGCTGAACGATTTATCATTATCGTAGCACCAACAGCAATGTTTTCAATTAAAGCATTATAAAAAGACGCCCCGCGTTGTGGAACAGGGGGCCAACTATTAAGCGGCTGCAGCATTTCATTTACCATTAGAGTCGGCGTTACGTACATGATGGGTCGGTCTCCAGAATATTCACACAGAGAACGTACTCCTCGCTCCAACCTATCTTCCATCCATACATCATCTTGATCACAGAAGCAGACATATTCCGTATCCTCATGGACGTAGCTCGAAAAGAGTTCAAAAAAACTCGCTACAACGCCTATATTTTGCTTGTAGAAAGCTTCCACCTGATTAGGAAATTTACAAACATAATCTTGAATAACAGCTTTTGTTTTATCAGATGAGCCGTCATCTCTTATCGTTATGAAGAAATGAGAATGAGTCTGATTCAGCAGACTATCAAGCTGCTCCATCAAATATTTCTCTCCATTATAGGTCGAAACAAGAATCTGTACTTTATTGTCTTTTCTCCCCACCCTCATTCACTTCCCACTCTACATTTGGTTCAAAAAATCTTGCAATGCCACTCGCCAATGACGAATCGGTACAAAGCCATTCACCCGTATAGCCATCGGTTCCATAACAGAATAACGGGGACGCGGCGCTGGGCGCGGAAATTGTTCCGTTGTGCAAGGCTCAACCATTACAGGCATCCCGGCCTCTTCAAATATAGCTTTCGCGAATTCATACCATGTGCAAGTTCCCGAGTTGGAAGCGTGATAGATGCCATACTTATCAGTCATTACAAGTTGCTCCAAAAACAATGCCAGATCACACGTATATGTCGGTGATCCCCACTGATCATCAACTACTTGCAACGAGTCTCGCTCCTGGCCTATCTTCAACATCGTTTTGACGAAGTTGTTGCCTGAAACTCCGTACACCCATGATGTTCTCACAATGAACCAACGAGAACATAACGATTGGATCAAGTGTTCTCCTGCTCGTTTTGACTTGCCATATACAGTTAGCGGATTGGTATTATCATACTCATGATATGGACTTGAATTGTTTCCATCAAATACATAATCCGTGCTTATATAGCACATTTTTGCATTTACTCTTTCTGCAGCAACGGCTATATTTCTTGTTCCAATAGCGTTTACTAAATATGCATTATCTTGATCCGTTTCCGCATTATCTACTGCTGTATAGGCTGCACAGTGAATGATCGCTTCCGGTTGAAGCTCATTAATTACACGATTGCACATTTTATCGTCTGTAATATCTAGCTTGACTCTGTCTAATCCAATTACATCGTGACCTTTTTCAGAAAAAAGGCGGACTACGTCCGCCCCTAATTGCCCATTAGCGCCTGTTACGAGTATCTTCACTCTTTACTCCCCCAGCCGTGTCCCATATTGTTGGTCATAATAGGCTTGATACGCACCAGACTGTATTCTTTCCCACCATGACCGATTGTTCAAATACCAGTTTATCGTCTCTTTAATCCCTGTTTCAAACGTATGCTTTGGCTTCCAGCCCAACTCCGTCGTAATCTTAGTTGCGTCTATACCATAACGACGATCATGTCCTAGTCTATCTTCAACATACTTAATTAATGATTCCGGTTTTCCAAGCTGCTCCAATATCGTTCTAACAATATGAATGTTAGTACGCTCATTATTACCGCCTACATTATATACTTCGCCATTGCGACCTTTGTGAATAACCAAATCAATAGCACTGCAATGATCCTCAACATACAACCAATCACGAACATTTAGCCCATCCCCGTAAATCGGGAGCTGCTTGTCATTTAAAGCATTGGCAATCATTAATGGAATTAACTTTTCAGGAAACTGATACGGTCCATAGTTATTCGAGCAACGAGTAATATTGACAGGAAGACCAAACGTTTCATGATACGCCCGGACGAGCAAATCCCCTCCTGCCTTACTCGCAGAATAAGGACTATTTGGTGTCAGTGGTGTCGTTTCGCTAAACAATCCAGTCTCCCCGAGAGTTCCATAAACTTCATCTGTGGATACTTGCACGAACTTGGTAACTCCGTTTTTCTTAGCAGCATCGAGCAGTACTTGCGTTCCAAGCACATTCGTCTTCACAAAGATTTCAGGCTCAAGAATACTGCGATCCACGTGGGATTCAGCCGCGAAATTTACGACAACATCTATACCTTCACTGAATAATTGTCCCATTGCTTGTGCGTCAGCAATATCCGCCTTCTCAAAGCGATAATTCGGGTTATGCTGAACGTCTGACAGATTTTCTAAATTACCTGCATATGTCAGAGCATCTACATTAACAATTTTATATTCAGGGTACTTATTCAGCATATAAATGACAAAGTTGCTGCCGATAAATCCGGCGCCACCTGTTATTAGTAATTTCATAGGGATAACTCCTATTCAAAATTTATTTCCGCTTCTTGAAAGGTAGGATGTAATTTATCTTTATCAGACAATATTGGCTTGGATGTCGGCCAATCAATACCTAAGGCTGGATCGTTCCACAGAATCCCACGATCATGCTCAGGTGAATAGCACTCATCCACTTTATATAATACTTGAGTATTAGGCACTAATGTACAAAAACCATGTGCAAATCCCTTAGGTACCAAAAGCTGTCGGTGATTGTGTTCGCTAAGAATGACTCCAACCCATTGACCGAAGGTTGGTGAATTCTTGCGAATATCAACGATGACATCATATATTGCCCCAGATATTACCCTAACTAATTTTGTTTGCGCCTTAGGATTAAGCTGATAGTGCAATCCTCTAATCACGCCTGCTTCAGCAGATAGTGACTGATTGTCTTGAATAAAATTAAATGAAATACCTTGTTCCTGCAACTTCTGTTCATTATAGCTTTCCATAAAAAAGCCCCGGTGATCTCCATGGATCACCGGTTCAATTACATATGCGCCTGAGAGAGATAGTTCTATTACCTTCACATTACTGCACTCCTTACAACTTTAATTTCCCGAATTCTTCTCCGAACGTAATATCTTTAGCGAGCTCATTCGCTTTTGCTAGTGATGCATGAGTGCCCGCATCGGTCCACCAGCCTTGGAGAATATCAAAAGTAAGTTCGTTTCGCTTTATGTAAGCATTATTAACGTCTGTTATTTCAAGCTCTCCACGGCCAGATGGCTTAAGCGTCTTAACAATATCAAACACCGTATGGTCGAACATATAAATCCCTGTCACCGCATAGTTGCTTTTTGGTTGTTCTGGTTTTTCCTCAATCGAAACAATATGATCGCCTTTCAATTCTGCTACACCATACCGCTTTGGATCATGAACCTCTTGAAGGAGTATCTTTGCACCGCATCTTTGATCAAGAAAGTTGTTTACATAATTTGAAATATCATCTTCGAACACATTGTCTCCAAGGATGACAACCATTTGATCATCGCCTACAAATTGTTCCGCTAAATCAAGAGCCTGTGCAATCCCACCAGCCTCATCTTGAACTTTGTAGGTGAAGCATACTCCCATATCGGATCCGCTTCCCAGGAGATTAACAACTTCTCCCATGTGTTCCTTACCCGTGACAATAAGAATATCCTCTATATTTGCCTTTTTTAATTTGTTTACCGCATGAAATATCATGGGATATTTCCCAACGGGTAATAAATGCTTGTTAGTTACTTTCGTTAAAGGGTAAAGGCGTGAACCTGTACCTCCTGCAAGAATAATCCCTTTCATAGTCCACCCATCCTTACTTTTTTTACAAACAAAGAAAACATAGCTCTAATACCCCTGCATCATTCTCAACTGCTAAGATAGAATTATTTTGAAATCAAAATAACTCCAATTACAATGATACCCGCTCCTATCCATTTTGTTAAGGAAACCGGTTCATTAAATACAATTAAAGCAACTACCATACCAAATACATACGCTAGACTTTGAATTGGATATGCAGTGCTTAATGACATTCTTGAGAGAACAGCAAACCATACCAAAGTTGCTAAAGCATACAACAATAAACCTGCAAGAATATGTGGAGTAAACATTGCTTTCCAAGATGTAGCTAGTGTAACTCCACCCATTCTATCTAAACCCATTTTAAATAAGACTTGACCTGCTACGAGCATTATAATATTCATCAGCAGAAGCAATGCATTCATTTATTTTTCTCCTTTTTATGCAATTCTTCCGTCAACCGAATAACTTCTAATTTTAGCAATCCCAATTCTTGTGAGAGTTCTTTTACTTTTGTGGAAGACTTAGATGCATTTATTGTCATGGAAAATAAGATCGCATAGGAACAAAAGGAAACTAGTAAAAATAAAGCATTTACAGGCAATTCTATCCCCATCGCGTGAGCAAGAAATCCAATAAGATTAGGGAAAATAGATATCATAAGTATGATAAGCATCAATATTAACCACAACATTGTATATTTTAATTCTAATCTATATTTCTTGATTAAATTGAATAGAAATAAGGCACAAACTATTGCTCCAACTATTAAAATAACTTGTAATTTTAATGATATCATACATAACCTCTAAACAATTTGTTTTCTAAATCTATCTATTAAGATGGCTAAGGACACCTTAAGCATATAATAAAGAGATTTGAATGTAGTAATAGAAGACTTTCCTTCCTTTCTTTCTTGCATAATAACTGGGACTTCCTTTATACGATAACCATTTCTCAATAGGTACATGATTGATTCAGGTTCTGGATAATCTACTGGGTATCTTTTTGAAAATTCATTAATAACCTTTTTGTTGCATGCTCTAAAACCAGAAGTAGGATCCGTTATTACTCGTTTCGATAAAAACTTTAACAAGTATGTAAAATAAGCAATACCAACTCTTCTCATGAACGTTGATTGGAACCCTTCTTTATTAATGAATCGTGAACCAATAACCATATCTGCTTTTTCCTCTGTAATGTACCGAACTAAATCCATAATATATTCCGGTCTGTGTTGACCGTCTCCATCAACTTGAATTGCTATGTCATAATCATGTAGCCTAGCATATTTATACCCGGTCTGTACGGCTCCACCAATCCCCAAATTACAGGGTAAGTTGATAGTCAAGGCATTTATATCGTTACAAATAGATTGAGTATCATCTGTTGAGCAATCATTTACAATTAATATATCTACTGCACTATCACATTCAGAATTAATTTTGCTTATTAATTTTTCTATATTTTTCCCTTCGTTATAGGCTGGAATTATTAAAAGAATTCTCATTCTACTAAAACCTCCATCATAAGGAAATGTTACCCTTGCGTTTTTTCTGTATATTCATATATATGAAAGTGAGGTTTTCCATAACTTATTTTTGTAAATATTTTAGAATCCCCATGATTCACAGTGTTAGATCAGTAAATAATAACTAAATACGATTTCTCTTACTCACTATATCTTCATAAGGGATTCTAAAATAAACTGTTCATTAATAACTAACTTTATAAATAGACCAAGGATCAACTTTATCACGATACAATAAAGAAATATCGCCTCTTCGAAGTAAAGAGTCTGGTACCTCTACACTAGTAAAAATATATTTAATCCCTAACTCCCTAACGGTTTCAATCGGAATATAGATAATGCGATTTGTGCCATTTACCTTTTCACTTTTTTCATGATCAAAAGTTGCAAATTCTAAAGGCCCCTCAGTTAACCGCATATCAATATGTGCAAACTGATTCCACATGTCAATGAACTTATGTTCCTTGTCAATAACACTCATCATTTTCCAATCTGGATAATAGTAGGTACCAGTCGTTCTTGCAACTCCTTGAGCAGAAACTAAATTTGAAATAGTAGGGCTTCCACTAACCATCCATCTTCCACTATCCATATTGTTTAACTCTCTAATTTTTTTCATTGTAGTTTTTTCAAACATTGAATCCAAGCCCTGGGTAATAGGATTCACCATACAAGTAGAGACAATTGAAAGTAGTGTGAGCAATCCCGCAAACTTACGTATTTCTTTTTTTCCTCCAATTAGTAATAAATAACCCATGTAACTTAACAATGCAACAATAATTATCATTATTGCAGTTCCTGCGGTAAATGATTTAAAAAAACCAAAAACATTTTCACTATTTGTTAATATACAAAGTGTCAAAAAACCAACGGTTCCAGCTATTAGGCTTGCATTTTTATTTGAATAACTTCCCGCAATCTTTCTCTCCAGTAAAGGTAATAAACAAATAATTAGTAAAGTAAAACCAAATCCATATGCGTATGTTATTCTTACTGGATAAGTAAAGCTCAATAATGTGATCTTGTTAATAAAAGAAGAGCGTGGGAGCCAAGCAACTAGCATAAGCATTACTGAAGCACCAAATAATAAACTAGGTAATAACAATTTATTACGATTCCGCCAAATAAGCCCCAAAGTAACAATTATTAAAAAAGGAGCAAATGTATAAAATTGACTAATTTCACTAGCGTTCAGAAATTGTGGCCAATGAACGCTTGCTGTAAAAACATTTACAAACTGATAAAACTCATAATCCCACGGTAATGATATCCATGGCCTACTAGATCCAGGATATATAGTGTTCATTATAGTCGTCATTGCTGGATTAGATTTAGAATAAAAATGAACTATAATACCCAAAAAAGGTACAATCGCAAGCACATAATGAACTAATTTCTTTAATGCAAATGGTTTTTTACTTTTATTATCTATAATTAGATAAACAAGAATAGCCATAAAAATATAGGCTAGCGGCACTTGTGTTGCAGGATACATTGTTAGTGCATATACCAATGCAAAAAATCCTACCCCCAGCAAAGCAAGAAATTTACTAATGCTTTTTGTAGAGTTTAGATATTTATTAAAAAGAACTAAAGCAAATTGACCACTCATCAACATTAACATGAGAGTCTGTGAAAGCCACCACTGAACAGGAGGTGCAAAAGAAATAATAAGGGCTGTAAATGCTGCATACCGATAACGTTTTGTTAGTAATAGCCCCATTTCAAAAGAGGCCATAAAAAGTAGAACTATGCGTGACCACCAATAAAAGGAAAAGGCATATTCAGGTGAAAGAATGAGGAAGCCCCATAAATCTGGACGAGCGATAATAACAATATCTTTTACAGGCGCAAAAGCTGATACAACCATATCGTTGCCATCAAAACTTAAGTTTGTATTGAAATAGGATAACGGATCACTCCCCATTACCTGTGCAAAATAGTATGGTTTTTCAGTAGCCCACTCATCACCACGAATACCTTGTGGAATCCCCAGCAAAGTGCTTTGCTTATAATTTTCTGTATTACCTTGTAGCATTCCGTCGTAAAACCCTAGCGAAGAACCCGTAAAGCGCCCTCCTACCATTAAGAGTAAGAAGACTGCAGCAAAAATGTAGCGATACTTTATCGATTTTTTAATGCCAAAATATAATATAAGACCAAAAATAAAAAGAAAGATGAAAATAAAATATACTCTTCCCGTGGAAAATATTAATGCAGGAGAAAAGTAACGATATAGCGTATTCCATTCAAATATCTGTGCTACTCTGGCGATCGTACGAAACAGTACTACATCTATTAGTAATGCAAACAAAACAGAATAGAGTAGTACAAGAAGGAATCCTAAAACTCTTTTTTCTTTTTGTCTCGAACAAATGATCCTATTACTTCCTATCAAAATTTTAATGAACCAAATAATCACTTTTTTGAACAAATACAGGATTTTATTTCCTATTAATAGCATTAAAGATAACCCTATAAAAATCAATTCTTTTCGTATTAAGTCCTGTCTTATAGTGGCGTGCATATCGTTTAGAAGGTTCATAGAGTAAATATGACCATCAGAACCAGAAGTATGAATCTGTACAACATTATTTTCAATATTATAACTATCTATATCATTAATATTATTGAACTTACGTATAAATTCTTTACTATCATAATTCACCTCGTAAATCGGTGACTTCAGAATTGTAAAAGAATGAACTTTATAAGAAGAAGCAATAGTTCCAAAATCTATCCGAAGCTTACTTAACTTTTCTAAAGATAATGGGACGGATATTGTTTGAATTCCGCCCCCAGATAATAAAGTGTCAGGCCCCATATGCGTGTCGTCAAATGGATAACCTTCCAAGGAATTGTCATAATAAAAACTTAGATTCACATCTGCTCCACCTGTAGAAACTTTCATCTCAATCGATGGTTCAAATAAATTGAATACAACTAAATTACAAATTAAAAAAAAGGAGAGGGCTATTACTAACCTTTTATTTTTCATAACTATCTCTTTCATCTATTGATTGGCTCCTGTATCCACATATATGTGTATATTTATTAACTTTATCTAAACAACTTTACATGAACCTTCTTTAAGAATGCTTTAAATCCTTGGTTTCGTATAACAGAAATCGCTTTGGAAGAATAACTTTTGGATTTTTTTATGATTTTCCCTGAATTTAATTTTCTCGCAAAGTGGTCATTTCCATATTCAAAAGGATTTTCGATACTAAACATTACGTCATAATCTTTACGATATAATTTTCTTATAGAATCACTTACTTTTTCTCCAGATGAATAGCAGCTATAAGACCACTTCGTCTTTGATATCGCATCTGAATCATTTGAATCATGAATTACAGAATAACTAGAATATAGTTCTTTAAACGGGTGATCCCCTTCAGGAAGCCATTCTCTCATGCATTTTTGCGCAGAATCACCATATCCAGAAAAATGAATAAAACGCAAAGGATCCCCTTTAACATAAACTCCGTCTTCTTTTTTTGTCATTTCGCAATTTAAAAGCGACCATGGAGCAAAATCATATCCTCTATGTTTAAATATTTCGACATCAAAGAAGCAAGGGGCTAAATCAACCCACTTTTGATCTGTGAACACGCCATTAGCGATGTCATCATAGCAAAAGAGATATAGGCGTTCAGCCCACCAATTAATAAATTTTTGTGCTTCATCACTTCGATTCACACCTAAGAAACCTAAATTATAGACACCATGAGCAGTACTGGAAAGTTCCATATCAATATTGCCAGGATCGAGCAAATGAGGACATAGAGCAATTGGTCTCTCATTTAAGAGTCCTCTTAGTTCTACAAAATCGGAATAAACAAAAATATCAGGATCAAGATAAACAAACTGCTGTTCACCAGGAAACGCCTTATACAAATATCTGAAAAATTGTCCTTTAACGGAAGTAGAGGCTTCGACAATTGCATGCTTAAAAATAAAACGATCAAAATTACCTTCCCAAGCATCCTTAGCTAAAACAATATGATCAAAATAAGGGTATTCATACTGCGGTAAGACTTCACGCTCCACTAAACAAACTACAAAAACGGAATCTGGAATATTTTCTTTGACTGATTTAGCTAATGCACGTGCCTTATGTAAATAGTTAGCGCATATCGATGTGAATATTATCATTTCTTACCTCGTTTTCATTTCATAATGTATTTTTTAATGATTGTTTTCAATAATGGTATACGCTTTATTTTTTCTAAAATAGTTATACCATCTTGTAGTGCTCTGTTTAAAAATATTTGTTCAATAAGAGCTGCTCTTAGACCGACCGCATATTGATCCTTATACTTCTCATAGAGTACAGGATGATGTTCATATATATGTCTATATGTTTCTTGAACAATTTGGACATTAGTCATAAATTCTGTTGTACGTGAAGTAGGTTTAATTCTATACCGGAATAGAACTTCTGGGATCTGATGAATCTCACGACCTATTTCCAAAATAGAAAGCCAAAAGTCATAATCCTCCATTCCATGCTTCATGTTTGTATTAAACCCGCCAACATTCTCCCAATCTTCTTTGTAAAACAATGCTGTTACAAAAACGATATTATCTAGAAGCATTTTTTCTAAAGAATAGTTAGGGAGATCCCACCGCCCACTTCGCTCACCAAACAACTCCGCAAAGCAGTAAACAACCCCTACTCGTTCATCTTTCTCCATAATGCTCACAGCTTTTTCTATATACTCTGGCTCGATAATATCATCAGCATCTAATGGCAAAATATATTTCCCTGTTGCTTGCGAAATCCCTTCATTTCTTGCGCCTGCAGGACGAAGTCTTTTTGTTTTTAATAGTTTAATATTGGATTCAGATATATTATCTAGAATTTGTAGCGTGTTTGGATCATCTGACCCATCATCAATAATTATTACTTCAATATCTTTGTAAGTTTGAGCATTTACAGAAGCTAACGCCTCTCTTATATATGCCCCATCGTTGTAGCAAGGCATTATTACACTAACTTTACTCACCAGATCCCCCCCTAGTAATGCCACCAAACAGTAATACCTTTAACATTGTTTTAAATCTACGATTTTTCATTTCTGTTGTAATATGATGCAACACACTTTGTGTTTCATCTAATCTATACTTAACATTATCCATTTGTTCTTTCATGTTTATCAGTTCCATTTCCATCTTTTCTAGCTGAATTTTTTTTATATTATTTTGTTCTTCCATCCCCGTTATTTTAGCGGCAAGGAATTTGTTTTCAAATACTTTCTCTTCCAATTCATGGTTAATCTGATTAATTACTACTTCATTCTCCCCTAATTTAGTATTAAGGTGATTGTTGATTGAAATTTGTTCCCCAACCTTTTTTTCACTTAACCACAGCTCTTCTTCCTTTTTCTGATATCCGATCGTCCAATCTAAAATCGTACAAGAGAAAAATATCTTAATGTATGTTGCCCTTGAAAAATCTCCATTTATCAAGAATTGTGGATCATAAGTGTAAAATTCGTAGCCTACACCATCCGTGTATTTTTCAGCATTAAGTGAACTTACATTCATTACCGTTCCATCTGTTTCGATTTTCTGTATTTCAATGCAGCTCGCGTGTCCTTCAAGCGGATCAAATCTCAAGCTTTTAGCATCTCTTAATTGTTTCTGTGTAAATAACGCGACAAAGCCGGAAGAAGTATACATTGAGTTATTGCTTTCATAATTGGCATCTGAAAATCCATTACCCAAATCCAAGAATAAGCTACTGCGTAACACATTCTCTTTCATTTTCTGTGTTGCTGCTTTTTCCAAATCAATAGGAACGATATCTTTGGAAAGGCTGTGTAAGTCCTTAATTCCTACATACTGATTAATAAAGTGAGATTCCCAATTCAGGAAACATTCCTCAACATCTACATTGATACCGATTAAATCATACAATACTGGTTTCGTCAAAAACCCACAAAAATCGTGTTCCTCTGCAAATTGTTTCAGCATACGCCAAAGAATAAACTCCATCGGTATCTGACATGATTTATGCCACTCATAATCTATAACTAAATAACGGTCATTATCCACAAAAATATTACCTGAGATCATATCTACATTGACATTGTCATTCCATCGAAGTTCCTTTTCACATTGCTTGTTCCCAAATATCTCTCCGAAAGCAAGCGAATAAGATTGCTTTTGCAATGGTACGTTCCAAAACAATACCTTTCTAAAGTGATTGATATGCGAAAAAAACTTCTCACTATCATTTTGTTGGCATGTTTTGATCAAAATTTCTTCTAAACTATCTTCCGTTATAAAAGGAAATGATAAGACGTTACCATTTTGTTGGCACTCTATATTGTTTAAAATACCACTACCATATTCATAATTACTAAAGCGCTTCATTGTAAGCAAATGTTCATGCCCCGCTGGCAACAGAGCTTTTTTATATACATTTTTCTTGTTAGTGTCAAAGTAAGTACAGATTTGAAACTTTTCATTTCGATTTGCGCTCAATTTAACATACGAGACATTTGCCGGCTCTTCATCGGGTTCGACAGCAACTTCTACTAAAAACGAATTACTGAATTTATCTATGACACCCAGTTTCATAAGTGAAACATAAACTTTTCTTTCTTCGAAAAGTTTAACTCTGGACATGTCCATTGGATAATCGAAGCTGGACGGCTTTCTTTCAAGTAGCGTCTCATCTGTAAAGATTTCCGACGGGAACTTATAATCAGGGTAAGGATAATAGTATTTTATCGAACATAGCCCAGCTTTGCTTATTTGTTCATCTAATTCTATCTTAGAGAAAGTCCTAACTTTCTCACCATTGTCGTATTCGTTCAAACCAGAAAAAAATACCCCAGTATGATCTTCTTTTGAGCCAGAAAAATATTTAAGTCCCATCCTATTTTCAATCGACAATAGTATTTTTCCTTTATCGTTCAAATGCATTGCCGACAATTTCAAGAAATCTATATACGGCTGCTCACTCTCAATCATATAAGCAGCATACTCTAGTACACCATTAATAATAATATAGTCAAATTTGGACTCTATCGGCAATTTTTGAAAGTCGCAAACTACTATTTCCAGGTTGTCAAAATGCTTATGACGTTGATAATTAATTTCTGCACGTCTTTTTGTCAACTCTACAGCAACTACTTTTGAACCAAGCTCACATAAAAGTCCTGTTAAAGCGCCACAACCAGCACCAATTTCTAAAATGCGGCACTCCTTTTTAAATGGGAACCAATTTAAAATATTATGACGGAGATGGGACATATGGTAAACAACAGGCCATCTTCCATCTTTATGCCAGTCACATTTACCACTTATTGCGTACTGCAGTAATTCAGATTCTATATCTCCATCAGAGTATACATCGTCAGTACTTGGTACGTAATAATCAAGATTAAATTTAGCCATTCAACTCCCACCCCAGTCTTGAAATCATTATTTTCTCCTACTTCAATTCACGTCGCTTTTTGGAAGCCGTACTCGCTTGCCCAATATCAAAATGTACTTGAATGTCACTAATTTGATCATCTATTATGGTAAATGATTTGATAGATGAATAATTATCTATCTCTGTCAAGAAAACTCTATCATTTATAAATGAAAAATAATAAGGGACTCCTTTCAAGCCCAATAGGTCATAGATATCTTCACAATTCGTTTCAAGTTGATTTAAATCCTTAATTCTAATCAATCTTGGTTCTATTTCACCATTCCCAGTTTGATATACAGTTATATAGAAGTATGAACCTATTTTAGCAATATCATTCATGCCAAGTAACTCAAATGGGACTGTATACTCGTCAATTAGGTTAAAGGATAAATCAGCTATTTCAGCTACAATAATCTTCCCTGGACCTGATACAAAATACATTTTCCCATCAATGATACTAAATGATCTAATATAGGCGCTTCCCAAATACTCAGGTTTCACAACTTTTTCTATAATTACTTTCTCCCCAGTATTTCTTAACACAAATACATGTTGAGAGGATGCAGATAACCCGTAGAACAATCCACTCTTACTGTCATACACAATTTTATTTGGTTGTTGTCCGATATTTGTCAACGATTGAATTTCTACAAAAGAAGTACCTTCTTGTCGAATAACCTTTATAGTATCATTTTTGGAATCATCGATTAATAAGACTTCACCATCACTTGCAATGATATGAGGATTATGAAATAAAACTTCTACCGTATTCCAATTTTCTAAAGGCGCAGTGATACTGTCACTATAAATAATTCGGTGATGCCAGCAATCAACGATGAAATAAGATTCATTAAACTTTGTGATGTATGTCGGAGAATACAATCTTTCTTGATATCTATCCACACTCACGGTTTCATTTTCTTTTTTCTCGTAATAATTCATACTACTCATGTATGCATTACTAACTTCAACCGTGTTTCCAATCATCTTCACTTTTCCTCGTTCAAGCCATATCACTCGGGAACACATTTCGCGAATTTGTTCGATACTATGCGACACCAGAATAACCGTTGCTCCACCGTGAATTAATTCCCTCATTCTTTGAGAGCTCTTTTTTTGGAAATGCGCGTCACCAACGGATAAAATCTCATCTACAATTAAGACATCGGGGTTAACAAGTGTAGCAATAGAAAAAGCCAGTCGCATTGTCATACCTGATGAAAAGTTACGAACAGGAACATCCATAAATTCTTCAAGTTCCGAAAATTCGACTATTTCGTCATATTTACTTTCTAGATATTCTTTCGAATAGCCAAGTACGGCTCCATTTAGAAATATATTTTCTTTTGCCGTCAAATCAAAATCAAAGCCCGCACCAAGCTCAAGCATAGGAGCAATGCTTCCTTTAACACTTACGGTACCTTGATTTGGCGATAAGATTCCCGAAATGATTTTGAGCAATGTGCTTTTACCAGCTCCATTACCACCAACAATACCTACTACCTCACCTTTTTTAATAGAGAAAGATACTCCATTTAAAGCTACAAACTCTTTATATTCTAATTTTCCGGTAAGTTTCTTAACCACAAATTCCTTGAGACTCATGATGCGATCATTCGCCATGCGGAATTTCATAGATATATTACTTAGTTCAATCAAGCGAATCCTTCTCCTTATAGATTAAGTATGAATTTGTTTTGTGTTCGTTTGAATACATACATTCCAACTAATAGGGATATAGCTGCAAAAGCACCACAATATACCCATGCCTTCAGAATTGGCACTCCATTATATAGAATAATAAATCTTAAAAATCTAATAAAATGATACATAGGATTAAAGCTTAATAGAGACAGCATGTGTGACGGAAGTATAGACTCCGGATAAAAAATAGGAGTTAAATACGTCCATATCGTTAGTAGTACCCCATATAAAAACTGCGTGTCTCTAAAGAAAACCATTAATGAAGATAACATTAGAGAGAGACCTAATGTAAATATAAACATACAAGCCAATACATATAAAATAGATATATGAGCAAAAGTAATGCTCATTCCTGAAGCTATAATTACAATGTAAAGTGCCAACAAGGAAAATAAGAAATTGACCCCTGTAGACAGGACACGAGAAAGCGGATAAATGTACTTTGGAATATAAACTTTGTTTATTAATGAAGCATTTTGAATAATGCTCGCCATTGATTGAGTAGTAGCTTCTGTTAGATAATTAAACATAACAATCCCACTTAACAAATAAACTGAGTAATTAGGGATATCGAACCGGAATAAACTAGAAAACACCATATACTGCACAATAGATATAAGCAAAGGATTCAAAAGGCTCCAAATAATCCCTAAAAATGATCTTCTGTACTTTGTTTTAAAATCTCTTTTCACTAATTGAGAAAGTAAAAAACCATATTTACGATAAATGTTAATTGTTTTAGTAATCATATGCTTAACCCCACAAGTTCAAAATAATAAATAAAACAATCCCCCAGATAAATGGGCGTTTTTTTCTTAAAAGAATTTATTTGCTTGTATTTAAAACGGTTTGAGTAATCAATTCCAACTTTTCAAACTCCTTTCACTTAAATGAAAGATATTACCATATTCATCAAAATTGTAATTAATCAATTTAAACTTCATACCGACATAAGCTACTTAACATTCTCTGGGTGATTGTATGTTCGATAATTTATGCTAAAATTGAGTTTATAATTCGTTAGTAAAGGAGCGTAAAAATTGTCGACTTATGGATATACTGGCTCCAAAGCCAAGAAAAACAGCGAAGGCTCCAGAGCACCTTGGCTGCTGCTTGGAGTCATCATCTTATTTTTACTTTGGTCTACCTTTAAAGTTGCATTATTTAACGGACAAATGGCAGATTTCGATCAACCAATATATGTAGCAGCATTATTATCCGCTATTATAGCTATGATAGCCATCGCTGTTGGTTGGAAGCAATTTAATTGGTCTAGCCGCAAAGACTTATTGTCTCTCTGCGTATTCTTATTGCCTGCCAGCTTCGCGTTATCTACGATATCAGCAGCATCAAATTACTTGGCAGTCAACATGTTAATTATCATGCTGATGTACGGCATATTTTTTGTCGCTTCTTCCATTATAGCGCAAGATGGTGTCGTAAATCGAACATTAAATCTAGCTATCATGATCATTTCTTATATCGTCGTCTTTTTTGGATTGTTTCATTGGTTAGGAAATGGACCTGGTGTGACGGCACTTATCAAGTGGCTGGGGATTTCAACAACGCCATCTGGAGCATACTTGAATGCAGTTATGAGTGACTCTAATGGCGAGCGGCTGGCATCTGTCTTCCAATATGCAAATACATACGCTGGTTTTTTAATGGCATTTCTGTTGGGAGCGTTACTCTTCATTAGTAAGTCTCAGAATTGGTGGAGGAAATCTGTCCATTCATTTATGATTGTACCCATTATGTTATCCATCTTTTTAACTTTATCTCGTGGTGGACTACTTCTCCTCCCCGTTGCGTTTATCGTTGTTCTTGTTTTTTTAAAGCCATATCGTCAATTGATGTGGTTTATGCATTTAATTATCAGCGGAGTAATCACGGTTCTTATTTTGAATCCAGTTACTGAAATTGGTCTACGGGTTCAGAAAGATTTTTCCGGATCTGATTCCTTGAAGGGCTGGGCCTATATCATAGTCGGCTCTATACTCTCTGCAGCAATATCTTATGCACTTGAACGCTGGATTTCGCCGTGGTTAGAACAAAAAACAACTGCAGTTTCTAATAAACGATGGGGAAGTTTCCTAATACCTGTCGGCGGAGCAGTTTTGGCAGGTCTTCTGTTGTTTGTTCTTATTGGAACGAATGTGAAAAATATGCTTCCTGAGAACATTACAACACGGTTGGAAACTATTAACTTCCAACAACATAGTGTTCTCGAACGTATCACATTCTATAAGGACTCACTGAAACTCGTAGCGGATTACCCGTTAATTGGTGCCGGTGGAGGCGCTTGGGCCGCTCTTTATGCGAAATATGAAAACAATCCCTATGACATTCAACAAGCACATAGTTTTTATATGCAATACTTAGTTGAAACCGGGATCATCGGGATTCTCATTCTTATGGCTTTTCTTATCTATATTTATTGGAACTACATCCGATCATATATAAACGCCAATGATCAAGAACGCGATAGTTACTTTTTGTATTTCATTCTTTCAACGAGTATTCTTATTCATAGTGCAATGGACTTTAACATGAGTTATGTGTACATTGGTATACTTGTTTTCATATCTCTTGGGGGGATGACTGCATCCATTAAGTCAAAGCCAATCGAGAAACGTACACAAAAAAAATACCAGATTGCATTGACAAGTATTCTAGGAGTAGTTGGTATCGGTCTTTTCATCACTTCCATTCTCTTTGTTCAAGCATCTAGCTCGTTTGCAAGTGCAAAACAAATCGTCCTTGCAACTCAGGATTTTAACAAGACGATGGAACAGTTAAGAAAAGCAAAGAGCATTCGCTCTACTCACCCGGAATACGCAGCTTTCGAAGCACAGCTATACATGTCAGTATATGAACAACAAAAAGACGAACAGTTCTTTACAGAAGCGGAAAAAGTATTGAAAAATGCACTGGGGGATAACCCTCATAATAAGTCGCTCCTATTGCAGCTAATCAAGCTTTATAACATAAAAGGGCTGGATGAGCAGGTCTATGCAGTATATTCTCAGAATGCCTCCAACTTCCCTTGGGATATGAAATGGTATGAAGAATATATGGACATAGCTTTACGTGAAGGGTATAAATCTATAACAACAGCGCCAGATATAAAAGACGGTTATTTGGATGAAGTCATTGCCGCTTTCGAGCATGTCAAGGCTGGCGTGGAGCACTTGAAGACATTGCCGAAAGGACAACTTCAAGGCAATCCATTTTACGTTACTTCTAGTATGGCTATGAATGCTGGACGCGCATATGTAATGAAGGGAGATCCTGCTAAGGCGGCTGAAGCAATGAAGCCATACTTGCAAGAGAACTTAACTGACTCGAACAACCCTGAGGACAACCCTGGGAATAACCGTGAGCTCGCACGTTGGTACGTAGCCGCAACGATCCAACAGGGGCAAGTAGATCAAAATTGGTTTGATAAGCTTGTGGCACTAGGATCAGACCAAAAAGAGCAGATTGATCAAATCGCTGAAATGAAATTTAAAGCTGAATAAACGAATGGATACAACAAAAAGGAACGTTCTGATATCGGAACGTTCCTTTTTCTATTACCTTTATTTTTCATACTCAACTATCATACGCTTCATATACTCAAGTAAATCTCCCCGTAGCTCTGGGCGCTGCAGCGCGTAATGCAGTGTCGTTTCAATAAAGCCGAGTTTCTCACCAACGTCATGCCGTTGACCATCGAAATGATAAGCTAACACACTTTGTTCTGCGCTTAGCTGTGCAATCGCATCCGTGAGCTGTATTTCTCCATTGACTCCAGCCTCCTGCTGTTCAAGCAGTTCAAATATACGCGGAGTCAGTATATACCGTCCCATGATGGCCCAATTCGATGGAGCCGACTCTTTGTCTGGCTTCTCTACTAGCTGTTCTGCACGAATGAGTCGCTCTTCTACAGAAGGGCCTGCTACGAGTCCGTAACGTGACACATGCTCCCAAGGGACTGGCTGTACGCCCACAATCGAGGATTCGTAACGATCATATACGTCAATCATTTGTTTCAAGCAAGGTACCTCAGCTTGTACGATATCGTCTCCAAGCAGTACAGCGAACGGTTCATTTCCGATAAATTTACGAGCACACCATATCGCGTGTCCTAATCCCCGTGGCTCTCTTTGCCGGATATAATGAATGTTGGCCATCTCGGAGGATTTCCGTACTTCCTCTAACAGCGCTAGCTTATCTTTCTCCAACAGGTTATGCTCGAGTTCAAAGTAATTATCAAAATGATCCTCGATAGCCCGCTTTCCCCTACCTGTAACAATAATGATATCTTCGATGCCGGAATCTACTGCCTCTTCTACAATGTACTGAATCGTCGGCTTATCTACAATCGGCAGCATTTCTTTTGGCATTGCTTTTGTTGCAGGCAAAAAGCGCGTACCCAGCCCCGCGGCTGGAATAATTGCCTTTCTAATCTTCATCTCAAGTCTCTCCAATCTCTAACGATCATCCATCTTCATCCGTTCATACCTGATGCTATCTTTAGTATACATGAAAAGCGCTCAAGAAATATACTCAACAAGATAACGTACATTGATCTAGTAATGGGTTTAATCTAACCATAATCAGCAAAAGACACAAGCTCAAAATGGACTTCCCTAACAAAAAGACTCGAACCCAGATTTCCATGCAGTTCACTACACATTCCATCCGGGTCGAGTCGATTATTGTAACTTTACGTTATTAAGTTAATAACCACTACTTACTTCACTAACTGTCCACGCGTTACGCCGAGTTGGTTCGTTGCCTTCAGCTTGCGCCATACTTCCGTGCCGCTGATTTCACCGCGAAGTGCACGGCCGTACAGGTCGATTACCTCTTGCACTTGCTCTGGCGTTTCCTCCAAAAACTCGACACGGTAAGTGCCAACGCCAAGCTCCAAGAAGTTAACCAAATACTCCGCGCCCGACTGCTCGATCGCGTTGTAAACCGTATTGCGGCACCCTTCGTCTACCCGAACCGGGTGGGACATGCCAATGCGGTCACGCAGCGATACACGATGCTCCTCGCACGGACGACCGCAGTTCGTGTAGTCTGTTCCTTCGCTCAAGAACGTGCAGTACACGCAATGCTCGGTATGGAACATCGGCAAATGCTGATGAATAACAATCTCCAGCATCGACGTATCTGCATGACGCAGCATATCGACCATTTGCTGAATGTTCAAGTCATACGAAGGCGTAATCCGATCCAATCCCGCTTCTTTGAACAGCTGTACCGTCTTATGATTCGCCACGTTCAAGGAGAAGTCCCCGATCAGCTGCGGGAACATTTCGCCTTCTGGCTTGCTCGGGCAGATGGCCAGCTGCGGATCATTTGCAGCCTGCTCCATAACCTCTTGGCTAGGCAGCCCGGATGACACCATCTTGCTCTCCCAATCCGCCTTCTCCAACTGGTAGTAATTCAGTGCACCCGTGTTGCGTACGAGCACTGCATCCGGCTTCAAGTTCAAGATGTTACGATGGTATCCGTTCTCGTTCGGCATATGAATGCGCGGCGTTACCAATGCAATCGGCTTGCCTGCTGCGCGGCATGCTTCAATAGCAGCCGGGAATTGCTTAATGAATTCAAAGTCAGCGTAGATCAACGATACGTCTGTCTTCACGGCAGCCTGTACCTGTTCCAAGTTGCGGCACATCGCTGTCAACTGAGCACCACCAAATGGCACTGGTGTCTGCTCCTTAACGACATCTCCCATAGCCGCGATATCGTGCTTCACGTATACCGGCGGCTTCGGACGCTCGCCTGCAAGCTCCTCCACGGCATGGCGGCGAATCGCATTCAATTCGCGCATCGGAACGATGACGTCACCTTCCAGCGCCGATTCCAATACCTCAAGCTGATACACTGTACCGCCCAGACGCCCGAGCTGCTCACGCAAGAGTGCCTCGTCCATCGGTCGTTTTTGTGCAACCTCAAGCGGAAGCTCCGAATCCACTTGAACGACTGTCCCCTTCTGAACATCCGTCCACCATGTACGCAATGGTTCACCAGCACGACCTTCTACGCGCACATGCACAGGGAAGACACGGTATGGCTTGTCCTTCTCAAACGTAGCACGCATGCGCTTATCAAGCGCCTGGTCGCTCGTCTTCCAGATCCGATCCCCAACATGAACGCGGCGCAAGTCCACATCATTGCGTCCGGGCACGATGTCCACGATCCAGCCTTCCTCCGCTTCGCCTTCCAGCTTCACGCCTTGACGACGCAAATCGTAGATGCGTCCGCCTTCTTCCTTCTTCGTCGGATCACCGGCATCAAAGCCAATGCCGTCTCCGCGCTTCAGAGGTGCTTCCAACTTACATACGACACCGTCACGCAGCACCTGCTGCACCGTACCCACATATACGCCGCGGCTCTTCGGGAACGTTCCGTCTACAAGCTGCTTGTTGTTCGTCCCTTTCAAGAAGCCGTGCGTGAAGCCACGAGAGAAACTCTGCTGGAGCTCGCGCACTTCTTCCTTCGAAGGGCCATTCCAGTTACCGTCGAAATAGTCATCGATCGCTTTGCGGTACTTGCTCACCACGTTCGCCACATATTCCGGCTGCTTCATGCGGCCTTCAATTTTGAAGGACGTGACACCCGCTTCAATCAACTCCGGCACAATATCAATCGCCGCCAAATCCTTCGGCGACAGCAAATATGTCACATCACCCATCGGCTGATGCTCCCCGTCAACCATCATGTCATACGGCAAACGGCATGCCTGCGCGCACTCCCCGCGGTTCGCTGAGCGGCCGCCCCACATTTCGGACGTTAAGCATTGTCCAGAGTAGGACACGCACAACGCACCATGCACGAACACTTCCATCGGTACGTTGGCCTTCTCACCGATCTTTTGAATTTGCTTCAGGTTGTTCTCACGGCCAAGCACGACACGCTCCATCCCATACGGCTTCGTAAATTCTGCCGCTTCAGGTGACGTAATCGTCATTTGCGTTGATCCATGGATCGGGAAGTCAGGCGAAATTTCGCGAATCATTTTCACTAAGCCCAAGTCCTGTACGATAACCGCATCTACACCCGCATCAATACAAGCCTCGATAAGCCCCTTTGCATCCTCAAGTTCATTTTCAAACACCAATATATTAAACGTCAGAAATCCTTTAACCCCATAACTATGCAAAAACGCCATAATGTCTGGCAAATCATCCATCCGGAAATTGTTCGCACGCGCACGTGCATTGAACTTCTCTACTCCGAAAAAGATCGCATCCGCGCCATTTGCCACTGCGGCACGCATGCAATCCCAATCGCCAGCCGGCGCCAGCAGCTCAATATCTCCACGCTGTATCCCTTGCTTAATTGTCGACATGCTCATCCTCCAAGCTAATTTATCCATTGCCGCATGATGCGGTCATCTCTATCTACTTATTTAAATATGCTTCAATTAGTATAGCGATCTTTACGCCGAAACTCCAGCATAGGCTAGAACTTCCTGCTCACTATGCCGCATACCTGCACGTAAGCTTGCTCGAAGCAGAGTCGCGTAAGGACATTTCCACCTACAACTAGACAACCAGCTGCACACGTAAGAAAAAGAAAAGCATCCCGCCATAGCTTGGCTAGGATGCTGTCTGCATCATGACTTCTTATTCGTCACTTGCTCCGTAAATTGAAAGGATTCCATCGTACGCTTGAAAGAGTCAAGCAGTTCTGGTGTTCGCGCCGTATCCTCCATTGAATACCCGAGTGAGAATACTTTGCCTTCACGCGCAATTAACAGCAAATTCACGGTGAAGCTCAATTGACCGGCCTCGCTGAATACTTTCATCTCGACCGCATAAGCTTTATTGCCTTGAACCGTCGTCTTCTCTTGCTTCACGATCTCAACCTTAGTGTCGCCTTCCCCTTTATAGTAATCTTCCCATCTTGCAAGCGCCTCTTCTACTGTTCGCACTTGATCGACATACACGGAGAAATCACTATCCGGCCGTGAATAATAAGCAATCATGCCTTCGTCCAATTCAACATCATAGTTCTCTTCTCCCCAAGCATAGAACCCGCTCGTCCACCAATCCGGTACCTGCAAGGTAAATCCATAATTCGGAGCTTTGCGAGGTGAGCTGACAGACCAGTCCTTGTACCAGTCTTCCCCTTTCGGGAAGTCTTCGGGACTTTCAAGATCTTTCTTCACACTTCCATCAACCTTCACCGAGGAAAACAAGCGGTTTCCAAGAGAAATACCCTCTGAATTATCCGGACAATGATAGATCATCAAATATTGCACACCTTGATCGACAACGAGCAAATGCATGCTCACCTTCCAGTTCTTCTCGTCGACTCGGCTTTTTATTTTAATGGATTTTGCCATTTTCCCATCTGCAAGTTTTACGTCCTGCTCAGGATCGATCTGCAAATACTCAGACTTGGTGGTCTTTTTCAAATAAGATAAATGATTTTTAGCAAACTGGTCGAGCGTCAAACCAGGTGCAGCAGTCGCAATATTGTAATTGGCAGACTGTTCCCAATTTTTCGACCCATACGATTGGAAATACGTATCAGACGATGCCCACTCTACCGGCAAATCCATTGTCAGCCCTTTGCCCCACAACTCCGTATTGCGGTAGCCGTCCTTCACCGAGCTGATATTGGTTGCAGCACCAGCGGAAAAGCTCGGACGGAACGTATTTATGAACGGGACGTACTGCAGCATCTGCTTCGGTCGTTGCGCATTTGCATCAAATATACGGACGATATATCGCTTGCCGTTGGAGCTGAACACACGCGCTAAGTACATATCCTCTTCATTTATAAAGACAGATTGTGCATATGCAATCCCATCGACCTTGCCCGTGCTCGCTTCATACATTCCTGACTCATCGTCTAACTCTTCCGCTTGAAGATACTCCATTAATTGCTGTTCCGACGCTTGCCCCTTAAATGTATCTGCCCAATGCTCAAGCGGCTTCGATGCCCAATCTAGCGCATTGATTGTTACATAGACATGTTCTGTTGGATCTGCAAACATAACAGCGAACTCCTCAGGGGATAAGCTCTCATGCGTCCAGCCCTTAGGGAGTACCATATTCCATTGATAGTAGGAATCTCCGACACGCGCAGCCTTTGCACTCACATCTACAGCAGCACCTGCAAGATTCCCTTCCTGTTTCCAGCGCAATACAATCGATTTATCCTTATCCACCGAATAAGTTGCACCAAATGCTTGTGCCAGCTGCTTCAGCGGCACCATCGCAGTACCACCAGTCATTTCCGGGGCTACTGCCAGTGTGACAAGCTTGCCGTTCAGCATCGCCTGCTTCTGGCCGATTCTCATCCGAATGGAGACAGCATCGCCTTCCAATATCACTGCATTATCCTGTTCCCATTTCAAGGCCGCATCGAACACATTCGTGAAAATACTAAGCGGCACCATCGTTGTTCCTTGACGAACGTAAGGCTTCACAATCGCTAACTTCTCACCGTTCCATGTCGCACTCGTACTGCCCACTTTCAATCGGAGCATCTCCTGCTGCCCAGCCGCGGCAGTTGCTGCCGCAATCGGAGACGGAGACACGTTCCACCCAATCGTTCCCGCTACGACGGCTGCTATTGTCATAATCGCTACACTCTTCCGCCAATGATGCTTCGAGAACGGATATCGAATCGTTTTCCCCATATGAAGCACTCTCCCCTTCGCTCTTCATCTATGAAATATACCCTTCAGTTTTCATGCATTTCTACTTCTACTTCTATTTCTACTTCTACGTTACTTATCAGTCTACTGACTTATCCTTAACAGCAGGCTTTACTGCTTCACTCAGCACTACCATCTTCGCAACAAGATTCCCCTTCGACTGCATCGTCAGCTTTACTTGCTGCCCTGGCAAAAATGACTTCAGTGCCTCATGCACATCGACAAGGGTCTTCACCGGCTTACCGTTAATGGCATACAGCACATCGCCTTCCGTTATGCCTGCCTTCTTCGCCTGGGCGCTTACAACACTCGTAACCTTGATCGGAACATCTGTCGGCAACCCCACATACGCAGCCCAGCTCTCTTCCAGCTCAACGCCAATCGAGGCCCGCTTCACCTTGCTATATTTGAAAAAGTGCTGCACGATCATGTTTACCGTGTCAGACGGTATCGCAAATCCCATATTCTCGATCCCTACAGCAGCGAATTTCATCGAATTGATGCCAATCACTTCACCGCGCATATTCACGAGTGGCCCTCCGCTATTGCCGGGGTTAATAGCTGCGTCCGTCTGAATCAGCTTGTAGCTTGAATCGACAGCCCGATCAATACCACTAATAATCCCGGAAGTCGCAGAATTGCGCAGTGTAAATGATACCGGTGTTCCAAGTGCAACGACCCCTTCGCCCACCTTAAGTGTTGGGTTCGAACGTACAAATGTGACAGGCTTCATGTTTTGTGCATTGATTTTAATCAGGGCAATATCACTTTCCTCATCAGCGAACCATTTGCTTACCGGATAGGATTTCCCTTCCGGTGTTACGACCACTGGCTTCTGCAAGGCCAAAATGACATGCGCATTTGTAACAATCCATCCATCCTTGCGCACAACGACTCCCGTTCCGTGAGACAGCCAGTTGTCTGAATCATCTTCCGCATCGATCTGACGGCCAATAATCGATACAACGGATGGGCTTACCTTTTCCACAATAGTAGGAATATCATTAGGCTTGTACTGATATGTATTCGACTTGCTATCATATGTACCTTTGCCGCCGGCTACCTGCTCAAGCGCCTCCGCTTCTACATATACCTTGTCCTTCACCTTCACGGCTCGAAATGACGCCTCAGCACCTGCCGCAGTTGGCAGAACAGATGCTCCAATCAGTAAGGAAACGATAAATAGCGCAATTCTGTTTCTCCCCATCTTTCTAGATAACTTCACTTCTGATGCATGGTTTGTATGTGTTCTTTTCGCTTGCCCAACCATCCGGTTGCTCCTCCTCTTGCCCCCTATGAAATCAGGGCATTCCAATCTATGCTTCCATTCTCCTCCAACCTCAGATCATATGCAAGAAAAAAAAGACTCCTTGATGTTATCCACCAAGGAGTCTGTCTGTAGGACATGTATGTATCGCCTTATGTGTTATGTGAAAATCAATTGTTCAAAGGTCTGATGGCGATTACCAACCTTGCACCATTACCCAATCCGCATATAAAAATACAAGCAAGCTCACAACGGCGAAGCCGAGCGCAAATAGGTTGCGAGGACGCTGCTTGACTTGGCGTAGAACTGCCCAGATCAAGAGTAAAGTAAACGCAATCATAAATAGATCAAAATGCTGATAGGTGCTTTCGCTCTGTTGTGCTGCTTCGGCCAAAAACATGGTGTGACCTCCCTCTACACGTTCATTATACTCATATGCATCTATGTTATATTTACCCAGCAAAAGAATCAAGGCAAATTTTTCATATTTAACAAGATTGTCACCAATATTTCATGATTTATCCCTTGTCATTGAAACCCTGCATGATAGATGTCATTGAGTGAGAGATTAGATGGACATGTTTTCGCCACATCATTCCGTACCTGTGCCCTTTCCTTTACTCAGCTTATTTTTCGATTTGCCATTCATAAGAGAAATTGAATGCATTCATCAGAAATTGTAATAGCACTTGTCTTCTCCATGCATTGTCGCCTTGCTGGAAATATGTTACGATTACCTCACTTATAAAACACACTATTTATATCGGAATAAACAAGTTTAGAGGGAATGAGGGACTGCCAATGGCTTATGATCCAATTTGGATGCAAGACCCTGTAAAGCTGAATAAGTTCGAGTTTGTCAAAATGGAGAAGGACGGTCTTGATGTCATTCGCGATATTATCGAAACGTATGCACAGCAAGGCTATGAATCCATCCCCGAAGATGACAAAGGTCGTTTCAAGTGGGCCGGTGTCTATGAGCAGAAACCGAAGGACGGACATTTCATGATGCGCATTCGCATCAATTCCGGCATTATGTCCGCCGCGCAAGCTCGGACGCTAGCCGATATCGCTGAGCTGTACGGTCGAAGCCTGATAGATGTAACGACACGCCAAGCGATTCAGTACCACTGGCTAAGAGTCGAGGACTTCCCCGATATCTTCAACCGTCTTGAACAGGTTGGACTCTATTCTTATGAGGCTTGCGGCGACTGCCCGCGTACGATTGTCGGCAACCCGCTTGCTGGCATTGATCCCGATGAATTAATGGATACAACCGATCTCGTAAATGAAGTAAATGATTTTTTCCTCTTGAATCGAGACTTTTCCAACTTGCCGCGCAAATACAAAATGTCGATTTCCGCCAACATCTATAACAATGCGCATGCTGAAATAAATGACTTAGCCTTCACCCCTGCCGTCAAAATCATTGATGATGAAGAAGTGATCGGCTTCCACGCCCATGTCGGAGGTGGATTGTCCGCCAAGCCGCACTTGGCGCAAAAGCTTGATATGTTCATACGCCCTGAGGAAGTGCTCAAGGTCGCCGTCGGCGTAACGACACTATTCCGTGACAACGGATTCCGTGAGAAGCGCCATCATGCCCGTCTGAAGTTCCTTGTCGCGGCTTGGGGTGTAGAGGCTTTCCAGAATCGCTTGGAGGAGCTTATTGGCAAGTTCCCTACTCGTGGTGAGGATAAAACCGTCGGCTGGCAAGCAGCTTACTTCGACGGCGTCCATCCGCAGATACAGAACGGCCTCTTCTATATTGGACTCAACGTTCCAATCGGCCGGTTGGATAGCCACGAGTTCCGCCAGCTGGCTGACGCAGCTGAACAATACGGTGACGGATTACTGCGGACAACGATGTCCCAGAACATTGTTCTGACTGGCATACCTGAATCTCACATTGACGAGGTTCTTGCTCTCCCCGTGCTGCAGCGCATTACGCCACATCCTAAGCCATTCATGAGCCGGACGGTATCATGCACAGGCAACGAATTCTGCAACCTAGCGATCGTAGAAACGAAGGAACGCGCGAGGCGCGTAGCTGACTATTTGGATGAGCATATCACCGATCTGGATGAACAAATTCGCATTCACTTCATTGGCTGTCCTAACGCCTGCGGTCAGAAGCATGTCGCTGACATCGGCTTACAAGGCTCTCTCGTGAAGACGGAGCAAGGCATGGTCGATGCTTTCGATATCGCAGTCGGCGGCATACTCGGCCCGAATGCCCGTTTCAACACAACGTTGAAAGGGCGTGTAAAGGGCGACGATGTCCCATACGTCTTAGAACAGCTCCTTCGCTTCTATAAAGAGGAGCGCAAAGCGAATGAGACATTCCATCATTTCTTCCTCCGTGTCGGTGCAGACGCGTTCCAACAGCGCCTGACCGAGATTCTAGCTGCTCCTATTGGCTAAGCCAAATGTGAGAGTGAATATATCCTTGTACCAGCATCCCCTGTTACGTACAAGAGACCAACCTTAGCTGAGCGCTCTGGTTGGTCTCTTCATTTCACAGCATATGATTTATTGAGAAAAGTTCTGCATTATTACTTGTCTTCGTCCAGCATGCACCATACTCTGCAATTATTATCCTGCAGTCTTCGTACGATTAATCGCCTTAGCTAAAAATGACTTGCCTAACATTACTTATCGTAACATGATTCAGCCTAACATGTGATGTATGTTGCCTTATGCCTCTTACTCGTCCTTCAGTTGAATCTCCTCGTAAGAACGAATCATTACATCTGCGGATTCAGGAGCTGTCTCGAATTGATTCGACTCATCAATGAAGATTTGAAGACTTGAGCCAGCAGCGTGTCCCATTTCCATATCCCCAACCGAATCGCCGATCACAGCTATCTCATGTGGTTCCAGACCGATCTCTCGGCAGGCCAGCTCCACCATGTCCGGATAAGGCTTCCCTTGCGCTACACAATCATCGCCAACGACCGCATCGAAATAATGGCGGATTCCCATCTTCTCCAAATGCTGCTCAGATGGCCCCTTATCATCTGCGGTCACAACCGCCATCTTGAGTCCATGCTGACGGCAGCGTTCCAGAAACGGCACAACACCCGTTACCGGAATAATATTAGCATGGTCTAGCAATTGCTCATTCGCCTGCTCAAACACCGCTGTTACCCGCTGCACAGCGCGGTTCCACGGCACTCCTTCTTTATAGAGCAAGTAAGTCGCGATCGAAATCATCTGCGTCGGAGAACCCATCGCCAGCGGCCCTTGCCGATCATGCGAACGTATCGATCCATCTGGCTCGATGTGAACGCCTAAAATATATCCCGGATCTTCCGGCAAAGAGCCGCCCTCTTGCTTCAGCTCCTGTTCCAAACCCTTCATTACCGTCTCCGCCCACCAGCCCCACAGGCTTATGAACTGCAACAGTGTTCCATCCTTGTCGAACAAAATACCGCGCACCTTCGTGCTGCAAGAACCTACTTGAAGCTGTACCATTTGCACCATCCTCTGCAAGATCATTATCGTTGCCCTACCATTTCGGCACACATAGCTCGGTCTCCTGCTGCGTTCCCTAACTGCTTCAACATTTCTGCCATATGTGATCGGGATGTGTAAAGTCAATTCCATTTGGCACGCATCCAAAACATATCTTGAACATATCTATAAACACATTCTGAAACACGAACACAAAAAAGCACGGTAGGCTGTTAATAGCCGTACCGTGCCTATATCGTCCATAAATGAAACGATGCTGATTCTACACTTGCTGCGCTTCCCGATCCTTCTTCGTGAACTGCTTCGTACGCTCTGCGTCGCGCTCCAAGATCGGCTTCAAGTACTTGCCTGTATAAGACGCAGGTACCGTGACGACTTGCTCCGGCGTTCCTTGCGCAACGATTGTTCCGCCTCCGCTGCCGCCTTCTGGACCCAAATCAATAATATAATCTGCTGTCTTAATGACATCCAGATTGTGCTCGATAACGAGCACCGATTCACCGGAATCGACAAGTCGATGCAGCACATGCAGCAAGCGATCAATATCCGCAACATGGAGACCTGTAGTCGGCTCATCCAAAATGTAAATCGTCTTGCCCGTGCTGCGGCGATACAATTCAGCTGCCAGCTTCACGCGCTGCGCCTCACCGCCAGACAATGTTGTTGCAGGCTGTCCGAGCTTCATGTAGCCAAGGCCGACATCAAGCAATGTCTGAATCTTGCGATGAATGCGGGGAACGTTCTGGAAGAACTCCACTGCATCCTCGATCGTCATTTCCAGCACATCTGCGATGTTCTTCCCTTTGTATTTCACTTCCAGCGTCTCACGATTGTAGCGCTTGCCCTTACATACCTCGCAAGGTACATAGACGTCAGGCAGGAAGTGCATCTCAATCTTAATAATCCCGTCTCCACGACATGCTTCACAGCGTCCGCCCTTCACGTTGAAGCTGAAGCGTCCCTTCTTGTAGCCACGGATCTTCGCTTCGTTCGTTGAAGAGAACAGGTCACGGATATCATCGAATACACCTGTATACGTGGCTGGATTGGAACGTGGCGTCCGCCCAATTGGGGATTGATCGATATCAATGACTTTATCGATATGCTCAAGTCCGCGAATTTCCTTGTGCTCACCTGGGCGCACCTTCGCCTTGTTCAAATCTCGCGCCAGCGTTTTGTACAAGATCTCGTTGACGAGTGTCGACTTGCCTGAGCCGGATACGCCAGTTACTGCGGTGAAGACGCCCAGTGGAATCTTCGCATGAACGCCGCGTAAATTGTTCTCCTTCGCACCGCGAACCTCCAGCCAGCGTCCATCCGTCTTACGGCGTTCCTCAGGTACGGGAATAAACTTACGCCCGCTCAAATAGGCCCCGGTAAGCGAGTTCTTATCCTTCATGATCTGCTTCGGCGTACCTTCTGCCACAACCATACCGCCGTGGATACCAGCGCCAGGGCCGATATCGATAATATAATCGGCTGCAAGCATCGTATCCTCGTCATGCTCGACAACGATAAGCGTATTCCCGAGGTTGCGCATATGCTCCAGCGTCTGGATCAATCGATCATTATCCCGCTGATGCAGACCGATACTAGGCTCGTCCAAAATGTACAGAACTCCCATCAAGCTCGAGCCAATCTGTGTCGCCAAGCGAATGCGCTGTGCCTCACCGCCAGATAGCGTTCCCGCTGCACGGTTCAAGGTCAAATACTCAAGCCCGACGTTCACGAGGAAACCGAGACGAGAATTGATCTCCTTCAGAATGAGGTGAGCAATCAACTGCTCCTTCTCTGATAGCTCTAAGCCGCTAAAGAAACGCTGCGCTTCTCCGATAGAGAGCGAGGTGACATAGGCCATGTTCTCACTGCCTACCGTAACCGCCAAGCTTTCCTTGCGCAAACGATGCCCTTTGCAGGAACCGCAAGGCTTCGCACTCATAAACCCTTCAATATATTCACGGATGCCCTCTGATGCCGTCTCACGGTAGCGACGCTCCAGATTATGAACGATACCTTCAAACGGCACAAAGGCTTCCTTCTTATGACCGAAATCATTCTCATATCGGAAGCGAACCTTTTCACCGCCCGTACCATTCATCAATTTGGACATCTGTTCCTTGTCTAACTGCGATACTGGAACATCCGTAGAAATTCCATAATGCTCACATACCGCAGCCAAGAACTGCGGATAGTAGTTCGACGTGCTGCCTGCCCATGCTTCAAAAGCGCCATCCTCAATCGTGCGCTCACGATCCGGCACCAGCAGTTCAGGATCGACAATCATCTTCATACCGAGTCCATCACATTCCGGACATGCACCAAATGGACTATTGAAGGAGAACATGCGAGGAGCAAGCTCATCGATACTGAAGCCGCATTCTGGACAAGCCAGATTCGAGCTGAACACCAACTCTTCCTCGCCGATAATATCCACAATCAGCTTGCCGTCTGACAGCTTCAACGCTGTCTCAATCGAATCGGCAAGACGTGATTGCACATCTTCCTTCACAACAATTCGGTCTACAACAACCTCGATATTGTGCTTGCGATTCTTCTCCAGCTCAATCGTCTCGGACACATCACGCAATTCTCCATCCACACGAACCCGGACGAAGCCTTGCTTTTGAATATCAGCAAATACCGTCTTATGCTCCCCTTTGCGTCCAGAAATGACCGGGGCTAGCAATTGCAGCTTCGTTCGCTCTGGATACGACATGATACGATCCACCATCTGTTCCACGGTTTGCGACGTAATCTCTATTCCGTGCTCTGGACAATGTGGATGGCCAACACGTGCGAACAATAATCGTAAATAGTCGTAGATTTCCGTAACCGTACCAACCGTTGAACGCGGATTGCGGCTTGTCGTCTTCTGATCGATTGAGATGGCTGGAGACAGCCCATCGATAGAATCGACATCCGGCTTCTCCATTTGCCCGAGAAATTGACGCGCATAAGCGGATAGGGACTCCACATACCGGCGCTGCCCTTCGGCATAAATCGTGTCGAAGGCTAATGACGATTTACCCGAGCCGCTAAGACCCGTAAGTACAACGAACTTGTCGCGCGGGATCGTCACATCGATATTTTTCAAGTTGTGGGCACGCGCCCCTTTAATCACAATATGTTCACTAGCCAATGGATTACCCCTCCTGCTCGTTCAGGTTCACTCGAACCACGTACGGCATCTAAAATTACTGCTCTATATTAGTCCATCGCCTTCAATTCCAACAAAGCATCACGCAGCTCGGCTGCTCGTTCGAATTGGAGGTTCTTCGCGACATCTTTCATCTCCGCTTCCAATCGCTGAATGACCGACTGACGATCCTTCTTCGACATCTTCTCGACGGACTTGCTGATATCGTACCCTTCCTTCGACCCCGCTGTCTTCGTCGCCTCGATCACATCGCGCACTTTCTTGCGGATCGTCTGTGGCGTAATGCCATGTTCCTCATTGAACGCCATCTGAATCTTGCGGCGCCGTTCTGTTTCCGTGATGGCTTTATGCATCGAATCCGTCATTTTATCACCGTACATGATGACACGACCTGATGCATTCCGCGCCGCACGCCCAATCGTCTGAATGAGGGAGCGTTCTGCACGCAGGAAGCCTTCCTTATCTGCATCCAAAATCGCAACCAGCGATACTTCCGGCAAGTCGA
Source organism: Paenibacillus suaedae (assembly GCF_032337355.1). Classification (NCBI taxonomy): domain Bacteria; kingdom Bacillati; phylum Bacillota; class Bacilli; order Caryophanales; family Paenibacillaceae; genus Paenibacillus; species Paenibacillus suaedae. The sequence goes on from NZ_JAVYAA010000009.1 coordinate 55,801, forward strand.
GTCCTTCACGCAGCAAGTTGATGCCGACAAGCACATCGTACACGCCCAGCCGCAAATCACGCAGCAGCATCATCCGTTCCAAGGTTTTAATATCAGAGTGCAAATATCGCACCTTAATGCCGATTTCCTTCAAATAATCGGTTAAGTCCTCGGACATCTTCTTCGTTAACGTCGTCACAAGGACACGCTCGTCTTTATCCAAGCGAATGCGAATTTCTTCAATTAAGTCATCAATCTGCCCCTTCGTAGGCCGTACTTCAATAATCGGATCCAGAAGACCCGTCGGACGAATAATTTGCTCTACCATCTTCGGGGTATGTTCAAGCTCGAACGGCCCTGGTGTCGCTGATACGAACACAGCCTGACCTACCTTCTGCTCGAATTCCTCAAACTTAAGCGGTCGATTATCCATCGCCGACGGCAAGCGGAATCCATGCTCAACTAGCACTTCCTTCCGCGCTCTGTCGCCGTTGTACATCGCACGTACCTGTGGGAGCGTAACATGAGACTCATCGACCACGACAAGGAAGTCGTCAGGGAAATAGTCAAGCAATGTATATGGTGTTGCACCGCGTTCGCGGAATGTGAGAGGTTCGGAGTAGTTCTCGATCCCCGAACAGAAGCCCATCTCCTGCATCATCTCGATATCATAGCGAGTACGCTGCTCCAAACGCTGTGCTTCTAACAGCTTGCCCATACTGCGCAATTCTTCTAACCTTTCTTCCAATTCACGCTCTATATTGACGAGAGCCACCTTCATTGTCTCTTCTCGTGTTACGAAGTGAGACGCTGGGAAGATTGCAATATGTTCACGTTCACCAATAATTTCACCAGTCAGCACATCTATCTCAGTAATTCGCTCGATCTCGTCACCGAATAGCTCCACCCGAACTGCGTTCTCACCGTTCGAGGCTGGGAAGATTTCAACAACATCGCCCCGCACACGGAACGTGCCGCGTGTGAAGTTCATATCATTGCGCTGGTATTGAATGTCGACTAGCTTGCTAAGAATCGCGTTCCGCGGTTTCTCCATCCCCACCCGAAGCGACAATACGAGGTTGCCGTACTCCATCGGGGAACCCAAGCCATAGATGCACGATACACTCGCCACAATAATAACATCACGGCGTTCGAACAAGGAGCTGGTAGCAGAGTGACGAAGTTTGTCGATCTCTTCATTGATACTGGAATCCTTCTCAATATACGTATCGGAAGAAGGAATATAGGCTTCAGGCTGATAGTAATCGTAGTAGCTGACGAAATAAGACACAGCATTGTTCGGGAAGAATTCCTTGAATTCACTGCACAGCTGCGCAGCAAGTGTCTTATTGTGAGCAATAATTAACGTAGGACGATTCAACTGAGCTATCGTCTGGGCGATGGTGAAGGTCTTCCCTGTTCCTGTCGCTCCGAGCAGCGTCTGATACCGTTTCCCTTGATGGACGCCTTCAACCAATTGTTCAATCGCCTTAGGCTGATCTCCTTGAGGGGAGAACTCGGATACTAGCTCAAAAGGTCTGTCTTCCCTTTCAAAGTCCGTCACAACCTCACCACTTTCTACTTAATATCATGTACATTTTATATGATGAACTGTATCTGTCAGAGCTCGTAATGCATCAAGCAGCCGTACTCCAACCCGTACAGCAAAACGCTACTGTAATGAAAATAAATTCCTGCTTCATTCTCTGTTTATAGGCATTTTATCCTGCTTATTCGCGCAAAAAACGCTCGTTCTGGGACACTCTAGGACTCTTGGCTCAAAACTTTGGTACAGCCTCGCAAGCGCCCTCTTCCCCTAAACTTTACCCAATTTCCACCCGATAAACATATCAGGTACAGCATGGCGAAACAATGGGTTCGCTCAGGTCTGTTGCCATGATATAGTATGGATGCTGAAATCGTTGCAAAGAAGGATCCCGCATGAGGCGGACATCATCTTTACATATGAAAAATAAGAATGTTTGTTCCCTTTTCCATTATACTCTTTTCATCGATTGGATGCAAATGGGAAACACTGAACGGGAGAGAGGATTATCTATGGACAAAACAACTGTAATTGGCATTCTTGCCGGCTTAGCTGCACTCATCGGAGGCTTCCTGTGGGAAGGTGGACAGATGGGTGGCCTATGGGAGAAAACGGCTGCACTCATCGTCTTCGGTGGAACGATTGCCGCTGTCGTCATCAGCTTTCCAGGCAATCGGCTGCGCAGTATCCCGAACGCACTTAAGATGGCATTCGGACGCAAATCAACAAACGCACAGCAATTAATCGACGACATCGTCGCCATGAGTACTGTCGCTCGCAGAGAAGGTGTCCTCGCTCTGGAGAACCAGGCCCACACTCATGAGAACGGATATTTGCGTGATGGCATCATGATGATTGTAGACGGAACTGATCCAGAGCTCGTGAAGCAAATGATGGAGCTGGAGATGGACGCCATCGAAGAAAAACATGAAGGCTATGCAAAAATATTTGAAGCAGCTGGCGGTTATGCGCCAACAATGGGGATTATCGGAACCGTTATGGGTCTTATCCACGTCCTCGGCAATTTGTCAGATCCGTCTTCGCTTGGACCATCCATTGCCGTTGCCTTCACAGCCACCCTATACGGGGTTGCAACCGCGAATATCATTTACTTGCCGATTGGGAGTAAAATTAAAGCGCGCAGCATGGAAGAATTACGTGTCATGGAAATGATCGAATATGGAATTTTAGCGGTACAAGCTGGCGAGAACCCGCAAATTATTCGTAAAAAACTTGGCTCATTCCTACTCGCCGAAGACTCCTTCGAACCGCTCAAGTTGGTTCCAGAAGCAAAGCGGGGGATGATTCATGAGACGCAGAAATAGAAAATCAGGAGCACGCGCTGAGAATCACGAGCGCTGGCTCATTACGTACGCGGATCTCATCACCCTGCTCATGATCTTCTTCGTCGTCATGTATGCCATGAGTAAGATTGATGTGGATAAATATGAGTCTCTGTCTGAAACACTGCAGGTATCCTTCCGCAATACGGATACGTCCTTAAAGGGCTCCACCATTCTGGATGGATCCTATGCAAAGCCAGGACAAACAGGAGACAAACAAACCAAGCAAGACGGAGCCGACGGCAAGGACAAGGAAGAAAAAGCCGTGGCAATAGGTACAATTACGAACAAGGATCTGGCCTTCCGCAAGCAAGAGGCAGAGCTGAAAAACTTCATGGGTGTCATCCAGCAATATATCGATGAGAACAAACTGGGCAGCCAAATTACCGTATCTGATACACCAAAAGGAATCGCTATTCGAATGAGCGATCGACTGCTGTTCGATTTGAGTCGTGCAGAATTGAAGGAAAATGCATTCCCTCCACTGAAGAAGCTTGCTACCTTACTTCCGAAGCTGAGTACATCCATCAGCATTGAGGGACATACGGACAACCTACCGTTCGCCCAGGGCGGCCGCTATAAGGATAACTGGGAGCTATCCGCTGCACGAGCCCTATCCGTTCTTCGTTACTTCGTAGATGATAACAAGCTCGATGCCGCACAATTCCAAATTGCCGGCTATGGCGAAACTCGTCCACTTGTGGATAACGACACAGAGCAACATCGTCAACAAAATCGACGCGTAGAAATCATTGTTCTGCGGAAAATGGTGCAATAGACGTTCGTTAGCTGATTCAAGCGTATGGTTATCCAACAGTTATTCACAGGATAAACAGTACTTATCCACGTTATTCACGGACTTATCTACAGAATGTTAACAACTTGTCGACAAAATCATATATTTCAATCCTATTATCCACAATCCACAAGATTAAATATATTTGAGTTCAAAAACAAAGGGATTAATCAGAGCAGCTGCAAAACTGACCTGATTAATCCCTTTTTGTTAAATGCTTAATCTCGATTCTTGTATACAAATCCCACTCAGTTTGCTGTATATCCCCAAAATCAATTGAGTAGATTGGATTCCCGAAAATTATTATCCTTACTATGCTCGATTATCCACATCTGTAGGCATTGATGCATTCAACGTCTTCGCAGCCTCACTCATGTGGTCTGCAGACTGCACATCGCTCTCTGCTTGCTCACGCAGCTTACGCTTTGCTCCACGCTTGGAACGTGTCCAAGGCACTAACAAGTATGAAAATAATGACGGAGCTTGTGTAACTGCTACATATTCGACCCGATCATCAGGAGCAAGCAACACGCCCAGCTGATGGTGCTCACCAGCATAAATAGCCCGCTGCAAGAAACGAACCTCACCTGATAAGTTGTTCACTTCCAGCTTACAGAACGCGGAATTTATACGGAGTGCCTGATGCAGCTCCGCCTTCGTCCTTACCTTCACACCGTTCACCTTCACAATCACTTCACCTTGCATAATACCAAGTTCCGCTGCTGGACTATTCGGCAGGACAGCCAAAATGCGGAGTCCTCCAGCATCTTGCGTGAACACCGGACTATGTTCCGCTTCTTCTCTGCGACTCAACCAGATTAAGCCCTCATGCATGCCGATGGCTGCAATTGCGGCCACAGGCACAAGCGGCGACCACCAAGCAGCAGCTAATGAAATCGCAAGCAGCAGTGACGCATACGCGAACAAACGCGTACTGCTTAGCGCTGCTTTCTGCTGTGGAAGCTTCGTAAACGTCAGCTCGGAGAAGCCAATCACGATCGGAAATGCAATGAGCGACCAGCCATGCTGCCACAGTTCTCCACCGAACAGCGGCGTCCAAGGCAAAGCTGCTCCCTCACCCGCTGGAAAGAGTAGAAGAAGCGGAACTGGCCACATGCTCTGCATGCGATAGGCACCGACGACGCGTCCACGCTTGCTCTCCATGAACATCGGCCCAGCCATACGCGCTGCCTGCTTGCGAATAAGGACAGCTTCAGCCGCATGCAGAAGTGCGACAAGCACCAGCAGCCCAGCAGCGTCCATCCCACGCACTGAAGCAACGGCATCCCCTAGCCAGCCATCTGGATTCCATGTTGTCACCCATGTATTTAGTACAAATTGTATAATGGCAAGCAAGCCTGCCGCATAAGCAAGGCACAGAAATCGAACACGGATAAGCAGCAGTACGAGAGCAATGATCCACAGCAGCACGATCACTTCCCGTGTCAGAGACACGCCGAGTCCAATTGCAGCGAACGTTACGAGGATGCCTGAAATCAAGCCACCAAGCCATGCATGCCAGGTATGGGTGATCCAGCTGTGCATTTTCACGGCGAACAGTCTTCGCTCCAGGATCACTTGCCTGCGATAATGCATGGCAATGAGTAGAATGGACAGCCAATAAAACGGCGAGATAAGCCATTGCAATACAGCCTCGCCTACCCGAATACTGATATCCAACAGCAGGTTCACATGATTCGCCCCTCTCCATCACCAATTAGACTACGCACTCTATCTATGCTGAACACGTTCCCTCTAAGCTGCCCACCTGCAGCCATCCTTGTCTTCAAGCTTACTAACCATCTTGCCTTCAAACCAAATACCTACTTTCTATAACCCTTTATAACTTTAATGGAGACGAACTTTTACGTTCACACGTATCCATTTACCCGAAAACCCATTCATGCAATCAAAAGAAAAAGAAGGCCGAAGCCGAAGCTTACGACCTTCTTTATATTCGACAGCATTTAGCGGATTTCCTTCTTCAGTACATCAACCGCCTTATGGAGCTGTGCATCGTTCTTCGGATCCCGCATCGCCTTAACAATCGCCTGCTCAAGCTGTTCTGCCGTCTTCGCATCAACCTTGCCCGTGACGGTCAGTTTGGATGCTTGCTGGAACTCCTTAATGGCTGCCTCAGTCTCCTTGGAGAAATAGCCATCCTTACGACCTGGCTTGTAACCAAGTCCATCAAGCATAATCTGAACATTCTTGACATTCGCATCATTCATATCAAATGCGAGCATCTTATCCTTCGGAACAGGAGCGACATAATAGAAGTCAGGCTGCTGAACCGCAATATCCGGCTCGATGCCCTTCTGATGAATCCAATTGCCTTGCGGCGTTAACCACTTCGCAATTGTAATCTTGATCAGACCGCCATCTCCAGAATTATAGCTCGTCTGTACTGTTCCCTTGCCGAATGTATGCTCACCGATGAGTTTCGCTCCAGCAGATTCCTTCAACGCGCTTGCCATAATTTCAGAAGCACTGGCGCTGCCCTTATTCGTCAGCATCGTGACGGGATATGGCTTCAGCTTCGCAGTCCCCTTAGACAAGTAGCTGCTGCGCTCTTTGTTCCGATCCTCCACTTGAACAATGGACTTGCCTTCTGGAACGAACAGCTCTGTCATCTTCTGCACAATATCGAGCACCCCGCCCGGATTGTTACGCACATCGATAACAAGCCCCTTCATTCCCTGCTTCTCCAGCTTCTCAAGCTCTTCCTTGAAACGATCGAACGTATTCAATGAGAATTGACGAATCTCAATATAGCCAATGCTTCCATCCAGCATCTTCGGATATACAGTCTCCATGTCTACTTCATCTCGCACAACGATGAGCTCAAGTGGAACTGTTTGCCCTGCCCGCTTGATAAGTATTTTAGCCTTCGTACCCTTCGGGCCGCGGATTTTCGCTACTGCCTCGTTTAGGTTTTTGCCCTCCAGACTCTCGCCATTTACGGAAATCAGCACGTCCTTCGGCTTGACGCCAGCCTTCTCAGCAGGAGATCCCTTAATCGGCGATACTACCGTCACTTCGCCATTCTCCATCGTCACTTCCGCGCCAATCCCAGTAAAAGCACCTTCAATGCTATGGTTGAATTGCTCCGCTTCTTCTTTCTCCATAAAGGAGGAGTAAGGATCATTAAGCGCGGCGATCATGCCATGAACTGCGCCATTTACAATCTTGTTGCGCTCAACGGCGGTAACGTATTTATTCTCGATAATGCCTAACGCCGAGTTCAGCTTCTGCATCTCGCTCGCTGATAAACCATTGCCTGTCGATGCAGCTTGTCCACCACTCGCAAATATCGGCAAGTCCATCACTGTAAACGTTAAGGCACTGCCTGTCAGCATAGCCGCTCCGACGAGCAGAGCGACGGTTCGCCCTTTGAATGACATCGAATCACCGCCTTTGTCTTCCCTATGTTCCCTACGCTTACTCAGTCAACATTTCATCTTAGTATATGTCGAAACTGCCATTTTTATTTCAAATATGGTTCTGGATCAACGCGTTCTCCATCCACGCGAACCTCAAAGTGGAGGTGGTTGCCTGTTGCACGGCCTGTTGCTCCTACCTCTGCAATCTTGTCGCCACGTGAAACTTGGTCACCCTTCGATACTTTAATTCCACCGTTGCGGATATGTCCATACAGGGACCAAACGCCATTTCCATGATCGATGACGACACAGTTGCCGTATCCAGACCACCATTCTGCAATCAGAACTGTACCTGATTCAGCAGCATAGATATCTGTACCTCCCGGAGTGGCCATATCGAGACCGCTATGGAACGCTCCTTGTTTCCCAGTAATCGGATCCGTGCGCGAACCGAATCGTGAAGAGATATAATAATCATCATGAAGAGGAACTGCAAATTTGCCGCCCGAGTACACTGAGTTCGACGAGTTCGAATTGCTTCTTGGCTTCGCCTTCGGCTTTGGCTTTTCCTTCGGCTTCATCAGCTCATTCTTCTTACGGAGCAGCTCGGCACGCTTCTTCGCAAACTCAACGAGCAGTCTGTCCTGCTCCTCACTCGCGTCATCTGACTCGTCAATTTGCTTATTATAGCTTGCAATCATGACTTCTTTTTCTTTTTCCTTCAGCATTAAGTCCTTCTTCGCATTATCGAGCTTCGCATACAGCAATTTTACTTGCTTCAGGTTCGTCTCGATCTCCTGCTTCTTCTGGACAACAAGCTGCTTGTCACGCTTCTGCTCCGCCAATATTTCCTTATCTTGTTCAGCGATCGATTGCAATGAATCGAATCGATCCAGGAAATCAGAGAAGCTTGTCGCACTAAACAATACATCTATGTAGGACACGACGCCGTTCGTATACATCAATCGCACACGCGTATCCAGCAAATCCTCACGTTCATCAATTCGTTTGTTGACCTTCTGCAGTTCATCTGCTGCCTCAGCCAAATTTAATTCTGTTTCATCTATTTGATGAGCGACATTCGCCATCTCATTAGCTTTCTTATCAATCTCAGACAGAAGGTAGTCCATATCCTTCTGCGTCTTCCCAAGCAACTTTGTTGCTTCGGCCTTCATGGATTTCGCTTCTTGCTGCTTATTCTCCGCTTGACGCATCTCGCTCTGAAGCTGCTTCAACTGTTGATTGACCTTGTCCAACTCAGATGCTTGTCCCGTTGAAGGCGGCGCCATCGAGAAGAGAATTGCAAAGCTTGCGATTAACATAATCCACTTCTTCAATCCAGTACTCCGTTTCAATCCGGTTCCTCCTATCTTCCCCGATTCGGGCCTGTCGTTCACGTTCTGCATATCGTCGATGCTATACTTTCAAAAATTTACGAATGGATATCGTACTTCCCCACGCACCAATCAAAATGCCTAGTCCCACTAGAGTGCTGCCAACAAGCAGCCACGCATCCTGCAGTGGAATAAGCTTGACCATCTGCAAGCCCAGCTCAAAATTTGTCACGAGCTGCTGATATCCGTAAAATAGCAGTCCAACGGTAATCAGTGACCCTACAATGCCTAATAGAGCCCCCTCGACGAAGAACGGTCCTCGGATGAAGGAATTGGTTGCCCCAACAAGCTTCATAATGCTAAGCTCTCGCTGACGAGCCATAATCGTAACTTTAATCGTATTCGAAATAAGGAACATCGCTGTCACGGCTAGGCCGGCTACAATAACAAGGCCGAAGTTACGTACGGTTGCCGTTACCTTCAGCAAGGTATCGACCGTTCCTTTCCCGTAATTGACCTTCCACAGCGGCTTCGCGCTATTCGTATCATTAATGGCACTAATCTTCTTCGCGACTATGCCAATCGTTGCTGGATCGTATACTTCAACCGTGAAGGAATCCGGAAGCGGATTGGTATCCTTCGTATACCCGTTAAGCAGTTCCTTGCCATCTTCACCCAAGTTCTTCTCCAGCAGCTTCATGCCCTCTTCCTTGGAGATCGGGATAACCTTGCTTACCTCTGACATATTGCCAATATCTGTAGCGACTAGTTCTTTCTGCTCTTGTGTTGCATCAAGCTTCAAATAGACTCGAATTTGAACCTTGTTATCAATTTGCTTCGTCATCTCGTTTACATTCAACGACAATAACATAAACACACCTAATATAAACAACGAGATCACTATCGTACTAATCGATGCGAAAGACATCCATCCATTGCGGAAAATACTCTTGCTTCCTTCTCTGACATGGCGGGAAAGTGAATTAAAAATCATAGCCGTATTCCCCCCGTGCCTCGTCACGAACAATAAGTCCCTGCTCGATCGCAATAACCCGCTTGCGCATCGAGTTGACGATATCCTTGTTATGAGTAGCCATGACAATCGTCGTGCCGCGGAAATTAATTTCCTCAAGCAGCTTCATAATTCCCCATGATGTCTCTGGATCGAGGTTCCCCGTTGGCTCGTCAGCTACAATGACTGATGGATTATTCACGATTGCCCTTGCAATCGCGATTCGCTGCTGTTCTCCCCCAGACAGTTGTGCCGGCAGACTGCTCATCTTATGCTTTAATCCAACCAGTTCCAGCACCTCAGGCACACGGCGCTTAATGACCTTCTTCGGCGCTTCGATAACTTCCATCGCGAAGGCAACATTCTCATAAGCAGTCAGCTTCGGCAAAAGCCGAAAGTCCTGGAACACGACACCGATATTGCGCCGAACGAACGGAATCTTGCGCTGCTTCAGCTTGCCGATATTGAATCCACTTACGAAAATTTGCCCCTTCGTAGGCACTTCTTCTCTATAGATCAATTTCATGAATGTCGATTTTCCCGCTCCCGACGGTCCAACCAAATAGACGAATTCGTCCTTATCAATTTGGACGGATATGCCGCGCAATGCGTGAGAGCCGTCTTGATACGTTTTCCATACATCTTGCATTTCTATCAAATGATCACACCCTAAGTTTAAAAGATCAGCTAATATACATTCGACATAAGTACTCTAAATCCTTTAAAAGAAAGGAAATTTCAACATCTTTTTACGCATACCACCACATTCGGCTATCATTCAGCGTTCTATAGCAGCTAACGCCGTCGGAAGCAGTTCGGCCCTTGCTGTAGTCCTCCCCTCCAACCAGCTAACGCAATTGTTCCCGTGTTCTCTATACTCAACGAGTCAAGTTTGCTATGCAAGTCGCATATAGTATGAAAATGAATAAATCAAATCTTCTCGTCCTTAGGCTTGCTTCAACCAAGGACGCTCTTCTTCATTTTTTCATAAGCAGGAGGCTATTGCAGTGAAAAAAATCCATGCACTATTTATAACCGTTGCCTCGCTCTTGTTGGTAGGTACTGCGGTATGGGGCTTGGCTCACAGCTATGCTTCACAGCCGACAATCCCTCCCAACGTACATCTGTCCACTTGGAATATCGGCTCTCTATCCATGGACGCCTTCCGCGAGCAATTAAAAGCAAAAATTAAGCAGTTGGAGCAAACGCCATTCGAATTCTCCTTCGACGACACGAACGTTGAACCAGTCAAAACTACACTTGCTGATCTCGGCGTTACATATGATGCTGAGCCTATTTTACGCGCACTCGACAAGATGAAGGAAGGCTCTCTCTGGGAACGAATTCAAGCACGCTACTATTTCCCGACATCGTGGACACTTCAATTCCGCTGGAATAAGGACGTGTGGACGAAGCGCTTGACGCCAGACTGGGAGGAAAATACATTCGGCAAGCCCGTAAATGCACAGCGGGAAATCACGAAAGACGACAACATACGCTATACAGCCGAAAAAACGGTTCTTCGCATCGACCGATTACAGCTAGAACAACTCATCCGCACCTCCATCCCACACACGTGGAATGAAGGGCAATCCATTGCACTACAGGTACCACTACAAAAAACAGCCCCACCAGTCACGATAGCATCGCTGAAAGCGGAGGGGATTGAACGAAAGATTATTGAGTTCTCAACCAGCTTCGTGCAAGCCAGTGACGGGCGCACCCATAATGTCAACGCAGCTGCCCAGACCATTCATGACATGGTGCTGAAGCCTGGTGAGGTTTTCGACTATGATAAAGTCATTGCTGAAACGGAAAAGAAATACGGCTTCAAGGAAGCTCCCGTCATCTTCAACGGCAAGCTTGTGCCCGGCATTGGCGGCGGCATCTGCCAAGTATCGAGTACCCTATACAATGCAGTGCTTCGCACTGGGCTGGAAATCGTCGAGCGACGCAATCATTCATTACCTGTCTCTTACTTGCCAATTGGGTTAGATGCCACCTTCTCTCAGGGCTATATTAATTTCCGCTTCAAAAACACAACCGGCAAGCATCTTATTATTCGAACTGCTGCTGAGGACGATCGGCTCATTATTAAATTTTTCGGCACAATGGATAAGGATGTATCCTATCGGATGGAGACCAAAACCTTGAAAGTACTGGAGCCAACGATTAAATATGTGAAAAATCCAAATCTCCCTATCGGCAGCCACGAGACAATCCAGAAGGGGAAACAGGGCTATACGGTAGAGTCATACCGGATCAAGCTCGTTAACGGCAAAGAGGTCGAACGCAAAAAAATGTTTGTAGATACGTACAGACCACAGCCGACACTTATAGCCGTCAATACAGGCGGATCGGATCAGTCTTCTTCGAAAAAGGATCAAAACCCGATTTTAGAGGATGGTGTCAACGGGCCAGTATTCAACGATTAGCTAACTGGGGAAATATGTTGAGGTTTAATCGTAAGAGCCCTCCTTCAGCCAATGATGAGGAGGGCTCTTACTCGTGTAAGCATAAAACTATATTGCGGCAAACCAATGATGGACGTAAATCAATCACCATCTATGCAGAAGTAGAAAATGCGGTGAGGCATCGGTCAAGCGCCACGTCCTCCTATAGAATGAAGTTGGATCCGGATGCAAGGCGAGATCATCAATCTACGCCGCCGTACCCAGCATTGAAAGGAGCTTCTCCCTTCCGAGGTACAGAACATTGCATTACGCATCCCGCTTCGTTCGCTGCTGCGGCATATCTGTAAGCTGATTGACAGATACGATGTCATGCCGTTTTTTGCGTGGTGGTGTCCAAAACTGTTCATTTCCTGGCAAGTCATCGAACCAAGCAGCTTCATCGGGACAATCAAGCTCCATGAACGCGCCATAATTGCCCTCTCTTGATTGATGATACTTTAGAAAAGCCTTTCCGTTCTCAATCGCCAAAATTTCAATTTTGCCTGATGTATGACTCATGGATAACCTGACCCGCTTACCAAGACCTGAGGTCTTCGCCTTGGCTGCTTCAACGAGTTGGTACGCTTCCTTTAGTGGGAGGACGAATTCACTATTGCCAGCAACCGGCCGGTTAATAAAGAAATAATACGGGGTTACCCCTGCCCATGACAGCTTATCTAGCAGTTCTCCGAGTACATCCGCATCATCATTAATCCCCCGCAATACCGGCGTCTGATTGACTACGATAGCTCCAGCTTCGTGCAGTGCTTGGAATCCGCGCTTCGCTTCTTCTGTAATTTCTCGTGGATGATTAATATGGGCCATCACATAAATCCGGTGGTCAGGTGTTGAAAATTCACGAATCGTCTCCAGCAATAACTCATCTTCATAAATCCGCATCGGATTGAAAACGGGCAGCTTGGAGCCTAATCGAATAATCTTAACATGAGGGATATCGCGCAGACGTTGTAAAATCATGCGCAGCTTCGGGGTGGCTAGAATCAGACTGTCTCCGCCGGTAAGCAGGACATTGTTGATCTCGGGATGTTCGGCAATGTAAGTGAGTCCGGGATTCACATCGGACATAGCTTCTTTGACATCGTTGCGGAATAGTCGCTTACGGAAGCAGTATCGGCAATAGGCGCCGCATACTTCCGATACAATTAATAATGCGGTGGATGAATACTTATGCTGGCAGCCAGGGACTACGTAGTTTGTGTCCTCGTCTGAGGCGTCCCATCGTCCGTACTCTTTCAGTTCCCCGGTATTCGGGATAACAAGCTTCCGAATCGGGTCATTGGGGTCGTCCCAATCAATGAGGTTCAAATAATAATCGTTGACGCGGAATACAAATTTCTCGGTAATCTGCTTGAGCCGTTTCCTTTCCGTCTCGGGCAACTGTGTGACCTTGTCGATATCGGTGACGTACTTCGGCTGAGGCATTAGCATTCCTCCTTCTGAAGTTTGATTGTGCATATGCACATTGTTAATTATACACTTGTTTACATATTCAGGCAATGGAAGGGGTGAAGCCTACGAAGCGAAACCTGCCTCCAAATGCAAAAAAGCACAAGCGCGTCAGCGCCTCACAGGACGCTATTAACGCGCAGTGCTCTCGATAAGTTGAATTGCATGGTTTCATGTCGATGCTGAATACTATCGCTAATCCCTTCCAACAGAAATCAGCCTACCGTCAACTCCTATGCTAGCTTGATCCCACCGTTGGCTTCAATCCAGAGCGCCTTCTGTGCCAATGCTTGTTCTGCCCGCCCAATGGCGGCCTCCACCTGCACCGTTGCTGTTCCGCCGTATACGTTGCGTGCATTGACAACCTGCTCAGGTTGAAGGACAGCATAGATACGATCATCGAACAGCTCAGAGAACTGCTTGAACTCCTCCAAGGTTAGATCAAGCAGGTATTTGTTCTGTTCAATACAGTACAGCACCGTCTTGCCGATAACTTCATGCGCCTGACGGAATGGCAGTCCCTTGCCAACGAGGAAATCTGCAATGTCAGTTGCGTTGGAGAAGTCCTGACGCACTGCCTCCCGCATGCGGCTGCGATTCACCTTCATCGTAGCGATCATCGGTGCAAATAGGCGCAGTGCACCGTCCAGCGTATGCACAGTGTCGAACATGCCTTCCTTGTCTTCCTGCATATCCTTGTTATAGGCTAGGGGCAGTGCCTTGAGTACCGTCAGCATGCCTACGAGATTACCGTATACCCGCCCTGTCTTTCCGCGGACTAGTTCCGCGACGTCTGGGTTTTTCTTCTGCGGCATAATACTGGAACCCGTGCAGAATGCATCGTCCAGCTCCACGAATTGAAATTCAGTGCTCGACCAGAGCACAAGCTCCTCACACAAGCGGGATAAGTGCATCATAATCAGGGAAGCGTTCGACAGGAACTCCACGATGAAATCCCGATCGCTCACTGCATCAAGACTGTTCTCATATACGCGGCTGAAGCCAAGCTGCTTCGCGGTGTAATGACGATCAATCGCAAATGTCGTCCCCGCGAGCGCACCCGCTCCAAGTGGAAGCATATCAATGCGCTTATAGCTGTCCGTCAAACGCTCGATATCGCGCTCGAACATTGCGACATACGCCATCAAGTGATGGGCGAATAGAATCGGCTGTGCACGCTGCAAATGCGTATAGCCAGGTACGATTGTCTCTACGTTCTCCTTCGCCTGCGCAATAAGTGCTTCCTGCAGCTGCACAAGCAGCTCAACAAAGGTCACCACACGCTTGCGTAAGTACAAGTGCATATCGGTCGCCACTTGGTCGTTGCGGCTGCGTCCAGTGTGCAGCTTGCCGCCAACCGGGCCAACAAGCTCAATGAGCGCTTTTTCAATATTCATATGAATGTCCTCATCGGATACGGAGTAATCCATCTCCCCGCGGCGGATCATACTCGCGACCTGATGAAGTCCATCCGTTATCTGATCTACATCCTCCTGCGGCAATATACCGCAAGCCCCCAGCATCGCCACGTGAGCAAGGCTGCCCTGTATATCCTCTTCTGCCATTGCTTTATCGAATGTAATCGAAGCTGTATATTGTTCAACGAGTTGATCCGTCTGTTTCGTAAACCGGCCGCCCCATAGTTTGCTCACGATGCTCTCCCCTTCCTGTGTTACACGCCTGCTTCTTGCAAGGAAGCCCCATGAACCTTCGTACCATGCACGCCGGCAGCGACCTTAAGACGCAAAGCGTTCAAATGAATAAAGCCTGTTGCATCATTTTGATCGTATGCCTGAGATGGGTCTGCCTCCATCGTTGCGATATCTGGATTGTATAGACTCACCGGACTCTGTACGCCAGCGCCCATCACATTGCCCTTGTACAGCTTAAGCCGCACACTTCCCGTCACATGCTTCTGGCTTTCATTGACGAGTGCTTGAATCGCAAGCCGCTCCGGTGCGAACCAGAACCCGTTGTATACTGCAGCACTGTACTTCGGAATAAGCGAGTCACGGATATGCATTACTTCGCGATCCATCGTCAACGATTCCATGATGCGGTGTGCCGTAAATAGAATCGTACCGCCCGGTGTCTCGTAGACGCCGCGGCTCTTCATGCCAACGAAGCGGTTCTCTACCATATCAACACGACCAATGCCGTGCTTGCCGCCAAGCTCATTCAGTGTCTCCATTACCTGAAGAGGGGAGAGCGCCTCTCCGTTAACCGCAGTACAATTGCCTTGCTCAAATGTTAATTCGATGAGTTCAGACTCATTCGGCGCATCCTCTGGGGAGACACTTAGCACATACATGCCTTTATTTGCATCTGTTGTTGCGTCAAACCATGGATCCTCCAGCATTCCGCTCTCGAAGCTAATGTGGAGCAGATTGCGGTCCATCGAGTATGGTTTTGCCGCAGAAGCCTGCACCGGAATACCATGCTTCTCCGCGTAGGCGATCATCTCAGCGCGTCCTGGGAAGTCAGCGCGGAATTGCTCCGAGCGCCAAGGCGCAATGACTCGAATGTCCGGTGCAAGCGCTGCTGCCGTCAGTTCAAAACGGACTTGGTCATTCCCTTTGCCAGTTGCACCATGCGCAATAGCCGTTGCACCTTCCATACGAGCAATCTCAATCATCCGCTTCGCAATGAGCGGACGCGCAATGCTCGTGCCGAGCAGATATTGCCCTTCATACAGCGCACCTGCCTGGAACATCGGGAAAATGAAATCCTTCGCAAACTCTGCGCGCAAATCGTCAATGTAGACTTTGGATGCACCTGTTGCGATTGCCTTTTCTTCAAGGCCGTCCAGTTCTTCCTTCTGTCCAATGTCCGCGGTAAACGTAATAATCTCTGCGTCATAGGTTTCCTTTAGCCATGTTAGAATGACGGATGTATCTAAGCCGCCTGAATAGGCCAGCACAATTTTGTTCTTTGCCACGATGACTCCCCCGTTCAATATGCTTCAAATGCTGTAGAGGTTACGCTCCCATCAAGGAAGCCATAATCGCCTTCTGCGCATGCAGACGATTCTCCGCTTGATCGAAAATAACAGAGTGGCCTCCATCAATAACACCTTCACTGACTTCTTCACCACGATGTGCAGGCAAGCAGTGCAGGAATATATAATCAGGCTTCGCATACCGAGCTAATTCTTCATTCACTTGGAAGTTGCGGAATGCTTGCTCACGCTTCAACTGTTCCGCCTCGAACCCCATGCTTGCCCATACGTCTGTATAGACCACATCGGCGTTCGCGATTGCTTCCTTCGGATCACTCGTAATGAGCACTTGAGATCCTGACTGCTGCGCCTGCTCGCGGCTTTGCTTCACAATGCCTTCATCCGGCATATATCCTTCGGGCGATGCGACAGCGACATGCATCCCCAGCTTGCTTGCTCCCATCAGCAGTGAATTCGCCATATTATTGCCATCCCCGATATAGGCCAGCTTCAAGCCTTGCAGCGTTCCTTTTTTCTCATATATCGTCTGGAAATCGGCCAGCGCTTGGCATGGATGATTCATATCCGTCAATCCATTAATAACCGGTATGGTAGCGCCGCGCGCCAAATCTATGACCGTGCGATGGGCAAACGTTCGGATCATAATGCCATCCACGTAGCGAGACAGCACCTGGGCAGTATCCCATATTGGCTCCCCGCGGCCAATTTGCAGATCATTTTTACTCAAAAACAATGCCTGGCCGCCGAGCTGGTACATCCCTACTTCGAACGATACACGCGTGCGGGTGGATGACTTCTCGAAGATCATGCCGAGTGTCTTCCCCTTCAGCGGCTGATACACCTCGCCTGCCTTCTGCTTCCGCTTCAGCTCAATCGCGAGATCGATCAAATATTGCAATTCTTCCATTGTATAGTCAGCGAGCGCAATAAAATCGCGTCCGCGCAAATCAATTGTAGATGCTGTTGTTGCCATCAAGGCCACCTCCGTATATAGTCGCTGTCTTCCCATCCGATCTGTGCACACGCTCCGATTGCCATCTATGCCGTAGCAACAACCTCTGAACGCTTCACTAATACATCGTGGATAATTGCCACAGCCTCTTCGATTTCTTCGTCAGTTACGAACAGATTCGGAAGCAAACGAATCACATTCGGACCAGCGCTAATGAATAGCAAGCCTGCCTGCTGTGCCTCCTTAATCACATCCGCCACAGGTTCCGCGCACTCGATACCAACAAGAAGCCCGAGACCTCGTATATCCTTCACTAGCGGTACATCGCTCAACTTCACCCGCAGCGCGTTAAGCAAGGTCGTCCCCTTCTCCGCCGCCCGCTGCGCAGCCTTCTCTTCCAGCATCGTCTCCAATGTGCCTACTACAGCTGACATCGCGAGCGGGTTGCCGCCGAAGGTCGAGCCATGTGTGCCCGGACTGAACGCTGCCCGCAGATATTCCTGCGCTAGCATAGCTCCTACTGGGAAGCCGCTCCCGAGCCCCTTGGCCACGGTAAAGACATCAGGCTGAAGGCCGTAATGCTCATGTGCGAACAATGCTCCTGTACGCCCCATTCCCGTTTGTACTTCATCCACGATGAGAAGAAGCCCGTGCTCCTTGCACAATGCAGCTACTTCTTGAGCGAATGATGCCTTGATCGGGAAGACACCACCTTCTGCCTGCACGATTTCAAGCATAATCGCTGCGGTATTGTCCGTTATCGCAGCTTTCAGCGCTTCACTATCGTTAAACGGTACATAACGGAATCCTGCTGGCAGCGGAGCGAATCCATCCTTCACCTTGTCTTGACCAGTTGCTGTCAGCGTCGCCAAAGTGCGGCCATGGAAGGATTGATGAAACGTAATAATTTCCGACCGCCCTGTCTTAGCAACTGCTGTATGATAGCGTCGCGCCAGCTTAATAGCTGCCTCGTTCGCTTCCGCTCCACTATTGCAGAAGAATACAGCATCTGCACATGTATTCGCGGTCAGCAGTTCCGCCGCTTGCTCCTGCTGTGGGATATGGAAGAGATTCGAAGCGTGCCATAACGTATTTAGCTGTTCTTGTACACGCGCCTTGACCCTCTCCGGCACATGTCCCAAGTTCGTTACGGCTATGCCGCTCATGAAATCCAAGTAGCATTTCCCCTCATTGTCCCATACGCGGCTCCCTTGCCCCTTGACCAGTGCAATTGGATAGCGGGCATACGTTGGGAACAAAGCGCTAGCTTCCTTCCCAGCATCTATATTCTTCGTCATCGTCTCCACCCCTTCGTTCAGTCTGTTACTCTGTTCACAGCCTCTCAGCTGCTGCATTCTTCCATCTAAAAGATCCAACCTTCAATTTATTCCATGTCTTAATAGGTCATCTATGACCTAACAATTCGAGTTCCGATCGCTTCCCCGGCCATCAATCGGCGCAGCACATCAGGTTCAGATCCGTCAGCAATAACAACCTCCTGCACGCCGCCCTCCAGACATTTCATTGCAGCCTGCACCTTCGGGATCATCCCTCCGTAAATATCGCCACTCTCGATCATCGCCTCAACTTCCTCAGTCGTCACAACGGGAAGTACAACTTTCTCTTCTGGGCCGTTCCTCATAATGCCGGGTACATCCGTTATCACAATAAGCTGCTCCGATCCGAGATAAGCCGCTACAGCACCTGCTGCAGTATCAGCATTGATGTTATAGCGTTGGCCTGCACGATCCAGACCAACTGGCGCAATGACTGGCATGTGATTCAAGTCGACTAATCCAGCTAGCAAGGATGCATTGACATGGGTCACATCTCCGACAAAGCCTACTTGTGCCGCGTTAGGTACCGGCTCCGCCTGAATGAGTCCACCATCTGTTCCCGACAGCCCAATCGCCTTAGCCCCTACTTGTGTGAGGCGCCGTACGATTTGCTTGTTAATCTGTCCGGCAAGGATCATTTCGACGACGTCAAGCACGGCTTCATCGGTCTTACGAAGCCCGCCGATGAATTCGGACTTGATGCCGAGCTTATCCAGCATGCCTGATATCGCAGGTCCACCCCCATGGACGATTACAGGAACTATACCGTCCTCCTGAAGCTGATGAAGCTGTTCATAGAACGAATTCGGCAATGCTGCCAAGGTGCTTCCTCCGCACTTCATGACGAACAGCTTTACAGCTGTAGCCGCCGATGACTGCTCTATGCCCTGAGTTTCTGTCGTTGCCATACTCCGACGCCGCTCCTTCCCACTCTTGCTTTACACCGCTTAATGAAACTTTACACTTGCTTGCAGCTTATCTAGCCTCTCCGATGTCTCTCTCTGATTTCCTATCCCAATACTGTGCGCAAAAAGAAATCCGCTGCTCGTAGCGCTGCTGTTGCTATGTCACTGCAGTCCAGTTACTGCAACAGATCACGACCTCCATTTGCCTCGCTCTATGTTCGGTACGCCGCATTGATGCGCACGTAATCATAAGTTAAGTCACAACCCCATGCCTTGGATTCGCCAGCTCCCATATGTAAATCAACGTGGAAGATGACTGTATCTCCCTTCAAATAGGCAAGCGCCGCCTCTTCATCAAATGCAACCGGTGTTGACTGCTGAAGCACAGTGATTGGCCCCATATGAATATCCACCGTATCGGGATTAACCGGCTGCCCCGCATAACCCACAGCTGCTATAACCCGGCCCCAGTTCGCATCTGCACCAAATACAGCTGATTTCACAAGACTTGATCCAACAATCGACTTGGCAATCGCAGATGCCGCCTCATCTGATACAGCTCCAGTGACACGCACCTCAATCAGCTTCGTCGCTCCTTCTCCATCGCGAGCGATTGCTTTAGCCAGCTGTTCACACACATAGTGGAATGCTGCTGCGAACGCTTGCCATGCTTCATGCTGCTCATGGAGAGGTTCATTGCCTGCCATGCCGCTCGCCAGTGCGATAAGCATATCGTTCGTGCTCGTATCTCCATCCACCGTTATCATATTGAATGTCTTGTTCGTTGTGGAACGAAGTAAACCTGCCAGTGCCTCTTGACCGATTGATGCATCGGTCGTTACGAACCCAAGCATCGTAGCCATGTTCGGATGAATCATTCCCGAGCCCTTGGCGCACCCCGCAACCGTAACTTGCTTGCCATCGACCATAACGACCGCACATGCTTCCTTCTTCACCAGATCTGTTGTCAAAATCGCTTGTGAGAACTGCTCCGCACCTTCTCCAAGCTCAGTCAACTTCGTAGGAAGCTCCACGATCCCTCTCTCCACGCAATCCATCTTCAGCGGCTCGCCGATGACGCCTGTGGATGCAACAGCCACGTAATGCGGTGCAATGCCAAGCTGCTCTGCAAATGCACTGCGCATCCGGTAAGCATCCGCTTCCCCTTGCTTGCCTGTGCATGCATTGGCATTTCCACTGTTCACAATAATGGCTTGCAGCTTGCCCTCTTCCTTCAAACTAGCACGCGTTACGGCAAGCGGCGCCGCTTGGAATACGTTCGTTGTGTACACAGCAGCTGCTGTAGCAGGCACATCGCATACGATAGCTCCCAAATCATTGCGTTCGGATTTCTTCAAGCCGCAATACAGCCCGCTGGCCAGAAATCCATGAGGTGTTGTAACTGATCCATCGATAATGTTAAATAATTGCGTCTCTGTGCTCAGAGCTTGCGTTTGCATCCCTATCAACCTTCTTCTTTATCAAAGTCGTACATCTTTTTCATTGGATAGCTTCATGCTATCCGTATTTATGTTCACGTTATGGGTACACTGGTGTGAGCATCAACCCCGTCGCCTCGCCCCATCCCATCATATGATTCAAATTCTGTATCGCTTGGCCTGCCGCGCCCTTGACGACATTGTCGATAACGGAAATAATCGTTACCCGCTTTGTTCTCCGATCTACGGCAAAACCGATATCACAAAAGTTCGATCCGAACACTTCCTTCGTTGCCGGCCACTGTCCTTGTGGACGAATGCGAACGAATCTCCGTCCTGCATAATACTCTTGATAGAGGGATATAAAGTCCTCTTCGATATATGTCCCTGCAAGCGTCGCATACATTGTGCACATAATGCCCCGAGTCATCGGCGCCAAGTGCGTGGTGAACGTCACCGTTACTGGCTGCTGTGCAACCTCGCTAAGAACCTGCTCGATTTCCGGGATATGCTGATGCTTGTTAACTTTGTAGGCCTTGAAGTTTTCATTAATCTCCGCATAATGAACGCCTAAGTTTACGCCTCGACCAGCTCCGGATACGCCGGATTTCGCGTCAATAATGAGACTGTCAGGTTGAATCCATCCTGCTTGCAGTGCTGGAATGAGTCCGAGCAGCGTTGCCGTTGGGTAGCAGCCTGGATTGGAAATGAACTTACGCCCTTCTGCATATCCACGTTCTGGGTACAACTCACACAAGCCGTACTTGGCTTCCGCTAGCCACTCTTCCGGTGGAGCAGCGTGCTTATACCATGTCGTATAAAGCTCGCCATCCTTAATGCGGAAGTCCCCGGACAAATCGATAACAGCGAGTCCTGCCTCCAGCAGCTTCGGCACCAGCTGTCCGCTCACGCCGGAAGGAGTTGCTGTAAACACAACGTCTGCCTTCCTTCGCATCTCTTCCACATCCACCCCGTCCAACGTATCGCACATCACTTCATGCAAATGCGGATATCCGTCTGCAATGGGTGCTCCTGCGCTCGATGCTGAAATGACTGATGTGATCGTGACATTCGGATGATTCAATAACAGCCGGATAAGTTCGACACCGCCGTAGCCAGTGGAACCAACAATGGCTACTCGTACATGCTTCTCTTGATTCATTCCACTCTCTCCATTCCTCACTACTCTCGTATAAGCTCCTGAACGTATGCTTCGTTGTGATCGGTATAAACTCTGAGGTATTGCTACTGCCCTGAAATAACTGACACGTATAGGAAAATGATTCCTCATGAATAATATGTATCATTATACGACCGTATTTATATAAATACAATGACTTTTCCATGAAATTTCATTTTCTTTACGAAAAAGATAAAAGGGTGGATCATGATACTAAGGGGAGATATCGCCCAAAAACCCATGCTACATAGGGATAGCGGAGATAAATGATCTGACTTTACAATGAGGATAACTTGAACGCAAATCAAAAAAACGCAGCCCCCTCTACATACATGCGGGGCATGATATGCAGAGTAGAACTGCGTTTTATGAATAAAATCGAAGAGCTTATGCAACGAATGAATATCTTGTAGGCCTTATTAGGCATAAGTGTGACTTGCTCTTCTTGCTCTTTTTACGCTTGCACCTTGAATCCCTCGCCTAATACCTCATTCGTATCACTAATAATGACAAATGCCTGCGGATCCACAGAGCGGACGATCGCCTTCAGCTTATATACTTCGCTCTGACCGACGACGACCATGAGCACAGTGCGTCCTTCGCCCGTGTAGCCGCCTTCGCCCTGCAGCTTCGTCAATCCGCGATCGAGATCATGCAGAATCGTATCCGTAATTTTATCGGCTTCATCACTAATAATGAATGCAACCTTCGTATAACCCAAGCCTACCTGGACCACATCGATCGTCTTGCTCGTGACGAACAAAGCGATGAGTGCATACATGGCGTTTTCAAAGGAAAGCATGAATCCGGCAAGCAAAATGATAACCCCGTCACAAATCGCGACGGACAGTGCAATATTGATTTTACCGAAAGTACTCAGCAACTGTGCCGTAATGGCATTGCCTCCGGTAGAGCCACGACCGCGGAATACGATACCTAGACCCAAGCCAATCCCTATTCCACCGAAAATAGCCGCAAGCAGCGGATTATCCGTAGCAGGCCCTAAATGTTGTGTGAGATAGATAAAGGTCGGCAAGGAAACGGAACCTACAAGTGTCCGAATCCCGAACTGCTTGCCTAGCAAGCATACCCCTAAAATGAAGAGCGGTATATTGAATGCATACTGCGTAATTGCAGGGTTCCACCCAAATTGACTCTCCAGCAAGATGGATAGACCCGAAATGCCCCCTGAAGCGATCTTGTTCGGCAGCATTAATGTATTGAACGTAAGCGCCATAATAAAGGCTCCAAGGAAAAGCAGGGCGTAATCCATTACTGCCCGCATGGGATGATCATATGGAAGCAGTAAGCCATTGTTGTTACGCCGAGGTTTCCTCGATTGAGAAATAGATGAATCCGATGTATGGGGCATAATGTCTCTCCTTCATAATACACAGTATGGTATTGCAGCGTATGGTAACGTGGTACTCGGTGGTGTCCACAATTCTTAGCAGTGCTTCCGTTTTGCCGGCGTTGAACCATTTGGCGTTGTTTCAATACTTGGCAGTGCCGTAGTACTTAGCGGAGTCACACTACTTCACAGTATCCCGGAACTCCACGGTGTCGCATTACTTGGCAAGAAATCTGAATCCTGTGCCATGAACCTATCTTATTATGTGCACTCTCTAGCATGGTAAAGCATTCAAGCACAACAAAAAACCTGCCCCGATCAAAGATCGGCGCAGGTTTTCGCAGTCGGTACCAACATATTTATGCTTCAGATGATGGTTGAATTAAGGTTCTCAAGTACGCGTCAATAAACGTATCCAAGTCGCCGTCCATCACGGCGCCGACATTTCCGGTTTCCACCTGCGTCCGGTGGTCCTTGACCATGCTGTACGGATGGAATACATAGGAGCGAATTTGGCTTCCCCATGCGATTTCCATCTGATCACCACGGATTTCTGCTAACTGCTTCTGTTGTTCCTCAATCTTGCGCTCATACAACTTGGAACGAAGATGAGTCATGGCACGCTCACGGTTCTTGATCTGCGAACGCTCCGTCTGACATGTCACGACGATGCCCGTTGGAATATGGGTAATCCGAACAGCAGAATCCGTCGTATTGATGTGCTGACCACCCGCACCGCTCGCACGGTAGGTATCAACTTTCAAATCCTCTGTACGGATTTCAATTTCCGCGTCGTCTGTAATCTCAGGCACGACGTCGCAGGATACAAATGAAGT
This sequence comes from Paenibacillus suaedae, assembly GCF_032337355.1. NCBI lineage: Bacteria > Bacillati > Bacillota > Bacilli > Caryophanales > Paenibacillaceae > Paenibacillus > Paenibacillus suaedae. The sequence goes on from NZ_JAVYAA010000009.1 coordinate 80,073, forward strand.
ATGTCTGCGGCCAGAGGAATCAAATGGCGAGATACGAACGAGACGATGCACACCCTTCTCCGTCTTCAAATAACCGTAAGCGTTATATCCTTTAACAAGCAGCGTCACGCTCTTAATGCCTGCTTCGTCGCCTGGCAGATAATCCAGTACTTCGACCTTGAAGCCGCGCTTCTCTGCCCAGCGTGTATACATGCGCAGAAGCATTTGGCCCCAGTCTTGAGACTCGGTACCGCCTGCACCTGGATGCAGCTCCAAAATGGCGTTCATTTTATCATAAGGCTCGCTCAGCAGAAGCTGAAGCTCGAAATTCTCAATACTAGCCAAGAGTTGTTCAACATTCGCTGTCAGTTCCTCAGCTAGTGATTCATCGTCTTCTTCCTCTGCCAGCTCGAGCATCATTTCATTGTCGTCATAATCCTGCTTCAGCTTCCCATACTGGTCAACAATGCTCTTGATTGCATTCATCTCGGAGATAAGTCCTTGCGCTTTGTCATTGTCATCCCAGAAGTCCGGTGCAGCCATCTTCTCCTCGAAGTTGGCAATCATCTCTTGCTTCAGATCGAAGTCAAAGAGACCCCCTAAGGTTTGTAAGTTTAGCTGCGATGCTGCGCATATTGTGACGTACACTTGCGTCGATCATCATAATACCACCTCGGCAAAATTGGTTAGGAAGGGAGCAGTGTCGCTTCCTTCTCCCGAACAACGGGCGGCTATACGGCCGCCCGTTCGGGTCTATCATGTGGAGAGCTGCGCATTGGCCTCTATCCACCATGAATATGCTGTTTATTACTGTCTATGCAGCGGTGTATATCCGATGCAAGAGTATTCATGACTATAATCGGCATAAAACTCGTTCAGCCAATTAGTCTTGCTTACCGTGACATTGCTTATATTTCTTGCCGCTTCCGCAAGGGCACTGGTCGTTGCGGCCAACCACTTCGCCCTTTACAACAGGACGCTTCTCAGCAGGTTCTGCATTCGTAGACATCTTGCTCTCTTCTATGACAGCTTGACGTTCTACATTCTGCTCTACTTGAGCCTTCATAATGTATGTGGACACTTCTTCTTGGATAGAAGCTACCATGCTGTTGAACATTTCGTAGCCCTCGAATTGGTATTCACGCAGCGGATCCGTACCGCCGTACGCACGAAGGTGAATCCCTTGACGCAGATGATCCATCGCATCGATATGATCCATCCACTTGGAGTCTACGGCACGAAGCACGACAACCTTCTCAAATTCACGCACAAGTTCTGGCCCGATGCGCTCTTCGCGTTCTGTATATTTCTCCATAACCTTGCTGAACAGGAATTCCGTAATTTCTTCTTTTTCCTTGCCCCACAGGTCATCCTTCGTAATTGTACCCTCGTCAAGCATTTGACGATGCATGTAGTTCACGACTTCGTCCAGATCCCAGTTCTCTGGGATATCATCTTCATTACAGTGCGCATCTACGACGCGCTCGATGCATGGCTTGATCATATCCAACACGATTTGGCGGATATTCTCGGAATCAAGCACTTCAAAGCGCTGCTTGTAGATGATACCTCGCTGTTGGTTCATAACGTCATCATACTGAAGGACGACTTTACGCAAGTCGAAGTTGTTGCCTTCTACTCGCTTCTGTGCAGATTCCACAGCACGCGTAATCAGCTTGGACTCGATAGGCTGATCCTCTTCAAATCCAAGACGCTCCATCATGCCAAGCACGTTATCCGCACCGAAACGACGCATCAATTCGTCTTCCAAGGACAGATAGAACTGCGAGGAACCTGGATCGCCCTGACGTCCAGCACGTCCACGAAGCTGGTTATCGATACGACGGCTCTCATGGCGCTCCGTACCGATAATGTGCAAGCCGCCTGTTTCCTGTACGCCTTCACCCAAGATAATGTCCGTACCGCGACCCGCCATGTTCGTGGCGATAGTTACTTGGTTCGGTTGACCTGCGCTAGAAATGATATTCGCTTCCTCCGCATGGTACTTCGCATTCAAGACTTGGTGCTTCACACCCTTGCGGCGGAGCATGTCAGACAAGCGCTCCGAGTTCTCGATCGACACCGTACCAACCAAGACTGGCTGGCCATTTTTGTGGCGCTTCACGATTTCCTCTACAACCGCGTTATATTTCGCATTTTCCGACTTATAGACGACATCCGGAATGTCTTTACGTTGGTTCGGCTTATTCGTCGGCACTTGGATAACTTCCAAGCCGTAAATGCTCTTAAATTCTTCTTCCTCTGTCTTCGCAGTACCCGTCATACCGGCAAGCTTGCGATACATACGGAAGTAGTTCTGGAATGTAATTGTTGCGAGCGTCATGCTCTCATTTTGCACCTCAAGGCCTTCTTTCGCCTCGATTGCTTGGTGCAAGCCGTCGCTATAGCGACGGCCAGCCATCATACGGCCTGTGAATTCGTCGACAATAACAATCTCGCCGTCATTTACGACATAGTCAACATCCAGACGCATAATCGCGTGAGCCTTCAACGCTTGTTGGATATGGTGATTCAATGTTACGTTCTTCACATCGAACAGGTTCTCCACGCCGAGTGCTTTCTCCGCCTTAGCCACACCTGCTTCTGTAAGTGCAACTTGACGCGTCTTCACATCAATCGTGTAGTCCTCTTCACCTTTCAAGCGGCTAACGAACCGGTCTGCAACGAAGTACAGCTCTGTCGACTTAGCAGCTTGTCCAGAAATGATAAGCGGCGTACGCGCTTCGTCAACGAGGATGGAGTCCACTTCATCAATGATTGCGAAATTCAGTGGACGCTGAACCATTTGCTCTTTATAAAGCACCATGTTGTCACGCAGATAGTCGAACCCATACTCGTTGTTCGTACCATACGTAATATCGCACGCATATGCTTCCTGCTTCATGTTGTGGTCCATACCAGAGAGGTTCAAACCAACTGTCATCCCCAGGAAATTGTATACTTGAGCCATAATCTCGCTGTCGCGGGATGCCAAGTAATCGTTGACGGTAACGACGTGAACGCCTTTCCCTTCCAACGCATTCAAATATACAGGAAGTGTTCCGACGAGTGTCTTACCTTCCCCTGTCTTCATCTCAGCGATCTTGCCTTCATGAAGCACCATACCACCGAGCAGCTGTACATCATAATGACGCATGCCCAGCGTACGCTTTGCAGCTTCACGCACTGTAGCAAATGCTTCTGGCAAGAGCTGATCCAATGTGTCGCCCTTTGCAAGACGCTCACGGAATTCCACCGTCTTCGATTGTAATTGTTCATCGGATAATTTCTCGAATTCGGGTTCCAGACCGTTAATAACCTCAACCGTCTTCAAGAGCCGCTTAACTTCGCGTTCGTTGGCATCGCCGAATATTTTCTTTACAAGTCCTAGCATGCTTAACCCCTTTCACGCAAATCCGATCGTGATTTTATGGCCGTTCTCTATCCTTCATTCAAGCTTCTACACAAGAACGGTAACATCGACTCGTTTTGCAATAAATTGTAACAGTTTCAACAGGGTCCCGCAACCGCCGCTGGGCATGTTTTCGGCGATCTTTCATCACATTTTCACACGAATGTAGCGGCATACCGTGGGCTATCCTGCTTCCAGCAACAAAAAGAAAATTTACACTATATTAATAGAAGGTATTTGAAAATGAGGTACAAATCGCACCTTCTGAAAACTCGTACTATTATATATACGTGAAAAGAGCCCATTCCGTTGTGGAAATAGGCTCAGTCCTTTTTTGGTAATCGGGTGAGCTCTCTGCCCTACATGGCAGCTGAGAACTCAATGTGCCCGTTCTTAGCCTTGTTCAATCAATCCGTAACGGCCGTCATCACGGCGATATACAACATTGACTTCCTTGCTCTCCGCATTCGAGAATACGAAGAAGTTATGGCCAATCATATTCATCTGCAGGATTGCTTCTTCTACGTCCATCGGCTTCAGTGTGAATCGCTTCGTCCGTACGACTTCCAGCTCATCCTCTTCCTCCACCGCAACTGGTGCTGCTGTAGACTGTTCACGGAACAGCTGCTCTGCCGCCGCACCAACCTGACGGAACTTGCGGTTGGCTTTCGTTTTATGCTTGCGGATCTGCCGTTCCAACTTGTCTACGACGCCATCGATCGATGCATACATGTCCTTGCTTCGATGTTCGGCCCGCAGCAGCAAACCCGTTAATGGAATTGTTACTTCAATACTGTGTACATCCTTAATGACGCTGAGTGTAACGTTAGCGCCTGAAGCAGGGGGAGTTTCAAAATACCGTTCCAGTCGGCTCAATTTCTTCTCGACATAGTCAAGCAGTGCGTCTGTGACTTCAATGTTCTGACCTCGAACTTTATATTCCATATAGCACTCCTCCTTTGGATACCTTTATTATACCATAGCTATGATGGAGGAATCAAAAAAACGGTTACAATCCGTTTACAATTCCGTATCTTTATTTACCCTTATCCTCAGGTTATAAAACGGCTTACATGTTTGTCGATGAGCTGGAATCAGAACTCCGGGATAGTTCAAGAAAAACTAAAAACCCCTGGCATCAAGCCAGGGGTGTGTAGCTAATCGGAATCATATATAATTCGACTCACGTCGGTATGATTACAGTTTGATTACGTTAGCCGCTTGTGGACCGCGAGCGCCTTCCACGATATCGAATTCTACGGATTGACCTTCTTCCAAAGTCTTGAAACCGTCAGTTTGGATAGCGGAGAAGTGTACGAATACGTCGTTGCCTTCTGCAGTTTCGATGAAGCCATAACCTTTTTCAGCGTTGAACCATTTTACTTTACCTTGCATGTCGATAACATTCCCTTCATCTTCAAATGCCGTGGAGTTTTTACCCTCCACAAGTTTGACTATATCACCGGATGGAAGCGTTGTCAACGAGGAAAGGGATATTTTTCTTATTACTTTTTCTACTTATAATTTTGCTACTTTTTTTGTGGTCACGTATGCTTCTATAAAGAAAGAGATGATTCTTTGTGTGCCCATGGGGATTTGGGCATGAAAGAGCACAGATTGCCGACCGCGTATTTAATGTTCTCGCGATCTCCGACTTTCTTTGCCAACAAATAAAGTTTTAAATAATATTCATAATTTCCTTTTTTTTGAATTGCCTGAATTAAATAATGATAGCTATCCCCGTAGTCCCCTAACTCGTTCAATAAATCTGCAGCTAGCGAGAAAACCGCAGCCTGATCCACTGACTTTTCTGGCTCACACAGCACATTAAGCGCCAACTCTGTAAATTGAAACTTATGGAGCTGAGAGGCCAGTTCAAATCTAAGCATCGGAATTTTTACGTTATCGATTAATCCCTCAATGGCATCGAAATTGCGAAGCATCAACAGATCGTAACACAAGTCACTAAAACATACTCTGACTTCTTCATTTATATCGAGTTTGGAACAATCCTCTCCATTGATTACTTTACGGAAAAATGAATTGTCCTTCTGTCGTAAATTGAAGTTTTTTTCGAAATTTCTGTAAAACAATTCATCTCTTGTAACCACAGCTAAATACAAAACATCACGGAAGCTAGTAGCAGATATGTTTTCTGTATGTAGCCATATTTTTTTAGCCTCATCTAAATCACCATTTACTTGCAGCTTCCATGCCTTAACTTCACAGTCTAATTCACTGTCAACATGATTTATATATTCCACAAAAAGCGGATTTCTTAGCTGATATAATGCTAACAACAGAACGTTTGCTTGTTCGGAAGTTGTATAGACTGCCAACAGCTGACGAAGCATATCGTTAGGCTCGGACATAAGAAACATATCCAACCATATTTTTAAAGAAGCCACATGAATCGGGTTTAATTTTATACTATCCACAATATGTTGTTGCGCCTTTTCTTTTTCACCCAATTCCAGATAAATTTGCGCCAAATAAGCATGGGCCATATACGAGCCTACACCTTCTACGGAAGTGAAGAGATGATTTTGAACTTCCCCTAACTCCAAACATGTAAGAAAGCTTCGCTCTGCATCTTTAAAATACTTCATTTCATAATATATACTGCCCTGATAAAATCTGAAGTCTGTGTATTCTGGATGTAGGGCAATAGAGTCATTTATTATTTGAATAGCATCATTGTATCTCTTCTGTATAGTCAAGCACTGTACTAAATTAATGATTAATTTATGTGAAAACACAAAATTAGCGCCTGAAGAATAGGCTATTTTATAGGCCTCTATTGCTTTATCCAATTGACCAACTAATTTGTATTGAGTTCCCAAGTTAAAATAATTGAATGCAGAAGGATCCCGCTTTACCTCCTTCTCCAAAATCCCCATATTTCGCATATGCTTTTCTTTTTTCTCAATATTTATCTTTGTATATCCGTCATGATTAATATATACAGGCAAGTGCTCACCTTTCGCTCCAACAACTTTTCCGATATCGATCTGTTCATGAAGCGCACCTTCGTACTCAAATCCAACTGCCCGCTTATATAGACGTATAAATGAATGAGTCTCCACGACACCAGCTCGAATAATATTTCTAATTCGAAGGAAATAATAGTCTTCCTCAAGCGGCTCAAGGAGCAATGCTTTGCTGTCGTTGTCTAACCATTCATCTGCATCTAATGATAAAATGTAGTCGCAAGTTGCATACTCCAATGCATAGTTACGTGCAGCAGCAAAATCATTTTCCCACTTATAAGAATAAACACGCGCATCGTGTTGCTCAGCAATTTCAACCGTTCGATCCGTGGAACCAGTGTCAACAATAATTACTTCATCCACAATACCTTTAACACTTTCAAGACACCGAGAAAGTACATGTTCTTCGTTTTTAACGATCATACATAATGAAATAGTTTGATATCGCATATTCCTGCTCCTTACATTGTTAATTGCAGTTGATCTATTCTTTTCTGTGCAGGATCGAAGCCCATTTCAGCACTTTCTTGATAATAGGCAAAAGATTTTGCTGAGTCCCCAATAATTTCATAGAATAGTCCCAGATTAAATAACGCTTTGAAGCTTCCTACTCCCAGAACCGTTTCATAACGAGCTGAATCAGGTTCTCCTAGCTCCAAACAAGTAGTGAATAATTGCGGGATAAGAGAAAATTCAGATACATTTTTAGATTCAATAATAGAAACGCCATACATAAAGTATAAATCGGTATATTCAGGATATTTTTCAATACCAAATAAAAATAATTTTTTCAGCTGATCCCACTGCTTTAACTTCATTAGACTGTAGGCCAACTGTATTACTAAACTTGGATAATAAGTAGGCACTTCACTTGAACTTTCAATATAACGGTTGGCTTCTATGAACGAAGTTACTGCTTGAGTGTAATCTCCCTGAACATAGAAGGTTCTCCCTAATTGGAACAGTACATATGGATTGTGAGGTTGCACTGCAAGTTGCTTTTTTAGCAATGCAATATTTCTTTCGAGTTTCCGTTTTCCGCTAACAATTTCTTTTTGGTAACCCAAATGGTTTATGGAAACTCTTGTCTTCTGAGGAGTAATTGTCATTCCATTTAACATCAGTTGTTCGTGTATTACCCCATCGTAATAATATCCTTGTTTATTTTTGAATATGCGAGATATGTAAGTTTCACTTTGTTCTTCGTTGGAAATATAGTTTACAATTTTGACTTGACCGACTCCGGTAAGCTTTTTAATTGTATTTTCTAGTTCCTCTTTTCCACCAGTGAATCTCTCATCTGCATCTAACATGAAAATATAGGGTTCTGAGGCTAAAGAAATAAGATGATTCCTAGCTTTACTGAAATCCCCTTCCCATTCATATTGGAATACAGATGCCCCAGCCCTTGTAGCTAATTCTATAGTTCCATCACTTGAACCTGTATCTAGAACAATAATCTCCCTGACAAATCGCGAGACGGATTCGATACATTCTACAATTAACTCATCCTCATCTTTCGCCAATATGCATATACTTATTGGAAGACTCACTTCTATTTCATCCTCCTAAAAAAGAGGAGGGGTCCCGCAGGACTCCTCCCCACTTTTTTATTTATACTCGAAATTCATTCCATTACTTTCTTTGCCGTCCGGGTTGATGACTTTAACTTCAACAATACCAGGAGCAGCAGCTTGCGGCGATCTTAGGCGTACTCGCGTGCTATTAATAAATTCTGCCGCATAACTTACGCCATCAAATGTGACAGTGGCCCCCTTCTGATAATTAGCCCCGTCAACATAGACCATTGTACCACCATTCACTGATCCACTTGCAGGTAATAACACAGAAATCTTTGGTGCCGGAACTACCGGAGGTTCATCATAAGTAAACTGTGCAGTTACTGACGCCCCGCTTGGATGTGTAAGTACAATATCGACTGGCCCTGGTTTTTGGGCAGGCGGAGTTCTGAAACGAATTCTAGTGCTATTGATAAATTCATAGTCTATAACATTACCATTAAACGTAACTACTATACTTGGTTCCAAGTATATCCCGTCAACGTATACTAGTGTTCCACCATTAAACGGCCCTTTATTTGGAGTGATGCTTGTAATTTCTGGTTTAGACTCTTCATACGTATACCCGTTAGCCATCTTTGAGGATTTACCGTCGGGATTAGTCAAAGTAACATCAACACTACCTGGGTTTGCAGCAGGAACCTTAACACGTACACGTGTTGAATCGATATAAGCATATAGACTTACTGTTGTCGTATCGATCGTCACAGTAGCTCCCTTTTGGAAATCAGTACCTATAATATCAATAATATTGCCGCCCTTTTTATTCCCTGAATTAGGCGAAACAGAGGTAATGACAGGGTCAGGGAATACCGGAGGTGCATCATAAGTAAACCCTGATTGGAAGACTACCGATTTATTATCCGGATTTACCACCTTGATATCCACTGGGCCTGATTCCGTCGTAGCCGGCGTGCGTAATCTTAATCTTGTAGCGTTAATAAATTCGGGTTCCAACTCAACTTCTGTAGCACCTTTAATCAGGTATAATTTTGCACCTTTTTGGAATTCCGCTCCATCCACATAAATCATTGTTCCACCCGCCATCGGCCCGTTGGACGGTATCACGCTTTTTATTGCAGGCGGTTGCTTCTCAGGTATTGGCAAGAATGTGAATTCTTTCCCTAATTCGCTTTTCTGACCGTCTGGATTTATTACTTTGATGTCCACTGTTTCAGCTTTATCCCATAACGGTGTACGTATGCGCATGCGTGTCGAATCTATAAAGTCTGCACTTAACGCATCAGACTCACCGAAAATAACTTTGGCACCTTTAACAAAATCAGACCCATCAATATAAATCATCGTACTGACATCCATTCTCCCGGAATTAGGGGAGATCGATTTAATTGTAGGTGCTGGCGGTGGTGGCGGCGTAACATATTTAAACGCCTGCGTAAGAGTAGCAGGCTTTCCGTCTGGATTTACTACTTTTACATCTACAGTAGCAGCATCAGCCCATACCGGAGTCTTAATTGATAATTTTTCAGATGATATAAACGATACAGTCGGTATCTTTACGTCATTAAAAAATACTTCGGCTCCTTTTTGGAACTCTTTACCTGCTAAAGTAATTGTTTCGCCACCAGTTGTAACCCCCTCTGTCGGGGTAATGGAAATCAATTCCATTTTTGGAGGCTCGTTATATGTAAACCCGCCTTTAGATGTAGCAGTTGTTCCATCTGGATTCTCGATCACTACATCTACAGGGCCTGGCTTATCAGCTGCTGGTAAATCTACACTAAGAGAAACATCATTATTATAAGAAACATTAGGAGAATAATTTTCTCCAAATTTCACTTTAACGCCTTTCAGGAAATATTTACCATAAATTTTAATTGTAGTTCCTCCACCCATTGGTCCATTTGATGGAGTTACACTCGTTATTTCAGGATTAGCATAATAATTGAAGTCCGCTAGGGCAAATTGGTTATCGTCATTCGTGACTTTAACTGATACCTTCCCTTGTGAACCAGCAGGTGTCTCTACTGTAATTTCTTTATCGTTTACATAAGTTACATTTTTTGCATAAGCGCTTCCAAAAGTAACCGTAGGATTAGGGCGGAAATTCTCACCTTTAATGGTGACCGACTCTCCACCTGTTACGTTTCCTTTATCAGGAGTAACTGAAGTAATTACTGGTGCAGGATATTTGACTTCCACGCTAGCTGAAGGGATACGATATGATCTCTCTACTCCAGTATAATCCTTATAAGTTATGATAGATTTCGTCGTCGATACTGGAATTTTCCCATTTTTCCCATCAGATTTGTGACGAACTTTATACGTAAAAGTAAGCGTATCCTTTTTAAGCTCAAGGAATTTCCAAGTCAACGTATTGCCTGTTACGACTGGTTTCGGAATATTATGATCATAAGAGTTAGGAACAATCTCAAATTGATCAGACACTTCATCCGTTACTGTTACGTCATAGGCACTCGTCAAACCAATTTCTTTAACAATTGCTCCATAAATCTCATTTAACCCTACGGAACCCAATACAAAATGGTGATGGCGAGCTGTAGTCGCCATATTTTTCATCAACTTATTAGGTTCGCTGCTTTCTGGGTTTTCGCCTGCGTTAAGCAATGCGATCGTATAGAATACGATTCCCGCATCCTTCGCTTCAAGAGCCTTCTTCAACGCATAGTCAAAAGCATTTAACCCATCTCCACCAACTGTAGCCGCGCCATCCGTTAGCAATACGATTACTGGCTGCGCTTCAGGACGGTGATTAGCTAGAAGCTCTTGCGCTTTACCAATCGCATCTGCTGTAGCTGTTCCGCCATTGGCCGTTATTTTATCGATATAACTTTTTGCTGCTGCTTTGTCTGTTGTGAGATCAAAGTTTTTAATATCCGAGCTATAGTCTACAATGCCTACCCGATGCTTCGTAAAATCCATCAGGTCGATAAATCCTTTAGCAGACTCTTTGGCATCTCTCATTTTGTCTGTTCCCATACTGCCGGATCTATCGATTACTAAAATTACATCATTGGGTTTAACGACGTTAACAGGTGGTGTACCTTCAATATTCAATGTTACTTCTGTTTCTTCCCCCACTAGAATGCTTGCTGGGTTAACAAGTTTATTTGCGGTAACATAATCCGTTGCCGCCGATGCATAGGGAATATTGATTCCGCTAATAGCGATTAAAAAGGTGAGCATTAACACCGCAATACGATTCACTCGTTTCAACGTACTGCCTCCTTGAGTTACTTTTTTTTATCAAAAAAATACGATTCCTGAATGGCAGGAGAATCGTATAATGATTGAGACTTTCTTTGAAACATTTCAGATTGATTCTTTTTAGCCGATAATATTTTTTCTACTTGACCATTCAAATCGTATACTTCACGAAGTAACATCTTCTCCTGATTCGAATAATCATTTTCTGTGTTACTTGCAAGAATAGCAAATAGGCCATCTAACTCATCTTCATTATCAAAATACAATTTGTAATTTTGTGAGCTAGTGATTACTTGGTATATTTCGCTTATACGATTTAAAGCATCTGTCACGTTCATCCGTTCACCTTGTTACTCTTCACAAGCTGAAGCGCTTGGCGCCATGTGTCTGAGTAATCCTTAGCAAACTCCAGGATTTCATTCAAATCAGAAACGCGTTTTGAAATAGCAAACTCGTTCAATTTACGTAAATAATAATGATAAAGTGAATACAATTGACGAGCAATATCATACTCAAAATTTAGTGTTGCGATCAATTCTGTAAGAATCTCTCTTGAGCCATGAATATAATTCATCATTTCATTCATTTCTTCTTTTTCAAAATACATTTTCGCCATGTTCAATTTGCGATGCAACTCTTCGTATAGTAGGAGTGTTAAATCACCGGGACTCGCTGTTTCTACTTTTGTCTTCAAATATTGTTGTTTGTAATTCGATGCGATCATTTAAACATCTCCTTAAGTTGATCGTTGAAAATGACTTTTTTATTGCCCTAATTGCTGAGAAAGCCACGAACCTTGACTATTCAATTTTTGCAACGCCTTTTCCATTGCCGTAAATTGCTTATAATACCTTTTTTCCACCAATGCTACACGGCTCTCAAGCGTTTGCATTCTCTTGTTCATTTCATCAATATCTCTACCATATTGGCTATTATCAACAGCATCGGATACTTTCCCTGAACCTATTCTCTTGATAATCTTGTTAATTTGATTTGTCAAATCGGTATACAGTCGATCTGCATATCCTGTCTCGGATTTATAGTTCGGATCCTTCTGATCAAGATTACTTGTTTTTGTAAACATTTGCATAACTGCATCAGGATTTTTATTTACTGCATCTTGTAGTTTTTGCTCATCAATTTCTAACTTTCCTAGTTCTCCGGTCATACCTTTTAAATAACCTTTAAAAGTTATTCCGATGTCTGAGAGTGAATTCGGCTCTCCTAGCCCCTTAACGTTATCAACTAATGATCGGCGCAAGGTGCTTACTGTTTCCTGTAAAATATCATCACGATACAACAGACCTACTTTAGCCTTGGATTCCCACAAGTCGATCTGCTTTTCCGTCATACCTTCTCTTTCTTCCTCAGTCAACGGCCGATAGTTTCTGTTCGGTCTTGCAGATGTACTCTGATTTACTTTATCGACTAAATCATTATATTGTTTCACAAACTCTTTTATTTGAGATACAATATCGCCAGTGTCACGTGTTGCTGTTACGGAAACATCCGATGTAGATACACCCTTCAGATCAAACTTTACCCCGTTAAACTCAAACGAGTTATTTTCTAACTCCATTTTCTTTCCATTCAGTACAACTTCCGCATTAGTGCCTTGTGCCGAAGTAGAAGTTATGTTAAATATTTTCGCAAAGTCGCCATTGGGATCTTTTATTTCAATTTTTGCAGAAGAGCCAGTAGACGTTGAAGACATCATAAAGCTTTTATTGATACTATCGTAACTTATCGTCGCTCCTGCCTTGGAGTTGCTTATTTTCTTCATGACGGATTCATAAGTGTCATCACTATCCACATGAATATTTACACCATTTACTTCAAAATCCCCATTGAAAGATATTTTATCCCTCACATCGATTGGATTTTTAGCTCCGATGAGTACTGCTGACGAGGCTAATTTATCGACTCTAATCGAATAACTGCCGCTTACAGCACTGGCTGAAGATGTTGCCGTTACTACCCCGTTATTGCTGCTTACAGCATTTTGCTTATTGAAGGAAGTTGCAAACCTCATTTTGTCTACTATGCTTCGAATAGATGTCAACGTACTATTCATGGTTCGATACTCATCGCGCTTCCACATGACTGTCTGTTTCTGCTGCTTGATCTTATCAACCGGCATACGTTCCACTTTCATCAGGTCTTTAATCATTTTATCCGTGTCCATACCTGAGGCTATTCCTCCAAAACGGATCGGTGTTGCCATATTTTCCACCTCACATTCTGCTCATGCCTTTTCATCTACAAATAGACCCAATTGCTCACAGAGATTATACATAAGGTCTATCAGTTTTTCAGGCGGGATTTCCTTAACAATCTCATTCGTTTCAGTATTCATTACCTTAACGACGATTTGGTGAGTTTTCTGATGAACGGATAATTTTAAATGGGTGTCTAATCCACGCAGAGCCTTATTACTCCGTTCAATCATGTCGTTGAATTGTTTCTCTCCGATAGATGGCACTATCTCTTGGTGACTTGACTTAGCATTCTTCAATCCATCTTCGAGTATAGCCAAATTGTCGCCACGGGAAATTATGAATGGTTCTGGGAACGATTCAACCCGCACGATAGACAACTCCTTCTACCCGTATATTCAAGAAAAACCGACCGGTGAGCCCGGCCGGTTCCATTCTAATTAATTGATTAACGAAGCAATTGAAGAACGCCTTGTGGTTGTTGGTTAGCTTGCGCCAACATAGCTGTAGCAGCTTGTTGAAGAATGTTGTTCTTCGTGAACTCGCTCATTTCTTTAGCCATATCAACATCACGGATACGGGACTCAGCTGCTTGCAAGTTTTCAGCAGTTGTGCCCAAGTTGTTGATTGTGTGCTCCAAACGGTTTTGAACAGCACCAAGGTCGGAACGAATTTGGGATACTGCATCAATAGCGCCTTGAACAGCTTTCAAGTTATCAGCTGCAGTTGCGTTTTTGCCATCATCCAATGCTTTAAGTTTATCAATAGTCAAGCTAGCTGTATCAGCAGATGCCAATGAAAGGGTAATTGTATCTCCTTTGTTTGCACCAACTTGGAAGATAAGCGCCTTTTTGTCTACAGCTTTACTGATCAAATCTTTCGTATTGAACTTCGTTTGGCTGGAGATAGAGTCGATTTGAGCAGTCAACTGACCGATCTCTTTGTCGATCTTCGCTGTATCAGAAGTAGTCAATACTTCGTTCGCTGCTTGCGTGTACAATTCTGCCATACGTTGCAACATTGCATGAGTTTCATTCAACGCACCTTCAGCAGTTTGGATCAAGGAAATGCCATCCAAAGCATTTTTGTTAGCTTGCTCCAAGCCGCGGATTTGGTTACGCATTTTTTCGGAAATTGCAAGACCTGCTGCATCGTCTGCCGCACGGTTAATACGGTAACCGGAAGACAATTTCTCCAAAGATTTGCTTTGTTGTGTGTTGTTGAAAGACAATTGACGTTGTGTGTTGTAAGCACTGATATTGTGGTTAATACGCATAATTAAGTTCCTCCCTGGAATCGTATAATGGTGCTCGCTTCCTTGCTCACACCCTCTGGCCATGCTAGATTCTTCGGCCGCTAGAATCATTGCGAATGACCTGCTATATAATATATCGGCATTGAATAGTCGAAGTTTATAGCTATTTCTTCAATAATCGAAATTTTCTTATTTTTTTTGCTTCAGCAACGCTCCAATTAGTTCGATCTGATCAAGTGTTAATTCCGACTTTGAAGCAAACTCGTTCTGTTCTTTAATGCTCTTATATATCTCCTCACGATAGATAGAAATATCAGAAGGAGCCTCTATACCTATTCGTACCTGATCACCATTTACTTCAACCACAGTAAGAACGATGTCTTGTCCAATCATAATTTTCTGGCCTTTGCCTCTCGTCAGCACTAACATACTATCCCCTCCCTATCGGATATTGCAACTGATATTGAGGACCATCCAAAATAATTTGAGAAGCGCGACGATTAACGACGTTAATAATAAGTGGTGCCTTTAAATTAATTGTGGTACTATTCTGTCGAGCAGTGAGGATGACCCGAATAACCACTTGTTCTTGCGACGAAATATCTAATGCGTGTTTTGTCTCTTCACTCAGATCAAATTCATACTCTGACGCAAATTCAAATGGATCAACAACCATAAATGCCAAATTACTGTCTCTAGTACACTGTAACAGCTCTATTGGAAGATCAGGCTCCATAGAATTTAGCCAAACATATGTTTTGGATTCAGGGAAACCCAAAACCCCTTCCTGAAATCCCACAAAATCTTCCTCAGAAACTTGCAGTATGCCAAGACGCGAAGATTTCACTTCCATCTTTTTATCCCTCCCAAAATAAAATAGCTATAGAGAACTTTTAGTTCTATATAGCTATTTCACTACTTCATTATACTACTGCATCCAATTGTTTACCGCTACTAGAAAAGAAAAGATAGTTCTTCTGAATGAGATAAGGATTAACCTTGCCCGGATAGTAGTCCACTTTTGGTTGAGTACGAATAAAATCGAATTTCACGCCCCCATTTTTCCATTCCGTATCTACTTTTCCAGGAGTATATTCTATATCTACATTATCATAGCTCGGTGATCCGCAAACTTCGATCGGATATTGTCTGAACATTCGTTCTCTCGCAATCTCAGCAAATGCGTTGGCCTTGTTATGAAAAGCCATCATCCGATCACCTTCACTTGATATATTAGCAATGTTTTGCATCGATATTTGCAATGATTCCTGCGCGATCCGATCGGTAACTTCCTCAAGCCTCGCACTCCCCAATGCTGACCAAGCCTTGCGAGAGTCAATCTCTAATTTACCATCGCTACGATCCATTTGCACAGAAACCTGTTGCTGGGAAATCTCTAGCTTTGGGGTTGGAGTTTCGATATTGAGTCTCCCGACTTCACGTTCCAATCCAACTTTGGAGTACTGTTGATCAATTTGTATCCGAGGGATATTCATATCACCAACATCCTATCGCAAGAAATCAAGCAAGCTTGGACGAGAAATACGTGCAATTGTATCTAACGAAGCCTGATATATACTTTCTGACGTTTTCAACTCCGTAATAACCTTAGGCATGTTTATGTCCTCAGTCTCAGCTTGTAAACTTATATAGTTCAAATTTAAATCTTCTAACCGACTCGTCGTAAACTCCAATCGGTTTTGTTTTGCCCCGACTTCTGCTTGCGCAATGGTTAGCTTTTCAAGCATACCTTGCAGCTTTGGGATCGCTCCTGCGACTCCGCCAGTATTATCATTCAAAAGTGCCTGTTTCATATCGTCAACGATCTTGAACATGTTATCTGAAGAACCATATTTCCCAAATACTTTGTCCCCCAACATATTTACATCGACATAAATACCCGCACCTACTTGGTATTGAACAACACCATTATCTAAATCATAAGTTTGTTTTGCAGGATCTGCAGGGTATGGTTGCTGATCAATACGTTGGCCATTAAAAATATATTTCCCTTTAAATTGGGAATTCCCCAAAGAAACTAAGTGATTGTACAACTGTTCCACTTCACGCGCGATATTCTCTCGAGCATCCTTAGGAACTGTATCCGTTCCGCCTTGAACTGCGAGTTCGGATAACTTCTGAACAATCTGAGTAGTTTCGTTCAATACTGTATCCGTGAACTTCATAAACGAATCCGCATCTTGTACATTTTCTTCAAACTGTGCCGTCGAACTAATCTCTGCACGATAATGCAGAGCACTTGCCACACCGACAGGGTCGTCGGAAGGACGGTTCAAGCGGCGGTTTGTCATGAGCTGCTCTTGATATTTATCTAGGCGCTTAAAATTATTTTGCAAATTCTTCATCATGGAGCTGCTCATCATTGATTGTGTTATACGCATGTTACTCTTCCTCCTTATCTACCGACGACGCCGGTGCCGTTGATGAGTTTGTCCAACATTTCATCCATCGTAGTAATAACGCGGGATGAAGCACTATAAGCATGTTGGAATTTAATTAAGTCTGACATTTCCTCATCCATAGATACACTGCTAACTGCTTGACGCAAGCTATCTGCATGATCCGCCAGCAGCAAGCTGTTCTCTACCATCTTAGTTGCATGATCGGCATCCGTACCGAGCTGCGCCACGACCGATTGCACATAACTGTTAATCGTCGCAGATTTCGTAACTGCACCTGGTTGTGAGAAGCTATATACCTTCTCCGCCAAGCTGGCAATAAGCAGAGCCATATCGCCGTTCCCCTGCAATGGAACTTCTTGTGTTGTACCATTAGGCCCTTGGCGTACTTCTGTGCGCATCGAAGCTGCAATGTTCTTCACGTCGCTCAATATATCTGCGTTTACCCTCATATTGCTAGCAGTGATCGGGCCGCCATTCTGCGATACAAAGAAGTCTCCGCCTTGCTTGGCTGGCTCTTGCAGGGCATAGCCCATCTTGTGCAAACCGTTCAGACCGTTCACCGTGTACTTTGCATCGTTCATGAGCTTACGCGGGTTGGATGGATCCATAACTGCATTCGGTATAGATACCCCAGGCGGCAATATCGTACCCGCTGGGATGGTAACCTCAACTGGCCCATTCGCAATCGTATTCGCGATGATGTCCAATTGACGTTTATATTCGGCAACATGAATATCTCTCGATTCCACGTAGCCTTTAATCTCACCATCTGTTAATGCACCAATGTCGCCGTCCGTAATTTGCGTCATCGCCATATTATCAATGACAAGTGTGCCGCCAAAGGTTACTTGATACGTTTCTTCCCCTTCAACAACATTCACGTTGCCAAGTCCGGAGAGCTGATCGACCAGCAAATCCCGCTTGTCCCGCAAATCGTTGGCATTGTCGCCAAGACCTTCAATGCGCTTAATCATCTGCGTCAGGTCTGAAATTTGAGTTATATAGTTGTTGGCTTCGCCAATCTTAACGTTGATTCGCTCAGTCAAGTTATTCTCAAGTACATTCAATTGATTGGAAATATGATTGAATGTTTCCGTCAGTGCAACTGCTTTCTGCTGTACAACTGTACGGGCAGACAGATCAGAATTGCCTGGATTTTTGCTTAACAGCTGCCAAGCATTCCAGAACTCAGATACACTCTTTGCCAAGCTATTATCAGAAGGTTCGTTGAATACACCCTCAATATTCCCAAGCGTCTCCTGTTTCACCTTCCATGTGGAATGAACCGTATTCTGATTGCGATATTCAATATCCAGCAAGAAATCGCGTACTCGGCGAATACTGTCTACCTCAACCCCCATACCCAATTGATTCGGGTTTCTAGACGAGTTGTACATGCCCGGATAATCAATCGGACGTGCAGCCGTCAACCTTGCGACTTGACGCGAATAGCCAGGCGTATTCGCATTCGTAATATTGTGACCTGTTGTGCTGATGGACGTCTGGTGGGCCATAATGCCCCGTTTACCAATTTCTAATGTATGAAAAGTCGAACGCATCGCTCGCTTCCTCACTTTCTCCGTAGCTTCGCACTTCAGCTTTCTATCTGTTATCTAAATAGGTAAAGCTGTACCTTTATAACCTGCTTTCATCCTTGCTTCTACGCTCTTGTGTCGAACATGCTGCGCGGTGTGCTCGAGCTGGCTTGTGCTGGATGTTGATACACAACTTCATCCTCTGGTCGGCTCATATACAGATTCAAGGAGTATTCGACAAAGGACAACGATTGCTGCAACAGTTCCTGGATAATGACATTGCTTTCCTTCAGCTTATGCAGGGTATCGGACAAATCCCGCTGTATATTCAGCAGCTCCACGCGTTCCTCCGCTTGGAATACAAGCCGAGCAATTTCCGTCACCGTCAAATTCAACTGGGATCGTATGCCCTTCTCCTGTATGAACTCCTGTGTTGCCTGCAACCGCTCCTCATCCGCCTCCGCAACCTGCTTCAACAGTCTGGATTCCTTCGTCATAAGCTGCGACAAGCCTTCCACGTCGTTCTTGATGATCACTTGCTTCTTCTCTTCTGCAATATCAAGCAGCTGCTTGTGCAAGTCGTTCAGAAGCGTTAGCGATCCAATGATTCGCTGCACACTCACACCTGTTCCTCCGCTCATTTGTTCTCTTTACGGAACAATGGAAGCATCTTCTCTGCAATCTTGTCCGCTTCCACATGAT
This sequence comes from Paenibacillus suaedae, assembly GCF_032337355.1. Taxonomy (NCBI): domain Bacteria; kingdom Bacillati; phylum Bacillota; class Bacilli; order Caryophanales; family Paenibacillaceae; genus Paenibacillus; species Paenibacillus suaedae. The sequence goes on from NZ_JAVYAA010000009.1 coordinate 99,354, forward strand.
AGGTTCCGGTAGATACCGCCTTCTTCAAATCTGCAATGCGCTCACTGCGAGCAGGATCATGTACCCGGTTCTGTGCTTCTAGCATTTCCTGTGCTTCAGTCGAGATGATCAGCTCATCCTTGCGGGAAGGCTTCTGCGATGCACGATTCATTGCCTGTTGTTTCTGAGAATATTGGATCGCGCCAAGACGCTGTGTTTCATTAATTTTCATCCCATTCACCTCGTTCCATAAGACAAACTTATATCGTTATCCATCATTGATGAAGCACCCATTACATCTTTCAATATTGCCTTTTGACTGCTTCATTACTGCTTCATTCCATCTTATCAATAAGAAAAGCCGATAACCTTTACTAAGATTATCGGCGCAGTGTCAAGAATTATTTAGATGTATTGTCATGAATATTATGAACTTAATCTAAAAAATCTCATTTCAGAGAGTTTTGTTATTGACAAACTCCAAATTTGAATTATTCGCGTGTCCGTTTCGTATCAATGACACGATAGGCGCCATCCCCCATGCGAGAAGCTTCCTTCTTCTCATCTGTACCAACTACTGTCTGTGTAAGCTCTTTCACAAGGCGAGTTCGGCAAGATTCGCACATATTCCCTTCGCGTATCGGCTGGCTGCATATTTCACATTCATAAGTCAGATTCGGTGCCTGATATATGGAAATGCGCCCTTCTTTAATAAAACGCGTGATTTGACGAACGCTTACTTCTGTTGCTTCACTCAGCTCATGCATCGTGGCTTGACGTGCTTCACGCAGATAAGCAGCACAGCGTTCATACTCCTGTTCGATTTCTTTCAAGCAATTTGGACAGAGATCTCGGAACGCCTTGGCAAAAAGAACTCCGCAGCGCAGACAATTGCTCAGCTCCATGTCATTCGCCTCCTACGATGCTTCATTTCTTCATCATATCGCAATATTCGGCAGATGACGAGCAAATTTTTATTCATAAGCCTTGCACACTTTACATACCAGCTGGAACAGCCTCTTATAAGCTTGAGGACGCATCTCATTCTCAGCCTTCCAAACCGTAATCGCCTCTCATCTCCGAGACGAGTAGTCGTACTGCGCTCCTCTTCGTCTATGCCCTCGCCCACGTATAGCTGACAATCGAGACCGGACAGTCAAGATCCCTGCATAAGGACGATAGCTTGCGAGAATAGGCTCTTATCGTACTCCCTGTTGTATATACATCGTCAATAAGAAGTACCCGCAATTCAGCTGCGTTGCTCCCTTCTCTCCCCTTACAAGCACCCCAGGCCTCTTGCAGGCTTCTCCCCGCCCATTGATGCTGCTTGAACGCATTAGATATGCTTCGCTCCCTGCCTATTCGAGATTGCTTGCTCTGCTTCTCTGCATCCTGTGTGCGCGCCAGAAGCTCTACGACCGGCCTCCCCCATTCTCTCCCCAGCGCCCGTGCGAATTGCTCTGCCTGATTGAATCCGCGAACTTGGATACGCTCCCGAGTAGATGGTACATATGTAATGAGATCTGGCAGAATCGCATCCAACTTGCCCTGGAACAACGCAGTGATCCCACCATCTCTAATGCTTGGTCGCCGTTCCCACACGGTGGACAGCAGCGGTTCATAGGCAAGCTGCATCATCCTGACCATGACCAACTCATACACTCGATCCCCCTTGAATTTATACTGAGACAGCCATTGCTTCATTTGTTCGTCATATCGCACCACGCTTCGATTGGCTCTTAGACCGTCATTTCGCAAAGGATGGCGCTGACAATCTGGACAGCGGATCGCTCGCCCGCAATATGCACAGCCTAATTCACGAATCCATGGGATTAGATTGACACACTTATAGCACACCAGAGACATAAGGCTCTGTTCGTAGGGATAAAGTGGACGTAGAGCTGTATCGTTCATCCGAATGGATCTTTTGCAAATGATACATGCCTGCTGACTCGGACTAAGCATCCCGCCATATATCTTCTCCAGCAAGTCACCCCATCTCATTCTTCTACCCAATCCGCTGTCTCCTGACCGCTCCTGACAACAAATATCCTTTTCTGGCTGCAATCCGATTCATGTCCCGAATTTGCCGAACTGCTGACCGCTGTGATCGATTCCACTGCGGGGAGCCAAACACGACCAATCCTGCAGGATCATCCTTCGAACGCCCTGCTCTGCCCGCCATCTGTACTAGTGAAGCTGCATCGAACAAGCGATCGTCTGCATCAAGAATGAATACATCGCTCATCGGTACCGTCACACCTCGTTCCAGAATCGTTGTCGTGACGAGCACACGAATGTTCCGTTCTCGAAATTGAATTACTTTATCCCCTCGGCTCTCATCTGCCGCTGACGTTCCATCGATATGGACACCGGGAATACGTTCGCGCAGCAGACGTACAAGCGGATCTACTTGACGAATACGAGAAAGGAACACAAACAGCTGGGCACCTCTACTTACCGAATGATTCATGCGTGCCAGCAGTAGTGCTGGCAGCCCATGTGCAGATAAGCACTGAGCAACCGAAGGCATTGTGATTCTCATCGGGATAGGAAGTGGATGACGATGGAAACGCACTGGCACCCTAGCATGAGAGAGCTTGCCTCTTCGAACATTCTGCTGCATCGCCTCTGGCGGTGTCGCGGATAAATAGACGAACACACCCCCGGGCGTACAAGCGCGTTCTGCTGTACGCTGCAGCATCGGATCATTATGATAAGGGAATGCATCCAGCTCATCGATAATAGCTAATTCGAAGGCCTCCTCGAAACGAATCAGCTGATGGGTGGTCGCGATAGTAATATCTCCATCTCGCCACCGTTCCGGGCTGCCTCCATACAACGTAACGACCTTCTGTGCAGGAAACGCCTTCTCTATCCTAGGCTTCAATTCCAGTACAACATCACGTCGCGGCGTGGCAATCAATACACGTCCACCATGCAGCAGCGTGTCCTCCACGAGTGGAAAAATCATCTCCGTCTTTCCAGCCCCAGTTACGGCCCATAATAAAAAGGCGCCCTTACGCAAATTGCCCCTTGTTCCCTGTACCGTACTTCTACTTCCAGATGTATTCATCTCAGACAGCCTAACAACTTGGTTCCTCGCACGAACTCCATCAATATAATTCAATGCCTGTTTACTCGCCTCTAACTGTGCTGGAGCCAGCCCCCACTTCTCTAACTGCTCCTCTCGATTCGAAATAAGCGCTGCGGCACTGTCGTCACCTCGATACAGCTTGCCAGCAATCAAAATAGAACAAGACCGGCAGCGCCCCACATTCAAGCATTGTGTACACGTCCAGCATTGTAAAGAATGGCAAGTCGAGCAAGTGGAGCTGCTTAAACCCTCTGAACCCCCACAGCGTCCGCAGCAAATCGTAACCGAGGCTTTATAGAGGGATCGCATGACTCGTTTCAGCGGGGAAATACGGCTAGCAGTAGTAGGCAGCTTACCGCCGTCATCCCGGCGAGTAAATGACATCCCTGCCCTCAGCTCCACCCAGCCATGCAGCCACCCCCACTGGATGAGCGAATATCTGCTCGCAATTAAATGTTCCGCTCCCGCATCCCGCAGGAATTGAATCAATTCTTCATCCAAAAGCAATCGACCACAAATTCCATAGGCGATACGATAAGCATCAGCATGCAATGCGGACCATACTCCTGCCTGAGACACACCTTCCCCAAGGAAAGAAGCAGGCAGCCCAGATGAATTCGCATCCCATTGTGTTGTTGCATAGGCTACGGATTGTTCTGCGACCCGATACATAGGCTTCTGCTTTTCCATGACGAACAGCTTGGAGGTCGGCTCCGAATATGGCGCTTCGATAATCGCAACAGCTAGGTGCTCCTGCATCAGCCTCCGCTTAGCTTCTTCTTCAAACTCCTCCACACACGGGGAAAGAATATCAGCAAAATAACGAACCCAGCCCTGCTCTCCCCAACGCTCCATAGCTTCGCTTGGCTTGAAATGTTCCAGCACAGCGAGGCCAACTTGAATCGGCAGCTGCTGATGCAAAACAACGAGTTTTGACCCACGGGACAGGCTCCCTTCCCCTGCTAACCAATAGCGTACATCAACACGCCAATCTACAGTGATGCCCGAGTGCCATCCGTACTCCGTGCGCACGGCATAAATTCTTACTTGCATGACTATTCCCTCTCCTTCGCCATACGGCTCACCGGAGCATGCTTGCTGCTTGATATCTGGATGCGCATCTGCTCAAATTACGCAAAAAAAGCACACCCCACCCGTGGAATCGGGTGGCATGTGCTTCATGCCCAGCGCCTTATCGTATTTGTATAAAATTGTATACGAATCGACGGATTCTGACAACCCTAAACTTCAGAAAACTTCCCAAATTTAACTGTATTTGTAGTATTTTCGGTTCAATATATTCCATATCTCCCCGAACAACACCGCTTACAAGGCACTTCGAGCCTTGAAGGGAATTTTCCGCCAATCTTCTGTACTCCGTGGCTCAATTACAATTAATGTCTCTTCCGCTGCTCGCTGCTTCAATCCTTGCAGTGTTGCTTCAAGCTCATTCCTTTGAATCACAAGTAAGTTCCAGCTCACATCGTAGCCGCTCATTACACGTGAAGCAATTGGAAACGTTGCGTCCGTGGAACCGCTATCGACAAACGTGAAATGCAGCTTGCGTCCTTTCAGCCAAGCAAACCAACTATACGCACGAATCACCCATTCGATATGGCGTTCATCATTTTCCGTCACAAGCACGACATGCATCCAAGGCGCAGGTCTAGCGCCGCGTACGAGCTGCCTCCATTGATGAGCCAGATGAACGGCTGCTACCGCGATTCCGAAGCATCCCACAATCCAACATAGCATTGCGATCATGCGGCCACCTCCTTACTACCAAGTGTATGCCGCAATAGATGCCAAGGTGACGGACAAACGCCAGCTAGCCTTGTGATTCAGTTCTAGGGACGGTGTACTATAAGGTTACCCAGCCGTTCTTAATGGAATTGATGACCGCTTGGGTTCGATCATCGACCTCCATTTTCTGTAGGATGCTGCTGACATGATTTTTAACGGTCTTCTCACTAATAAATAAGAACTCGCCAATCATCTTGTTGCTCTTGCCTTCCGCCATCAAGCGAAGTACTTCGGCTTCACGTCTTGTCAGTGGATTATCTTCCGCAGCAATGAACTTCACGCCTGCATCTCTCGATTGACTGCTCACGATTCCGTTGCCGTCAAGCAGTGTCATCCGTCGAAGCTGCTGAATAAGCTTGCCCGTTACCTTCGGATGGATGTAAGCATACCCCGTTACAACCGAACGAATAGCATTAATTAAAGACTCAGCCTCCATATCCTTTAACAGATAGCCAGAGGCGCCTTTGCGCAGCGTTTCGAATACGTAGCTCTCATCATCGTGTATCGAAAGGATGATTACCTTTACATCCGGAAAAATATCACGCAATCGTTCTGTAGCGATCACACCATTCTCAATTGGCATATTAATATCCATCAGAACAACGTCCGGCACTTCCTTATTGCAAAATTCCAGCACCTGAATGCCATCTCCGCATTCGCCGATGACCTCCAGATCGTCCTCCATATTCAATATACGCTTCAAGCCCTCACGAAAGAGCTGGTGATCGTCAGCAAGGAGTACTTTTATTGTTTCTATGTCCTTCTTACGATTCTCCATAAGGTTGCTTACTCCTCTCTCTTCTCCACATTCGTCGGAATTTGTATCACGATGCGAGTTCCACGGTTCTCCGCCGAATGAATTTCCATACGGCCTTCGAGCAGCTCCACCCGCTCCTGCATGCCCAGGAGGCCAAAATGAGCGTGCTCTTTCGATTTTTCTTCCAGGGACTCTACCTTGAAACCAAAGCCATTGTCACGAACGATCACGCGTACTTCCTCTTCGTCATACGTCAATTCACATGTAACGTAAGAAGGATGCGCATGCTTCGCTGCATTGGTGAAGGCCTCCTGGACCAACCGGTAAATAGCTGCTTCCATCGCAGAGCGCAGCCGGCGTTCCAGCCCTCTAACCTCGAATGAAGTCTTAATTCTGTGCTTGTCTTCATAGTCATGTATAAATTTGCGCAGAGTCGGTACAAGCCCTAAATCGTCCAATGCCATTGGACGTAAATTAAAGATCACCTTGCGGATCTCTTCTAAGCCGAAACGAACCTGCGATTTTAAATCTACTATTTCGTTCTGCACCATTTCAAATTCCTGCTTATTTAGCATTCTTTCTACAATTTCCGTCCTAAGCACTAGATTAGCAAGGGATTGTGCGGGGCCGTCATGAATCTCACGCGCGATCCGCTTCCGCTCTTCTTCCTGTGCCAGAATGATCTTCAATCCGAGCAGCTGCCGAGTTTTGGCGGATTCCAAAATACGTGTTACCTGACTCAAATCACCGGATAAATATTCAAGCGCAACGCTCATCTGAGAGCCAATTGTCTCTGCTCGTTCCACAGAGCCCTCAATCGCGCGCAATCGTTTCTGAATATCGTCCCGCCGTGTCTTCAGGTAACCTTCCTTCTCCCGATACATCATCAGCTCAAGCTGCATCTGCGTCGCCTTTTCATAGGCCTGCTTGATATCTTCTTCGGTGTACCGGACAAAATCACGGCTCACATCTGTCAAACGCAGACGAGCTAGACGATAGTTCCGCTCCAGCTCGTCCACCTTATCACAAATTTCAGCAGTCTGATCCATAACCATCTGCAGTTCTGCTGTCATGGCAATCGCTTCATTCCGAGACGAATCCAATATTTCATAAATTTGATATTTGCTTTCTTCCATCACTTTGATGGCGTTCTTAATGACGCGATCAATGACATCGACTTGATTATCCACTAACGTTCGGTCTCCTCGTTCATAAAAGGATGAATGGAATTTCAACCTTAATGATACCACATCAATGGATAGTAATGGACTTCGTATTTTGCTCCCATTTTACAGTTAGGCCTAATTGTTCCGATACGAAGCGAAGCGGGACTAAAGTCCGACCTTGTCGAATAATAGGTGCGACATCCGATGCAAGTCGAGAGCCGTTGCGAACGAATGCTTTTTGGTTCACGATCATTTCAAGGAAACGTTCACCGCGCATAATCGTGACCGTCTGCGCTGGACCATTCCAGAGTGCTTCGCCCCCAAATGCATCAAGCACAACTCGTACCGGAACGTAGGTAGAACCGTTCAGCACGATAGGTGCTACATCCAGGTTCTTCACAGTACCGTTCACCTTGGAAGACTTGCTGTTCACAGTCAAATTCATTGTAGCTGTAGGGAAAACATCCGATGAACCAGCAGGAAGCTGTGCGATCAGGTTATCAAATGCAACTGTTCCTTCTGTTGCACGTTCGTCCTGATCTTCCTTGAAGTTAACCAAATACATTCGTTTCAGCTTAGCCGGATAAGAAATACCCAATGACGATAAATCCGCTTCTACCGTCTTCCAACCTTCCCAATTGATCGATTCTGCTACATTTACATAGTGAATTTTCTTATTCGCGTCATGGATCTCTAGTCGCAAATTGGTAAAGCTCTTGTCTCCATAGACGTCGAACTTCAGACCGCTAGTGCCATTAGGAAGTTCCATGCCTGTAGAACCATTCAATTCTGCATAGGCAAACTTATCAGCGCTGCCGCCTGCATTCATATCATAGGACAGCTTCAATACTTTGTCATTCGCACCGCGGCCGCCAAATCCGCCTTCGATGCTGACTTGTCCCTTCGTGCTGCCCTTCGGCAATCCAGAGAAGGAGACACTCATATTTGTTTGATTGAAATTCTCTATTAATTTCTCCGATCCAAGTGTCAGAGGAATCATAGTTCTCAAGCCATCATAGCTGGCAATGGCATAGCCAATCTTCGATCCTTCTGGAACCGAATTCACTTTAAGCACGCCATCCTCAACCTTACCGTTGAAGCCGCGAATCTCCCATTTCACAGCAGATGAAGGTACTGTCGCCTGATTGCCATTCAGCAAGGTAGCCTTCACGGGAACAGGAACACTTGCGCCGGCACTTAGTGGAGCTGAGCCGGTAGCGATTTGCAGGCTTGATAAGTCCTTCGCTCCGATGATCGTTACCTCTGCAGTCGTTTTCGCTCCTCCGGATGTAGCTACAATGGTAGCCTTGCCTGAGGATTGAGCGACGAAGGCATCCTTATCCCACTTCATCTTGCCGTCCGCAGCACTCCATTTCACATCCAAGTTAGAAGCATCTACCGGATTGTAATGCTCATCATAGGCCTTCATGCTGTATGTTGCACGCTGCCCGATAAATAGCGTTTTTTCTCCACTTAGGGTCATGCCCTTCACTTTGCCTGCTGGAGCTGTCGTGAACACACCGAGACCGTTGACAACAGAACGAACATTGTTACCTCCTTCTTTGGTTTCATGTGTCAGCTTCGTATCGAAATCGCCTAATGGCCGATTCGTCATCGTTGTGGAACCACCGCCGTCCAGGTTTACCGCTTTCCAGATACCTGCCTGTACAAGCGCCTGCTGGAATTCCTTCAATGTAAAGCCCGAGCTTACACTGTTCGATTCAGCTGTTACGATGTAAGCGTAACGACCATCCTTCGAGTAGCCGACTGCTGTACGAGCTGTTACACCACTGCCGCTAATGCCACTCGTATCACGCGTGAAGCTGGATGCCTTGCCGTTCTCAACGAGCAGCGTATGACCGCTTATCATCATTTGGAAGGAGGACGGATCTACGGATTGGCCTGTCGACTGAGACAACAGTTTGTAATCAATCTTGAGAGATGTGCCTACCTGCATTGTGCGGCGCATGAATTCCGCAGCCTGCCCGTGTCCACGCAAAATAACGCCATCTTCAGGAACCTCCATCGGCAGCGCACCCATATTAGAGATTTGCTCTACGACCCCATTGCGTACAAGTACTTCGGTAGGCGTTGTGGTCGTATCATTCGGCCGCTTCGTTCCTTTCCAAGCGCTTGTGTAGATGTACATCGCATTGATATGACTATGCTGTTTCCCAGGCTCTTTATCATATTTCATCTTGTTGATGCCTGACAGCGGGAACGATTGACCGTCCGCCACGGCCACATTTCCTGTGAAGCGATACTGATCGATGGTAGGCGTACCACTCTTCGTGACGGCAAAGGCATACATGCCTGTCAGCTCTGCAGGGCTTGTAATCATGACTCCGTCCGAAATGGAGCCTCCCATTGGAACTTGGTCGGAGCCCATCATCCAATAGTCCCCGTTTACACCAGCAACTGCCCCAGTTTCCTTCGTCATCTTCGTGACTGGGTTCCCGGTAGCTGTCTTGCCGTCCTTCCCTGTCATGACATCCAGCTTAATATAGGGATTGCTTAAGTCGGCCTCAATCACATTCATTCGAGTCTTATACGTTTTCGTGCCCCGCTGCAGCGCGTATTGGTAGGTAACCAATCTAGCACCTGAGGTAAGTATCTCTTCGCTGAGCTTTTGCAATGAATTCAATGGTGCTGCATATGTATCCCCACTAGTCGAATCTATTGGTGCATCCGCATAAACATAGTTTCCCCATCCAAATGCAGGCTGAATGAACAGTGCGCCGGATAGCACGACTGCTGCCGCCTTTTTCCCCATCCGTCTTGTGTTGATGTGGCGGACAGTTTGATTTGATTTGCCCATGTGTCTCTCTCCCATTTCGTCCTATTATGTATAAATGTCAATATGTTCGCGTGTCAACTCTACTATTATATAGACTACCAAAATCGACAAAAAGTTGCGATTTTGTTACGTATTTGGTGGATTTTACGATATAATGCCTGAGCAAAGCCAGGATGAAAAAAAGAAGCCCTGCCTTCCGGGCTATTCGCCGTTAGTAGACAGGACTTCCTTCTTGTTATTTATTAATCCAACGTAATATAATCTACTTTTTTCAATAATCGAACCAATAGAATGGCTGCCTGTGCACGTGTTGCTGAACCCTTAGGCTGGAAGCGGTTCGTGCTAACCCCTTGAATGAGTCCATCCTGTACGGCCTGTGCCACGATTGTTGCGCCTGCACGTGTAAATTCCTTATTGTCCTTGAATGACTTCAGCACATCTGTCGATGCAGCGGACATCCGATATCCTGCTGCTTGTGCAGCACGAACCATCATAAGCGTAATCTGCTCGCGTGTCACAAATTGCTTCGGCTTGAATGTTCCATCTGGGAAGCCCGTAATTACCCCTGAACGGATGGCCGCACCAATGTAGGCTCCTGTCATATCTCCTTGATTCACATCGCGGAAACGCTTGACAGCTTCACTATCTGGTTCAAGACCTAACGCTCGAGCAATCGAGACAGCAAATTCCTCACGCGTAATCGGCTTGTTCGGCTCGAACTTGGTGCTGCTGCGTCCACTCATAATCATTTTGGATACGAGGGCAGTCACATCCGCTTGTGCCCAATGTCCCTGCAAATCGATGAAGGATTGCTTCCCTACCGTAAAGAGAATAATCTTTGTGCCAACCATGTTTGTAATGGCTACGGTATCTAATCCTGCACGTGACACCTTGGTTGGCAAGTATCCTAATTTCGAGTAATTCTTCATCCACTCTACTAATGCTGCCCGGCTGGCAGTTACTGATTGGGAAGACTTCATTTTTACAACGGTATCGATATTCAGCGCGCTACCAGTGCCATTGTTTACTACATTGAACAGCGCGAATTGATAAGCCTTCACCATTGCTGTCGCTTGTACACTTGTAAGCTCATTCGTAATCGTCGCTGTTTCATTGACCGGATCGATTTCAAAGAGTAGCGAAGAATTCGTGATTGATCCTTGCGTTCTTTGGATGATCTTGCTCATCGTATCGCGATTAAGCGATATTCCGTATACAGCTTCCTTATACTTCACGGTAAACCAGATCGCATCGGTTCGCGAATATGCTTTTTCAAAAGCGGCTAACGGCACTACGACCCGCGCACCCGCTTCTGTGGATGGCACTTCGAATCGAAGCTGCTTATCCGAATCCAGAGATTGGCCAGCAAACTCAAATGCCGTCTTCACCTTAGTAGTATCAAGCGTATAACGATTGACCGTTACTCCGCTGCTTGTCCGGTCAGTGGTAATTTGAGCTGTATTCTGAAGCAGAACATACGCATAGTCTCCGAAGGAGCTGTCCTTGTCGCTTTTTACAAAATAGCTATCCAGCGACCCTGCTGTTGTTCCACCTGTGCCTGTGCCCGTTGTTCCTACTTTTAAGTTCGAGAATGTCTTGATTTCGATTCCGGCCTCTGATTGAAGTGCTTTAGAACCTGTATTGTAGGTCACACTTAAGTTGCTTCCATCTGTTGGCGGGTACATTAACTCGATCGTCACTTGCGTTCCACTGGCAGTTACTTGTTTAATACTCATCGCCTGACTGCCTGACATGACCAGAAACTGCGGATAATAGGACGACGACATCGATTCAAGCCGCTTGTTAAACGTCAAGATGATTGATGGGGACTTCCAGGTTATCGATTGGACAGTCGCAGCTTCGCTATCAGTCGAATTCGAAGCAGATACAAGGTTCAAGTTGGATGCATAGTTGTAATTCCAATCGCGCAGCGGCGGATTTCCTCTTACATACGATACGGTTACATGATCTGTTTTCGATACCGCCGATTGCAGAGTCAGTTCCACTCGATTTTCCTTAATCTCAACCTTCGTGACGTAACGTGCCTTTTCATTCACGAGTACCGAGAATTGGTTCTTCATCGGAATGTTGTTCTTATCCATTGGTTTGTTGTACTTCAGAATCATCTTCGTTCCAAGTACCGTTACCTCTTTCAGTTCCGGCGGCTTATTGTCATAGCTGTTCCGTACGAAAAATTCATCGATTGTTCCTACCTTGCTGCCACGGGTATCCTCTAGTGGATAATTGCCCGGTGTGTAGCTGACCTTGACAATATCTCCGTTCGATACCGAACGGTTTAATGACAAGGTCACGGTAGACGAGCTGCTGTTATGCGATAGTTTATCAATTCCTACAGTGGAATCATTGTATGTGACGGTAAATTGACCGTCTGCATAGGAAGAAACACTTTTCAGAGAATCTGTAAAATATAAATACAAAGTAGAACCGGAAATATACCCATCTCGCAGCTTCGTTAATGTCGTGTCTACCTTGTTCTCTACCGCACGGGAGCTAAAGCTGGAAGCTACATTGCCTACCGTATCACGCACCGCGCGGAAGCGTGCCGCATAGCTAATCTTGACGTCTTGACCTACAGCAACGCCGCTCTCTAGCGATACATAGACATAATTGCTAGAGGTATACGCGCTGCTGACACGCCGCTCCTCGTTATTCACTAGTACGGTGAATTCGTTGGAAGGCGGATTCACGTTGCTGTCGAGCGTCTTGTTATATCGAATTTGAATTAACGAGTTGCTGTACATCGTTACATCTTCTACTGCTGGCGGATTCCGGTCAGTAATTGCCGTAGAAAACGCCCATTCAGATAGTCCTGCAAATTCATTGCCGGCTGTATCCTTAACGGCGCCCCTTGCAATGCTGACCGTATACACAGTGTTTTCCTGCAAGCTGGAGGCAGGATAAATCCACAGCTCCTTCGAATTGCGCACGTATACGCTGGCTGATTCTGAATAGGAGTAGGATTTGCGTCGCAAGTCAACACCTTTTCCCGTATACACAATTGGCTTACTAAAGGTTATAATTAACGTCTTGTTCGCCGGTACAGTCACACTGCCGGACGATGGATCGAAGCTGACAATCGTTGGCGCGGTTGTATCCGTTGATTGCGTACGGAACGACCATTCCACAGCCTCCATCAGGTTTCCAGCAGCATCACGGAATGCTCCCTTGGGTATTGAGACTACATATGTGCGATTTGGTTCTAAAGACAGAACATTCGTGGACTGAATAACCGCAGAGCCGCCTCCCGTTATCGCTGAGGTAACAGGGAGCACAATATCTTGGCGTCCATCTGATTTAATCACAATATTGCCTGTTACTTGATAGACCGACTTATCGAATGTTAGTTCCAAGCGTGTCTGTGGGGGGACAGCTGTCCCATCCAGCGAGCGCTTTGTTATTTTCGGTGGATTCGTATCAACACCAGGCGTCGTTGTAAAGTTCCAGTACGTCTTGCCTGAGAAGCCTGCTACGGGAGTCCCGTCATCCAAATCCAAAAAGGCGCCTGCATCCATCGTGACATAGTACGCTGTTCCGGCTTCTAATCCATCCAATTTCATCGTTGCTGTAAGTCCATTCACTACGAAATCCTTCGCAGCGATTGTCTTCACGACACTGTTGTCACTGAACTTATTGATCTTGATGCTGCCTTGGCCCGCTTGGACAGGACGGTTAAACGTAATTTGTGCATCCGCAGGCAAAGCAATTCCTTGGCCTTGTGGCGAGAAGGATGCCGCTTCCTGCTGGGATTTAGTGGAAAATGCCCATTCTGCAGGTGTGGACAGTTCTTTAGAGGCTTCGCCCAAAAAGAGCTTTCCATCCACTTTTACAACATATCTTGTTCCAGCTTCAAAAGGCTGCAGCCCTTCCAGTTGGAATGTTACGTTATCAGTTGATGCTATTTTTCCGACTCCATCCGCACTTGTTTCAGCAAAGCGCTGCTGTGCTCCTGTTTTTTCGTTCGTTACCGTAATGTACCCATTCGTCATGGATACTTTTTCGTTGAACGTAAATTGTATGCTTGATGGATTGATCGAGACTTCCTGCGCACCGTTAGCTGGCAATGAACTGACTATCGCAGGAGGGGTAGCTGCGTGCACCTCGGGCACACCTCCCCATCCGAACACTCCTAAAAAAAGGACGAAGGCCATTGTGGCCGCAATCCATTTCTTCATTCTATATGCTCCTTTCATTCCGAAGACAGTTGTACTCTATTTGTCGGTAAAAAGGAGGAAATAGTTTAGATACATCACCACCGGTACGCAAAAAAGACCTCCTCCTAAGCCTGATAGCCCAGAAAGAGGTCTTGTATAAGCGCTCAAATAATAAAGGGTTAGATTACAAACCCGCTTGCTCGCGCAGAGCATCTGCTTTGTCTGTACGTTCCCAGGGCAAATCCAAATCTGTACGGCCAAAATGTCCGTAAGCAGCAGTCTGCTTATAGATTGGTTTGCGCAGATCAAGCATTTTAATAATGCCTGCAGGGCGAAGATCAAAATGAGATTGAATCAGTTCAACAATCTTTTCTTCATTTACTTTGCCTGTTCCGTAAGTATCCACGTTAATGGATACTGGAGTAGCTACACCAATGGCATAAGCCAATTGGATTTCACATTTGTCAGCCAAGCCAGCTGCTACGATATTCTTCGCAACATAGCGCGCTGCATAAGCTGCAGAACGGTCAACCTTCGTTGGATCCTTACCGGAGAACGCTCCGCCGCCATGGCGTGCATATCCGCCGTACGTATCCACGATGATTTTACGCCCAGTCAAACCTGCATCACCTTGTGGCCCACCGATTACGAAGCGGCCAGTTGGGTTGATGTAGTACTTCGTCTTATCGTCAAGCCATTCGCTAGGAACGACCGGAGTAATAACTAATTCTCTGATATCACGTTGGATTTGCTCCAAGGTTGTATCTTCCGCATGCTGTGTGGACACGACAATCGTATCTACACGTACTGGCTTATCTCCATCATATTCAATCGTCACTTGTGTCTTACCGTCTGGACGAAGGTAAGGCAATGTGCCGTCTTTGCGTACTTCGGACAAACGACGAGCAATACGGTGTGACAATGCGATTGGAAGCGGCATGAGTTCTGGCGTTTCGTTCGTTGCAAAGCCGAACATCAAGCCTTGGTCGCCTGCACCGATATTCTCGGTTTCTTGCTTGGCATCTTCAGTACGTGTTTCAATGCCAGCGTTAACCCCCTGAGCGATGTCTGGAGATTGTTCGTTAAGCGAGGTCAATACTGCACAGGTATTATAATCAAAACCGTACTTCGCACGCGTATACCCGATATCTTTGATCGTGTTGCGTACGATAGATGGAATGTCAACATAATCTGCCTTTGTGCTGATTTCTCCTATGACGAGAACTAATCCCGTGGCTACGGATACTTCACATGCAACCCGAGCATTCGGGTCGTTCGCCAAAAAGGCGTCCAATACCGCGTCCGAAATCTGGTCGCATATTTTATCCGGGTGTCCCTCAGTAACGGACTCGGACGTAAACAAGTGGCGTCCTTTCAATGACATAGGACTCGACCTCCTAACCTATAATATGGCTCTACCATGAGCAGCCTAAACAAAAAATGAACCTTTCCCGAATGGAAAAGGTTGTTATAGCAGCCTTCGAAAAATCATATTACTGTATTTGTCCGATCCTGTCAATGAAAGCGTCAAAAGTTGGATTACCTATTTTTGCTGCAGTGCGGTTGCAATGAGACGTTTTGTTATTTCGCCGCCTACCGAACCAGCATCACGTGAAGATAAGGTACCCCAATCTGCATGACTAGTCGTATGTTGAACCGGAACGCTGCCGAGTTCGGAAGCGAACTCTGTATCCATTCCAATATGCGCTCCGTGATGAGAAACCGGAAGTCCGAACTCGGCTGCAATCTCATATTTCATACGGTGCAGGGCGTCTCTACTGGCTGGCACTAACGTTTTTTTGCTCACGGTAATATCCTCCCTCGTTATATATGCATCAGTGATAATTATTGTGCCTCATTTGGGAGGATGCACCCGCAGGAAATGTTGCCCGCCCTGCCAGCTCATGTTAATTACTCTGCTTTTTGTACTACTGAATAACCACCACGAACCATAACAATCAAACCATTCTCCTGCTGCGGATCTGGCATCACACCGCGTCCATCACGCGGGAACAACAGCAAGTGGTTCGTCGCAACCGCTTGTCCGCTCTTGATATCTGTGCCTTCCGTTACATCCGGCACCCCATTCTCATCCGGGCTTGTGATGACTGCCCTTCCGTTGCGGACAATGACTTCAGTTCCAGCCTTAGCAATAAGCTTCTGACCAGTTTTAACCGTTACGACTTTAAGTTCCGTATTGCTTGTTGTATCGCCCTCAGGCTGATCCTTCTTCGGGTTATCTTTGTCCTTGCTCGTAGTGTCATTGCCTGTATTGCCTTTCTTCAATTCAGCTTGAATAAGGGATTTAACTTGTTGATCCACATAACTCTTCGTTACAAGTGGATCTGAAGATGTTCCCGGCGTTGTATCTGCTGCGAATGCATTCACACCCAAAATAGAACCTGCCACAATCCCCCCTGTTATTAATGTTGTAGATAAAATAACCTTCGTAAATTTGTTCATTTTTTCCTCCCCTACTTCTTATGCCAAAAACTCCCCTCTACGAGGGGAGTTTTCTTTATTGTTTTAGTCCGCTGTTTTTGCGTTTCTAATGTTGTACGCACTACCATGGCTAGCTAGCTTGATCTTCTCTTTATCGAATAGATCATATAAGGTTAGCTGGAAGCCACCGTTCTCGATTTTTTCAAAAAAGGCATCTGGTATAGATGTTGAGAATGACTGGTTCTTGCCCTCTTTAAATTCTTTAACAAAGTCAACCTCTTTCTCGAATTTCTTGCCACTAGAATCTACAATTTCAATGACTAACTTATGACCGTACTCTCCCATATTGTACTCGAGTTGACGAGTCATATCATAAGAGAACTCGATGGACAAGTTGGATGTTCTGTTGGCAGTTACATAAAAATTGTATAGTGTCAATGAGTAAGGGAAGAAATCAAGATTTACAAAGTCTCGTTGAACCGTAGGCTGTACGACTTTCAAATCCATTGCTACTGCATTGATATATCCATCAGACTCACCCTTTGGAGGTGTTAGTTTATTCTCGGTAATTCCTTCACCGATAATAAGCTGCAAATCTGTTTTATTAACCGTTTTCGGTACTTTCACCCATGCCGTTACGACATTCAATCCTTGCGGACTCGTAGGGCCCTGCACTTGGGAAAGATTTGCTTTATAGTAACGTCCATCATCTGATCGATAGTATGCTACCATTTGAGATAAAATTGTCTGGCGCTCTTCCTGGCTCTTCATAACAAGATCCGTATAGATGATTTGTTCAACGGCACCTTCATACACCTTACTGTTCTTTACTTCAATATCCGCTTTGCGTCCTTGAGTAGTAAGATTGTATACTTTTCCAAATTCAACGACAGGCAATTTGCTTAACTTGCCTCCATTCGTGAACTGAATAATTGGGGCACTATCCGTTTCCCCTATTTTCTCCATTAGCGCCGTCTGGACTTGAGAGAAGTCCATATAACTTGGTACCTTCGTTACGATGTATACATCGATGACTTCCCTCGCTCCGATGATTAAAGCACCATTCGAGCTTATCACCTGTGTTTTACCAGATACACCGGAAGTATCCAATTTAAAGACACCTTCTAAAGCTGGCAACTGAATTGTTTTCGTTTCTTTGTTTTTAATTTTTAATTTTGCTGACAGTACATCCCCGTCTAACCAAGGTAGACGTTGTAGAGACTCTATTGTGATTCCAAGGTTGCCTTTGCTATGCTGCACATCGTATTCAATTCCCGTTTGATTACGCATGGATTGAAGATCAGGCAATTTATAAGTTCCTTCTGGGAACTTGAAATTCGAGTCCTTTTGATTCGTTTCAGGCTTAGTTGGATCCTTTTGTTCGGAATCTCCAGGCTTATTGAGTTGAAGTTTTAATTGTTCAAGAGACACGTCAGTAGATACCATCGCACTTAATGTGATTGGTCGTTTCTCCATTGCTTTCAAAGTCAAATTATCTAGTGATTTTGTAGGGATCGGCACGGATAATCCGTTTGGCCCTTTCAAAACAAATTCATATTTTGGTATCGTCACTGGACGATTCGATAAGTTTTCAAATTGGAAGGTCAATGTAATATCATTATCTTCAAAACTTTGGTTTGCCCAACCGTTCAAAATTTTAGTGCTTACCTTTGCCTTGTCGATCGTTATCACTTGCTCTTTATTCGCTGGAATAACAGAAGTGGCTGCATTCGAAGCTGGCAACTTTAAGGTTGCTACAGGCAGATTAATTTTTGCTGTCTCATCCTCTGTCAGTAGTTGAAGCTCCAAGTTTTTGATAACGACACTCTTAGGAATTGCCGTCATGAAATTCAATGTCTTTTTCTCGCTAGGCTGCAGCTTATACTCCTTACTTGCGCTATCTGGTACAAGAGGGTAACTGCTTCCGCTTGCTGTTTTAATTACGTATTTGTAAGTTGGATTCTCCAACGCTTTAAACCCTAAATTTTCCACATTTACTGCAACATTTACATAATTCATGTCTTCATTAAGCATCGAGGTTACTCGATCAATGCTTGTTTTTATAGGAATGTCATTCATTCGTACTGTGCTGCTTTTTCCAACTACAGTCGATGCAGTCATCCATGTAGGAATTTGAAAAGAACCCAATCTGTTTTCAAAACCAGCTTTGCTAAAATCCCACTTTATGATATCAAAAAATAAATCATTAATGGTAAGACCCTTCGCTACTTTTGCATAATAGGTAACACTCATCTCAGACAAACCTGGTACTGTTTTTTTCTCTTTATCCTTTGTAGTCAATACACTAGAAAACACCGTACCACCTTTTGTCCGAACCTTCGTCCAGTAATCAATAAGCGGCAAGCTGCGCTGATCATTATTATAATAAGTTAACGTATACGTCAAAATATTACTTTCATCTTGTTTATACATGTTTACATCCGTCAGCTTAACTGCACTTTTAGCAGTCAAGCGAATTGGCTTTAACTCACTAAGCGTATGTACTGGCGTCGGTTTAGCCGCAGGTTTTGTTTGCTTGCTTGTGCTTTGTTGTTTAGAAGCTTTTGTATCTGCAGCATAAATATTTGCCGTAGGGAAGGCTGACGCCCCTAAAATGAGGGACAACGATAACATTGTCGCAATGGCGGTTGTTCTTTTCAATCTACTTTCCTCCTATGCGTAGAATCTACATATATAGTATAACGCATAAAGATAAAAGAAAGTTGCGATTTTGAGCAAGTTGGAGGGTTACATTGTTGTAAGCTTTGTATAAAAAAAGAAAGCCCCGAAGGGCTTTCTTTTAATTATTAACGGTTGTATTGAGTAGATGCATAGAATCCACTCAGTGCAACATTGATGTTGTTTGTATCAACGATGTACTTCAATACGTTGTTTTCTTGATCCAACATTTGAACGTAGATCGTATCCTCATCTTTAACCAGAGACTTCTTGTCACCAGTCAATGTGAAGTTAATTTTCAGTGCAGAACCATTTGGCTCTACGCTGTTAACTTTAACATTAGTGTCTTCGTTAACTTTTACAACGAAGATTTTTGCAGCATCAGCAGCTGAGTGGTTTTGACCCAATTTAACGTCTGCTGTTACGCGAATTGTTGCTTCGTATGTTGCAGCTGTAGCTGTTGGAGCAACACTCAGTGAGCTAGCAACTGCTTCAGGTTTAACGCTAGTGAAGTCAGTGATATCTTTAGAACCAGACTTAACTTTAACGTTCAACAAGTCTGCAGTATTTGGATTTGTACGAACGTTAAGTTTAGCTTTAGGCAAGCTAGCTGGAAGCATTTGGTTACCAGTGAACTTCAGAGTAAGAACTGTGCCATCATTGCTCAACTCATGATCAGTAGGTCTGTAGTATGTGCTGTCATTAACGGAAATGGAGAAATCATCTGCATCCACATAGTTAATTTTTCCACCAAACTCAACCTTAACTTCTTCACGAGAAGTTACTTTAACGCTGTTGATAGCAATTACATTTTCGAATTTCTCAGCGTAAGTACCGCTGTAAATCAAAGTGTACCCATTATCTTGCTTCAGGTAATCACCTTTAGAATTTTTCACTTGACTTACAGACAAAGTATTCGGATGATTATTAGTTCTGTCAAAGCCCAATTTCCCTGCTTTAGCAGTGATGCGCACAGTGTCGCCAGTCATCATAGTGATGTCATGATCTGTGATAGATTTGCCGTTAAGGAGATATTTCTCTTTAATCAAGACGCTTCCATCACCGCTAGTTGCCATTTCGTCCTTGAATTGAACGTAAAGGTTTTCTTCGCCGTTTTCAGTAGTAAACCAAGAACGAACGATTCCTGTTTTTGCAGTTTGCTTAGCTGTGAATGTTTGCGACCATGGAGCCATTGTGTTTTGCAATGCTGCAGTGTCACGAACACCAGTTACATCCAAGATGTAATCTGTTTGGTTGTTCAACTTAGCGTTCAAGTTGATTGTAACTTTGTTCTCTTTTTCATTGTAAGATGGCTTCTGAACTGGATGACCATCTCTATCTACGCCACTGAAATCTTTATCCGTCAAGACTTTGCCGTCTCTATCTTTCAATGTGTAGTTTTTGTTGTTTTCAGCAGATTCCTTTTCAATCTTTTTGTTGAATTCAAGAACCAACTGATGGTTGTTCAATGTGCCTACTTCTTTAACTTCCAATTTCACGATTTCTGGACGAGTTGTGTCCAATGTAGGGTTCACTTTGATTTCACGGTCAGCTTTGTTGCCGCTGTAATCAGTTGCACCCTTTACATAGATCGTGTTGTCGCCGTTGTACATTTTGTTGCTGAATACAACTTTAACTTTGTTGTCTTTGTAAGTGATTTTACCAGTGTTACCGGAAGTGTTGTGGTACACTTTCTCGATGGAACGAACAGTTTCGTTGAATTCAAGCTCAAGCTCATTCAAATCAGTTGTCTTTGCTGACACGATTTCAGGAGCTGCTGTATCTTCAGCAATCGTGAATTCTTTGTCTGCTGGAATGCTCTTCAGACCGGAGAAGTCAGCAATGCTGCTCGCGCTCACTTTGTGAGTGCCAACGGACAAGTCTTTTTTCACGATTACTACATTTGGATACATGTAGTCAACGCTGCCTGCTACTATTGAACCGTCAACTTTGTAGTTGGCGGATGCAACTGCATCACCGCGTTTAACTGGCTCAGAGAATACGATCTTGAATGCTTTCGTACCCAAGCCAACAACTTCTTTGATTTCAGGTGTTTTCACGTCAACTGGAGTGAATTTCTTTGTTTCGTTGAACGTTTTGGAACCATCTTCGTTCTTCACGTTTTTGATTTTCACTTCAGTTTCTTTTTGGTTCTTCATGTCGGAACCATTTTCTTCAAGCAAGATTGTGACAGAGTTTTTGTCTTGCGCCATTGTCACGCTCTCGATTTTCATGTCTTTAACATCGTAGTTGTTCTTGTTCTCAGCAGATTTTTGCTCGAGAGAACCGTCAAATGCGACAACAACTTCTTTCAAGTTGTCAGCTGTAACGGATTTGATGCTTTGAGCAGAAGTAATAGTGTAAGTAACTTTAGCAGTTACGTCTTTACCTTTATATTGGAATTTAACTTCAGTTTCTTTGTTAGCTTCCAATGCTTTTTCCAAAGTAACTTTCACAACTTCTTTGTCAGTCATTGTGAATTCAACGTTTTTGGAGTCGATTACTTTGTAAGATGCAACTTTAGGACCTTTAACGAGTTCGTCAGCTGCATATGCTGCTTCTACCAATTGAGTGCGAGTTGCGTTCGCTTTAGGGTTTGCATCTTTGGAGAACAAACCAGCGTCAACTGCCGCTTGGAAGAAACCTTTAGCCCATGAAGAAGCGTTGTTTTGAGCGTCTTTAACTTCTTCAAGTTTCAAAGCATTAACCAAAGTTTTAGCTGCTTCTTCAACTGTGATTTTGCCGTTGAAGTCGAACAACTTCTTCTCCAAATCTTTACCTTGCATCAAGCCTTCTTTAGTTACAGCTTCGATGAATGGAGCTGCCCAGTTATTTTTACCATAGTTTTTATCTTTGTAAGAATATTCACCATGGATTTCTTTCAGACCGAACAATTTCACGAGTACTTTCGCGAATTCTGCACGAGTCATGTCTTTATCAAGGCCAGCGGATCCATCTGGATAACCGTTGAATACACCTTGAGTTTTCAATGCATCAAATTTCTCTTGAGTTGTTTTAGCTGCGTCAGCACCGAAAGCTACGTTTGCGAACATAGAGAACGCCATAGCAACGGAAAGCAGAAGGGCCAATCTTTTCTTCATAACCTTTTTTTCTCCTCCTCTAAATTGCTTCGTTTGTTTAGTTTGTTGCGTAGAAGTTTGATAGTTCATTTCCCTCATTCGCCGATTCACCCCCTTCCTCAGAGTGAGCGAAATGTAATCTAAAAAGAAGTCTGCAACATAAGGACATGCCACAGAAACTAGTAATCGATTAGGAACAAATGAAAATAAATAGAAATGCTCATACCACTCTAGACATTATACAATGTCAACTGCCTAGCGTAAAGTATATTTTTGTGAAATACAGGGAACAATAATTAAATTAACCACTGTATTCGAGCTTCATCATATTAAACGCACAGGTTTCGAAAAAGTTGCGCTCTACGGAAAATTATTTTTAAATTTTTTCGCAGATTTCAGACAATGTCTTGCTCATTACATTCAGTAACGCATATACACGGATATGCTATACATATTGCAATACTTGAATTCATCTATATGTATGCATGAACGAATACATCTCCTAGTATAGCGCCAAGCTAAGAAGGAGTCACTGGCTAATGTTTTCCACTGAATGACAGATCACCCATGAATATGATCATAGGTAGATTCATTACATGTTTACCAGATCAATGATCCTAATAAAACGAATATCTTCTATTATATAAAGGAAGAGAGCCGGGCAAAATCGGCTCTCTCCTTATTACCCGAAGATGTACACGTTGAATCTATGTTACATCTTCGGCAGCTTCTTCAAATCAATCATAGCACGCGCCATAATGAGAGCAGCGTCGCCACGGAGCATATTCGCAGATGGCTGGAATACATAACCCTTCTTCGGATCAGATGGGTCAATCGGAACTCCTGTAATGAAGCCTTTCTTCGCGATAGCAAGTACCGCTGGCTGTGCATAGTAATCTATCTTGTCCGCATCTTGGAAATACTTCAACAGATCCTTGCGAACTTTATCACGCTTCGTCTCAAGCTTCATGTTCAAAGCTTTCGCAAGCATTACCGCTGCATCCTGACGGATAATCGAGTAGTCCCCACCAAATTCATTCGGTGAAACACCACGAACGATACCATCACGTGCAGCCGTCTCCACATAGCGGAAGTCCCACAGCTGATTCACATTAATCGTATTCATCTTATCAGCCGCTGGTACAACGACGTCATTGAAATGTTTCTTACCGTCATAATTCAATGGCATCTCTTTCGCACGGACAATCATACGAGTGAATTCACCACGAGATACATACATATCTGTACCAAACATGGAGAATGGATCAAATGGATTCATAACGCCTTTTGCAAATATCGTTTCAATGAAATCACGTGCATATGGATGTTGTACCACATCATGATAAGAGTAAGACATCTTACCAACAACATAGTATCCAAAGCGCGTAATTGGAACGGTTACGGTATGTTTCTTCGAATCTACAACACCGCCAATGTTCTCCCATTGCTGTAATTCCGAATCAAAACGGAACACACTCACAGTGCGACCACCATCATCGGTTACGTTTTTATCATAACTCAATGTCAATTTACCCGGTTTAGACATGATCAGTTCATTGCGCAGGTCGCGCTTATAGAACATCTCAATTGGCGAACCTGGATACTGATAAGGCTCAACACCATACTTAATTGGGTCATAAACAGACTCTGTCTTGATGTCATCCGCTTGACCTGGATCCATCCAAATAACTGGACCAGCCTTAATAAAGCGTTCAGGGAAGCTTGCTTCGAAAATGTTCTTTGCTTCTATCTTCGCCAAGTCATAGTTCGCAGGCTGATACTCAAATTCACGTCGATCTACTTCACCATCGAATGAATTCGCAATCGCGAACAGTAGGTTGTGACCACTAAATACTTGGTTTTTGAAGTTTTGCGGCACATTATAGTCGCGTCTTACGAGATTCGCACCTTTTTCGAAAGTCAAGTTCACAATTCCTTCAAATACCTTATGTGATTTTTTCATTGGCTCCATATACTGAGCCCCTGGAATTGACGTAGGTACGTACTTCACCGTAATCGTATTTTTGAAGGTATCCTTGCCTCTTGAAATGGCAATTTCTATTTTATTGTCTTTATTTGCTTTAAGTCCTACGACAAATGCACGATACGCATTTTCGTATGGCTTTTGTGTCTTGTCATAGCTTGGGTAGTAAATAATTTTTTCTGCTGGAATTTTATTAATAACTACCTTTTCTGCACCTGGCGAGTCAATAATGACTTCAACAAAGTTTTGGTTAACCACTCGCTTTTCAAGCGCTGGCTTCAAAATCGTGTAAGGCACATCTACTGGTACGACTTCCAGACGATATGTTGCACGAGGGCCACCTTCGCCACTGTTAAATACTGTCATGTTCATTGCGACAGGGGTTCCATCTCCCGGAAGACTTATGCCCTTAATAATAAAGCTAAAGTATTGTTTATCATTATCGTAGTACACCGATATGCCGTTAACTACTGCACTCGAATTGTACGTATCCCCATTTTTGTCGGTGAACATATTCTCCAGTGTCCACTCGATTTTACCTAATGGGTTTTTGTCGTTTTTCAATACAGGCGATTGGATGACCAATTTATAATTTTGAAGCTCATTTTTTGTAGTACCACTGCCCCGCAAGCTAGTAAGTTTTCCTTCAATTTCAGCTTTATTTTTTCCGAGATCAACAAAGTCGAATGTACCGTATACATTCATTTTTGCTTCACGAGTCAGATAAACGCTGCCTTTTTTCTCAAAGCGGGGGTCATTTGGCTTCGGATCTGGATACGTTGTGCTGTATGGATAGATTCCGTCTGTCTCAGGTGCTGGAATTACCGGTAAGTTAGTCGGAATGAGCGTTACTGTGATCGTGTTCTCGTAATGCGATTTTTGAGAACGGAATACAAATTTGATTTTGTTGTCTCCCATATACAACGCATCAAAGGCCTTTTGTGGGCTTACTAATTTGAACTGACTATTTGTTGTACCTTTGGCTAGTTCCAATGTTGTATTGTTGATACTGAAGAATACCGTTTGTTTCGGCCCTGAGTATTCGATCTCATTTTCGTTGGCAATATTGTAAATTTGACCCGCCAAGTCCTGCAATTCTTTCATAACTTGAGCTTGACGATTAGAATCTGTTGTGTCCGTATAAATTTTTTGGCCGTCAAATGCACCGTCGTATTTCACATATGGCCCGTACAAAAGTGTAACAGTTGCCGTATATGTTTCCGTGGAGCCATCCAAACGAAACACAATCGTCTGTTTACCTGTGCTTGGCAGCTTATCAATCAGATATACAACCCGGCTCATAGAAGTCGGCACCCCATTGATATTTTGAACCGTTACGTCCTCAGCAACAATCGTAGGGTTTAAATTGTAAGTATTAGGATCTTGTTTTTTGCCTAATGCGTCTGTTACAGATTCAATCGAAATTCTAGGACTGCTTCCATTAGGAACTAAAAATTGAATCGCAGCCGGCATGGAGAATAACTGCGCACCATCCAGCTTTCCGCCTTGCAACGCCACAGCTTCCCCTGGCGTCATTGTGTTGTTATATCCACTCAAATAATTAGCTGCGTAGATATATGGTTGGTTCGCATCCTTCAACAATACGGAAAATCCAGACATACTCTGCAATGAAGGAGTAGACAAAGCATAGTTCGTCGATGTCAATGTTAGGTTGGTACGCTTATTTTTTTGGACAGCGCCTGGTATTTCAAATGAGTACTCCACAAATTTCGGATTCGAGGAAACCTCAACCACATTCGTTGCATTTCCGTTTGTTTTATTACCGCTACCCGTTTCAATCATTTCATATGCAACACCCACGCTGGTTGGCTTCGCTTTGGTTGAATCGTAAGGGATAAGAACGCGCCCATAAATTACACCGTTGGTATTGGCAGTAATCGTAGGACTTTGCGATAAATCATATTTTGTTGTTCCGCCATTTTCCTTCATGTGAACATCATGGAACGTCACATCACCATTGAAAAATGCCACTTCTCTTGTTGTTTCAACCGATTGTGTGCCGTTAAATACTTTAATCTTAACTAAGTTCCGGCCTTGCTCAATGGCAATTGGAGAAGCAAAGAACGTCCAATCATTGCTTTTGGATACGCCGAAGGACCAGCTTCGTCCGTTCACTTCGATTTGTACCTTATCCGCATTCGGTGCTTTACCCGAGATGCTGACGTTCACCGACTTTTTCCCTTGGGAAGCATCGGAGTAAACAATTGTCGATTCATCTTCTTTTAAGTTATACACATTCCCATCCAAGGATACGGACATGTCGTACATCGTTGGACCATTGCGATACTCGATGAAGATGGAGTCATACACATCCGACATGCCTTGCAAGCCTTTGAATGTAACTTGGTTCAATCCAGGATACAACTGCAAATTATACAATTGGATTTTCGAACCATTGATCATAATGTTGGCCGTTTGGCCTTCACGTTTGTCGTTTTGATCCACTAAATATTTATCCGTCGCGGTTGGATCAGGATTCTTGTTCAGCTTGTACACGCTATAAGAGATCGAATTTCCGTTAACGCCATTCAATGTTCCCTCAAGCGTCACACGTTCACTATTTGTTATACGTGCAGATGTAGGAGAATACTGTTCATTCGGAAATACGAAGTGGTTGGCGCTTGCTGCGAATGCCGTCGATACTGCTGTACCGAGAGATGCCGGGATAAGCGTAACGACAAGCGCGAGCGTCAACAGTATGGATACCAGTTTCTTCAACGCTAATAGCCTCCTTATTATAGAACCGTAGTTGAGTTGCCTCCATCGGCTCGTTCTTACTTGTTATTTCTGTTATCGGCTAATTTCGTCCTAAATTTTAGTCAAAACTCCGAAGTTTGTATTGAGAACAGACAAAGAGAAGAGAAAGGACATTTACTGTGGTGCTCACGGAAGTAGAACTTTCAGAAGACTTTAGTTAAGAGGCACACATTGAGGGGAATTATTAAGCACTTAAAAATGATAAAAAGGAGATTTAACAGACCTACTTACAAGATACTTGTAGAGGTTCTTTTTGAGGTGTTTTTAAAAGGGAATAGCTAAGTAGTTGAATTGAATAGATCCACACTTCAATGGTTTACTAAAGAAGTTCATAAACGATCCTATATGAGGTTGTCAAGAAAGAGGAAAAATGACTCTATAGAAGGATTCTAATGGGTGATATAGAACCAGCAGCGCGACATAGAAGTACATATCATATCGAAAAGCATATTGGACACTATAGACGAGTATAAAAAAACCTTTGCCTCGAGTAGTTCAGGACAAGCCTGATCCATTCAAGAGCAAAGGTTACAACATACATTATAATTGCCTTCTTACTTCATCAAAGTCCCCATAAAAGACTTGTGGCTATCGTTATTTCGAACGTGATTCAGCGTGTACCTTCATGCGCAAGCGGTGCAGGATGTTCAGCATCGGCTTTCTTGTCTTACTTACGATACCAATCACTTCAGCCCCAAGCTGGAGCGATACGAGCAACACACAGATAACAACGAGCGTTACCCAGTTCGCATCATGCGATGCGGCTACGGATTGGATAACCGCCAGCAATCCGAAGAATGCAGCAATCCCGTAAATGATGAGCACTGTCTTGCGATGGCTGAAGCCCAGTTCGCGCAGGCAATGGTGCAAGTGACCTTTGTCTGGTGCGAAGATCGGCTTCTTCTGCAGCCAGCGGCGTACAATAGCGAAGAATGTATCGGACAGCGGCACACCAATAATAAGCAATGGTGTAATGAACGACATGATTGCAATCTGCTTGAAGCCCAGCATGGACAAGACAGCCAAGCTGAAGCCTAAAAACAAGGAACCGGAATCCCCCATAAAGATCTTAGCTGGGTGGAAGTTAAAGAAAAGGAATCCAATAATACTTCCAAGCAAGATCGCGCAGAGCAAGATGATTACCGGATTGCCCATAAAGATCGCCATGACGAGGATGGTAGCAATGGCAATAGCGGAAACACCAGCAGCCAGTCCGTCCAAGCCATCAATCAAATTAATTGCATTCGTCACACCAACGATCCAGAAGATCGTAAGCGGAATTGCAACCCATGTTTCAATAAATAAATATTTATCGCCAAACGGCACATTTACAAAGTCTACAGTTAAATCAAATCCGAATACCACGACACACGCAGCTACAATCTGACCGAGCAGTTTCGCTTTCGCGGACAGCTCAACACGATCATCCAGTGCACCAATCAGTATAATGATGGAGCCTCCGGCAAGCAGTGCCTTCACAAGATTCGCATCTCGCGATGAACCAAGCAGTGTATCAGGGATAAATAACATAAGTCCAAGCAGCGTCAGTACGAACGCCGCAAAAATAGCCAAACCACCCATGCGGGGCATGATGCGCGTATGCACTTTCCGCGCATTCGGTACGTCAACCGCACCTACTTTGATCGCAAACTTCTTCACTAAAGGCGTTAATCCTGTGGCAAGCAGCAGAGCTGCCAGGCAGCCACCAATTGCGTATACGGTCATCATCGGTAGTTTCAACCCCCATTTATGTTACCGGATCGAATTATACTCCGTTCAAAATGGAAACACCAATGCCGGATTCATGTGAAAACTTACGAAAATGAAAGATTAAGCGTCATTTTACTGCACTTTTGTGGGCTTATCTTTATCCCGCATCACTTTCCAAGCAAATTTAGGCAATGCCATCATTCGCATGAAGCGTTTCGGTTCCTTGACTAAGCGATACAGCCATTCAATACGCAGCTTCTGTACCCACATTGGTGCCCGCTTGGCCTTGCCTGAAATAACATCAAAGCTGCCCCCAACACCCATCATAAAGGGAACTTGCAGCTGTTGGCGATATTTTGCAATCCAAGGATCTTGTGTGTCGGCTCCGCGAGCAACGAACAATAAGTCAGGATTCGCCGCACGAACTTGTGCAATAACCTCTTCATCTTCATCACTTTTGAAAAAGCCATCTCGGTATCCGACAATGGAGATGGACGGATACTGTTCTTGTAACCGTTCTGCTGCCGCTTGAACCACCTCTGGAGCTGCACCCAAGAGATACACCTTCCACTTGCGCGGTTCACCCATCTTCAGCAGCTCATGCAGCAGATCGAAGCCCGTTACTCGTTCAACGACAGGATCACCGAACTTATTAGCTGCCCAGACAATGCCTGTTCCATCTGGAACAACCAAGTCCGCCTGCTTCATGACGGCCATATTCTTATCATTCTCCAAGGCGGCCATCACCATGATGGGATTCGCTGTAATCACCTGAATGGAGCGCCCAGCGTCAATATGATCAACAAGAAGCTTTACGGTATCTTCCATATTCAACTTGGAAAAGGGAATGCCGTAAATCGAAACCTTAGGTACATCCTTCATTTCTAACATATCACAAACCACCTTACGCCTTATGACGCAGCCATTGCACAATTTGTTGCGCTGGCTGTTCTGCTTCTTGCTTCAATAAAGTTATTGCTTTTTGATGTTTCTCGCGCCAGCCATCTACATCATCGAGCAAGCAGCACATATGAGATGCAGCACGAGCAGCATCTAGCTTGGCTGTTGTGCCAATCGCCTCTTCCTGCAGTCGATGCAGGAATTGGTCGATCTTCGGATCATAAGAAATACCCGCAAGAGGCACTTCTTGGGAGGCCGCATAAATGAGAGAATGCAATCGCATTCCGACTAACACCCGGCATTGACTTACTTCCTGCAGCATGGACTGAGGATGCTCAAGCGGAGCGCATAAGCTCATCACCGTGCCAGCTTCAGAAGCAGCAGGTGATGGGCCGCCGCACAATCCCTCTACTTCGGAAACCTTATCCTCAAGCTTCTTCATGACATAACGGGATGCCTCTTCATCACTTGCTCCATGGAACGGCAAAAACCGCAAATGGACTTTCCGCATCCGACTAAGCTGAAGCAGCATATCAGCGATCGCATCCATATCGGATCGATCTTGATTCCAGAATCGAAGGGAAACCCCAACATAGGGGCGGCCTGCCGCATCGAACCCTGTCCCATAATCGAGTGCGGGCTGCCCAGATGACGGCAACCGAAGACCCATTACTGGATCAGGTACAACATGGATCGCATCTTTGCCTACTCCCATTCGCATCAAAAGCTCTGCAGACTCACGATCACGTACAGACACATAAGCAGCTCGGTAAAATACGTGACGAATGTACGGATAGAAAGACTGGCGGTTTACCGGACCAACTCCTTGCGAATAAATGAACGTCGGCTTACGGAACCACTGTGCCAGTTTCAGCACACCTAAGTAATAAGGAATCGTCTTCGAACTGGTCGCATCCTGCAGCAAGCTTCCGCCGCCGCTAATCAACCCATCGCTGCTGCGAATCGCACCCAGCAAGGCTCCGGGCTTCATTCGATGCACAGCTTCTACCCCATACAACCGAGTCGTTGTCTCTGGATCACCAGACAATACGACAGGCTCGATTGCCATGCCAGCTTCTTCGCCAGCACGTTCCAAGGCGGTCAGTATCGACAACAGAACCGCCTCGTCACCACTATTATTGAATCCGTAATATCCGGACAGTACTATTCTTGTAGCTTTGGACGCCATGCATCCCAACACCTTTCAATGATAGTCCACACGAAAATGCCAATGATCCCGATAACCAGTCCAAGGCCAAGACCAAGGAGTGTACGAAGTGTCGACATGATGATCGGCGTATGGATATGAGCGAATGTATCAACCATGGACAACTGGCCGATAACCGCGATGATGAATGCATATAGAGCTATCCGATAACGATATGCTGCAAATGCCGCAATCAAGAACAACGGGTGCGCCATCAAGAACTCTTTATTTCGTGGCCGAACTCCCAACGTATTCTCAAGCAAGGAACGGAACGATTTTTCCAAGGAAGATACGTTACCTGCGTTCCCCGTACGCGACAGGTAGTACAATCCCACTACGCCCGCGACGCCAGCAGCCACGACCATCAATACCGTAACCGGCATCTTAAGCCAACGATTGGCTTCCTTCACAACAGAATCTCCACGGTAGAGGAAGATATACAATGCGGTAAGGCCAATCGGCAGGAAGTGCAGCAGACTGACTCCACGGAATTGAGTTATTACAAGGCTGTACGTAATGTTGTTAAGCAATGCAATGACGAACGGAATAGCCATCAGCGACAACACCGTCGTGCGCAAGAACAATCCAACCGATTTGCCAAAGCGAGCCTTGAAGCTTGTAACCGGAGGACTCATGTCCACTCTTCGAACAGCGAGCACCATCGCAATCGTTGGCGCACTTATCGCCACCCCAAGGGCAAGCACTTGCTCGAAGAAGGCTGGCTTCAATACGTACATTCCTGCGCTTCCAATCAAGCCCAGAACGAAGGCAGGAAGCATCACAGCCGGCACAAAATAAGAAAGCATCAGCGCGATTAATGCTACGCCGCCAATAACTACGATAATCTTCGCAATTTTCTGCCAAGAAGCGTCAAATACCGTAAATGGTTCAGCTGTACCCATTGTAAATCCGTTTTTCTCAATCGATGCAATTGCATCTCCAGGCTCTTTCAGTGTGTGAATCAGATTATCAATGGAAGTCACAATCTCAGACTTCTTCATATCTTTTTTCACACCTGCGTTCAAATAAATCATCCGAATATTGCGATCCTTCGTAGCAAGCGAGAAGCGATCAGCTAATACATCGATTTCATTGAATGACTCCTGATCGTTAATCGAATGAAGTCGAACTACATTATATTTCGTCAAATAAGCAAGCTTGTTCATCCCCTGCTGCGGCTTCTTCAAGCCTTCAATGGCAGCAATACCGATGTTGTGCTTATTCAATAGATCAGCAAAGCCTGTCAAACTTTTTTTCTCTGCATCATCATTAAAGCCTTTAACTGCATCGCCATCAAAGAGAATACGCGTTACGCCCAATGAATTGTAGTATTGCAGCAGCTCATCCATTTGCTCTTGATCATATTCCGAGCTGTCGGACAAACGCGGCATAATTGTATATCCTTTATCCACAAGCATCTGAATTGTGATTGGATCCTGTGGCATTGACTTCATTACTGCGGATTCAACCGGAGTTTCCAAGATCAATCCATTGTGGCCTTCATACTGCCACGTACGAACCTCTACACCCAAACGAAGGAAAGTCTTCTCAATCATAGGAGAAAGCTTCTGTTCGTTCTCAGATGTCGTGAACAAAAGATATGTATAATTTTCATTCAGAGGCGGAAGCTTCTTCTGCAGCGTTGCTGCATCGCTAGAGTTGTAAATCAACAATCTTC
Source organism: Paenibacillus suaedae (assembly GCF_032337355.1). Taxonomy (NCBI): domain Bacteria; kingdom Bacillati; phylum Bacillota; class Bacilli; order Caryophanales; family Paenibacillaceae; genus Paenibacillus; species Paenibacillus suaedae. The sequence goes on from NZ_JAVYAA010000009.1 coordinate 131,583, forward strand.
GTGCGGACTTCATATCCGACAAATTGCTTTCGAACAACGCCATCGTGTGAACGCCTGCATCTTTTAAGCGTCCCAACTGCTCATCAATAAATTCATTTGGCTTGGGCATCAGCGCAGACATATCGACCAAATTACGATAATTGAATACAATTTCAACCTTATTCGCCGACTGTTCTGTCTGTACGCGCTGCACTGCTACAGGAATAGCAGCTACCAGTCCGACAATGACCACAAGCCATAGCCACTTTTTCATTTGTCGGTTCCATTTCTCTACCTGTTGAAACACTTGTTTCCCTCCTTAAGCCATTCCGAATACATCATCATGTGGAATATCACAATGCTTCTATCGTGCATCATTCGATGAGTTCCGAGTCCATTCGACACCGATGGCACACAGCTAATGTTCAGCTCCGGTTATCCTTAGAATAACCGAACTCTCTGCATTCATTGCAAATGATTCCACCTATGCTGTATTCTACTCGCGATCCGACAATGCGAACATTAATTCACCTTCAGCAACGACCTTATCGCCAACCTTGGCTGTAGCCTGTCCCTTGCCGATCGTCCCCTTCAATCGTGTAATCTCTACTGTAAGTGTAAGCGTATCGCCAGGTACGACTTGTCCACGAAAACGGAAATTGTCGATTCCAGCAAAGAAAGCAAGTTTCCCTTGATTTTGCTCCAATTTCAAAATAGCTACTGCACCAACCTGTGCGAGCGCTTCAACAATGAGAACTCCCGGCATAACCGGATAACCAGGGAAGTGACCTGCAAAATGCGGCTCGTTCATTGTAACATTCTTAATTCCGACGGCACGCTTGCCTTCTTCTACTTCAAGAATACGATCAACGAGCAGAAAAGGGTAACGGTGTGGAATAATTTCCTGGATTTGCTCAACTGTCAACATAATGCAATCTCCTCTCTTCCTCTGCCGTATAGGACGACAGCTATGCGTCAATACTAAGATCATCCTTCATGACTGCAGGCCTGAAGGTTGAGATAAGGGGCTTCCCGCAGCTTCGGCTGTTCGGGGAGCTCTCTTCTTAGAATCAGAATGCGCAACTTCCATGCAAGTCATTCTGTCTTAGCAAGACACGTAAAGACAAGTAACTTGAACGTAAAACAAATGATGAATCGTCATCAAGGTAAAAATAAACATTTCTTTCGTTGTCCCACAAGAGACATGCCTGCATCATATCCGATGCTCAGCTTCTGCCTCTTCCTTGCGATTGATTCGAATAAACAAGAGCGCATACATAAAGGATGTAAGGAATGAGAATACGATAACCACCCATAAGAGCTCAACTGCATAAGTCCATTGGAAGTAGACGAACAGGATCGCGATATAATAGAAGACTGTCGTCAATTTCCCCATCCAATTCGCAGGCACTGTCTTCTTTCCCTTGAAATGAAATAAAGCGGAACATGCAATCATCCCTGCATCTCGAATCAGCATCGCTACAGCAGCCATCCATGGCATATCTCCAGACCATAGCAAAGAAAACATGACGGTCAACATCATAAGCTTATCTGCCAATGGATCCAACATCATGCCGATATTCGTTACTAAATTATGTTTGCGCGCGATATACCCGTCCAGAATATCGGTCAGTCCAGCGAGCAACCAAACTCCGAATGCGGCGTACCGCTCACCTATGAAGAACAAAGCCACATATACGGGGATGAGAACGAATCGAATCATCGTCAACATATTCGGTAAATTCAACCTCAAAACCCCCAGTTCCCCCCATTTTCATTGTTCCTCCAACTCATTATACATGCCCGAAAACAAAAATGAAACTTTATCAAATCGTATAGCTCCCTATAGCCCTCAAGGGGGGAGCGATGACGGACAAAGTCCTTTCGGCCACCAAACAAGCAAAAAATCCCCACAAAGTGGGGACTCCGCTATCCGAACACAAGTTGGAACAAGTGTGTCCATGTGTTTATATTCAGTGCATCTGTAAAAGAGCCCTTACCTAACACGACAAATCCGGCAACCATTCCGCCGAATGTGGCTAGCACGCATAACAGTGGGACAATAGCCAGTCGAAAAATCCACTTCCCTGCCTTCGAACGACGAACCGGCTTCTGCTGAGGTGGCTGAGGTTCTTCCTGCTCCACCTCAGACGCTGGCTTAGCAGCATCCTTACCTTTGCGCAGACGCTGCTTGCGCCGCTCTTCGAATACTGGCTGCTGAGCAGGCTTGCCCACTACCGGCAATTCCTCATGAACGTCGGATTCGGCCTCCGTCTTCGTCTCCACATCCTCTGGTTCCGAGCCGGAATGAGAGCGGTGCAGACGCGCTAACGATATATCCTGTTGCAGCGGCTCGTACTCATAATCGAGCAGCTTCTTGTCTTTCCCTTCTTGGTCACTCATTATCTCACCTGCTTCGTTTACGCGCGAAGGTTATTCGCAAGCCCCCACATCGCGTCTCCGGAAGTCAAGGCCCGAGCGGACATCTGATACGCTCGCTGCGCTTGAATCAAGTCATTCATCTCGTCGATCAGCGATACATTCGATTGCTCAATCATGCCTTGCCGAACGTGAACCGCTTGGTTTTGTGTAAGATCAAGATCCTCCACAATAGCATTGCGGTTCGTATTTGGGGCCATTACGTAATAGTTGTTCTCTGTCTGAATAAGGAGTTCTGGGCTGATCGGCTTTACTACCTTCAGCGTAGCGATCGGATTCGGAACAACCGTCAAGCCGTTCTTCGTCGCGAATACTTGCCCCTTGTCATTAACCTGTATCTCTTGATCCAGTCCAATTCGGATCTCAGCGCCGTCTTTGTCCAGCACCTTATCCCCTTGAGCCGTCACAAGCACCTTTTCCTTCGTATTCGGATCAATCGTGTAATGAAAACCGCCTTCTCGAATCCAAGCAGATTGACCATTGTCCAGTTCGAGCTCGAATAGCGCGTTGCCTTCCAACGCAAAATCCGTACTTACACCTGTTTGCTTCAATGCCCCTTGCGTGAAGTCTCGACTTAATGCAGTCAAATAAGATCCATAGCCAAGCGTATATCCCATCGGGGTCGCTCTTCCTGGTTGGCGGTAATCCTTATCATGCTGTCTTACATTCGTAAGCACATCAGCGAATGTCGCTGACTTCCGCTTATAACCGTTCGTATTTAAGTTCGCCATATTGTCCGCGACGATATCCAGCTTGCGCTGAATGCCATTCATCGAAGAGGCTGCAGAAATCATAGACTGGTTCATATCGTTCCTCCTATTCTAAGCGCTTAGACGCGCCCTACCTCATTGACCGTCTTTTCCAGCGTCTTATCAAAGAATTGAACGACTTTCTGATTCGCCTCATAGGCACGGAATGCCGTCATCATATCCGTCATCGATTGCGTAGGATCTACATTAGAACGCTCCAAATAACCTTGTTGTACCTGAATTTGCTGTTGATCACCAGCTGTCCACGCGACTGCTGCTGCTTGCCCAGCCCCTGTTGCGTCCAGTCGGAAGCGGCCATTCCCCGTCCGAATAAGCTGATTCGGATTGTCGATACGGGAAATGAGCAGATCTGCCCCTCCAATCGCAGCGTTCGTTCGCGCATCATACATCCGGCCTGTCCCATCCAGTTTGATATCATCTATCGACGCATTCGCCGGCAATACAATTGGAGCTTGGTTCCGGTTCAGCACAAGTGCTCCGTCTGCCGTCGTCAGCTCATGGCGGGCATTCAAGCGAAAATGGCCATCACGCGTAAAACGCAACTCATTGCCTTCCCGAACCGTAAAGAATGCTTCCGGCTTATAAACAATATTGCCTTGCGCATCCCGTCCCTTGCCTGAAGCATCAAAGACCACGCCCGGGACGCCCAAATCCGTCAATAATGCAAAGTCGCCTGATTGATTCGTCTGCATCAGATCGCCTTGGCTGAACAGCATACGGCTCTCTTCCGCGAATACCCCTGTATTCAAGCGGCCAATGGTACGACCTGCCCCTTTATCTCCGCCCTGTAAGGACAGCATCATCTCAGGAAATGAACGCACTGCCCCTGTTACTGACTTGAACCCGGGCGTATTGATATTCGTTATATTATTCGTAACCGTATCATGCCGCCGTTGTTGGGTCATCATGCCCGAGGCAGCTGTATATAAACCTCTAATCATGTCGTTTCCTCCCGATCTGTCAAAGCATATACAATGTATATCGGATTAAACGAATGATTTCTTAACGACCTTGTCCAAATTATCCAGCATGATTCCGGTACCTTTGACGACGCAATGCATTGGATCCTCTGCAATAAGCACAGGAACCTTCAATTCGTCAGCCATCAGCTCGTCCAATCCATCAAGAAGCGCCCCGCCGCCAGTCAAAATGACGCCGCGATCGATAATATCCGCCGACAATTCTGGCGGTGTCCGTTCCAATACCGATTTCGCAGCAGCGACAATCGAAGAAATTGGATCCCACAAAGCTTCTCGAACTTCATCGGATGTGATCGTTACGGTATATGGGAGGCCCGAAACCATGTCACGTCCGCGGATGTCCATTTCCCGTTGTCCACCTTCACGCACCGTCCCGATGTTAATCTTAATATCTTCAGACGTACGCTCTCCGATTAGCAACTTATACTTGGATTTTATATATTTCATGATGGAGCTGTCGAACTTGTCCCCAGCAATTTTAATAGAAGAGGCGGTAACGATGTCTCCCATGGACAATACCGCCACGTCCGTCGTTCCGCCGCCGATGTCAACGACCATGTTGCCGCTCGGTTGGAAGATATCCATACCCGCGCCAATTGCCGCTGCCTTCGGTTCTTCTTCCAGGAAAACATCTTTGGCACCGCTCTTCTCAGCCGCTTCGCGAATTGCCTTCTGTTCTACTGAAGTAATATTTGTCGGCGCGCAAATCAAGATGCGTGGGTGCGAGTACCATTTGCGACCGCCGACTCGTGAAATAAAGTGCTTCAGCATTGCTTCCGTAACTTCGAAGTCAGCGATGACTCCGTCTCTAAGCGGGCGGATGGGTACGATATTGCCCGGTGTCCGACCAACCATTCTGTGGGCTTCTTCACCCACGGCGAGGACTCGCTTTGAATCGCTTTCGATTGCTACAACCGAAGGCTCGTTCAAGACGACCCCCTTCCCCTTGACATGGATGAGAACGTTTGCCGTTCCCAAGTCAATTCCAATATCCTTGCTAAGCATAAGTTCGAGAGCCTCCACATTCATTTTTCATGTCTAAATCGAGAAATTACGACCGTTTTCTGCAAAATATTTACTCATCGTTTACCATATCATACTTTCTCTGCTACGTTCAATGACAGATTGGAGGGCAGCTCACATTTTAAAAAGTTATTGGAATGGGGTGGTGGTTTAGGATTTACCGGCCGTCATCACCTCACGTTTTTTTGAAGTCGTCTTCTTATATTTGATCTTCGTTGCTTCTCCACCACGCAAGTGACGAACGGACTTATGGTATTCGAGAATGTGCTTCACCTGATCAGCCAGATCGGGGTTAATCTCAGGCAGCCGTTCGGTCAAATCTTTGTGCACCGTGCTTTTAGACACGCCGAACTCTTTAGCGATTGTACGAACCGTATGCTTCGTTTCGACGATGCAGCGGCCGATTTTGATGGTCCGTTCTTTGATGTAGTCGTGCACGTTCCCGCCTCCCTACTCGGTTTAATTGGTACATTATATGAGTGGGTCGCACACTTATGCGTTGTAACCGAGCCTGACAAGCTTGGCTTAGCCGATATTTTTGCCAAGGCTCTCATCGGACAAGTCGAACAACAAGGCAATCCAAGCAAAGTTAAAACAGGAAAAAAAGCTTAGTCAAGCGGAAATTCTCTTCTTGATAATCCGTAAATTCGATCATTCATCATTGGAGTGGCGAGAGCAAAAAAATATTAGAAAAAGTTCGTTTCAATTCCGCTATTCCCCCAACAAATAAAAAACGGGCGAATGCCCCTAAGACATTCGCCCGATGTTGTTACCATGTTTTACTGAATTAGTTTTTAACCAGAACCGTTGTCGGATTTACTGGCTTATTCTCATTGTACACCTCAAAGTGAACATGAACGCCCAGTTCCTTCTCCAATTCACTGCGACCTGCTGTAGCTAGCGCGTCGCCCTTCTTCACAGCATCGCCTTGCTTTACTTTCACATCAGCCAAGCTCTGATATACTGTCTTCATGCCATTGCCATGATCGACTTCGACAACAAATCCATTCGTCGCATGCTGTTCAGCACGTGTTACTTTACCGCTCATTGCAGCTACTACATCAAATGCCTGCTTGTCCTTGCGCGCCAAGTCGATACCTACATTCGGAGTAAAGGTTTGCTTGTACTGCACCATTGCTGCCGCTTGCTCTTCCTTCGAAGCCTTCTCGTCATAGTACGGCATGACGACATCTACATCACCAGAATTCGCCACTGGCCAACCGAGTGTTTCGTTGGTTGCAACTACTTCGACTGCGTCCTCTTTGGTGCCAGCTGTTGTACCTGCAGTTGATTCGCCTTGCTTGATTGTTTGCCCTGCTTGCGTCGCATCCTTGTTTGGGTCGAGCGGTTTGTGATTCAAGTCTTGATAGACCCAGACTAGAGTTAGGATAATTGCTGCTGCGGCCATGTACAAAGCGGGGAATACCCATTTCTTCGACAACAGCTTTCTCCATGAGGATGTGTGAACCGCTTGAGCCCCTTGCATCGATTTGGAGGCTTCAGACGGATTTGCTGTGCTTGTCGTAGATGTATTCATCGTTGTTTTGTTTTTTGAGTTTTGATTTTGGTTTTGTTCACTCATTTGTGATCACCTCAGTAACCATTGTTACCGAGGCTAGTACTTTTATACGTAGAAATGCTAATTTTTAAGATATGAAGCTACCAATGCTTCTGCAAGAAGTCTAGCTCCTTATATAACAAGGGTTTTCCCTGCCTCTCTGCATAATTGATCTGCGTCTTGCTGAACTATCCTTTTAGTTTAGCCGATGCTAACTTCGAAGCTTTGTCCACCTTCACACCCTTATAATAGTACGTTACGATTTGTTCCGCAGTAGCCCCTTCTTTGGCCATTCCTTGCGCACCGTATTGGCTCATGCCAACACCATGCCCGAAACCGTACGTAGTAATGACTAGTTTTCCATCCACCATGCTCCAATCGAATGCACTCGATCGCAGCCCTAGCTTCTCTCGAATTTCGCGACCTGTGAACTGTTCTGTACCGACTTGAACTTGACCAACTCTCTTTCCGGGGGTACGGGATAAGATCCGGAGCTGATTCCGAATGGCTTGCGCGGATCCGGACTTATTTGATGTCCCGCCACCGGATTGCAGCTTCAATGCTTGCGCGGATACACCTAGTTCTGATAGAAGCGCCTCTACCTTATATGTAGTGCTCTCCGCAAATCGCGGCGCTACCCGTTCATCCCAAGGGCTTGCCACACTTTTCAAGTAAGCGACCGGGTTTCCCCAATAATCCTCGGCATTCTCGGTATATCCATTACTTGTGGAGAAAAATGCAGCCATAATCGGTTTGCCTTCATACGTAATGATCTGATCCTCTGTTTCCTCTACGGCGCGGCTCAGCTTCGCCGCCGCTTCCTTCGGCAGCCGCTCCATCTCCGCGAGCGGCTTATAGGCTTGATGGGCGACGGTATCGGTTACGTCGGCCCCCTCAGGTGCGCCGCTTGTATCCTGCGCCAGCAGGCGGCGCATAATGTACGTGCGGGCGGCCATCGCCTGCGCCTTGAGCGCTTCGAGCTCGAAGCTGCTCGGCATCTCTGCTGCGAGGACGCCGCGCACATACTGCTCCAGCGCGACGCTCTCAACTTGGCGCGTGCCGCTCAGGTACACGCGCACCATGGGCTGCGCCGCCGCTGTGCTGGGCGGCGGCGACACCTTCGGCGCCTGCGGCGCCGCGCGCTCGCTACGAGCGCTCGTGCTTACCCCCTGCTGGTGCTCTTGCACCAGCAGGAGCGGCACGAGCAGCGCGAGCGCAATAAGCGCGCCAGCCCATAGGGCGGTGCGCGCTAGCAGCGGCAGGGGGCGTCTTCGCAGGCCCCAGCGACCCCTGCCACCAAGGCGCAGGCGCGGCTTCAGCCAGCGTGCGAGCCGCCGCGCCTGCGCAGATAACATCGGTTGCGTTGCCATTGGTCTCACTCCTCTTTCTATTTTAACGATTCCTCTCACTTTCTTATCTAGCATTTCACGAAAAGAACAGAATCAATCCTCCTCTTTCTCTACCCTATGCTTTTTTAAGAGAAGACAGAACCACATACCCTCGTATCCCTTCCTGATTACATGTAGAAGGTTTCTAGGTTCGATACGGATGACTACCAGCAACTCGTCATCTACACATGCGAATACATTCGAAAAATCGTATGCGTACCAGGACATCTTCATGCAAAACAGCACATACTCAAAACATCTGCACCCAAAATCATATACACGCAAAAAAGCCGCCTCTTCACGAGGCGGCTTTATGTCTAGCCGGTACACCTTTTCTATCGATGCAATTGTCTATATGATCCGGGTGGAAGCTTCTTCTCCAGCTTTAGCTCACGATAGGCTTACGCCCAAGTTGGCTGTGCTCGAAAAGTCCCTTCTTCCTTCTCTTCTTTCACGCCTTTTGGCTCTTCATTCATCTTCACGCGGTAGATATCTGCTCCGAGCGATGACAGCTTCTCTGCTAAGTGCACATAACCACGATCAATATGATGAACGCCTCCGACTTCTGTTGTGCCTTCCGCAATCAACCCTGCACAGATCAATGCAGCTCCAGCACGCAAGTCAGTTGCCGTTACCTTAGCACCTCTTAGCTTAGCCGGGCCTGTTACGACAGAAGTACGGCCTTCAACCTTGATGTTTGCATTCATCAGGTTGAATTCATCCACATGCATGAAGCGGTTTTCGAATACCGTTTCGGTCACTACAGATGTGCCTTCTGCTGCAAGCAGCAATGCCATCATTTGCGACTGCATGTCTGTCGGGAATCCAGGGTATGGAAGCGTCTTTACGTCGACAGCCTTCAACGGCTGTTCCGCACGGACGCGGATACCATTCTCATCCGGATCAATCGTAATGCCCATCTCTTCCATCTTCGCAATAACAGGACCAAGATGATCTGCAATCGCACCTTCCACATACACATCTCCGCCTGTCATCGCTGCAGCAACCATATAAGTTCCTGCTTCGACGCGGTCAGGGATAACCGTATGCTCAGCACCATGCAGATGATCCACACCTTCAATGCGGATAACGCCTGTTCCTGCACCGCGAACTACTGCGCCCATCTTGTTCAGATAGTTCGCCAAATCGACGATTTCCGGCTCACGAGCTGCATTTTCAATAATTGTTGTACCTTCGGCCAATGTAGCGGCCATCATAATATTTTCCGTCGCACCGACACTCGCATAGTCCAAGTAAATCTTGGTACCCTTCAGTCGGCCGTTCACTTTCGCTTCAATATATCCTTGTCCAAGACCGATAACCGCACCCATAGCTTCAAAGCCTTTCAAATGCTGATCAATCGGACGACTCCCAATAGCGCATCCACCAGGCAGAGAAATACGCGCCTGTCCTGCGCGAGCCAACAATGGGCCCATGACGAGGAATGATGCTCGCATCTTACGTACCAACTCATATGGGGCTTCAAAAGAATGAAGGTTCTCCGCATTCACACAAATGGTTTCGTCGGCATATGTAAGGCTTGCACCTAATTTTTCTAGTACATTGTGTATCGTTTTCACATCGTCAAGTGGAGGTGCATCGCAAATTACGCTAACGCCTTTTTCTCCCAGTAACGAAGCAGCGATGATCGGAAGTACAGAGTTCTTCGCGCCACTAACACGCACAGTACCCGTCAATCGGTTGCCTCCGCGGACGATAAATTTACTCATCATGTTTCCCTCCGCGCTTTATTTCGCCCCATTATCCGTATATCTGTAAAAAATGGTACGTTCTTTTGATTTCCAAATTACATCATACCACTGCTTTACAGCTATGGACAAGCGATATTTTTCGACAGACCCTTCCACATTTTCCTTGGGGCTATCATCCAGTGTTGACATCTTCATTCGATGTTATTCGACAAGTGCTTGAACCCTTGCCGGACGGGGTTTAATCAAGAGGAAATCACGGTATTAACCCCGTCGGTGTACCGCCGTCCAATTCCTCTTAACCATTATTGATGGTTTCAAAACAAAAAACGCAGTGATTGTGTCCAGCTCCAATAATCGACAAAAAACTGTGCCACTGCCCGGCCAACCAAAATGGCTAAAATCAAATGAACCATTTTGCCTTGTGGGCTCTGCGGATGCCGAATGAACAAATCGATCTTTACATTTTGCAGTGCCCACCACGCGAGTGCAATGCACATCAGTGTAATGATCATTTGAATCGCACCACTCCAGCCTACAGACGAGGTGACCTGTGTCCATGTTTCATTTCCGCCCACTTAGACTCCTCCTTACGATTTCCTATCCAAGGCAACGAGGAGCATCGCTGCGAACTCAGCCCGAGTCGCATCGCGATCCGGCTCGAACGTATTGCCTTCATAACCATGCACGTACCCTTGTCGCTTCATCTCAGCCAGCATAGGGGCTGCCCAATGGACAGCAGGAACATCCGCAAACGGCCCCGTGCTTATCGCTCCAGCCTTCAGATGAAGTGCATTGCCGATCATTACCGCCATCTGCGAACGCTTCACCTTCTGGTTGGGCGCGAAGCGCTGGCCACCAACACCCCCCGCAATACCGGCATTGGCAACTCGTGATACCGCAGAATACGCCCAATGCTTCGAAGTGACATCCTTGAATGAAGTTGTCTGCTTTCCCTTCGCATTCAACTTAAACGCATTGGCGAGAATGGACGCAGCCTCTGCACGAGTGATCGGCCGATCCGGGCCAAATTCCGCTTCAGGATAACCGTTAATCCAGCCTGACTTGACTGCTCGGACGATTGAATCCTTAGCCCAATGCTCCCCTATGTCTCGGAACCCAGCCACAAGTGGATCTGCCTGCACAGATAAGGAATAGAACTGTGTATCGAACTTATCGCTTGTCGTGAGTCGAACGTAGTACGTGCCCGGCTCCAGCTCAGTGCCCAATTCTACAGCGGATTCACCCAACCGGTTGCGTGCTGAGGCAAGCACCTTCTGCTCTCTCGACAGAACGGACATCGTCACCACACGATTCGAAGGCACATTGCCTATCCGAAAGTGCCCATACGCCTGCTCCTTCACTTTCCATTGGAACCAATCCACATCATTATCCTCATGAAAGACACCTTTATATTCCGTTCCTTCACTCATTGTGATCGCTTCGTATACTTTATCATTCGGCTCATTCGGATCCGTGAACTGAGTCAGGTATTCAATATGCAGCTTATACTCTCCCGCCACTGCTTCAGGACGAGCTGTTACTGCATTCTGCACCAATATATAATACTTGCCCGCGGGCAAGTCAGGCAGAACTACCGATTCAGCTTGGCCTTCCTTCTGTTCATCCACCCATCGCGTTTCCATCTGTGAACCGCGAATCTCTATCGCTGGGTCAATACGCACGGTGTCTGTGTCTAGTTTCAACCGAAGTGTCGCCTTGGTCGGCAGTTGAATCGTATACCAATCCAAGTCGGAAGCATGACTGAATGTCCCTACAATATCCTGCGTCCGTGCAGGCAGGGCATATGCTTGAAACTGCTTGTCATTCGGTTCGAACGGATCCTCATAAATGAGAAAGCGTGACGACAGTTTATAAGATATGGCTGCGCCAGCTTCTTCCGCATAGAATCGAAACACATTCTTCCCTTTTTTAACTGGAACGGTGAGCGGCTTGCTAATAGGGTGACTATACGCGGTACCCGAACGACTATCTGCTAAGAAATGTGTGATTCCGATTTTGCTAGTTCCTTGAATTCGCTGCACGTTCAACTCTAGTGTTCCATCGTAGGGTGCATCTACGACGAACCAGTTATTCTTCTTCTTCCCGTTCAATTCTGCTGCTAAGGAAGTGTCAATCGGGAACATCCTTGCCTTATCACGAGTTGTATTCGTCCCAAATGGATCCTTCTCTACCGGATTCAAGAGCGCTTGATCGGCACGCAGCATCCCGTATCCGCTAAGCTGGTCCCAGCCTTGGGCTTCGATATCTTTCGCCGTCTTCCGTAAATGCTGACGAATTTGATATGGCTTCAGTTCAGGATATTGGCTCCACAGCAATGCCGCCACTCCAGCTACTTGGGGAGCCGCCATCGAGGTGCCTTCCTCAGCAGCATAGCCACCACCTAATGCTGTGGTAAATACATGCCACGGTGCAACGAGATCCACTTCTGGCCCCGTATTCGAACGCGGCTCTACCCGCTGCTGTCTTGTGTTTCCACCGATGGCGAGCACCGTAGGATAAGCAGCTGGATATTTGACCGCGATTTTCTCTCCAAAGCGTTTGCCATCATTTCCAGTAGCTGCAATGAGTAGAACGCCCTTCTGCTCGGCGTAATTCACAATCTCTTCCATGTACTTTGAATATCGGTACAGTCCAACCGACATGACAACGATTTTGGCACCGTGATCGACAGCGTATAGAATGCCCGCACCTAATTTATCCTCATCGCCATAGCCTCTAGCATCAAGTGCCTTAATAGGCATGATCTTGGCTGACCATAGAATTCCGGTTGTCCCCTTGTTATTATTGCCTACTGCTGCGATGACGCCGGCAACGCTAGTACCATGACCGTTATCATCTTGTGGGATACCTGTATCTAGCAGGTTAACCCCCTTCACGATATTCGGCTTCAAATCGGGATGGTTAAAGTCAACCCCCGTATCAACCAGCGCAATTGTAGTAGACAAATTGCTCCTCGTCTTCGTCCATGCCGCTTCAATTCCGATTTGCTGCAAATAGTGCTGCTGCCCGTATAAAGTATCATTCGGCTTTATCACCGATTGCAGCGTGCGAACCGTATGATTCGGCTGGATGTATTCGATATCGTCCGAGCGCTTGGCATCGCGAAGCCAATCTTCCGACTTCTCTTCCTCCTTAGGTCGAACAACCATAATTCCTACTGATTCCTGTTCTGATTCTACTATACTTCGACGCAATAATACGTCATCCTGTGCCCCTTGTTTCCACTTAATAATCCATGAGGTTGAGGTTGCTTCCTCCTCATGGTTCTCATTCCTGACAAGACTCGCAGATGGCGATAGCTGCTCATTCGTCCAGCTTCGCTGCGTCGCCTCCTCCAACCTTACCTCGTATATCGGCGAGATCGCTTGGCGCATGCCTGACGATTCTATCAGCAGCATGCTTGATAGTACAATGATGGTGCCAGTCACGACGACGCGAGGCAATCGTTTCATAATGAATCCCTTCCTATTCTTGTTCCGAAGGCCTGTGCTAGAGGGTGTTAATACATGATTTCACGAGAAGATGACCAAATTCGTCACCGAATCCAATTCTTCCGACCTCTACCTTGCTCTTTATTCACGTCAATGAATGGTAAAGACAAGCAACCGACGTTTCTCCCATCCATTCAATCACAATATACCTTTACACGTTAAACGTTATAAAGTTTCGCCATGGAGACATGCTTTCCTGTTCGTATTGATCAATTTGAGTCCTGAGTCCTACATTTACAAAAAAGAATCGAGGTCTCTCGTGAGAGACCTCGATTCTCCGCTAGCACATACTAGCCTATACGTCATTGTATGCTCCAACTACCTGTGTTCCGATTACATGCGGATCAGCAAATCTACTCCAATTGAGAACACATGTTGAATGACCTTCACGACGAAGCCAGGGAACACACCGAGCAGCAGTACAATCAATACGCATAAGGCGATGACTGCTCGTTGAGTAATCGATATACGAACTTCATCCTCATTGCCAGCACGCATATACATCTGGCGTATGAAGCCGAAGTAGAAGTAGAAGGAGATTACGCCTGTTACCATCATGAGCACAGAGAGCCATACCGCATGGTTGGCAGCTGCTCCAAAAATGATGTACAGCTTACCCATGAATCCGGCTGTAACTGGGATTCCTGCAAGTGACAGCACAAGTACGGTCATCGCTACAGCTAGCCACGGAGAACGATAATACAGGCCAGCATATCCCTTCATTTCATCATGGCCTGCAGCGCGCTCCATAACCGTATGGACGGCAAACGCACCGATCGTCGTAAATAAATAGGCTAACAAGTAGAATAGGAACTCCGAGAAGTTCGATGAATGCCACGATCCATCCAACATATCGAGCCCAATCGGCACAAGCAGGTAACCTGCATTCGCAATACCAGACAAGGCTAGGAGCCGCTTGACATTCGACTGCTTGAGCGCCATTGTGGTCCCGATCACCATAGACACCGCTGCTAGCACGAGAAGAATCGTTGCGAAGTCGTGATAGATGAGCATATCCCTATTGGCACCCAGACCAAAATACAGACTATAGAATACGCGGAACAAAATTGCCAAGCTCGCACCTTTGGATACAACTGCCAAGAAGGCAGCGACAGGTGTTGGCGCACCCGCATATACATCAGGTGACCAGGCATGGAATGGTGCTGCTGCAACCTTAAAACCGAAGCCCACCAGCATGAGTAAAAAGCTGACATAGATGAGCGGTTCGAAGGAATGAACTTGATCCGCCAAGCCTCTTGCAATCGCACCAAGCTGCGTACTTCCTGTCATGCCGTATACAAAGGACATCCCGTATAAAATAAATGCAGACGCTACACTTCCAAGTACCGCGTATTTGAATGCACCTTCTGATGACTTCCGGTCATTCTTCTTCAACCCAACGAGAATGTAGGAAGTAATGCTCAACAATTCCAGACCAACATAAAGCGTAATTAAATCTCCTGATGAAGCCATGATCATCGCGCCAAGTGCAGCTGGAAGCAGCAAGTAATAATATTCGCCGCGATGCGGAATCTCCTTATCTCTTATATTGCCAATACTCATTAGCAGTATGAGTGCCGTACCGGTAAGAAATACAATTTTGAGCAGCAGGGCAAAATCATCAACGCGATAGCTTTGATTGAGCAGCTGCATAGATCGAGCCGCTTCCTCGTTAAGTAATGTTCGTTGATACAACTTCCATACCACGAAGCCAAGCGAAATTAGAACGCCCAGCAGGGACAGCCCCCCGATAATATCCCGGTTCACACGACGGGGCAGCGCCAAATCAATGAGCGAGATCACAATCGCTGCAATAACAAGCGTCAGCTCGGGTGCCAGCAGTGCGAGATCGCCCAATTGCAGCAGTTTAACTGTAGTCGCTTCCATGGGCCTACCCCCTCACCTTGAATAATTCAATGACATGCTCGACGCCATTATCAATCGGAGCCGTAACGAATGATGGGAACAATCCGATTAAAATAATGCATGCCGTCAGCACCATGATCGGCACAGCTTCGACAAGTCTGGCATCCTTCAAGCTTGCATAGCGATCGTCTCTTGGCCCATAAGAGATTGCCAGTACCCCACGAAGCACATAGACACTGCTTAATATAATCCCAAGTGCAGCAAGTATGGATGCCCATTTCATCGTTCCGAACAGACCAAGCAGGGACAGAAGCTCTGCTACGAATCCCGACAAGCCTGGCAAGCCTAACGATGCCAAGCCTGACAGCAATAAGATGCCGCACAAGAATGGCATGCCCTTCGCTAATCCACCCAGTTCGCCAATTTTTGTTGTTCCTGTACGCTCCAATAATGCGCCTACCAGCAGGAAGAACAACGCAGAGATAAATCCATGCGAGACCATCTGCACAACAGCACCTTGAAGCCCAATGTCATTCATCGCTGCGATACCAAGCAGAACGAAGCCCATATGACTAATACTAGAATAAGCTAAGATAAGTCTAAATTCTGTCTGCACAAAGGCGAGTATGGCCCCATACAGCACATTAATAACACCCAGTACTGCTAGTAGTACTGCCCAAGATGCGGTCTCCTTCGGAAGCAATGCTGTTCCGAACTGAATAAGACCGTAAGCACCCATCTTCAGCAATATTCCTGAGTGCAGCATCACCACAGGTGCCGGAGCTTCAGCATGCACGCGCAGCATCCATGTGTGGAATGGGAAGATCGGGAGCTTCACACCAAAGGCCACAATGAGCAAGAAAAAGACAAACGTCCGCATGCTGTCAGACAAATATACGCCGCTCTGCTCTTGATATATAAAAGAAGTCGCATCATTAATGTTCTTCATAATGACATCAAGATTGCCCGTATATACGTAATGGCCATTCGCCGCCATGTCCGGGTTAGGTGCAAAGCCTGCTGTCACCGTAAGTACAATGAAGGCAACTAAGAGAAGCGCAGAACCGAGCCCATTGTACAGCAGAAATTGATTCGCAGCCTTCTCGCGATGCATATAGCCCCAGATACCAATAAGGAAGTAAGTCGGTACCAGCGTCCATTCGAAGAACATGAAAAATAAGAACAAATCACGTGCCATAAAGACACCCAGCATTCCAACTTCAAGCAGCAGGAAAAGAATAAAATACGACTTCCAGCGTTTCTTCACATACAAGGAAGCAAACGCCGCCATCGAAGCTACGATCGTGGTCATTACCACGAGCGGCAACGATAAGGAATCTATCGACAAATGATATTGAATCGTAAATGCCCATGAGCTTAGCCCTTCAATCAATTCTGAATTGAGCGGAATCGATATCCATGACCATTGCTCTGCTATGGTTTTGCCTTGCTCGAGTGCATCGTAATTGCCATAAATGATAAGCGCCAGTAGAAGAGGCACGAATGTCGTTACAATGCCTGTCACCTGAATCGCACGTGTACGCCCCTGCGGAATGCACAGAAGCACAATGACTCCAAGAAGCGGAGAGAAGGTCAGCAGCGTTAGCAGCGGCATCGAAGAAAGTATATTCAGCATCTACCAGAACCTCCTTCCAAGTGCCAGCACGAGCAGAATTAATCCGACAAAGCCAAACAGGGATACCAGGCCATAGGTTTGCAGTTGACCGTTCTGCACACGCAGCGATGTTCGGCCAACACTGACTGTAAACCATGCTACCAAGCGTACCAGACCATCTATTACCCATTTATCGATTGCCTTCAGCAGTTGCCCAATACCCGATAGGCTACGAACAAATACGATTTGATATAGTTCATCAATATAATATTTGTTGGCAAGCAGACGATAGACAGGTGCCGCCGTATGTTCGAGCGTATCTTGACGCTTGCGACCAGGTCCGTACATGACATATCCAAGTCCAATACCCAATACACCGATAAGCGCCGATACAATCATCACCATGATATTTGCGTGCTCACCTACTTCTTCGCCTGTGAGCCAGGTGCCGAAGCTGCCCCCGAACGGAGTGTTGACGAATCCTGCAACCACAGCCAGTACACTGAGCACGATCAATGGCACTGTCATAGACAATGGCGATTCATGTGCCTTGGAAGCCTCGCTGTCTGCTGATGGATCCCCCGTAAATACGAGGAAGAACAAACGCGCCATATAAAAAGCGGTAAAGAATGCAGCAACTGCACCAATAATAAATAAGAGCCAATTATTCTGATCCCAAGCCGCTGTCAAAATCGCATCCTTAGACCAGAAGCCGGACAGAGGAGGAATACCAGACAGTGCCAGTGCGCCAATACCGAATGTCCAAGCTGTAACCTTCATATTGCGGCCAACGCCGCCCATCTTGAATATATCTTGTGTATGTACAGCATGAATGACGCTTCCCGCTCCGAGGAACAGAAGCGCCTTAAAGAAGGCGTGCGTAAACAGGTGGAACACCCCTGCGGTCACAGCCCCAAGACCAAGCGCCATCATCATGTAGCCGAGCTGACTAACCGTTGAGTATGCAAGGATGCGCTTCAAATCGCGCTGTGCGATTGCAATCGTCGCGGCAAAGATCGCAGTAAATCCTCCAACACTCGCGACAATTGTCATTGCCGTAGGCGACATGTGGAAAATATCAAACGTGCGTGCAACGAGATATACCCCTGCCGCAACCATCGTAGCCGCATGGATAAGTGCTGAGATCGGTGTCGGCCCTTCCATGGCATCTGGGAGCCAGGTATGCAGCGGGAATTGACCCGACTTGCCAACCGCTCCTACGAATATGAGAGATGCAATCCATGTCGTCAGTCCGGCAGATATACCGCTCTGTGCCAGTGTATCTGCATTGCTGAACACATTGCTGATCGATCCGAAGTCAAGCGCATGACCCGGCATGTACCAGAACAGAAGCAGCAGTGCTATAAATAAACCAACGTCTCCGATCCGTGTGACGATGAAGGCCTTCTTAGCCGCAGCACGTGCTGCATGACGCTCATACCAGAATCCAACGAGGAGGAATGAGCATACCCCTACAAGCTCCCAAAAGATATAGAGCTGGAGTAAGTTTGGAGACAGCACAAGTCCAAGCATCGAGCTGGTAAAGAGCGCAATATAGGCGTAGAACACCGTTTGCCGCTCATCACCATGCATGTAGCCTTTGGAATATACATTTACTAGTAAGCTGACCAGCGTGACAATGACGAGCATTAGCGCGTTCAAGTTCGTCACATCGAATCCGAACTCCAGGCGGATGTCACCGAAGCGAATCCAATCAAAGCTCCGGGTATAGTCCTCCATCGTTCCGGACACCCGCTCCCACAAGAGGAGCGCAGACAGAATGAACGCAGCAAGAGAGCTGATGACACCGAGCAGAACGGCTGCGCCTTTCATCTGGCGGCCAAATGCCGTCAGTATGAGGAACGCGAGCAGCGGAATGACCGGGATAGCCCATGCGAATTGCGAAAAGACGGATTCCATTGTCGTATCCTCCCTACCGATTATCTCTTCAAGTCGTCAAATTCGTCCACGTTGGCCGTTCCGCGATTCCGGTACAACGCGATAAGGATGGCGACACCAATTGCCGCTTCTGCAGCTGCAATCGCAATTGTAAAGAGAGAGAAAATTTGCCCCTTCAGGCTCGGTACGACCCCGTATTTCGAAAAGGCAATCAAGTTCAAGTTCGCCGCATTGAGCATCAACTCAATGGACAACAGCACAATAACAGCATTGCGCTTTGTTAATACACCATATAAACCAATACAGAACAATATAGCAGCAAGTGTTAAAAAGGAAGCAAGCATCGTACTCATCCTTCATCCGCCTCCTTCTTAGCCAGCACAATTGCTCCGATAAAGGCCACCGTCAACAGAACAGACAGCAGCTCGAACGGAATGACATGCTCTGTGAACAGTTGCTTCCCGATATTCAGCGTATTATCCTGAACCAATGCAGCGTCTTGATGTACAGGAAACTCAGAGCTGCGAATAGAGAAGAATAGCACTCCAAACAGGGCAATACAGCCTATCGCGGCCAACGCTTCCTTCCACGGCTTGACGAATGCCTCATCCTGCTTATCGTGCTTGGTCATCATAATTCCGAAAATCATGAGTATCGATATCGCGCCTGTATAAACAAGTACCTGCACAAAAGCAACAAATTCAGCATCCAACAGCACGTACATCCCTGCCAACCCTAGGAAGGAGAAGGCAACAGAGACGACCATATGTACAACCTTCGTAAAGTTAAGCATCAATACCGCGCCGGAAATAATGCAGATGGCCAACACGAAGAAGACAATCGTCTCCCCCGTCCAATCCAAAGAGAAGTTAAACACTTTTCTTCGCGCCCCCCTTCGGCATGGCGGAGTTGTTCTCTTGACGAACATTGACATTATTGTCGTTCAGCCAGTTCAAATTTTTGAACAAGTCATCGCGACTGTATGTCGCCAGTTCAAAATTGTTGGTCATGACAATCGCTTCGGTCGGACATACTTCCGTACAAAGATCGCACAAAATGCAAATCTCAAAGTTAATATCGTACGTGTCGATCACTTTGCCCTTCTTCTCTGGATCTGGATTCGGTTTGCCTGTCAACGTAATGCATTCCGTTGGACAGATGCGGGCACATTGATTGCATACGATGCACTTATCCGGATCGAAATGCTGTATGCCGCGAAAACGGTCAGGCATTTCAAGCGGAACATCTGGGTATTTGTAGGTGACCTTCTTCGACGTCATCGCCTTGAATGTAACGCCTAGACCCTTCAACAGTCCTTTCACGGATCTCACCCCTAGCCTATTTGTTGAAAATTTCGATGTAAAACGCCGTCAAGAAGACGTTAAGCAGGGCAAGCGGCAGCAGCACCTTCCACCCAAAGCCCATCAATTGGTCTACGCGTATACGTGGCATCGTTGCACGCAGCCAGAATAGGAAGAAGACGCAGAATGAAAATTTCAGGATGAACCACAGCAGCCCCGGAATGAAATCGAGGAACGGGAGCGGTGGATGCCAACCACCTAGGAACAAGACCGTCGTCAGTGCCGAGAGTGCGAATACATACACGTATTCCGCCAACATGAAGAAGGCGAATCGGAAGCCACTATATTCAACATGATAACCCGCAACAAGCTCTGATTCTGCTTCTGGCAAATCAAATGGGGTACGATTCAACTCGGATACCCCCGCGATAATAAAGACAATGAATCCGATGATTTGCGGGATAAAGTTCCATTCCCAAAAATAGTTCCCTTGCCCTTCTACAATGGTACGCAAGCTGAGCGATCCGTTCAACATGATTATACCCGCGACTGAGATAACGAGCGGAATTTCATAGCTAATCATTTGCGCCGCTGAGCGCATTCCGCCAAGCAGCGAGTATTTGTTGTTGGACGCCCACCCTCCTAAAATAATACCAATGGTAGAGATGCTGGACAATGCGGCATAATATAACAATCCTACATTTAGATCAGCAAAGCCTAGATTAGCGGCATAAGGAATCGTCGCAATGACCGCAAATGCCGGTACATACGTGATGACTGGAGCCAAGATGAATAGTGCTTTATCAGCCTTGCGAGGTATTGTGTCTTCCTTGAGTAGTAGTTTCAATATATCAGCAACCGTCTGCAGCAGTCCCAGCGGACCTACCCGTGTAGGACCATGACGCAGCTGCATCCAGCCGATGACCTTGCGTTCGAAGTAAATCGCATAGGTTACGAAGCCAAGGACGACGAAAAGAAGAACAACTCCCCATGCAATAAAAATTAGACCATTCTGCCACGTGAGCGTCTGATTCAACAAGTCCCCCACTATGCATCCACCTCCCCGACGACGATATCAATCCCGCCCAGTATGGTAATCATATTCGTCATCGTTTCGCCTACGAGCAGCTTCGGCAGTATTTGCAAATTAACGAAGGACGGCCGACGGAACTTCAACCGGAACGGCTCCGCCTTGCCCTTGGATACGATATAGCAGCCAATCTCTCCGCGCGGAGATTCAATACGAGCGTATACTTCACCAGCAGGCGGACGTATGACGCGCGGCACTTTGCCCATTGTCTCTCCCTCGTTCGGGAATTGCTCCACAGCCTGCTCCAAAATGCGTAAACTTTGCCGTATCTCTTCAACACGAATTAAATACCGTTCATAGCAGTCCCCACGGGTTCCAAGTGGAACATCGAATTCGAATCGATCGTACAGGCTGTAAGGCTCCTGCTTCCTCAGATCCCAATTCACTCCCGTGCAGCGTAGATTGGCACCGCTAAGTCCATATGCGATTGCCGTTTCCGCATCATAAGTACCGATTCCTTTAATGCGGGTCAGGAAAATTTCGTTGCCGCTTACGAGCTTGTTGTATTCATCCAGCCTTTTGCGCATGTATGGAACAAACTCGCGGACTTTGTCGATCCAGCCTGGAGGCGCGTCCCACTTGACGCCGCCGACCCGCATGTAGTTGTATGTCAGCCGTGCCCCGCATAGTTCGTTGAACAAATCGATAATGATCTCCCGGTCGCGGAACGCAAATAAGAACGGGCTCATCGCCCCAATATCAAGCAAATACGTCCCCCACCATACCAAATGGCTTGCTACGCGTTGCAATTCCATAACGATAAGTCGGAGAAACTCTGCTCTCTCCGGAACTTCCAGCTGCATCAGCTTCTCAACGGCATGCACGAGTACATAGTTGTTCGTCATGGCGGACACATAATCCATACGATCGGTATAAGGAATAATTTGCGTATAGTTCAAGTTTTCCGCAAGCTTCTCCGTTCCGCGGTGCAAATATCCCATTACCGGGGTCGCTTCCTTGATCACCTCGCCATCAATCTTGACGACGATGCGGAATACACCGTGAGTACTCGGGTGCTGCGGTCCAACATTAAGCAATAGTTCTTCTGTACGAATCACAGGGTTACACCTCCGAATCTAACGGCACGTAGTCTTTGCGAAGCGGATGTCCAACCCAGTCATCCGGCATCATGATGCGACGCAAGTCGGGATGTCCCGGAAACGAAATGCCCAACAAGTCGTAAACTTCGCGCTCATTCCAGTTCGCAGTAGGCCATATAGGCGTTACCGATGCGATGGAAGGCACCTCGCGATCTGTCTTTACACGAACAGCAACCTCTGCTTTCGTGCTTAAATTGATAAGATGATAGATTACTTCTAAATGAGTTTCCTGGTCAATGCCGGATAAATTACGCAAATAGTCACACGACCAATCTTTATGTTCACGAAGCAGCTGAGCTGCTACCTGCCAATGTTCATTTTTCACCGTTACCGTTGGCAAATGATCATTGACTTCATTGATAGCCGCCTCTTCAACCGCATCCTCTGCGACTGCGGCCTTAAGCAAGGCTATGAGCTGATCAAGAACTGGCTGTTTGGGTGAGGGCTCTTTCGGCTTTGGCGGTTCTTCGTCTGCCTTAGCCCGAGGCGCTCGTGCGGGCCGTTCTGGCTTCTCCGCAGCATCCCCTGCACCGTCTTCCTTCGCACGCGCTCTTGGTGGACGAGCTACTGCATCGGCTGTAGTCGATGTTTCACTATCGCCTTCTGCTGCCTTCGCCCGCGCCGCGCGCGCCTCAGCAGCCGCTTGAATTCGCGCAGCCTTCTCCTCTTCCGTCAAAGGGGCACGCTTCGGCTTCTCCGTTTCCGCTGTAACGGAAACCTCCTTCGTCGCATCC
This sequence comes from Paenibacillus suaedae, assembly GCF_032337355.1. Lineage (NCBI taxonomy): Bacteria > Bacillati > Bacillota > Bacilli > Caryophanales > Paenibacillaceae > Paenibacillus > Paenibacillus suaedae. Next base: position 154,549 of record NZ_JAVYAA010000009.1, read on the forward strand.
GCATGCTCCTGGGATTCAGCAGATGCAGGAGCCACTGGATCATCTTGTAGTGCTGCCGCTTCCTTCTGCTCTTCTACTGTCCCTTCGACCGTCTCTAGCTTCTGCGCTGGCACTTCAGGGACGGTCTCCACATCTGATGCCGCCTGAACTGGCACTTGCGGTTCATCCGCTTTCACTTCGGACTGTTCTCCTGCTGCGGTCTTGTGTCCTTCACTTGCAGTTGCTTCATCTAAATCCGGTTTCGAACCTAGATTCGATTCTGATTTTGATTCTGGAATCGAATTAGATTCCGTATTTGATTCTTGCTTCGATCGTTGCTCAGAGGATTGTTCTTCAGCTGTCTTGTCCTTCTCTTGTTCCTCGCTCATCGATTCGTCACCCGCTTTCCGGTTTTCGCCTCATAGCGGATTTTCTCTTGCAGCTTGTTGATGCCGTAGATAAGGGCCGCAGGATTAGGCGGGCAGCCAGGAATATAAACATCAACAGGCACTATCTGATCCACGCCTTTGACGACTGAATACGACTTCACGTACGGCCCTCCAGCCGTCGCGCATGATCCCATTGCGATGACCCATTTCGGCTCAGGCATTTGATCATACAGACGCTTCAAGAGCGGCCCCATCTTCTTCGTGACTGTACCAGATACGATCATAACATCCGATTGTCTTGGAGACGTTCGAAAGATAACACCGAAGCGATCCAAGTCGTAGTGCGACGCTCCCGTCCCCATCATCTCGATTGCGCAGCAGGCAAGACCGAACGTAAGCGGCCATAATGAATTACTGCGAGCCCATGCCTTCAACTGTTCAAGCGTGCCAAAGAACACATTGCGTTCCAACTCCTGCCGTTCTTCCGGCGTAATTGATTCTAAAGTGAGTCCCATTGAAGCACCTTCTTTTTCCAGGCGTAAATTAATCCAACCAACAGCAATCCGACGAAAATCAACATTTCGACAAGTGCAAACAATCCAAGCTGATTGTATGCAACCGCCCATGGATACAAGAAAACGGTTTCGACATCAAAAATGACAAACATGAGCGCAAACAAATAGTACCGTACGTTGAATCGGACTTGTCCGACACCAACAGGTTCGTTACCGCTTTCATAAGTTGTTTGCTTCATATCTGTCGGCTTCTTTGGTCTAAGCCATCTCCCTACCGTCAGTGCGACAACCGGCAATAAAATACCGAGTGCAATAAAAATGGCCACAATGACGTAATTGTTGATGTACTGTTCCAAAAGTCATCCCCTCCGCCGCAGCAACTGCCATTTTGCAAAAAAATAGAGAATTTTGTAATAAACCCGCCACAATTATAACAAAACCTACCAACTCCGTCTATGCAATTAATACCACCTTTTGGACAGTTTTATGAAAAGTTGTTCGGTTTTGGTTATATACATATTCACATAAGCAGAACGATAGAAGATCAGCTGGTGAATGTTTTATGAACATCTGGGAGCTCGAGCAGCTCTGGAGTCTCAGGAGAGTAACCAATCTGCAGATATGCTTCTTTCCTCTCACTGAATGCGACCACTGGCAGAGCTATGGAATATATTTTGTAAAAACCAAAAATGCACTCCTTATAGACATTCATTAGATATGACACAGAGCTGTCTACCCAATGACTACTATGAAGAGTGCACTTCAGATTAGCAGATCCAAGAAGCGGCTCAGCTTACTTCAACTATCGCATGCATGCTGCTGTCGCCGTTCCATTATCTATCGTTTGGTTTATTTCAATGTAATGCCAAATTCCGAGCCCGGTGTACCAGCAAAGACGATTGTGCCATTCTTAGGCAGCGTCACTTCGTTTTTGCCGCTGACAACTGTAAAGTTAACTGGTAGGCCTTGCTCGTTATAGACCACGAATCCACCCTTCGCCGGTAGCGCAACAGTCATCGTCTTGCCTGCAGCTGCATCCGGAACTGTATACCATCTGGCGTGCCCGTTCGCTTGCAGCGTGGCAGTTGAACTTTTTCCTGCATAGAGGGGATTAACGTTCGCACCGCTGATATACAATTTGCCGGCTTCCTCCATGTATTCGACTCCGTCTTGAGAGAAGAATCTGGATTCCGCCAGATCCCGACCGCCCAGCATGCCCGGAATATTAAGCTCGCTTTCGGCCGTGTTTGAACCTGTAATTTTTTTGTCCCCTAGATAACCTGGCAGTTCATCAGTAAGGGCTATTTGTATCGTAGGTTTCATCAAGAAATACAGAATGGAGGTATATTTCTCGTTTACTTGATAGAACGTAATGCCTTTTCGCTTCTCCCAAGTCTCAGCAGTCTCCTTAGAGAGCTTGTTCTCTTCCAATTTTTCTGCTGCATAGTGCGACAGTACAAACTGTCCCAGACCTGGCATTGTCATATATTCTCTCACCCAGATGTATGTGCGGCCATTCTTCTCGGTTACAAAACTGACCTTGGAAGTTCCATTCTCATTGATGAAGCTTCCATCCGATGTGTACACATACTTTTCTTTCGAATGGTCAATGAGAGTCATTAACGGCAAAGTCAGTTCACCGTCCTTCTTGATCTCAACCTTCACTTGCTGATTTCTAGTACCATAATAACCAGCCTGATTCGCCACCTCAGCAGGCATTCCCGCCTTTACCGGCTTGCCGAAGGATTTCTCCGGTTTTATCGTTTTAATTGCCCCCTTCTCCTTCAGCGCTTGCAGCAGCAAGTCGTTCGCCAGCATCTCATTTGTCATGCTTGAACCGCCAGAAGTCAACACTGCTGCCGCCATCTTCTGTTCTGGAAGCACTACGAGGGAAGCATGATACAGCATCGTATCGCCGCCTTTGGCTAATCCCTTCATGCCATATTCATTGAATGGAAACAGCTTCACGCTGTCCCAGCCGAGTCCGTAGTTGAAACTATTGTCTGTATCTTCTGGCCATAAACCTTTCCTGTATTCCTCATTTGCCATCGCCTGCACCGCTTTATCAGAGAGGATACCCTTAGTCTCACCTGTAAAGAGTTGCGAGAATCGCACCAAATCTTCCGCCGTGGAGTATATCCCCCCTGTACCAATCATATTCACAGTTTCATTAGGAAGCTGACCTGGGTAGAAAGGGAAATAGAGCCCCGCCAACTTGTCTTGTTCCAGTACGTCCTGCGATGTCTTCGTATGGCTCAACTTCAATGGTTCCGTAAAATTGTTGTGTATAAATGCTGTAAAGCTCATGCCGCTAACTCTCTCTACCAGAATCTCAGCCAATGTGAAGCCATCGTTACAGTAAACAGAAAACGCGCCTGGGTTCGCTTTTAAGCTTTGTGTTGATAATTGTTTCAACAGCGTATCATGCGAGTAAGTGTCATTATCCTCGAACAGGAAGGCGTTTCCCATGCTGGTGCCTTGCAGGCCGGAGGAATGGTTTAGCAGCATGCGCGGAGTAATCTGCTTGTACCGTTCATCCTTCATTGTGAAGTCAGGAATATAGTCGATCAAGGGCGCATCGAGGTCAATCTTTCCCTCGTCTGCCAGCTTCATGACGGCTGCGGCCGTGAACACTTTGCTCGTTGAGCCGATGCCATACATCGTATCCTTGGTCAACGGCTTCTTCCCTTCTCTATCGTTAATGCCAGCCTGGCCGGACACCGTAATCTTGCCGTTGTCAATCAGTGCATATTGTACACTGACTGTCCCCATTTTAGTGAGAAGAGCAGCTTTCTCCGCCGCGATCTGTTCTAATCCTGGAGCAGCTGAGGCGACATTGCCTCCTGATGTAGAAGCCATTGCCGATGATGGTACGATCATGGACAGTGCAAGGGTTAGTGCCGGTACCCAAAAGAATGTTTTGTTCCTCATTACAAATTCCCCCTATTGTGAATTTGTATTTAGTACGATTTACCATTAAGGTTCGTTCATTTTAAAAAGTAAAAAAAGTAAAACAACAAACCCCCTTCCTGATCTACAGATCAAAAAAGGGGCCAATGAATGCCCGCATTCCACGGGCCAGCTTCTTCATCGCGATCCAGTACATATTCAACTTATATCCAACTTATATTCAACTCATATAGCTCATTTTCAATTCAGCTCAGCCCTAACCTAGATTCACTCTTTTGAGCAGTGACCATCCATTTAGCTGAGCGTGGAAATGAGGGCAAAAAAAAGAGAGCTGCGATCCGGCCACAGCTCACGGAGGATGAGGAAACTACCTACAATTAACCAACCTACTGAAAATCAAAAGAACCAAGAAGAAGGATATTTCACTTGATGTGACGGTTCAAGAAGCAGCCTTCCCGAACGTACACTTGATGAGGTTAATTGATAACCTTCATTTGAGAATGATTATCAATATTAACTGTCTTTATTATAATCAGACCCCGTACATGCGTCAAGCAATAAAATGATATTTTCCAAAATTTATTTTCCGATGAATGACGGGTTATGTGAAAAATGGTTTTGAACTCTGCTACATATTCGGTTTACAATATCCATACATCGGATCATACAACAAGGGGTTGAACGATAATATGACACAACCGATGATTTGGATCGTCGGCGCCGGCTGCGGCATCGGACTTGGCATTGCCAAGTCATTTGGACAACGTGGTTACCTTCCTGTTCTCATTACGCGAGAAGCAGATACGCTAGAGCAAATGAAAGACATCCTGCATGATATGAATATTGAAGCGACAGGGGCTGTCGCACTTACTAGCGACGAAACTGCTATTCGTCAAACACTGTCAGCACTTGAAACAGAGTACGGCACGCCTGAGGCCGTCGTATACAACGCCTCCGCCCATGCACCTGGACTTCCCTCTGAAGTACAGCCTTCTGATATGATCGAAGACTTCAAGGTAAACGTAGTAGGAGCGTTGACGACTGCCCAATGTATTCTTCCGGGCATGAAAACACGCGGTACAGGTTCATACCTGCTGACGGGTGGTGGACAAGCACTGCAGCCGACAGCATCACTGGCATCTCTCGGTGTCGGGAAATCTGGTCTGCGCAGCCTTGCCCTCAGCCTACATGATGAGTTCAAGCAATACGGTCTCTATGCTGGCACATTGACCGTCTGCGGCTTCGTCCAGCCCAATACCTCCTTTGACCCACAATTGGTCGGAGAAGCCTTCTACAGCATGCATACGAAGCGCTCTGAGGCTGAGGTTATGTTGAAGCCATAATCAAGTTCATATGAATGATGAAAAAATAATCCTTATGAAAAAAGAGCTGTTCCAAAACCTGAGGGGTTCTGGAACAGCTCTTCTTCGATTTATATCATGATTACCATTCTTTTTGCGAGACTTTAATCCGCGTCACGGCACGTTGGAGCGACAATTCCGCACGACGGAAGTCCAGGGAATCCTGCTTGCTCCGTGCAGCCATCGCCAGACGTTGCTCCGCCCGGGCTTTCGCTGCCTTGGCACGTTCCACATCGATGTCTTCCGGCATTTCCGCGCTTTCTGCAAGCACAACGACTTTGTCCTTACGTACTTCAACAAATCCGCCATGAACCGCAATCCAATGCTCCTTGCCGCCTTCTTTGATCTTCATTGGACCAATGCGAAGCGGCGTAACCATCGGAATATGGTTCGCCAAAATACCGAGATCTCCTTCGACGCCCTTGACGCTAATCATGTCCACCTGCTGTTCGAACACTTTGTGCTCCGGTGTAACGATTTCCAACAAAAAGGTGCTCAACTGCGGTTTCCTCCTTCCGTTCTGTCCATGCCTTAGCAATAGACAGCCCGTTTCACGTCAAGCCGCTTACAGCGTCTTTGCTTTTTCCACAGCTTCTTCGATTGTACCAACGTACAAGAAGGCTGCTTCTGGAAGGTCATCATGCTTGCCGTCCAGGATTTCCTTGAAGCTGCGTACTGTTTCTTTAACAGGTACGTATTTACCAGCAAGACCCGTAAATTGTTCCGCAACATGGAACGGTTGAGACAAGAAGCGTTGAATTTTGCGCGCGCGCGCAACCGTCAACTTATCTTCTTCGGACAACTCGTCCATACCAAGGATTGCGATAATATCTTGAAGCTCTTTATAGCGCTGCAAGAGGCGCTTAACACCTTGTGCGACATGATAGTGCTCTTCACCTACAATGTCTGGTGCCAAGATCCGGGATGAGGATGCAAGCGGATCAACCGCAGGGAAGATACCCATCTCGGAAATTTTACGCTCCAAGTTCGTCGTTGCATCCAAGTGAGCAAACGTCGTAGCTGGAGCCGGGTCTGTGTAGTCATCCGCAGGAACGTAGATCGCCTGGATGGATGTAACAGAACCTTTTTTCGTTGAAGTAATACGTTCTTGCAACTGACCCATTTCCGTAGCCAATGTAGGTTGGTAACCTACCGCGGAAGGCATGCGGCCGAGCAAGGCGGATACTTCGGAACCCGCTTGTGTAAAGCGGAAGATGTTATCGATGAACAAGAGAACGTCCTTGCCTTCTTCATCACGGAAATGTTCAGCCATTGTCAGACCCGTCAAGGCAACGCGCAAGCGCGCTCCTGGCGGCTCATTCATCTGACCGAATACCATCGCCGTTTTGCTGATAACGCCGGAATCCTTCATTTCATGGTACAAGTCGTTACCTTCGCGCGTACGCTCGCCGACACCCGCAAATACGGAAATACCGCCGTGCTCCTGCGCGATGTTGTTGATCAGCTCTTGGATCGTTACCGTCTTACCTACGCCGGCACCGCCGAACAGACCGATCTTACCGCCCTTCACATAAGGAGCCAACAAGTCGATTACTTTGATCCCTGTTTCGAGAATTTCCGCTTGCGTGGAAAGCTCGTCAAACTTAGGAGCTTCTTTATGAATCGGGCTAACCGTTTCTTTCACAACCTCGCCCGCATTATCAATTGCTTCTCCAAGCACGTTGAATACACGACCCAACGTCACTTCGCCTACCGGTACTGTAATTGGAGCGCCAAGATCTGACGCTTCCATGCCGCGAATCAAGCCGTCTGTAGAAGACATCGCAACGCAGCGAACTACGTTGTCACCCAAGTGAACCGATGCTTCCAACGTCAAGTTGATATCAGGCGCGCCGGCAGTTGTCGACTTCTGCTCAATCTTGATCGCGTTCAAAATTTCAGGCAGTTGTCCACGTTCGAACTCAATGTCGACAACCGGACCCATTACGCTAATCACGCGTCCTTTACTCATCTCGTTCCCTCCTACTGTCAAACATGCATTTCCGATTAAGCCTGAGCGTTTGCCCCTGCTACAATTTCCGAAATTTCCTGCGTAATCGCCGCTTGGCGTGCACGGTTGTACACGAGCGTCAGCGAGTTGATCATCTTCGTTGCGTTCTTCGTCGCACTGCCCATCGCGGTCATCTGCGCGCCGAACTCACTTGCCTTCGCATCGAGGAGCGCACTATAAATAAGTGTCTCCGCATATTTCGGCAGCAACTGCCCGAGCACTTCTTCAGCAGAAGGCTCATATTCATACGATGTTACTGGACCGTTAAACGCTTCATCATCAAGCGGCAAGAGTTTTTTCTCTACCGGCACCTGTGTGATTGCGTTCACGAATTCGTTATAGAACAGAATCAGTTCATCATACTTGTGCTCTTCGAAATATTTCACGGCGTTGTATGCGATAGACTTAATATCTGCAAATGTAGGCGTGTCCGGCAACTCCGTAACAGCCTCCACGATATTAAATCCTCTTCTGCGGAAGTAATCACGACCCTTGCGTCCGATGACGAATAATACGATATCATCCTTCGTCAGCTTGTTTTCCTGCATCGTCACCATGACCTTACGAAGCACGTTGGCATTGTAGCCGCCCTTCAAGCCACCGTCGGATGTGATAACGAGATATCCCGTCTTCTTCACAGGACGCTTCTCTAGCATCGGGTGGGAAATCCCTTGCGTACCAGCCGCAATGCTGGAGACGACCTCCTTCAGCTTATCCGCATAAGGACGAGCTGCCTCAGCCTTCGATTGTGCGCGGCGCAGCTTCGCCGCACCAACCATCTCCATCGCCTTCGTGATCTGCTTCGTGCTCTGCACGCTCTTGATCTGGCGCTTAATCTCGAGAATTCCTTTAGCCACTTCCATCTCACCTGCCTTTAGCGCTTTGCGCAGGGCAAAGCGGACTTCTTCGAATGCGCACCGGGAGCCCTGAGGCTTCCCAGCTGCAGTCAACTTCTATCTATTACACGGACACGGCGAAGCTCTTTTTGAATTTCGTTACCGCTTCAACCAGTGCGTCTTCGTTTTCTTTTACCAAGTCTTTCGTATCGCTGATCGATTGGTAGATGCTATCTTGGTTACTTGCCAAGTAAGCATGGAATTCATTCTCGAAGCGTTGAATATCTGCAACTGGAATTTCATCCAGATGCCCTCTCGTCGCTATATACAAGCTGACAACTTGCTTCTCTACTGGAAGCGGCTGGTTGACACCTTGCTTCAGAATTTCCATCAAGCGCTCACCACGGTTCAAGCGGGCAAGCGTTGACTTATCCAAATCGGATCCGAATTGGGAGAAGGCTTGCAATTCACGATATTGTGCCAAGTCGAGACGAAGTGTACCTGCTACCTTCTTCATCGCCTTGATCTGTGCGGAACCACCAACACGGGATACGGAAATACCTACGTTAATCGCTGGACGTTGACCGGAATAGAACAGGTCAGCTTCCAAGAAAATTTGTCCGTCGGTAATCGAGATTACGTTCGTCGGAATGTAAGCCGAAACGTCAGATGCTTGTGTTTCGATAAATGGCAATGCAGTCAAAGAACCGCCGCCATTCTCGTCGCTCAGCTTCGCAGCGCGCTCCAGCAAGCGGGAGTGCAAGTAGAATACGTCACCAGGATATGCCTCACGGCCTGGAGGACGGCGAAGGAGCAAGGACAATTCGCGGTAAGCCGCAGCTTGCTTCGACAAGTCATCATAGATTACGAGCACGTGCTCGCCTTTGTACATGAAGTACTCGCCCATGGAGACGCCTGCATATGGAGCCAAGAACAGAAGCGGTGCTGGCTCGGATGCCGATGCTGTAACCACGATTGTGTACTCCAATGCGCCATGACGACGAAGTGTTTCTACAACTTGTGCAACTGTAGATTGCTTTTGGCCGATTGCGACGTAAATACATTTCACGCCGTTGCCTTTTTGGTTAATGATCGTATCGATTGCGATCGTTGTCTTACCTGTTTGACGGTCACCGATGATCAGCTCACGCTGACCGCGGCCGATTGGAACCATGGAGTCAATCGCTTTAATACCCGTTTGCATCGGCTCATGTACCGATTTACGGTCGATAACACCTGGTGCATTGGATTCGACTGGACGGAATTCCGTCGTAGCGATTGGGCCTTTGCCGTCTACTGGCTGGCCGAGCGGATTGACAACGCGTCCAAGCAGCGCTTCACCGACTGGAACTTCCATGATGCGGCCTGTACGCTTTACTTGGTCACCTTCGCGAATGTCTTTGTAAGGCCCAAGAATTACGATACCAACGTTATTCTCCTCCAAGTTGAGGGCCATACCCATAACGCCGTTAGAGAACTCGAGCAACTCGCCGGACATACATTGCTCTAGTCCGTGTACACGGGCAATACCGTCACCAACATTAATGACCGTACCGACTTCCGCCACTTCGATCTCCGATTTATATTGTTCGATTTGACTTTTAATCAGTGTACTGATTTCATCAGGTCTGATGCTCAACTCGCTTCACCCCATTCTTCCGTGCTAAATAGTAAATGAGAGTTCAAAAACGGACTTCTTGAACAGTCTCGATAAGAACTACTGCGCTTGCGATTTCAATGATCTATTTAGGCGTTCCAACTTGCCGGACAAGCTGCCGTCATACAGGTGATCCCGAATGCGGACTTGCAAGCCTCCGATTACGGATGCGTCAACAACGTTATGAACGCGAATCGTCTTGCCTAGTTTCTGACCGAATTCAGCAGCGACAGCTTCCTTCTCCGATTCATCAAGCGGATAAGCGGATGTCACTGTTGCATCCAGGACGCCGAGTGCTTCGCCAGCAATGCGAACATAGCTGTCCGCAATCTCGCGCAGTGCGTCAATGCGCCCACGTTCGATAAGCAGCTGAACCATGTTCAACACGATATCAGATACGTGACCGTCCAGTACTTTGCTAAGTACTGCTGACTTCTCGGCATGACCAATATTCGGCGACGTCAGAATAAGGTACAATTCATGATTGGCTTTCACCAATTCCGCAGTATCTTTCAACTGCTGTTCCGTTTCTGAGACCAGTTGACGCTCCTGAGCAAGTTCGAACAACGCTTTGGCATAACGCTTGGCGATTACGATGTTCTGGCTCATTGTTTGCCTCCTACCTCTTTCAGGTATTGGCCGACCAATTGCTCTTGATCTTTCTCGTCAACTTGCTTCTCCAAGATCTTCGATGCGATTGCAACGGACATGTTGCCCACTTCTTCACGAAGAGCGGCAACTGCCTTGTTCTTCTCGCTCTCGATATCGCGAGCTGCTTCTTCCTTCAGACGAACAGCCTCGCTCTTCGCGCCGCCGATAATCTCGTCTGCTTGACGAACGCTCGTTTGTTTCGCTTGTTCGATGATGTCATACGCATCTTTGCGCGCTGTAGCAAGAGCTTCCTTCTGTTCTTCTACGTATACTTGTGCCTGTGAACGGCTATTCGCCGCTTCATCCAATTGCTGCTGCACGAGCTCGCGGCGTTTCTCCATCACGTCGAACAATGGTCCGAACGCGTACTTTTGAAGTAAGAAATATAGGATTAAGAAAGCAAGGATCGCCCACACGAAATTTTCCCAAACAAAACTCACTACAGTCACTCCTTTCCGTTAACATGACGTGCTAACAAAACGAAGGCGCGGATGGCATCGGCCTTCCCCGCCAAACCGTTTGTCTATTCATTAAGAGAACATTGCCAAGAACGCGATAACTGTAGCGGCGAGCGGAATAACCTCGACGATACCAACACCGATAAACATTGTCGTTTGCAACATGTTACGAGCTTCTGGTTGACGAGCAATCGACTCAACTGTGCGGCTAACGATCATACCGTTACCAAGACCTGCGCCCAAAGCGCCCAAACCTACTGCAATTGCTGCTGCGATCAAATTCATTAGAAAAGTCCTCCTCAAAATTCATGTATTATTGAATTGCTTTGTTTATATGTCTCACCCGAAGTTGCCCATACGAGTATGGGTCTCGGCAGAGTTTGTTAATGTTCTTCTTCATGTACAGATGCCTGCGCGATGTATACCATTGTCAACATCGTGAAGATGAAGGCTTGGAGCGCGCCGATAAATATACTGAAGCCTTGCCATGCCGCGAGGAATGGTAGACCGAATACCCCTGCTCCAATGAGCGTGGATATCAGTACCTCACCCGCGAAGATGTTCGCGTACAACCGGATACCAAGCGCAATTGGCTTCGCCAAGTTCTCCACGATGTTCAATGGAAGGAAGATTGGGAATGGCTCGATATAGTGCTTCAAGTAGTGCTTCCGATTGTTCTTGAGGCCTAGGTAGTTCACGAGAATGAAAACCAAGAACGCCAGACCGAATGTTACGGATACGTCAGCCGTTGGCGACTTATACCACAACAAGTGGACGTGTTCAGGTTTACCCTTAGCTGCAAGCTCATCGAATGCCGCCTGACTAGTTGCTACAATCTCGTGACCGAAGATAGACACCGGATGGTGCGCTTCGGTAATCACTGCGAACGGCAATCCTAGTACGTTAGATACGAAAATAAACAAGATAAGCGTCATCCCTAATGAGATGAATGCCTTCCCCTTCTTCAGCGGCATCGCACTACCGATAATGCCGTGCACGAATTCGACAACCCACTCCAAGAAGTTCTGCATCTTGGAAGGCTTTTCAACCGAAAGATTGCGAACAGCGAGCCGGGCAATAATAAAGGTAATGATTCCGCTAAGAAGTAGCGTGAAGATGATGGACAAATCCAGGTGCAGTCCCATAACCTCGATAATCGGTGCTGAGTGCATAAATGTGTTCACCCCTTTCCAATAGACTGCTTACACTTTCTTTTTGCTTGCCCAAATTATACTAACGAAAATCGACAATAACTGAGTAATGAAAAATCCGACAATTGTCGCCACAAGGGATATGTGCTGTTCGAACTTAATGGCGAACATGACTGCCAAGAGTACAATGCACATCCGAGTTACAAATCCAAAGCTGTACCGCCTCTTCTCTTGACTAGCAGCCATCTCTGCAATCTGTCTAACTTTGATAGACAAATAGTGAGCATAGGCCAGCCCTGCCGCAGTTCCCAGTGTCAGTCCAGCCGTATATATCCGGTATTCCGGCGCTACAGCCCAACCGAGGATGAACGCAGACAACAAGAGGAGCGTTACTCTCGTAACGGCACGAACCATGGAAGCCATATCATTCATTTTGTTCCCCCATGAACTTCTTTACTAAGTAGATGATATTGACGATGCCAAGGCATAGCCCGACGATACTCCCTACTCCAAGCCAGAGCTTGGACCCATTAGACGCATTCGCGATCCACTTCCCCGCGTAAAAGCCTAAGAGTATGTACAAGGCAAGCAAGACACCCGCTCCACTAATAGAGAGGGCGACCAGCCATGGGCGATCGTTACGATTCGACATTTTCATAGCCTATAATTCCCATTCATTTTACTTAAGATTACGAGTCTTTGTCAATTGATAAAAACCGCGTAACAACAAGGATGAAAACGATATACATTCGCTTTCAAGCTTCGAAAATCCGCGTAAACCGTACAGTATCACTGTATGCTGGTGCCTTCCCTCATAGAAGAGTGTCATCTATCAATTTGTGAACTTTGTGTGAAATGGCTCCGGACGCTCTTCTTGAACCCCAAAACTGTGAAGAATCGCACTGACGATCCTTTGGGACGCTTTGCCATCCCCATAAGGGTTCGCAGCCTTGCTCATACGTGCATATGTCGTTTCGTCCGACAACAGCGCCTTCGCACGCTCGTACACTTTCTCTTCATCCGTGCCGACCAACTCCAGTGTTCCTGCATCAATGCCTTCCGGTCGTTCGGTAGTTTCGCGGAGGACAAGCACAGGAATGCCAAATGACGGTGCTTCCTCCTGAAGACCGCCTGAATCGGTAAGGATGAGATGCGTGTGCGGATAGAAGTTGTGGAGGTCAACCACATCAAGCGGTTCTATCAGCTTAATGCGCGGGTGATCTCCCAGCATCTCATGAGCCGGTTCACGTACAGCCGGACTTGGATGTACCGGATATACGATAGCGATGTCTTCAAATTCGTCTGCAATACGGCGAACAGCACGGAAAATGTTGCGATGCGGCTCACCTTGTGATTCGCGGCGATGTGCAGTCATCAATACTAGACGTTTGCCTTGCGCCCAATCGAGCACCTCATGCTTGTAGTCAGATCGTACTGTATATTGAAACACATCTGTAACTGTGTTGCCTGTGACAAATATCGATGCATCTTGCTTATTTTCTTTACGCAAATTGCTTGCCGACCAATCGGTAGGCGCAAAGTGCAAATCAGCCAAAACGCCTGTCAATTGGCGATTCATTTCTTCCGGGAACGGAGAAAGCTTATTCCATGTACGAAGTCCCGCTTCAACGTGCCCTACCTTAATCTGCTGCATGAATGCTGCGTAGCTGGCGAGGAACGTCGTCAATGTGTCACCATGTACAAGCACAATATCTGGCTTCGCTTCACGCAATACAGGCTCCAATCCTTGAAGGACACGCACAGAAATATCATTCAGCGTCTGACGCGCCTGCATAATGTCCAGATCATAGTCTGGCTTAATATTGAACACATCGAGCACCTGGTCCAACATCTGACGATGTTGGGCCGTGACGCATACGATGGATTCGATGTGTTCCGGATGCTTCTGTAATTCCAGAATAAGCGGCGCCATCTTAATTGCTTCTGGACGAACACCGAATACCGTCATTACTTTCACTTTGGACATAGTCTTATCCTCCGTCTTTCTTCTTGCATAATAGTCAATACATTATTGGCTCTAAAATCATTTTTTTGACCTCAAAAAGATCGCTTTTCAGCACCGAGAAGGTTGCAAGAACTCGAAGCCGAGCTTCCGAAGCGAGTTTTGCCGAGCAAAACTTGTAAGGAGCAGCAGAGTGCAGACAAAGACTACATGAGCAGATAAAATGTTTCCGCAGGAAACATACTTCGTAAGCATAAGTTCTTCGAGAGTGAATGCAAGATTCGATGCCGAATTGCCTCTTGAGTTGCTTCGTGATCAAAAGCGAATTCTTCTACTTTGTGCCGAACAAGCGGTCGCCGGCGTCACCCAAACCTGGAACAATATAGCCGTGATCGTCCAGACGCTCGTCCAATGCCGCCAAATAAATGTCGATGTCCGGATGTGCTTCTTGAACAGCCTTGACACCTTCCGGCGCTGCAATGAGGCACATCAATTTAATTTGCGTGCAGCTGCGCTTCTTCAGCACGTCAATAGCCGCAATCGCCGATCCGCCTGTAGCAAGCATTGGATCAATAACGATCAATTGCCGCTCAGTCACGTCTGTAGGAAGCTTCGTATAGTACTCAACCGGTTGAAGCGTCTCAGGATCGCGGAACAAGCCCACATGTCCGATCTTCGCACCTGGAATCAGCTTTACAACGCCTTCTACCATACCTAGTCCAGCACGCAAAATAGGGATTAGTCCCAGCATGCGGCCAGCGATCATTTTGCTCTCTGTTTCGGCAACTGGCGTTTCGACTGTCACCGTTTGCAATGGCAGTTCACGTGTAATCTCATACGCCATCAAAGTTGCTACTTCGTCCACGAGCTCGCGGAAGTCCTTCGTCGTTGTCTTTTTGTCTCGAATCAATGTCAATTTGTGTTGAATCAGTGGATGATCGCAAATGACCAGTTTACCCATATTTCGTGTCCCTCCGCCTTTTACTCTCGTTGCTTTTCATCTCAATACGTGATGATTTGAACTGATATTCCTACTTTGAACAGCCGTACATGCCAAGCTTATCCGGCTTCATCTAAGCTAAACAGGCTCTATTATAACATTCCGAGCCTATCACTGCACGTTTTGCAGGCACTTTTGAGGTATTTTTCACATTTCCGACAACTCGGTGCAAAAGGATCACACTGTACTATTTCTAAGCATGTTGAAGACAGCTTATACATGGTCATGCAGCAAACATCGGAAATTGTCGAGATTCTACTCTGCTGAGCCTCTCGCACACTACCTAGGCATCCTATACTGAAATCGAGAGTTCTCCCTGCCTATTTACGCAAAAAAGAGCAGGTGATCATCTTCAAGAGTGATTACCTGCTCTGTCCATTAAATATGCAATAAAAGAGTCCTACCCGCCAAAAGGGCGTGTCTTCCTACCTAATTAATATTTCAATGTAGAGTACAACGGGAACTGAGCTGTCAGATCGCTGACCATACCGCGTGCTTTGTTCAATACAGCCTCATCCTGTGGCTGCTTCAATGTCATAGCAATGACTTGGCCAATAACGCGCATTGCTGCTTCATCCATGCCTCGGGATGTCGCCGCTGGTGTTCCGATACGAATACCGCTCGTTATGAACGGACTTGTCGGATCGAATGGAATGGCGTTCTTGTTCACGGTAATGCCAACGGAATCCAATACTTTCTCCGCATCTTTACCCGTGATATTGATATTGCGCGTATCGATCAGCATCAGATGGTTGTCTGTACCGCCAGATACAATACTCAAACCTTCCTCAACCAGCGTACTCGCCAATACTTGCGCGTTCTTGATCACTTGCTCAGCATACTGCTTGAACGATGGCTGCAGTGCTTCGCCCAATGCAACAGCCTTAGAAGCCACCACATGCATAAGCGGGCCGCCTTGTGTACCTGGGAATACAGCCTTGTCGATCGCTTGCGCCCAAGCTTGACGGCACATAATCATACCTCCGCGCGGACCGCGCAGTGTCTTATGTGTTGTTGTCGTAACGAAATGAGCGTGCGGTACTGGGCTTGGATGAAGTCCTGCGGCAACCAATCCTGCGATATGCGCCATGTCTACCATGAACAAAGCGCCTACATCGTTCGCAATTTGGCCGAGTGCTTCAAAATCGATAATACGTGGATAAGCGCTTGCGCCTGCCACGATCATTTTCGGACGATGCTTGAATGCTGCCTTGCGCACTTTATCATAATCAATACGGAACGTATCTTCTTCCACACCGTAAGCCACAAAGTTGTACAGCAAACCAGATGCATTCACAGGGCTTCCGTGAGTCAAGTGTCCACCATGCGCCAAATCCATGCCAAGCACGGTATCTCCTGGCTTCAATGCTGCCAAGTACACAGCCATGTTCGCTTGCGCACCGGAGTGCGGCTGTACATTGACATGCTCAGCGCCGAAGAGTTCCTTCGCACGGTTGCGGGCAATATCCTCAACAATGTCCACGTGCTCGCAGCCGCCATAGTAGCGTTTGCCTGGATAACCTTCCGCGTATTTGTTCGTCAGAACCGTCCCCATTGCTTCCATAACCGCCTCACTGACGATGTTTTCAGAAGCAATCAGCTCGATATTGTTGCGCTGACGCTGCAACTCCAAGTCCATTGCTTTCAACACTTCAGGATCTGCTTGTCGTAAATGATCTACCATTGGCATAGCCCTCCCACATTTTCATTCCCTTATTGCAATGTATGACAACGCATCTGCGTTAAGGTTCTATCGTAGCAGTAATAAAAGTGCAACAGTGGCTCTCCCGCCCCACTGCAAATAATTGTGAACGGCCTGCATTCAAACACTGCTCCTATTCACATGATGACAATCCATCCTCAGTTGGAAGCTGATAGACTGCCCGCTCCCCGCCTATAAGCTTCGGCCGCGTCTTCGCCATATTGACACGCGCCTTGCCAATATATCGCACTTCTGTACGCAGAGGAACAGCTACCCGGCGCAAATGCATGCCAATAAGCGTCTCGCCGATATCGATGCCAGCATGGGCGCATATCTCTTCTGCGAGACATGCATCAGTCAGATGGCGATATGCATAAGCGGCCATCGAGCCGCCCGCCTTCCGTACCGGAACAGCCGATACTTCCACCAGCCGGAGCCGCTCCAATGTGCGGCGTTCAACGACAAGTGCGCGGTTCAAATGCTCACAGCATTGGAATGCAATCTCGAGGCCATAGCTTGAGCGGAGCACGTCGAGACCGGCAAATATCGCCTGCGCGGTATCCGTTGCGCCCGAAGTTCCAATACGCGCACCTGCCACCTCGCTTGTACTGCAGCCAATGACGACTAGCTGCCCGGGCTTGAGCCCTGCCTCGCGAACGAGGGCATGTGCAGCTGCTTCTGCTTGCTCGCGAACCTGCCCCATTTTCAAGAATGACGATGCTGGACCTTGATGTTCGTTCTTCTCGATCTCATCCATACTGCCCATTCACCTCCACTCGCTACGCTTGCGAGTGATATTTATGTTCTACGTCCGCGACCTTGCGAAGACGTCCAATATGGCGCTCTCCTTGGCTGAATTCTGTACCCAGCCATACGCGTACAATCTCTTCAGCAAGTCCAGGTCCAATGACACGCTCGCCCATAGCAAGTACATTCGTATCATTGTGCTCTCTCGTTGCCTTAGCAGAGAATAAATCATGAACAAGCCCGCAGCGGACGCCTGGCACCTTATTCGCTGCGATGGACATCCCAATCCCGGTACCACATATGAGCACGCCTCGATCTGCTTCGCCTGAGGCAACCATCTCTGCAACAGGTACCGCATAATCCGGATAATCTACTGATGTTGTACAATCACAGCCTACATCAATGACGTCATGACCAAGCTCCTTGATGACTTGTACAATCCCTTCCTTAAGTCGTACGCCAGCATGGTCTGCACCAATGGCAATTTTCATTGTCGTACCCTCCATCCGTTGTCTTCAATTGTGCTCTCCGTCCATGTTACCATGCTCGGTATGCTACGGGTCTATTATAACGAATTTCCCGCAAATTAGACGAGCCAATTGCACGTTACTCCCAGTGTAACATGTCTCATTGATTGAAAAAAAGAGCATAGCACGGCTCTCTATCCGTACACTGCTCTTCTGCCCAGGCGACCGGCCGTATGCTCCGATGCTCCACCGTGGTTCCCCACTTCCGTCGCCAGTTACATCGGATCCTCTCCATATAGAACGATCATAATGGATGTCGCAACCAATTGCAACCGTTATTTTCCTGCCCACACATACACAGCATCCTACTGCTGCATTTGGCAGTGCCATAAACCCAACACTTAAACCGTCTATGGCTGAAGCTTATCAAGCAACCTAGTCAGCGCAGTCTGAATCTCCGCCGCTGTCATCCGATACTGCTCCAAAGAACCGCCATACGGGTCTGCCACATCCTGATTCGGCATAAGCCGCTGCAATTCAGCAAGCTGTACCAGCTCGTCTTCCGTTGGAGCTTGTCCCATAGCAAGCTTCAATTGAAGATCCGCAGCCAATGATTGCAGCTGTTGATATTGCTCCTGCTCTGAATCCGGATTGCTCACATATTCCTTAAGCGCAAATGTCTTGCTCGTTGCACCCGGGAACTGTTGAAGCACATGACGCTTGTGGCTAGTCGTCAATGTCAATATAAGATCTGCCCAATGCACACGCTCTTCATCCAGTGCAGCCGATCGAAAATCTCGATGATTGGCAATATTCTGCTCCTCCAGTACAGTGGAAGCGTGATGTGACATCGGTGTGCCGTCCCATGCTGCTACACCTGCTGACTGAACATGAATGTCCAAGCCGCGTTCCTCTGCCATATGCTTCAGCATAGCCTCTGCGATTGGACTTCGGCATGTATTGCCTGTACATACAAATAAAATGCGTATCATATGACCCCCTCCCTTCATACCATGAAACCTATCTATAGGGTCGCGCATCTTCATCAATCTCATTCCTGCTTGCTTTGACTTCGCTCCAAAGCTTAGAAAGCTTAGAAAGGCAGCAAAAACAATACCCCAAAGGTAAGCAGGATCGCCCCACCTGCAGCCTCCCCGTACTCACCGAAATGCTTGCCTGCGTGGTGGCCAAGAAATATGCCAAAGATCGACATCGCACCGCCGAACAATCCAAAGGCAATGATCGTCATCAACAAATCAGAGCCGAACATGCCGAGCGATATTCCAACGGAAAAGGAGTCTACACTCACACTAAGTGCGAACAGCAGCATCCCCCATACCGTTGAAGTATTAATCATTTGCGAGGATTCACCCTTCAACGAGCTGTATATCATATGCCCCCCTAGCATAATAAGAAGGCCTCCCGCTGCCCATGTGGTTACTTCACCGAGCAGCATGCTCATATACATGCCTGTTGCAACACCCGCCAGCGGCATCAGTACATGGAACAATGCGATAACCCCGCTAATGCGAACTGCATCTCTTCGCCGTACCCCTCTCATACCGATACCTAGACACAGTGAAAAGGCATCTGAGCCCAATGCTGCCGCCATCAAAAAAATCGTGATCCATTGGCCGATTGGCGCTGCCGTTTCCCACATTGCCCCCACTCCTCGTCCCATAGCGTCTGTATCCAACGTATGCGGACAAGGATAGTTTCATGACAAGCAGCAAAGAGATAACAAGGCTTGTCTCTTATAAGCTACATTACCCAAACAAGGTTCATTCACACCAAATGATACGATGACCTGCTGCCTTCATCATACGGTTCATCACTGCAAGACCGATGCCTTCTGTAGTGCAAGCTTCTGCCAGTATATAAGTTGCGCCCGCTTCATCGAAATGCCGCAGGGCATCATATAGCAGTGCGGCTGCCTCTTCCAATGCATGCACACTGCCAATCGTTGCTACAATATCAGCTCGGTAATGTTCTGCATGCTCTGCGAAGGCAAGTACACCCGTTGTCTCCCCGCGCTGCTGTGCTTCATGCAGCATACGCTGAATGCATTCGCTCACTTGTTCCGTAGACTCCCCCTGCACGATATGCAGCTGACCTTGGGGAGCATAGTGGGTATATTTCATTCCAGGTGAGCGAGGCGCGTTCATCTGGATGTCATTCGCTTGCCCCATTTGCTTTGAAGCAGCTTGAGGAGATACCGACTCCTCGCTAATCATGCCGCTCGCTGCTGCCGAAGGATCTGCTTCCTTGTTCACCAGCGGCGTAGACAAGGAATCTCGATCCCCCAGCGCAGATTCTGGAGTTTGTGGAACCTGTGCATGGCTCATTCCCCCATTGGGATCGACCGCTGGATCAATCGTTACCTCGGAGGCCACCTCTTGCAGCATCGCTGTTGTTATCCCACCCGGGCGGAGGACATGCACACGATTGCCTATTAATTCTACAACAGTAGACTCTACCCCTACGCCTGTCGCACCGCCATCGACAATACCGTCGATAAGACCATCCAAATCCTCCCGTACATGCTCCGCACGCGTCGGACTAGGACGTCCTGAACGGTTGGCGCTTGGAGCTGCCACGGGACATCCAGAAGCACGTATAAGAGCCAAAGCTGTATCGTGACCCGGCATCCGTACACCAACCGTATCCAGTCCCGCCGTCACGCGAGGGGATACAGCCCCCATTCGCACCGGCAGCACGATCGTCAACGGACCCGGCCAAAAGCGTTCCATAAGACGAGCAGCGATATCACTATAAGGCAGGACAAGCTCATCAAGCTGATTCCGTTCAGCAATATGAACGATTAGCGGGTTGTCGGATGGACGCCCCTTGGCAGCAAATATACGTTCAACTGCCTTCGTATCACGGGCATCCGCGCCAAGCCCATATACCGTCTCCGTTGGAAAGGCAACGGTGCCTCCGGCAGCTAGAATTGCCGCCCCCTCTGTTATTCCATGCTGCTGTTCAAGCGGCATATGTTCGTCTACCGACCACCACTTCGTGTGCAAACGTTGAGCGCTTCCTTCCGTCACGGCAGTCGCGCTGTCCTTCTGTTCCCGTTCATGTCGAGTATTCATTGAGTACATCCCTTACTTCGATATAGAGTGTATGCTCTCCCGCCCCGATGCCGACATCGACACTAAAAAAAAGAAAAGGCGGAAGCAACGCAAGAAAGATGCCAAAGGAGCTTCGGCATCTTCATAAATTGAAGTTTCACACGTATTCGTACTTAATTCAAATCTATAAATAACTGTTGCTTATTTTAGTTGTACCATAATGACGGCAACACGTCCAGACGAGTGGAAGGCACACCTAGTGCATACAACTACTCGATTAGATTAACCAAATATTGCACTGAAAATGGAACCAATCAAACGAAACAATGCCTCTAGAGCCTCCCACAGGAAGAACTTCACTTCTGTCTCGCCTGATTCCATCGCGGCATGGGCTTGAGCCTTCCCGTCTGCAGCCTGAGCATCTCCCTCAGCTGATAGAGCGCCCTTGTCTTGTTCTCCACTCTTAGATGGCGCAGCTGACTTGGACTTCGCATCACCAGCTTGTGCTTGAGCCGTACTCCCATCGACGAAGCAGAGCGGCGGGAACAGGACACACCACCAATTCTGTCCGCTTCCCTCGCCTATTGTAACGAGCAATGCTTCATACATCCCGGCAGGATATACTTCGCCTCCATACCACTTGGCCGGGAAGGATACTTCTCCAAGCTTCACCTTGACTCCATACGCCAGTCCTTTTTCGTTTAACACTTGCTCTGCCGTCTGCTTCAGTTCGTCCAAATGCCCTGCTATCAGCTCGCGTGCCTTTTCACGAGTATCCGGCTTCTCTTCTGTCTTAAGCCAGCCGTTAATCTGCTCCACAATCCGATCCCGGACCATGCGCTTCACACGCTGATCGTTATCAACGTCCGAGTTGGCCAATATTCGCAGCCGAATCGCATCCTCGGGAATATGATCCTGCTTCTCTATCTTTTGCTTCTGAATATTTTGATTATCAATGGCCTCCGCATGGCCATTTTCCCAACGCATCAAAGCTCCCGCTGCCAGTACGGCAATCGCGAGACCGAGTACGAACACGCGTAAGTTCATGTTCATCCTGCTCCTTGTGAGGTTGGGCGCGCCTCTTGTCTATCAGTATGTCCGCGAACAGGATCCTTAAACCTATCAATAGTGTTTTTTGATAGATAGATTCGTCAAAGTCTTAGGTGAAACTGGTGGTTATCATGCAGCCTATGAACCGATACCCCACTTTTTAATGCACAAAAAAGGACTGTCCTAGTCGCAGATATGTTTTCTGCGTCATGGAACAGTCCTTATAGAGCTAAATTCCTCCTAAGTGTCGAACACCAATCACATGGCGCTCAATACCAGCCAGGTCAGGCACAATGATCAGCTTCTCATCATAACCAGCTTGCGCGAGCATTGCCGCCACATCTTGCGCTTGTCCTTGACCCACTTCAAAGCCAATCATTCGTGGAGCCTTGCCAAGCTCGGACAGCATGGTGACAAGCCGTCGATACGGATCCAAGCCATCCGCTCCACCATCCAGCGCCGTACGCGGCTCATAGTCGCGCACCTCACGCATCAGATCCGCGATATCACCTGCCGGAATATAAGGTGGATTGGATACGAGAATGTCCAATTCACTTCCAGCGAACGGCGCCAGCAAATCCCCCTGTTTCCACGACATCCGCTCTGCAACGCCAAGCCGCCCCGCATTTCGCTTCGCGACAGCAAGCGCCGCTGGCGAGATATCGCCAGCCGTGATATGCCAATGTGGACGCTCATGTGCCAATGTACAAGCAATTGCACCGCTGCCGGTACCAATATCCACAACATGAAGTGATTCATCTTGCGACCAGATCAGGTCAGCTTCAGTCAGAATTGCCTCCACGAGGAGCTCTGTCTCCGGCCTTGGGATAAGCACATCCGACGTCACTTCGAACGGCAAACCATAGAAGTAAACATCCCCAATAATATATTGGGTCGGCTCACCCGCAGATCGCCGTGTCACTGCCGATTCAAAAGCATGGATTGCATCTTCAGGCATCAGCTCTGTCAATGCAACCAAGTAAGCGACTCGCTCCATACCCAGCACATGCCGCAGCAGCAGTTCGGCATGATGTGCAGCATCATCGACTCCATTCTCTGCTAAAAAAGAAGAAGCCTGTACCCAGGCTTCTCTTATTGTTGCAGGCCATGCGAGGCGATATGGAGCTCTGTCTGCCGCATTTAGCTGACTACGCTCCTCATTCCGTCCGCAAGGCTCACTCATGCTTGATTCTCCCTTTCCAGCAGCTCCGCTTGTTCAGTCAACGTAAGCGTTTGGATGAGTTCCTCCACATCGCCGTTCATAATTTGATCAAGCTTATGCAGAGTCAAGCCGATACGATGATCTGTCACACGGCTCTGCGGATAGTTGTACGTCCGAATCCGTTCACTGCGATCACCCGTTCCAACCTTACTTTTGCGCTCGCCAGCGTACTTGGCTTCTTCCTCTTGACGCTTAATTTCATAGATGCGGGCACGCAAGACTTGCAATGCCTTCGCCTTATTATCGTTCTGAGACTTCCCGTCCTGACACGTAGCCATGATCCCTGTTGGAATATGTGTAACACGTACCGCCGACTTCGTTGTGTTGACGGACTGGCCGCCCGCACCAGAAGAGCAGAATGTATCAACACGAATATCTTTATCGAATATTTCGACTTCTACTTCATCTACCTCTGGCATTACAGCTACAGTCGAAGTTGACGTATGAATACGTCCGCCTGATTCAGTTGCCGGTATGCGTTGAACGCGGTGCGCGCCGCTCTCATACTTCAGCTTGCTGTAAGCACCCTTACCGGATACCGAGAAGATAACTTCTTTGAATCCGCCCAGATCGCTCATGTTCGCTTCCATCAGCTCTGTACGCCATCCTTGTGAATCCGCATAGCGCGTGTACATGCGGTATAAATCAGCAGCGAAGAGCGCAGCTTCATCACCGCCTGCCGCACCGCGAATTTCCACGATCACGTTCTTGTCATCATTCGGATCCTTCGGCAGCAGCAAAATACGAATACGTTCCTCAAGTTCCGTTTGACGCGCACTCAGTTCCTCGATTTCCATCTTCACCATTTCGCGCATCTCATCGTCAAGCTTCTCTTGCATCATTACCTTCGCCGCATCCAGTTCGCTAAGTACATTTTTAAATTCCATAAATGCTTCATAAGCTGGCTGCAGATCGGATTGCTCCTTCGAATACTCACGAAGCTTCTTCGGCTCGTTCGCCACATCCGGGTCACATAGCAATTCACTCAACTTCTCATAGCGATCCGCAAGGGATTGCAGTCTATCTAACATCATACACGCTCACCTCTCTTCTCCAATTCGATACTACCACGTATATTCATGAACCTTGATTTGCGCAATCATGGTTCGTGCTTCAATAAATGAATGATTACGGCATTCCACCATAACCAGTTCCGCAACCATTCCCTCGCTCAACCTGCATTACAATGCGCAGATGATCTCACTGCATTAGCTAAGCAAGCGAAGAAGCAGAAGCGCTATACGTTGAAGCGGAAATGCATAACATCGCCGTCTTGAACAACGTATTCCTTACCTTCCAATCTTAGCTTACCCTGTTCCTTCACCGCATTCATAGAACCGCCAGCAACTAGATCATTATAAGAGACCACTTCGGCACGAATGAAGCCGCGCTCGAAGTCGGAGTGGATAACACCTGCCGCTTGCGGGGCCTTCATCCCTTTGCGAATCGTCCAAGCGCGTACTTCTTGTACACCAGCAGTAAAGTACGTATACAGACCAAGCAAGCGATAGGCTGCCTTAATCAAGCGGTTCAGACCGGACTCATCCAGTCCAAGCTCTTCAAGGAACATCTCCTTATCTTCGCCCTCAAGCTCAGCAATTTCTGCTTCTACCTTTGCGCTAATCGGCACAACTTCTGCATTCTCAGCTGCGGCAAAGTCACGTACCTGCTGTACATATGGATTGCTATCCGCATCCTTCACGCCATCTTCGCTTACGTTCGCCGCATACAATACTGGCTTCATCGTGAGCAAGTGCATGTCGCGTACAAGCACCTTTTCTTCGTCGCTCAGTTCCAAGCTGCGTGCTGGCTTATCATTGTACAACGCCTCTTTCAAGCGCTCCAATACAGCAGCCTCTGCCACATACTTCTTGTCGCCGCTCTTCATGTTCTTCTTTGTGCGATCAAGACGCTTCTCGACCGATTCCAAATCCGCCAGAACGAGCTCCAAGTTGATCGTTTGAATATCGCTAACTGGGTCAACCTTTCCGTCAACATGCGTAATATTTTCGTCTTCGAAGCAGCGCACAACGTGTACGATTGCATCTACTTCACGAATGTGAGCCAAGAACTTGTTCCCAAGCCCTTCGCCCTTGCTCGCACCACGTACCAGACCGGCAATATCAACAAATTCAAACGCTGTTGGAACTGTACGGTTTGGAACAACCAACTCAGTCAACTTATCCAAGCGCTCATCTGGAACCTCTACCACGCCGACATTCGGATCGATCGTACAGAACGGATAGTTCGCCGATTCAGCCCCTGCTTGTGTAATCGCATTGAACAACGTCGATTTGCCGACGTTAGGCAGCCCAACAATACCTGCTTTTAATGCCATTTATAAGTACAACTCCTTAGACCGTATATTTGAATAACCATTGTTTCGAACATTACCTTACTATCATAAACCTAGTCTATCAATTATGTTTCATGTATCGTTAAGATGCGTGTAAAAAACACGCAAAAATTCCTTAACCATTATAACCAACAACGCAAAAAAAACCTAGTCATCGACTAGATTTTTTCCGTATTGTCAACTTTTGCTCACTTCAGGAGAGCAGAAAAGCACTAAAGACTTCTGCGATCTTAGCAATTTTTATTGTTCGGAATAATAAATCCTTACTCAAGAGCTGCTTGTCTGAAGCCAAGTACATATCCATCCACTTGCAGCCAGATCTGAAATTTTCGAGGTAGCGTTGTCTGTTAGTTATCTATGTCAACTGTTTCCTTTACCTTGCTTTGGCTCTTCTCGGATAAGGAGACTGTGCACCGAACATACTATTGCTGTAGCTGGATCCAACATTCAATTTCCATCATTTTTGAGTAAAGTGAGGGGTACAACTATGGAGAATAAATCGCATCGTGGTAATTATAAAGGCACCACGGCAATGAAAGCGAAAAATCAAGATATGGCGTTCGTAAATGACACTATTGAAGGAGCAAAATCCGTAACACCTTTCTCCGAGAAAAAGAAAAAGACGGACTAGTTCCGTCTTGCCAGCTTCAAATGTCCAATTGTGTATTCACATCATAACTTGTCCAATCGATCTACCTGTTTCACCGAAGGTAGGCTTAACCTAGCAAGGCTTCTCTTATGTGATGAATCGATACAGCGAACGAATCGTCATACCCGCTCCGTAGCGTTCTGCATTCGGCATATCGACTTGATTTTGCAAGCATACCTTAATGACACGTGCAGCTGCAGGATGGATCGATACCGTTCCATCTTCCTGCTTCTGCATAACGCCACCGTCTTGACCTGGCGTCTGGAATAAAGAATACAGCATCCCATCTGCGACAAGCATCGGGCTGTTCCAGTTCCATTGCAGCCACTCCTCATCCCACTGAACCGTTGACTCACCTATCTCCCATACTACCTGCCGTGAGCGGCGCTGATGAGCAGATATCGTCTTCTCCAGTGCTTCTTTCCAAAAAGCAGCTCGTTCGTCCAAGGTTGTCCCCTTACTTAAGGAGCGACATGCAGCTTGCGCACATACCGACGCAATAGCGCCGTCCGCCCACGGAAACTGAATGCGATCCATACGAGGCAGCGTACACCCCGATATAAGCTTGCTCATCTCCAGAAGACCGAGTGACTCAGGAGCGGTAACAGCTACGCATACAGCGCGAATCGCTTCGTGAAGCTCATCGTCTTGATGCTGTCCGAACGCTATGGATGGGTTGAATGGCTTACCGATACGGTGCCGATAATCTGCCAACGCAAGCAAGCCATTAAGGCGCACACGTGCTGTAAGGCCATGGAAGGAAGCCTCCTGCAGCGTATCCTCAACAGCCTCATCTGTCCATTGGAGCAAATGCAGTACATAAATCACCTGCACTGCTGTTCGATCATCTTCGTGAATGAGAGACGTCCAGTCTGCATAGCGCTCACGAAGTACGTGAAGCCAGCTCTGCTCCACCTGGGAGGCAATATCTCTAGTCTCCGCATCATCAGCATGGCGATATCGAGAGGGTGTCACCCCAAATGGAAGATGGCAGTCCATCACCGTTCGCAGTACTTGCGCTATCCCATTCAAGATGGATGCCTTCGCAACCGACTTATATCGTACGGTCAAAATATCCAAGAGCGGCTCGATCAGCGCACTAGTTGCTTCATGGACACCATGCTCCATACACAGCTGCTCGAATAATGCTTGAGCCGCCTCCGCCGATTGCTCCATCGATCCGTTCTCCATGACACAGAGCAATTCCGGCACATTGTCTTCTGAGCCGAACGAATATACCGATCCTGCCCCATTAGCCAAGCCCATTTTCTCTACGCCTCCATAAGCCGCCCGAGTTACAGGGGCTGTGGTTTTAATTTCCATTATATCATCTCATGTCAACTTTGGAATGGTTTTATCGAAATATGTCGAAAAAAGAACACATCAGCAGAAACAGCCCGCAGCCGTGCAAGTGAATGTTAAGAAATCATATTCAAAGATGATTCAAATCATCACTGATTGGTGAATGATAAGTAGCATGACATTCTCCCCCTTTAGATGAATAGGCAATACAAAACAACGCCCCGGAAGGCTCATCCAGCCATCTGGGGCGTTGTTCGGCATTTCTAATTTAGACCAAGCCGATCGACGACAAGAAAATCAATATTATGAGCACAGGAGCTATAATGCGCATCGTGAACAGCCATATACTTCTCCATACGGGAGAGAGACCCGTCTCTTCTCCGGACTGCTTCCATGCGTATCCGACAAGCAGCGTTACGAACAAACCGCCCAGTGGCAGCATCACATTCGAGGTCAGGAAATCAATCCATTGGAAGAAGTTACGGCCGCCCAGCGTCGCCTCCTCCAGAACCCCTCCCGCTGCCAGCGTGCACGGAAGTCCGATGATGTACATGGCAGCAATCACAAAGAAGGTTGCCTTGCCACGCCCCAAGTTGTAGCGGCGCATGATATAGGCTACAGGCACTTCCGCAAGGGCCAAGCAAGACGTAACCGCAGCAATTGCCAGAAGCAAGAAGAACAAGCCGCCGAACAAAGCACCATAAGGCATCGAGGCGAATGCTGCAGGGAGAGCAACGAAGACAAGTCCCGGCCCTGAATCCGGTTCAATTCCAAATGTAAATATCGTTGGGAAGATGATCAACCCTGCAATAAGCGCATAGATTAAATCACCCGCTCCTACTGCAATAGTTGCTAGTGGCAGCGATTGATGCTTGTCTACGTATGCACCATACGTCAGCATGGCCCCCATACCAAGCGACAAGGAGAAAAATGCAAGCCCCAATGCCATCAGTGCGGAATGGAAGGTCAACTGTGAGAAGTCAGGCTTCAGGAAATAAGAGATTCCTTCAGCAGCGCCGTCCAGCGTAAGCGTACGCACCATCATAACCAATAAAATGATGAGCAGGCCCGGAATAACAATCTTATTGAACTTCTCAATACCACCAGATATCCCTCTGGCAATGATGAATCCGGTTAAGGCAAACACGACGATCTGCCAGACAATCGGCATCATCCCTCCGGTGAAGAGCTTGAAGTGTTCCGCATAATCGCCGCTTTGGAACAAGATTCCGGATACCGACTCAACTGCATAATGGAGCGTCCATCCCGCAATCGTGCTGTAATACGTCATAATCAGGAAGGCAGCCAATACGGCGATGAATCCCAGTACGCCCCATCCTCTTTTGCGTGATAAAGTGGTGAAAGCAGAGACTGCGTCACCGCGTCCGCCACGTCCAACAGCCAGTTCGCCAAGCAATACTGGCAAGCCAACAATTAAGAGACAGGCGATGAATAATAGGAAGAATGCTCCTCCTCCATTTTGCCCCGTAACGTATGGGAACTTCCACATGTTGCCCAGCCCGACTGAACTGCCGATAGCGGCCAATATAAATCCTGCAGAGCTGAATTGCTCCGTCTTATTTCCCTTCTGAGGATCCTGCTTTGATTGCTTATTTGACATAAATGGGTATGCCACTCCTTCTTTCCTGCTGTATTTTCTAGGGTGCCCCAAGGACTGAGATAAACTCCATTTTATTCAAAAATGCGCTCCGAATCGAATGTAATATTTCTCAAATCCTCCAACCTACTTCAAGCATACCAATCTCCATGCAGCATCCATATGAAAAAAGGCACCCCTTGTGCTGCGTGAGCAGCCAAAGAGCGCCTTAGATCGAGCTATTCACATCCGTGCAGCCAAGAGTGGCTCTTACTTAATTCCTGAGTGCATGAAGCTGCTAATAAATTTGCGCTGGAACAGCAAAAATCCAAGAATCAGCGGCCCTACAACAAGCAATGTTGCCGCACTTACTTCTGCCCACTGCGCCCCCGTCTCGAAAGACTGAGCAAACATAGCAAGCCCTACGGTAAGCGGACGATTCTCTACGGAGTTCGTCACAATCAGCGGCCACAGGAAGTTATTCCACTGATAGCTGACCGATACAACCGCAAATGAGATATATACAGGCGCAGACAACGGCACGAAGATGCGCCACAAAATGCCCAGGCGAGAGCAGCCTTCCACCATCGCTGCTTCCTCCAATTCAAGCGGCAGCTGCTTAAATGTCTGGCGGAGCAGAAATATCCCGAATGCTGATGCGAAGTATGGCAGCATGATGCCCAGCTTCGTATCCAGCAAACCAAACTCCTTCAATACATGGTAGTTCGAGAAAATAAGAACATCCGCTGGTACCATAAGTTGTACCAAGAACAGCATAAATACAGCGTCTTTCCCGAAGAAGCGCAGGCGTGCAAATGCGTAAGCAGCCAGTGTTAGGCTGAGAAGCTGCGCAAGCAGCACTCCTCCTGCAATCGTGAAGGTGTTCAAATAATACTGGGCAAATGGAGCACCTTCCCATACCTTTGCAAAGTTAGCTAACGTCCACTCCCATGACCAGAATGAATTCATGCCCGCATCCTTGGGACGGAACGCCGTCCATAACATCCAGATGAGCGGCACAAACCACACGACGCTGACCACGAGCATAATCGCATGCCAGAGCCACTGCTTCATCCGTCGCTTCGTCCGTTCGATCTTCAAGGCTCGATCCGATAAAGGCGGCCTACGGCCTACGGCGCCTGTACTAAATTCTGTGTTGATCCCAACTGATTTGTCCATAAGGCGCCTCCTTTATTGATAATGGATCTTGCGATCCCAGCCGAAAAATTGTAGTGATGATAGTACCAAGAGCAGTGCGATCATAATGACAGTCATGGTCGCCGCCATTCCTTGATCGTAGAAGCTGAAGGCTGTGTCATAAATGTGATACAGAAGCAGGCTGCTCGCATTGTCTGGACCACCCTTGGTCATAATCCACAAATGATCCACAAGCTTGAATGCATTCGTCAGCGCTACAACTGCTACAAACAGCGTAGTAGGCATCGTCAATGGGATTGTAATCCGTGTCGTTACCTTCCAAGTACCAATGCCGTCTACCGAGGCCGATTCATATAAGTCCTTCGGAATATTCTGAAGTCCGGCCAAGTAGAAGATCATGAAGTATCCTGCTTCCTTCCATATCATCATGACGATCATAGCCCACATGACCGTATCGGGATGCCCCAACATATTCATGTCCGCCGACTGTCCAACCCACTTCGCCAGTTGAGCCAACAAACCATACTGAGGTGTGTATATAAACAGCCAAATATTCGCTACCGCGATCATTGGAATCATATTCGGATAGAAAAATGCCACACGAGAGAATGAACGTCCCGCTAGTGCCTTATCAGCGAACAGCGCCATAATGAAAGCAAGCGCCATGGAAGTAGGCACTGTGCCAATCGCAAACCATATATTATTGCTGAATACTTTCTGGAATACAGGGTCTTGGAACAGTGCAGTAAAGTTATCAAGCCCTACAAATACCGGCTCCGGTGTAGCCAGGTCAGATTGATACATACTGAGCCAGGCTGTCTTCAGCATTGGATAATAGGTGAAGAGCATGAGAAACAACAGGGACGGGAGCAGCAGCGCCCATGCCAATGTATTGCGGGATAGACGTTCTTTCCATTTGGCGGTCATCATCCTGACCTCCTTCTCCAATGAATTCTAGTAAGTTCATGATGTATATAAATCGGCAGGGCCTAAGCCCTGCCGATACAGCATGCACATAAGGCATGCGATTGCATCTTGAGCGTGTATTACTTGTTGAACGGCTTCAGTGCGCGATCAGCCTCTTCCTGCGCCTTCTTCAATGCAGATGCCGGATCCGTCGTGCCTGTCAGCACCGCTTGCACTTGATCCGTCAATGCTTTGGAGACTTTACCATTGTTGTGCGTAGACAATTCCGCGTAAGCGTGCTCCAATTGATCACGTGCAACAACTGCTTGCGGGAACTCAGCTGCATATTTCTTCATCACATCTGTGTCGTACGCTGACTTGCGAACGCCAACATAGCCCGTATCAATACTCCATTGAGCAGCTTGCTCCGGCTCTGTCATGAACTTGATGAATTCCCAGGCTGCTGCTTGTTTCTTTGGATCGATGTCCTTGAAGATATACAAGTTGCCGCCGCCTGTAGGTGAACCGTACTGCTTGTTCATCGGCAGGAATGCAACACCGAAGTCGAATTTAGCGTTATTCTTCACATTCGTCAGGTTGCCCGTAGTATGAATCATCATAGCAGTCTTCTGCTCTAAGAAGTCTGTAGGAACCGTTGCCCATTCTACAATACCTTCCGGCATTACCTTATGCTTCTTCGACAGGTCTTGCCAATACTGCAATGCTTCTACATTCTCTGGTGTATCAAAGAATACTTTCTTGCCGTCTTGGGACATGAGGTTGCCTTTTGGATCAGCCATGTTCTGCAGGGAGAACAGTTGGAACATCCAATAAGCAAATCCGGATCCTGGCACCTCGATGCCTTGGCGACCGTCTTTTTTCAGCTTCGTTGCATATTCTGTAAGCTCAGCCCAAGTCTTCGGCGGTTGATCCGGGTTTAGGCCAACTTCTTTGAAAGCATCCTTGTTGTAATAAAGAACGATAGTACTGCGTTGGAAAGGGATACTGTATGTCTTGTTCTCAACTTGCGAGTTCGCCATGAAAGCTGGGTAGAAATCATCAAGGAAACCGTTGCCTTCCTTCGCGATAAAGTCATCAAGCGGAAGGATTGCATTCGTATCCAGCATGCTGAACAGTTCCGTAGACAGCATAACCGCTACATCCGGCGGCTGCTTGGCTTGGATGCCAGCTTGAATCTTCGTCGTCGTATCTGCATAACTGCCTGTATAAACAGGCTTCACTGTGATGTGCGGGTGCTTCTCGGCGAACTTCGCCGTCATACCCTCAACCACTTTCGTCAGTGGACCACCAACCGCGATAGGAAAATAGAATGTTAACTCCACATTCTCATCCTTCGGTGTGGTTGCGTTATCGGCTGGAGCTGCTGTCGCCCCCTCCTGCGTCGCACCTTTCTCTGGCGTCTTTGTTCCTCCTGCTGTCCCTGACTGGCCGCAGCCTACCAGCAGCGTAAAACACATAAACAGAAGTAGCATCCACTTAGCGCGCATTTGCATATTCCGTATTCTCCCCTTTTCCAATATCGTCCTTATTGAGATGGTATGTCTCACACCACCCTTTCATACCATAACCTTGCTCTAGCAAGAGAGTGTTAATTCCATATAAATGTTTTGTTAATGATAGATTCTCAAGTAGATTCCTACGATTCCATTGATTCCATGATCCGGTGTCAAAAAAAGAAAACACCCTCCCGGGTGTCCCAGATAGTCATGCACAGCATCATGCATGCTCTATCCTAGAGGAACCCAAGAGGGTGTATATACATTACGATTCCTTCGTAACGAATTCGTTAAAATGGATACCAAAATGTCCCGAACCCTTGCACTCGCCATATAATCGCTGCGGCAAGCACGAGTACGCTGACGATGACCACGATATAATCTTCACGATGCCACTCCGTCGACGAGAACCACGTACGCTTCGAATGCTTCCCGAAACCGCGCAAGTCCATTGCATTCGATATCGTCTCAATGCGATGCAGCGAGGAGAGTACGAGCGGTGTCGTAATGGATACAAAATGCTTAAGCCGCTGCACAATTGTGCCCTCGCCCTTGCCGAATCCAAGTCCACGCGCCTGCATGGCATTCGAGATATGCCGGAATTCCGCCTGCAAATCTGGAATATAGCGAAATGCGATACTGAACGCGTAGGCGATTTTGTAAGGAACGCCGATTCGATTCAAGCTGCTCGCCATCCGTGTCGGATGCGTCGTATAGATGAACAAGACGGTTATCGGCATAAGAGACATATACTTCATGGACAATGTAAATACATAGATAACGGTCTCCAATGTCAATACGTTGTAGCCCATATCGAGAAGCACAGTAGTCGTACCTGTCAATGTACTGCCATAAGCCGGTGTAATTAATAAACTGAATAAAGAATTGAATATATTAAATACGATCATCAGCCAGACGAGCAGCCGAATTCGCTTCCATGGCAACTGCGCATTTATAAGAAGGACAAGACCAATCCCAAACAGGGGCACGAATATTCGCAAATCCTGAAATAAAAATACGATTACGGTCCACACAGCCAGCACAAGCATCTTCGCTGCTCCATCCATACGATGGAACAGCGTATCCCGTTCAATATAGAGCATACCTGATTTACTCATGATGCTTCACCCGCTTCTCGTGGTCGATGAATTTGCGCACAAGCGCCTCCGGCTCGCACACGCCAGTCAGACGGGCAAGCGTGCCAAGTGAAGTCTCCTTCACATTGGCTCGTTCAATCGCCTCCATATGGGTCAGCACATGAGCGGTATCGCCAATTGCAATCAGCTCCCCATTGCATAATACAGCTGCACGCTCCGTATATTCCAAAGCTAAGTGCATATCATGGGTAATGAACAGGAAAGACATACCGCTGTTCGCCAGCTCAGAAATAAAACTCATAAACTCCGTATAGTGCTTATGATCTTGACCTGCTGTCGGCTCGTCCAGAATCATAAGATTCGGCTTCATTGCTAAAATCGAAGCAATGGTCACCCGCTTCTTCTGTCCATAACTGAGCGCAGATACCGGCCATTCCCGATATCCGTATAGACCGCATATACGCAGTGTCTCCTCAACGCGCGCCATGACCTCTTCTTCCTTCATGCCTCGCATGCGCAGTCCGAAGGCCACTTCTTCACGAATCATAGGCTGTGTAATCATGTGGTTCGGGTTCTGCATCACATATCCGATATGTCCGCCCCTTTTCCGAATCGACCACGAGCGGATATCTTCCCCATTCAGCTTGATCGTGCCCGCCGTCGGCGCAGCTATTCCCGTCAACAAATGTGATAGCGTGGACTTGCCTGCGCCATTGTTCCCGAGCAGTGCAATTCGCTCGCCAGCACCGATCGTCAGCGATACTCCCCGAATCACTTCCCGTTCGCCGTCATAAGAGAAGCGAACATTATCCATCTCCAGCATCGAAGTCCGTTCTGTCTGGCGAGAGGCAACTCCTTCCCCAGCGACCCAATCGGATAGGTATTCCCTTGCCTCATCATTGTTGCTAATCGCAAGTAGAGAAGAAGGCTTGTCCTCAGGCTTGCATACATAGCCAGCGTATTTCAGCGCAGAGACATATAAGGGCTCTCTTAATCCATGCTGCTGCATGATCGAAGAAGCCAGCATCTCATCAGGCGTTCCGATCTGAACAATACGACCTTCTGACATGAGGACAATGCGATCAACATGCTGCTCCAGTACATCCTCAATCCGATGCTCAATAATAATAATCGTCTTATTTGTCTCGCTATGAATATGATCCATCAACTCGATGGCCTGCTTGCCGCTTGCCGGATCCAAGTTCGCAAGCGGCTCATCGAACAGCAAAATATCCGCATCCATCGACAGCACACCAGCCAGCGACACACGCTGCTTCTGACCGCCCGACAGTTCATGCGGACTATGATCGATATAAGGAAGCATGTCCACGACTTCCAATGCCTTCGTCACCTTAGGCTTCATATCCGCCGTTTTCATGCAATCATTTTCAAAAGCGAACGCTACGTCTTCCCCTACCGACAGACCAATGAACTGTCCATCCTGATCCTGCAGAATCGTCCCAACGCTGCGGCTAATCTCAAAAATGCTAAGCTCTGAGGGACGCTTCCCCTTAAGCGTGTACTCTCCCGTTATCGTTCCACTATACGTAAAAGGAATTAGCCCATTCATACAATGGGCCAAAGTCGATTTGCCGCAGCCGCTTGGGCCGGCAATTAATATTTTTTCTCCTGGGTAAATATCCAGGTTCACATTTCGCAATGTCGGTTCGGACAAACTGCGGTATTGAAAGCTAAAATCTCGAAACGAGATAAGCGGTTCTTTCATTGAATCTGTAGCTCCTGTCTTCAAACTTGGGCGCTGCATTATTTCTGCACTCGCAGATTCGAGTTGTTGCGATTCATTTGAAGTAGTGCCAGCACAGCCAACAATCCAAGCACCAAGTGAACGCCAATATTCGCCAGCGTGGAAGCCGTGAACTGTACCCACATCTTATCTGCCGGCTCTCCGAACAAATACACATCTAAAATACTGGACACACCAAAGCCAGCAGCAAGCGCAAGCGATCCGGTTATCGCCAATGCTATAATGCTGCCCTTCGAGGAGCGTCCTTCCTTAATGTTGAATGACGAATTCAAATACACAAGTCCCATCCCAAAGCCGGAAATAGCCGACCCGAGCACCCATGTCCACCAGATTGTTCCGCCGCCCCAAGTCAAATCAGTAATGATATGCCCGATGGCTCCACTCAAAAATCCAACGATCGGTCCAAACATGGCACCGAAGATGGTCAGAATGGCAATTGCCGGACGCAATCCGGTCTGCGGCACTAACGGAATAGTGACTGTGCTTAGCAAGCCGTACAATGCTGCCCCGATGCCGATGGCGACTACCGTTTTGGTGTTAAAGTCGAAAATTGATTGCTTCATCCTTATGCAACCCTTCCTTCTCACTCAAAATAGGTATCGACGCTCGCCCGTTCGAGAGGTGGCCTCATCACGATTTATTAAATCCGAACGTTAGATTGTGATTCCAATCATAATATAAAGGATTTTCCATAGTATGGATACAGGTTTTATTTACCAAAACCGAGTTTTTCTAGCCTTTTGCACCGAAAACTAGGGATTATTGGGAGGAAACCATATATTTTATCTATAAAAGCAATAGATATAACGATATTATTCCGTTTATCCCGAATTATGCCGATCAGATATTCAATCCACGGTGACGATTACAGCAGCCGAACCAAACGTTCTGTATGACGCAGTTCTTGTATTGTACGCACCCCAATGCCGAACATGGCAATCCGCAGCTCAGCTTCCACCTGAGCCAGAACCTGATCAACCGCTTCTTCGGAATCTGCTGCTGCAGCAAGCAGTGAGCGCCCGAAACCAGCCACGTCGGCACCAAGAGCAATCGACTTGGCCGCATCGACTCCTGTATGTAATCCGCCGCTCGCGATAACAGGCTGATTCGGTAGCGCTTTGCGTACCTGCTGCACACTGACTGCGGTCGGAATGCCCCAATCGGCAAAGGCCTCCGCGGCACGCTGCATGACAGCATCGCGAGCACGCAGTTTCTCAACCTGGCTCCATGAGGTTCCACCCGCCCCTGCAACATCGATGAAGGCTACGCCTGCTTCCACAAGCTGCTTCGCTGTATCCGGCGCAATGCCCCAGCCAACCTCTTTCACGCCGACCGGCACGTCCAACTCGCGGCATAGCTGCTCGATACGGCGAAGCAGACCGGAGAAATTGACATCCCCCTCCGGCTGGAACACTTCCTGCATCGCATTCAAATGCAAAATAAGCCCGTCCGCCTCGACGAGCTCTACCGCACGGCGGCACTGCTCAATTCCCATCCCAACATTAAGCTGAACGGCACCAATATTGGAGTATAACGGAATGGTAGGGGCTAGGTCGCGGATGCGAAACGTACCCGCGACCTCGGGATTCTCCACCGCAGCGCGTACGGAGCCTACACCCATCGCCCAGCCCCGGGCTTCAGCCACGGCAGCCAGCCTGCGATTGATTGGTGCCGCATGACTGCTTCCTCCAGTCATAGAGCTAATCAGCAGCGGTGTGCGAACTTCCTTGCCAAGCCATTCTGTCTTCAATTCGATCTCCCGAAAATCAACTTCGGGCAATGCCTGATGGACGAAGCGATATTGCTCCAGCCCTGTTGTTATCCCTACTCCGTTCACTGGTTGTTCGAGGCATATTCGAATATGCTCTGTCTTGCGCTGCTCGGTCAACGATGCCGAATCTGGCTGACGTTTCCGCATCGGCGCACCTCCTCACCTGATCGTATGTGCAGTTATGGCCTGTCAGCTACAGTTTGCAATTCTCCTTCATCCGCCGTTCAAGCCCCGATTAAGCCTCTTCCTTCGGTTCTTCCGCACCGAAAATTTGCCGCTTCAATCGCTCTCCCGTTGGCGTAACCGCAAGCCCTCCGCGCGCTGTCTCCCTCATCGTCGATGGCATCGTCTGACCAATGCGGAACATCGCCTCAATCACCTCATCGCACGGGATGACACTCTCTACACCCGCCAGTGCCATATCTGCTGCGACCATGGCAATCGCTGCGCCCATGGCATTTCGTTTCACACACGGCACTTCCACGAGACCTGCAACAGGATCGCATACAAGCCCCAGCATGTTCTTCAGCGCAATTGCCATCGCATGCGCGGATTGCTTGGGGCTTCCCCCTGCCAATTCAGCAATGGCAGCCGCAGCCATCCCAGCTGCTGATCCGACTTCTGCCTGGCAGCCGCCAGCTGCTCCGCTGATCGATGCATTGTTCGCAACGACAAGTCCGAACGCTCCGGATGTGAACAGGAATTCCACCATCTGCTCGCGGGTAGGATTTAATTTGTCCTTCAATGCGAACAAGGTACCCGGAACGACCCCCGCCGAACCCGCGGTCGGCGTGGCACAGATAAGCCCCATCGCAGCATTGACTTCATTCGTTGCGACCGCCTTGCTCACGGCATCCAGCAGCGTGTCCCCACAGAGGGACTGTCCAGATTGAATATATTGTTGAAGCTTTACCGCATCGCCGCCGGTCAGCCCAGAATGGGAACGAACGCCTGCTAAGCCGCGCTCAACTGCCTGCTCCATCACATCCAAGTTCCGCGTCATCTGCTCGATCACCTTCTCACGCGAGCATTGACGCATTTCCATTTCCTGCTCAATCATCACATCGGAGATTTTACATTGCCGTTCTTCAGTAATTGCGATTAATTCTGCCACATTGCGAAACATAACTGCTCCTCCTTCCTTCTATCGTATTTAGTCTTCCATTCGAAGCACACGATTTACTCCAGGGAGCTCTCGAATTTGCTGCAGGATTGGTTCGGCAATCGCCTCATCCGTCTCAATGACCATGAGCGCCATCTTCCCCTTCTCCTTGCGGCTTACTTCCATATGCCCGATATTCACCTGTTCTCCGCTCAATATATTGGTCACACCCGCAATAACTCCATACCGATCATGATTCATAACGAGTATCGCAGGACACTGCCCAGAGAGCTTCAGACGGAACCCGTCCAGCTCTGTAATTTCAACCTTCCCGCCACCGATTGAAATTCCTGCAACCTCCATCTCATCGTGCTCGTCCGTCATCCGGATTCGGGCAGTGTTGGGATGCTCCGGTACAGCTTCCTCAGGTGTGATGATAACCTCCATTCCTGCGTCTTCTGCATATTTCAATGAGTCCGGCAATCTTGCATCGTTCGTATCGTAATCGAGCACACCAGCAACAATGGCAACATCTGTCGCATGCCCCCGGTAAGTCTCAGCGAATGAGCCGTATAGGGAGATATGAACCCGCTTCGGCTGTCTGCCGAAAATACTTCGTGCCAATCGACCAATCTTTGCTGCTCCCGCTGTATGCGAGCTGGATGGCCCCACCATGATTGGGCCGATAATGTCAAATACACTGCGATATTTCATCGCGCTTCCCCCTTCGTCGACATCCCCTTCTCATCATGCACACGCTTGGTCACGATCTATCATTACATAGCTATTAGCGCACGAACAGCGTAGGATTGAGATGCAATAAGATCCGCTTCTGCTTCTTACCTATCTGCTAATGCGCTGCAATGCTGTCGTTATCATTCCGTGCTAGGATTAGGTTCCACTACCTTCTATATTGTACGCAATCACGGCAGCTTTCTCTACGGCTAAAACCATCCAATACCAGCTTATTCAAAACTCATCCTAGCAGGGCTATCGCCGGATGACAACCCTGCTTCGGAACAATAAAGGATCAGAATGTGGACACGAATTTGTTATGATAATTTCTCTACATGCTGCCCTCACTTGGATGCCATCGTATAACTGTTCATGTCATGCGAAAACAATAGGGTCGAAGCCTATAGGATTCGATCTCCAAGCAGGGTGCCAATCAACTCCAGCGCGAGCCGTGCCGTGCGATTGTCTGTATCCAGCGAAGGATTCACCTCGACGAATTCAGCGGAAGTCACAATACCAGACTCATGCAGAAGTTCGAGCGCAAGATGGGCTTCCCGATAGCTTACCCCACCCCGTACCGGTGTACCCGTTCCCGGAGCCTCAACAGGATCCACACTATCTACATCGAAACTTAAATGAACCCCGTCTGTGCCATCACTGGCAATTCGGATGGCCTCCTTCATCACATGCAGCATGCCATAGCGATCAATATCATGCATCGTAAAACATGCAATTCCTTGCTCACGAATATAGGAGCGCTCGCCAGGATCTAAATCTCGGGAGCCAACAAGTACAATGTTCTTCGGATTTAGCGACTTGCCAGGCCAATTCCATTGACCTTCGGTCAAACTTGCTCGTCCCAGCGCCACAGCCAGTGACATTCCATGCACATTGCCTGACGGACTAGTCTCTTCTGTATTCAAGTCTGCATGTGCATCGAACCAGATCACACCTAATTGCTGATATTGCTGTGTCAGGCCTGCCAAGGTTCCAATGGCGATACTATGATCTCCGCCCAGCACCAGAGGGAAGCGTCCCGACTCTATAGATGCCTGTACCTGCTCGGACAAGGCGTCGCTCATCGCAATGACTTCATCAACATACTTGGCCTTGCGTACCGGGGCTGCGGTTGCTGCTGCCTCCGAATGTACAGCGGCAGCCGTACAGCCCACACGGCATTCCTCACCCACAGTAATCCCTAATTGATTGAGATGCCGCACCAGTCCAATCTGCATCAGGCATTCCGGTCCCAACTCCGCACCACGCCGTCCTGCCCCTAGACCGAATGGTACTTGAATAATAGATAATGGCATGTTCATCTGTCTGTCCTGTGCTGTCATACTGATCGCTCCCTTCGATATGACAATCCTGGAATATCCGTTCGAACTTCTACTTATTCACTGCGTCTATGATCACATCTATATCCTTCTCTAACTAAATAGGCATGACTTAAACCTTCTATCGAGTAAGCAGATTGCGATGTTGTCACCCTCTTGTTGTTCAAGCAATAATCGCCCCTGAGACCAGCACACTGCGAATACGCTCTACTGCCCAATCCAGCTGTTCTTCCGTGATGACCAGCGGCGGCGCAAAGCGAATGACCGTGCCATGCGTCTCCTTACAGAGCAGACCAAGACGCATAAGAGCCTCACAGTAGAGTCTGGCCCCCTCCGTTAGCTCCATGCCAATCAGCAGGCCACGACCACGAATTTCCTTCACAATCGGGCTGGATATGCTGGCAAGCTGCTTCTGGAAATATGCCCCGAGCCGTTCGGCGCGCTCTGCCAACTCTTCTTCGTCAAGTACAGTAAGCGCCGCTGAGGCCACCGCACAAGCTAGCGGATTGCCGCCGAAGGTAGAGCCATGCGAACCTGGCTCAAAGACGGATAAGATCGCTTCGTCTGCTGCTACAGCAGAAATCGGAAGCACACCTCCGCCAAGTGCCTTGCCCATAATGTACATGTCCGGTATCACCTGCTCCCAATCGCAGGCGAAGCGCTTGCCGGTTCGTCCGAATCCCGTCTGAATTTCATCTGCAATGAACAGCACATGGTGACGGGTGCAAATCTCTCGCACCTTGCGCAAATACCCATCTGGCGGCATTACAATTCCATTCTCTCCTTGAATAGGTTCTACGAGGAATGCAGCCGTGTTCGGCGTAATTGCACTTTCCAGTGCCTCGGCATCGCCGTATGGAATGATCGTGAAGCCTGGTGTAAAGGGGCCGAAGTCTTCTTTGTATTCTTCACTGGAAGAGAATGAGGTAACGGTAATGGTTCGACCATGAAAATTGCCACTGCATACGATAATATCCGCTTGGTCGCGCGGAATGCTCTTATGGCGATATGCCCAGCGTCGTGCCGCCTTGAGAGCAGTCTCAACTGCTTCAGCGCCCGTATTCATAGGCAGTATCTTGGACTTGCCTGTATATGCTGCCAACTGTTCGCTCAGACGAGATAACGGTTCGCTATGGAAGGCGCGTGAGCACAGCGTCAATTGGTTCGCCTGATTCACAAGAGCTTCGATCAGCTTCGGATGGCGATGACCATGGTTCAAGGCAGAGTAAGCGCTTAACATATCCATGTATTGGCGCCCTTCTGGATCTTCAACCCACACTCCTTCTGCCTTCTCGATTACGACAGGAAGCGGATGATAGTTCCTCGCTCCGAATCGTTCCGCTGTCTGTATAATTTCCTCTGACCGTTTCATGTTCCGTCCTCCTCTGTCCTCAAAATCGATACTTCCCTACATCCTATTCCACAAGGGGTGTACACTCTCCTTTTCTCATACAGAAAAAGTTCCCATCATATTCCTTCTACGGAACATTTGGGAACCCTCCTGTACACAGCCCATTTACGAATAACTTACTTTCAAATCGCCGATTTCTCGGTGTCCTGCTTGCGCTTGGACGTCGAGCCAACGGTATGAGCCATTCCATACAAAAGGATAGCTAGCGATAGCGCGCTGAAAATCAGTACCATGTAAGGCAAGCCTATCGTATCCAGACTGAACCCTGCCGCAAGAAGCACCACTTGGAACATGACCCGATCCAGCATCGTCCTGAATGAGAAGAAGCGGCCATGCAGTTCTTTCGGAATCGACTTCTGAAAGTAGGTCGACAACAAAGGAAAGAAGAATCCAGCTGCAAAGCCAAAGAGTCCGAACGCCACAAGTGTCATCCATTTCACATGAGCGAAGAACAGCAGCCCTTGCGCAGCTGCGATAATGAAGGACAGCGCGAACAATTGCTTTAATAGATCGCGCTGACCGGATAAGCGTTTCACGAAGAATGCAGCCAGTATGAAGGCAACGCCTTCAGCTGCGTAGAGCCAGCCCTTAATTTGCGTATCCTGATGCATTTCGCTAATATTAATGACCATCAAGTTGAAGCTCCCAATAAAAAATCCTGGAATAATCGATAGACAGAGCGCCATAAGAGCAACTGGCATCCCTTTGAGCATCGGGACAATCTCCTTGAATCCGCCGCCTTGCTTCTCTTTACGCTTCTGGCTGCGGTCTTCCTTAGCCCCCTCATCAATATCAAGGAAGTACGTGGAGACAAGCAGAAGTCCATAGGCGACGAGCGATGCTGTGTACAAGGCAGACAAGCTCATGACAGACAGCATCATACCGGCTGCCACCGTTCCGATAATACGGGCAATCGTAGAAGCGTTCATATGGACTCCGTTCAATGCGATAAGATCTTTATCTTGAACGATAAGTGGAATGACCGATTGAAGCGCCGGAAAATAAAAAGCCGCGGATATTTGCAGACACACTGCAAATAGAATCATCCACCAGACCGAGCCTTGCGCAATGGCGAGAAACATGAAGCAAACACTTATCATCCGTCCAATACCCGCCCAGATAAGGACGCTCTTCTTGCGATGCGAATCGATCACTTTCCCCGCATATGGCCCAATGAGGACACCTGCGAGAAGGCCAGTGAATAATATCAATGACTTCATAAAGTCTGATGGCACATAATGCTGCATAAATTCCAAATTCGCGATAATGGATGTCCAAAGCCCCAGGCCGGCGATAAATTCGCCACAGAGCACAATCCATACGTTACGATTGCTCCACAAATGAATGTCCCTCCGATGATCATATGTCATAATTAATAGTCCAAGCATATCAGTTGGAAAAAGAAGGGGCAATAAGGGTGCAAAAAAAGCCGTCTGGCAACGCCAAACAGCTTCTTAGATTTCCCCGTCCACATCTTTCTAAAGTTCCGTATTTCCTTTATACAGCGCTTGATTGCAGCATTGTGTTCGCTGCGCACTCATCCTTGCGTTCACAACGTTCACCGCAGATGCGCCCTTTGCCGCGCGGCACGCACATCGGTGTACCAAACAGCGGATCATCGCATACGATGCATTCCATACAGAATACGTCCCTCACCATGTCGACCGTCAGCACATCTTCTGGAGCTCCCTGTGAATGAATGCCCTTATTGCGCACAGCTATAATATGATCCGCATACCGGCAAGCCAAGTTCAAATCATGAAGAACCATCACGATGGTACGGCCCTCATTCCGGTTCAAATCATACAATAAATCCAGTATCTCGATCTGATGGCTCAAGTCCAAATACGTTGTCGGCTCATCGAGCAGAACGATATCCGTATTCTGCGCAAGCGTCATGGCGATCCACGCCCGTTGTCGTTGACCGCCGGACAAGGCATCTACTGGCCGATCAGCCAATTCCTCAAGGCCTGTCACCTTCAGCGCATGGCGTACAAGCCGCTCATCCTCTTCCGACCACTGCTTCAGCCAGGTCTGGTATGGATAACGTCCTTGCTTCACAAGCTGATGAACCGTCAACCCTTCTGGCGCTGTTGGCCCCTGAGGCAAGATCGCCATCTTACGCGCAACTTCCCTCGTTCTGGAACGATGAATATCTTTACCATCCAGCAGAACCGTACCAAGCGTAGGCTTCAGCAAGCGGGCAAGAGAGCGAAGCAGCGTCGACTTGCCGCATCCGTTGCTGCCAATCAGCACCGTAATCTTGCCTTCAGGTATACTAACCGTTAAATCTTCTATAATAGAGGTTTCCCCGTACGATAACGTAAGAGAGCGTGTGTTCAATACAGACATGATCGTTCCTCCCGTATTTCATAGATAATGAAAATCGTTCTCAAAAGGAGTTCTACCTAATCATGCCACAAACCACACATAGAGTCAATCTATTCCAACTACCACTGTAGTCCACTTAGGCCTACAGCAGTGGTGAGAATAGACGTGCGGCCGATTCAAGAAAGCGCGTGAACACTTTTTTGCGTGCGAACTGTTCTTCTACGATCGGTGCGGCCGACTGTAGATCAAGCTCGAACTCCTCTACGAGCTGCTGAACACTCTCTGTACGCATCAGCAGTGCATTCACCTCGAAGTTCAAGTGGAAGCTGCGCATATCCATATTGGCCGTCCCGATCGTCGCCATCTTTCCGTCCACAATAATGAGCTTCGAGTGCAGGAAGCCCTTCTCATATTCATAGATGCGAACCCC
This sequence comes from Paenibacillus suaedae, assembly GCF_032337355.1. Taxonomy (NCBI): domain Bacteria; kingdom Bacillati; phylum Bacillota; class Bacilli; order Caryophanales; family Paenibacillaceae; genus Paenibacillus; species Paenibacillus suaedae. The sequence goes on from NZ_JAVYAA010000009.1 coordinate 199,156, forward strand.
CGCCTCCATGAGTCCCGGGAAATAGGAGTGCGATGCCAGGAACGGCAGCCACTTATCCGGCTTAGCCGGGAACAACAGCCTCACATCCACACCAGACAACGCTGCTACACGCAAGGCTGTAAAGATATCCTCATCCGGAATAAAGTAAGGCGTTGCGATCCAGATTGACTTCTTGGCCGAAGTCAGCATCGAGAAGAATACATTTTTCATCGTTTTGAATTCTTGATCGGGGCCGCTTGCGATCATCTGGACCGCGCCTGAGGCCGACTCCGTAGGCTGTGGAGTCAAGTATTCTGGATCGTACAACTTGCATCCTGTCGTATGGCACCAATCTTGTAGGAAAATGATCTGCATCGTCTTCACCGCTTCGCCTCGGACGATCATATGAGTATCGCGCCAGAAGCCATACGTCTTGCTGCGGCTTAAATACTCATCTCCTACATTCAATCCGCCGATAAAAGCAACGTTGCCGTCCACGACAACAATTTTGCGATGGTTCCGGTAATTCACCCGATTCGAGAACAGCGGGAATTTCACAGCACCAAACACCGCCACCTCGACCCCGGCATTGCGCAGATCCGCCAAGAATGTCTTCGGCAGATGCATGCTTCCTACCGCATCCACCATGAAGCGAACCTTAACCCCAGCAGCTGCCTTATCAATCAGTATTCGCTTAAGCGATCGTCCGATGTCGTCATCCCGATAGATATAATACTCCATATGAATATGATGCTGCGCCTGGTTCAATTCCGTAATGAGCGCAGAGAACGTCTCTTCCCCATTGTTCAAAATCCGCGTATCGGACCCGAAGGATATCGGGCTCTTACTAAGTCGGCTCGTCAGTCGCAGAAGCTGGCGCTCATCAGGATTGAAGGTAGCGAATACCTGCTCCCTGCGTGTCAGCGATTCATTATCAATGAAGGCATACCCCTGCCGATCCTGGACAGCCTTGCGGGCATAACGGCGCCGCTTGCGATAATTCTGACCAAATAGCATATAGAAAATAAATCCGACTACAGGAACGAGTGCCAGCACCAGAATCCATGCAACCGTGCTGGAAGGATGCCGATTTTCCATAAAAATAATAACGGCAAGCGTGATGACCGCGAGTGTCGTCATAATACTTAAGGATGTAGCGATGGTATGCCCGAACGTATCGTTTATGTATAGACCTAGCGTCATCAATAAGATCAGAAACAAACCTACCTGCAATGCTCTCCTCATCCGCATGCTCCCCCATCTCTAAATATCTGTATCTAACATGCTTCTATCCTTATACAGCATCCTACTATATAATCCTGCAATATGTCTTAATAAAGAGGTGAAGGAAGAACAATCCATATTAAATTACTATACCCGAATTCTCCGCTTTCAAATATGTCATTGACAACGATTTCAACCGTGTGACATAATTTCGTCGAACGAACGATAGGTAGTTATGGAACAGCTAAGAATGGAGGGTTTCCCTTTGACTGCCAACCGCATTCAACTTATCGCTCTATCCCATTTTGCCAAATATGGCTATGCCGGAACTTCCTTGTCCAAAGTTGCCGAGGAAGTCGGCATTAAGAAGCCATCTATTTATGCGCATTATAAGAGCAAGGAAGATCTGTTTTTGCACGTGCTGCAATCTGTATTTGTCGATGAGTTAAACTGGATCACGGACTTTTTCCACAAGCATGAGCATTTGCCGCTCTACGATCAGTTGAAGCTGCTGCTTGACTCCTACCGTCACCGGTACAGCCAGTATGATGTGCTCAAATTTATGCTGCGGGTCGCCTTCTTCCCGCCTCCATCGCTGCAAGAGCCTGTCCTTGAACGCATGCACTCCTTCATCGAGCGGCTGGAGAAGGGGCTCATCCCCCGCATGGCACAGGCGCTGCGCTCACAAGAAATTCACGGTGTTCATCCCGAGCAGGCAGCCAAGGCATTCATCTCGATATTGGACGGGCTGTTCGTACAGCTTCTGTACGGAGGCGTAAGCCGATTCGAGAGCAATCTTGAAGCCGCTTGGACGATCTATTGGCGCGGCATTACGTGCAAGTCCGTATAGAGAAGAAGGGACCTTTGTGTGGAAAGGTCCCTTGTCATATGCATAGATCTCGATTTCGTTCTATCTCACTGCATCAATATCGATACAGAATGTGCAACTATGCGATCTTCATCTGTTCTGCCCATGCGGCTTCTTTAGCGATGAACTCTCTTAGCAGCATTCCAATTGCCTTATAAATTGGATGTTCAGCATGCTGTGCCAAGTCCTCTGCGAAGCGTGGCGCCCAGCTCTTCAGATGATCCAACACGAATTCGCGCTGGCCATTCATATAACGCTCATAACGCTCTTTCGAGGCCACATTGTTCATCATCTTCTCGATGAGAACAGCCATGAATTCCAATTCTATGGAAATATGGTCGTCAGGCTCTCCGTTCATCTTCTTGAAATATAAACTGAATTCAGCATACATTTGCCGCACATCATGAGCGTATGACTTAGGCAACATTTGCTCGCTCGCACGATACATGGTCTCGCAAGGCGCTACAGGCAGCTGGCCTGAAGAGCCGAACAAGCGCAAATACTCGTCTCGCAGCGAGGAGTATACGGCGTACATTTCGTTAATCGACATGTTCGTGAGCATACTGCACAGCTTCTGGGCTCCTTCGGAACTGGATGACAACAACTTAAGCTCCTGCCCGTTCCGCCATGCCATGATGACATCTAGTGTTGGAACTTCTCCCAGGAAATCAGCCAGCAATTGATAAGCTGCCTTGCGCGTCTCCATTCGCTCCACGGTATCACCACTCCACTGTTCCAGCTGTTCTGCCGTTAACAACATCGTCCGTCCCCTCCATATGATGATTTCCAGCTTCCATCCATATTGTCCCATAACCGGACGATCAATTGCTGTGACGAATTGTGAACAACATGGCTGCTGAAAGCGTTATATGTGACACTTATGTGAATTCGAACTCAATTGCCCGGTAAATTGATACGATTCAACTGCATACATACTTTGTTCGTAAAACCGATTTATTTAGATACTAAAATACTGGTAAATTTTATTGTAACAAACGTCATAGCAAAGAGACAGTTCCAATTGTTGCCTCACTTTACAGTTGATCTTCACATTTTCCAGGGAAGAAATCAGAGGAGAAACCATGAAAAAAACACTTAATAAAGGCTTTCTATTTGATCTTATTGTTGTAGCCTCCCTAGCATTGATTCTCATCATTATTTTCCTACTGGGAACAGGTAAAGAAAGAGAGACTCGCAGCTTGATTTCGAAGCTGGAAAATATAAGGCCAGAAACGACGATTGATTTGTCACAGAACGGTTATCAAATTATTGAAGGAAAAATGACAGCTGCGGCTCCAACAGGAGATTCCGATTACGTTCAGCCTGCATTTGTACTGCTGCAAAGAGAAACTTACGTCCCCAACAAAAGGAAAGAATATCCTAGTACTCCCGATGAGATTAACAACTGGCTCGCAAAAGATGCAGCTGTAGCTGGATACCCGATTCGTTCTAATGAATGGCTGTTGCTGACCGGACATCTTATATTAACACCATCGATGGTATATGGAGCGGAGATTCAGGAAGAAATATACCTGATATGCAATGACGGAATTTTTTCAAAAGAAAATAGATGTGCCTATCGAGGCATTCGGCCTGGCAGAAGCTCAATTATTGCCGTCCACGTGCAAGAGGGACAGCTCGTCCCGCTCAAGGAGAACAAAACCCTTCTCGTCTCTACCGATCAAGCTACCCTGCTAGCACAGCTAGAGGAGGATGCTAATCAAACTCTTTCGTGGTATCTGGGAGTAGGTGCTTACGCAGGAATTTTCCTCTTTGCCATTGGCAAGCATATCCTTTCGTCAAATAAGGAGGATTAAGAGAGATCAGGGCCATACTGCGAAGAATCAGAACTTCGCTACGCAGCTGCATTTCAACCAAGCATCATGTTAGACATACGTATGGTACACAAAGGAGTACATATGATGAATGCGAGTCCTATAGCATACAAAAAAGCAAATCATGCGCTCAATATATACGCCACCCAGATCGACTGCGGGCCTGTGCGCTATCGTGTCCATTACTGGGGCTTCATGCCCCAACATTACCATAACACGCTGCATCGACATTCTTTTTTTGAAATGTGCTACGTCATGGAAGGGAGCGGAGAATATATCGACGATGGCAAGCATTATCCGCTATCCTCAGGAACCTCCTTCTGTTCCCGACCTGGCATCTGGCATCAGATTCGCAGTGACGAGGGTCTTGCGCTATGTTACGTCGCCTTCGACATCATCGAATCAGATTCGGCAGATGCTTACGCTCGTGCCTATCAAGTACTGGCGCAAGATGCCGTCCCTGTTATTCCTTCAGCTGAGAAGTCAGCAACAGCAGCGCTGTGGGGCGCCCTGCTGTACATGTTCGATAACGCGAATGGGCAGGGACAAGCCGCTTACCCGATTGCGGTACTGCAATCGACAGCTGGGGCACTGCTGTATTCGATGCTGCCGCTATTCGCGCCGCATACCTACCAGCTCCCGGAAGTGTCCATAGGCGCCGCGAACATTTCTGTCGGCACGAATGATCTGTTCCGCAGAGCCTGTCTGTACTTAGCGGATAACCTTAGTGAACCGCTGTCGCTTGAGATCGTGGCACAGCATTTGCACATTTCTCCCCGTCATCTATCCCGACTGTTCATGCAGCATGGCGGTCAGACGTTCGTCCATTATGTACAAGAACGGCGTATCCAATTGGCGAAGGAGCTTCTACTCGATACTGATGCAGCCATTAAGCATATCGCTGCGCAGTGTGGCTTCGAGTCGGTGCATTATTTTACAAGAGTATTCACCCAGCTGCTCGGAGTATCTCCTGCACGTTACCGTCGCCGTTATCTCCACCGCGCTCGTCCCGATACAGATCCGAGTCAACGTCCGAACGCATAATGATGTCCGTATTTTACAAAAACAAAGCCAACCAGTCCAAATACAACCTTCCCACCATTTCTTACAATGAGGGCATACAGGAGAGAAGACAGGGGTACACAATCTCTGCTCTTCGCTGCCATGTCACTGACCTTCTGAAGCCGGAATGGAGCGGAAGGTTTCTTTCATTACTTGTTACCTAGCTGAAATGGAATTGGAGGCCTTACATGATGAACATCGAACAGCATATCGCGCGTGCGGTAACCCCCTCCCCGAAGCGGACTTGGACCATTTATGCGATACACCACTCCCATACGGACATTGGATATACAGAACGCCAGGAGAAGATCGAGCGCTATCACGTCGAATTTATTCGACAGGCGCTGAACATTGTACAGCAAGCATCGAACGGAACGAAGCCGGAATGGAAGGGATTTCGTTGGACCTGCGAGACATTCTGGGCAGTGGAACGTTTCTTGGAGCAAGCTTCGGAGAAGGAGCGCGAGCAATTTGCGGAGGCTGTGCGCAGCGGCAGCATCGAGCTGTCTGGTACGTATTTGAATATGACGGAGCTGCCGGACTATTCCTTATTGCATAGCATTCATCGTAAAGCACAGACATACGCAGAGTCGATCGGGCAACATGTGGACTCAGCAATGACTGCTGACATTAACGGTTATGGATGGGGGTATGCCCAGAGCCTCCTCGACAATGGCATCAAGCATTTATTCAGCTGCATCCACACCCACCACGGTATGTTCGCACTTGGCCGCAAGCAGACGCCCTTCTGGTGGCAGGCGCCGAATGGCGAGAGATTGCTCGTCTGGAACGGAGAGCACTACATGTTCGGCAACGAGCTTGGCTTATGTCCCGGTGCACTCGGCAAGTATATGATCCAAGACGAATTCGATAACCAGTTAATCGATGCGCATCATGACGATATTGCACGCATCCGTATGCACCGTTATGTAAACCAGCTTGAGGAAGAAGGGTACCCCTATGACTTTGCACCGGTCATGCTGTCTGGTTTAGGCACAGACAATGCTGCACCCAACGGCCGAATTATGGAATTCATTCGCGACTGGAATGCCCAATACGGCGATACAATTCGCATTGAGATGACGACGCTTCATGATTTCTTTGCTAGATTGAAGCAGGAAGATGTAGACCAATTACCGGTCTATACAGGAGATTGGCCGGATTGGTGGTCTGACGGCGTCAGCTCGACAGCCATGCATACGCAGCTGTTCCGTGACGCACAGCGCACACTGCGCAAGGTGAAGCGCCTCGATCCTAAGGCTAGCATCGTGGAGATCTCGAAGCTGAATCAAGTCGAGCAAGCACTTGTCATGTATGCGGAACATACATGGGGCTACCACTCCTCCATCTATGAGCCATGGCACCCGAACGTACAGCTGCTCGAAGTACGCAAGCAGGCCTATGCAGCCGAGGCCAGCCGCCTTGCGCACCAAGCGCTGGATCAGGTGCTGTTCGCGCAAGGTGCTGCACCTCTATATCCTGAGCGTCCATTCCGCTATCGCATTGTGAACACGGAGCATGCACCCGCTGCCAAGCTTGTCGCCCTATCCTTGGATGGATGGGAGCCTGCTCTATTCGAAGGTGGATTGGAAGTCGTACATGAAGGAACCGGGAATGTGCTTCCGCACCAGTCCCCTCACCCACAGTCCGTTGTCGTTCAAGTCACGCTCGGTTCAGGTGAAGAGTGCTTCCTGAACCTTCGTAAGGCACCAGCTCGCCCTACAAATCTGACAACATCCAATACCCGCCTGATGGGAAGTGATCGAGTCTATGATATGGAGGACTTGCATGCAGAAGAGTCTGCACATGGTCCTATTCGTATTGCTCAGCATTCGATTGAATCACCCTATGTACGGATTGAATGGAAGGAAAACGAGGGCATTACCTCTTGGATCGATAAACAAACGGGATGCGAAATGCTGGCAGCCAATCGCGAGCACGGTGCATTCACACCCATTTACGAGGTCACTCCGGCTGCTGATTCAAGCGATCAGAGCCAAGTCTGGGCTGTTCGCAGCCGGATGGGACGCAATCGCAAGGGTATAAACGTAGAGCGAAGCACCGGTCGCCTCGTCCGTGCACGTCCAATCGAGAATGGTCCGTTATATGCGACAATAGAGCTGACTTACGTGATCGAAGGAATGAGCTATTACGCACTATTCCTGAAGGTACATGCTGCATCGAATCGGGTCGAGATATCTGTTCGGCTTCACAAAGACAGCGTATGGCTTCCCGAGAACGTATATGTCGCACTGCCGTTCACGACTGGCGAACATCACAAAGATACCTTGTATGTAGAGAAAGCAGGAGCCATCGTACGTCCATGGATCGATCAGCTGCCAGGCACGTGCCTGGATTATACGTGCATTCAAGAAGGTCTGGCATGGTGCAATCATACGCATGCATCGCATCCTAATTCAGCTGATCCTAGCGATAAACCTCCAGTGACAGACTATACAGGTTCACAGTCCGAAGAGCTTACACTGCTTCTCGCTATGCCCGATACACCGCTGCTGCAACTGGGATCGCTTGAGCATGGCCGCAGACTTGTTCATACCCAGCAGTCGCTGGACACTAGGCCGTCTACCTATGCTTGGTTAATGACGAACTATTGGGAAACGAATTTCAAAGCCACACTCGGAGGCTTCTACGAATTCTGTTATGCTGTGGAATTGCGTCATGATGTAAGCGCAGCGCAATTGTCCAATGAAATTTCCACGCTTGCCACATCGTTTACTGTCGCTCGCATGAGTTAAGGCTGCCGCATCTTTCAAAGTGCAGTATCATCCGCCCCCTGATGTCCACTCCCATCAAGGCATCAGGGGATTTACCCTTCATTAGCCATCACACACAACCTTGTCTCCTTAATAAAAAAAGACCCAAACGGGCTCCATTCTCTCCCATTCAGGCCTTCTTGGCATATTGTAAACTTACTCATGTACACGCTGATGCTGCAATTCAAATGCACACTGTACGGGTACTATGAATGTACGAGTACGTTGTACGGGGGTACGATTCGTTCGTTCAACGTGCGGGTTCTACGTTTGCTTACCAGCAAGCTTGAATATCGGATCAACCTTCTGCCTTCGCAATTTCTGCATCAAGATCGCGGCTCGTCAGGTCAGCGTTCATGAACGCTTCGGTCTCAGGGAAATGCATATGCACCTCTGACGGCTTGCCTATCTGCACGATGCCTGATTTAAGCTGCAAGTCCAGCACATGCCCGCCGCCTGTGCGCGCATCATCAACGAAGTGATGGTGATAGCCCGCTACAGCTATTCCTTGAGCAAATGCTGGCATGCGGAACGCTGCTACAGTTCCCTTTTTCTTCTCCAATGTGAATGTTGGCTGAGATTCGATTGCCTCCAAGAACGGGCGGAATGGCGGCTTCTGCTTCGCAACAGTACGTGTTACTACACATTCGAACTCCCCGTCAATACGAATCGCATAGAACAGGTTCAGGCTCGGGAGCAGGCTGTCTATCAGCTGCTCTAGCTGGCTGCGGCTCATTGGCTGGTTCACACGGAATGTCTTGACTGGCTGGAAGAACGTTACGGAAGCAAATGGAGTTCCGTCTTCCGGCTTCACGGGCGTTACACTGCTGTCGGAGCGCAGGCGATAATAGTCCCCATCGAAGGCGATTAATTCCCCATCCAATTCATTGAATGTGCCTATACCGAAGTCGCCATGCTGCTTCAGCTCAGCCATTGTCATGCTCCCCTCGAATACACCGTCGAGCAGGGCGCTCATGGTAGATGTCTGGAAAATGGCGCTCGGCTGCTCTGAGCGGTGTTCCGCTTCTCGTTCCGTTGTTGTATATGAGTCCGATGGACGTAATGTTGTGTTGACTGGATGTTCCAATACGGCATTCATCTTTTCTGTTCCTCCTTGTAGCAAGCTGTACTTTCCCACGCTGCCAGATGCACTCTTAGTGGAATTGGTCTGGGAGCAGCGTATCTCCAAGCGCGATATTATCACTGTAATCGACCGGAATGTCGATAACGACAGGCCCTTCTGCTTCAAGCGCCTTCCTCAGTGTCGGTACCAGTTCGGCAGGATCCGTGACACGGTAGCCAGTAGCTCCGTAGCTCTCTGCATACTGCACCATGTCCGGCTGGCCGAATTCGACACCTGCAGTCCGGCCATATTTCATTTGCTGCTGGAACGCAACCATATCGTACGTGCCGTCATTCCAGACGAGATGGACAATCGGCAGATTCAAGCGAACGGCTGTTTCAAGCTCCATCGCAGAGAACAAGAAGCCCCCATCCCCTGATACGGATACCACCTTCTCATTCGGACGAACCAAGGCAGCAGCGATGGCCCAAGGCAAGGCGACGCCAAGTGTCTGCATGCCATTGCTGAACAGCAGGCGGCGCGGCTCATAAGAGCGGAAGTAACGCGCCATCCATATATAATGAGAGCCCACGTCACACGTTACCGTAACGTTGTCATCGATGACGCTGCGCAGACCATGAATAATTTGCAAGGGATGAACCGTTCCCGGCTTCACCTTCTGCGGCGGCTCGCACGCCTCTACCAGCTTCGCAAGCAAGGAATCGCACAGCACCTTCGCTTCTGGCGTCCGCTGCAAGCCGGCCAAGTGCTTCGTCAATTCCTGCACGGTACGATCGATGCTTCCGAGCAGCTCCATCTCAGGCTGGTAATCATGATCAATGTCGGCTTGGACATCATCGAGATGAATGATGTGGCGCTTGCCATCATGATTCCAGAACTTCGGATCGTATTCCACGGGATCGTACCCGATGGTCAGCACAACATCCGATTGTTCAATCAGCTCATCCCCCGGCTGATTGCGGAACAATCCGATACGGCCGAAGAAGTGAGCCTCCAATTCGCGAGAGATGGCACCTGCCGCTTGGAAGGTCTCTACAACCGGAATGTTGGTATGTGCGACCAACTGCCGAATCGCATAGACTGCTTCCGGCGAGCTTGCCCGCATCCCAAGGAGAATGACCGGGATGCGGGCACTGCGCAATGCTTCAGCCGCCTCGGCTATTCCTTCGGAAGGAGCCGCTCCAAGCCGTGGCGAAGGCAATGGCCCAATCGCCGATACCTCTACCGGACTAGTAATTACATCCTGCGGCAGGCTGACGAAGGCTGCACCCTGACGCGGCGAGGTCGCTGCACGGAAGGCATTCGTCAGCACCTCCGGCAGGTTGTCTGGATGCTGCACTTCTGCGCTGTACTTCGTAACCGGCTGGAACAGTGCTGCATTGTCCATGGATTGGTGTGTCCGCTTCAAGCGATCTGCACGAGATACAGCGCCACCTAAGGCAACCACTGGATCTCCTTCCGCCGTTGCAGTAACAAGACCTGTTGCCAAGTTGGATGCCCCTGGTCCAGATGTCACCAGGCACACCCCTGGTTTGCCTGTTAATCGCCCTACCGCGGCAGCCATGAACGCTGCGTTCTGTTCATGCCGACACACAATTAAAGAAGGGCCACGATCAACAAGTGCGTCAAAAACGCTGTCAACCTTAGCCCCTGGAATTCCAAATATATGAGTGACGCCTTGACGATTCAGGCAGTCTACGACAATGTCTGCTCCACGCATAGTGGATGATTGTGAATGGGTAACGGAATCGACACGATGGTTTTCAACGCGTTCGCTTGTTTGATGGTTCGTGCGAGTCTTCGTAGTGTTCATGACGGTCATTCCTTTCCTCATGGCGATAATTGGCATAATACTAGTACAGTATAAAACACATGTTGTGAAAACACATGAAAATAATCAGTCTGTATTATATATAATACTCCTTTTTTGTATTTTGTCTATTCGCATTTTTTAATCGGTCATGGTACATTCGAGAATAGATGCCTGGCTAATGATCCTAGACTACCTTATACTACCGAACGAAAGGATAGATTTTCGATGAATGATAAATGGAACAAGCTCCATTCCGCCATGGAGCAAAGCGGCATTGACGTGATGCTCATTACCGATCCCAAACATGTCTATTATTTGACTGGCTTTGCTTGTGATCCGCATGAGCGCTTCCTTGGAATCGTAGTCCCTCAACAGGGCGAACCAACACTGATTGTACCTGTACTGGACGGGGACAAAGCAGCCGCTGTATCTGTGGTGCAACAGATTGCTACCCATACAGATACAGACAACCCTTATGACATCCTAAAGCAACATCTGCCACAGCAGGCAGCTCGCTTCGCGATCGAGAAGGGACATATGTCCGTACAGCGCTATGAAGCATTAACGAGTGCCACAGCAGCGAAAAGCTTCGTAGATGCAGGCCCAATCCTGCAGGCGATGCGTGTCATCAAGTCGGAAGAAGAAGTCGTTCGCATGAAAGAAGCAGTTCGACTTGTCGAAGCTGTTCTGCTGGAAGGCGTAAGCCGAGTTAAAGTGGGCATGAGTGAAATCGAAATGGTGGCAGAGCTTGAATATTTGATGAAGAAGCTTGGTTCAGACGGCCCATCCTTCAGCACGATGGTGCTGGCTGGAGAGAATGCAGCACTCCCGCACGGCGTACCAGGTTCCCGCAAAATAAAGGAAGGCGAGCTTCTCTTGTTCGATATGGGCGTATACGCGAACGGGTATGCCTCTGACATTACGCGCACATTCGCCGTAGGTGAAGTGAATGATACTTGCAAGGAAATTTACAATACGGTGCTCGCCGCGAACATGGCAGCCATTGAAGCTGTGAAGCCAGGTGTTACGTTCGGCAGCCTTGATCGCACAGCACGCAAGGTCATTGCGGACAAAGGCTACGGCGATTATTTCACCCATCGTCTCGGTCATGGCCTCGGCATCGATGTCCATGAGTACCCATCTGTACATGAGCGCAACGAGGATGTGCTTGAGCCGGGCATGCTGTTCACGATTGAACCGGGCATCTATGTGCCGAAGGTGGCTGGCGTGCGCATCGAGGATGATGTCATCGTAACCGCAGACGGTGTTGAGGTATTGACTTCTTATCCAAAGGAACTTACGATCATCGGCGGGTAAGGCATTTCCTTCTAAAAGAATCCATACGTAACTTGGAGAAGCATTGTATGTACCGTACAAACCTCCAAAAACAAACACCCACCCTCCTGCTTATCTTAAGCATGGAGGGTGGGTGTTCTTCTGCATATTCGATTAACTCAACTTAGATCCAAATTGGAACAAAAGCTTTCGTCAATCATCCATCATCTCGCTCTTCTCGACAGATTCCCGGTTCGGAACATCCTTCAATCGATAGCTAAGCGTAACGAATACATATTCATCCTTAGTCTTCTGCTCCCGCAGTTCATCATTGGCAATCAGGGATTGTTCCGGATTGAAAGGGGGCGCCGCATAGTTGGATGAGATCGCATGCTGTAAATAATACGCCTTCTCCGCCCATTCCATCGGCGTCATTGAGGAATAGGCAATCTTCAAATCCGCAGGCAAATCCTCACCAAACTGTCCTTTTCGCATTCCATCCTCGATTACGTCCATACCTTGATGAGTAATGCGCAGAAGCTCCTGTACAATCAGACTGGAATGCTCCTGTGATAATTCCTTCCCCAACGTATAGCTACGCTTCTCTTGATTTGCAAGATAATACTTCTCGATTAGATTCCCCTGCTGCTTCGTCTCAATGAGCTCCAGCAGCCCGGCCTCCTCCAGCTTTTTCACATGGTAGTACAGTCTGGATGGCTTCTCATCCATTATCTCTGCCATCTGCTTTACCGTAATCGGCTCGTTTTGCGCAAGCCGCAATATTTGCATTCGGCGCGGATCTAGCATGATCTTCAACAGCTCGACATCGTTAATTATTCGTTGCTCTTGCAAGCTGTCCCCTCCTTAGTCTGAAGAAGACATCGCTAGGTCTCCTCCTGCCATACTCGCTTCGTTCGTTGTTCGAAGTGCTTGATTATATTTTAACAGAGGGAAAATAGCCACGACAATAATAAGCAGCAATCCGGCAAGCGCGGTGGCAAGCAATACGCCGAACATAGAAGCGAATAACCCGCCTATGCCTATGCCAAGAACCGTGCCAGCTTGCGACACAGAATCGAATACGCCCGATCCGCGGCCTCTCATTTCATCTGGCATAATCGTAATAAACAAACTGCTAAGCGGCACGTTCGCGCAGGCCGTCGATACGCCAAGACCAATCGACCATACATATACACTCAGCACGCCGCTCTCTTGATACAGCGAATACAGCGGCACAATGAGCAAGCAGAATAGGCCGATAACCCCGACTGCCCCGAGCAGCAGAACATTGGAAGCCATCCGCTTCATGAGATAAGGTGCAGCGAGCGCCCCCAATATGCTGCCTATTGCCACCATGCTGGAAATGAAGCCAAAATGCTCGGCAGGGATGCGGAAGGTTTGCAGCAATGCCGCATTCAGGTTTGTATTGATGACACCCACGACGAGCATGATCGGTACAAGCAGCAGAAGAAGCGCGAATAATCCATCGTGGCGGTAAATCGTGCGCAGCCCCACCTTCAAGGATTTCCAGTACGGTTCCTTCTCAGCAGCTGACTGCTTGCGCACCCCGCGTTCATCTTGGATATCTTCATGGGTTCGATCAGGAGCAGGTGCTGCCTTGGACATCGCGTAAATAAACAAAGCAGACAGCACAAACGTAAGTCCATTAAAAAGGAATAGCCGGTCAAAATGACCTAGTGGAATTAACAGCCCCGCAATCGATGGCCCCACCAGCCTCATAGCCATATAAGTAGCCTGCGAGAAGGAAACGGCCTGCGGGATATTCTCTTTCCCAATAAGACTGGGCACTATAGCGGAGCGCGCAGGCTCAAAAAACACGGTGCCGATGTTTTGCAGCAATACTAAAGCATAAATTCCGTATAAATTGTTCTGGGATGCGATAAGCAGCATGACAATGATCGCACGGTAGATATCAGCGGCCATCATGATGTGGCTACGCTGGAAGCGATCAGCGATCGGGCCTACGAATGTTCCAAGGAGCATGCTTGGCAGTACATTAGCGAGTACGACAAGACTAATAGCCAGCGGATCGCTTGATAAATGAGCGACAAGAAAGATAACAACGAGCCGTGTAATACCGTCACCAAGCTCAGAAATGATTTGGGCAAGCCATAGAAATCGGAATGCGCGATTGTTTATGAGCAGCTTCATAAGGAACCCTCCACTAAGGTTATTTTTATCGTTAAAATTTATTTTAGCGATAAAAATGTTTTTGTAAAGGGGTTATTTCCCTGTTCGCAAAATAAATATGAATTGCTGTGCAAGCTCATCTGACAACAAAAAAGGGGCTGTCCCATAAGTAGGTTTTTACTACCTGTGAGACGACTCTAGATTTGAAAAAGGTCGAGCTATGGGTTACATTTGTACCCATACTCGACCTTTTTGCTTCATTGTTGCCCACTTCAGCAAATTGTGGGCAAGGGAAAGCCACCCGACCT
>NZ_JAVYAA010000010.1:0-104018 GCF_032337355.1 Paenibacillus suaedae
CTGGCGCTTAGCCAAGTCATATTCCTCGAGCAATTGTCCCAGGTGAAGTTTATAGGCATGGAGTGCTTGCTTGGCGCCAACACTGGATTTTGCTAGTACAATGAGCTGCTCCGCTCGTTTAGCTCCAGCATGACGCTTCACATATTGTTTCCATCCAGCAAGGACCTGCTCTGTTGTTAAGCGACAAATTTCCTCCGGCAAGGGGAAGAGTCTGAGCGTTGCAATGGCACTTGTGCAAGTAAGGATCTTAAAGACCTGGCGCAGCTCAGGGAATACGATATCTACCCATCGATGAATTTGGTTAACAGCGCTGTTGAGCCGTTTGGTAACCGTGTCTCGGTTAGCCATGAGAATTCGCAGTTCTTCGTAGGCTTCTGGATGAAAACGAACAGGGGAGTAATACCCGTTTTTGACCATATCTGCAATGACAAGAGCGTCCTTGCGGTCGCTTTTAGATGGGGTATTGTCACGGTTCTCCTTATTCTTTTTGACGAGATGGGGATTAACAAGAACGGACTCAATGCTCTGAGAAGAGAGCCAACGTGCGAGATTTAGCCAGTAATGTCCGGTGGGTTCCATGCCTACAATGACTTTGTTAAGCTTGTAGACTTTGAGTAGATCATGGATCCAGCGTCCCAGCATCTCAAACCCCTCAAGATGATTGTCAAACTCTAGCGGTGTACCTAATGCAATTCCACGAAAGCTGACTGCGCGGGCCACATGGAATTCTTGGGCGATATCTACGCCGATGACTAGGTGATGAACGGTAATGTTTTCAATGAGTTGATTTTGCTTGTCCTGTGCCTTAAACTTCATAGTAGAGCGACCTCCTGGATGGGATTATTGAGGCAATGACCTCGTGCACAACCCCATCGTACCGAGGCGCTCGTTTTTGTTCAACCACCCAATTATTCGTATTACAGGAATTCTAACGGGTTATCGATTGCAATAAGCTCCGCACTACTCCTTTCAATATGAAATGAAGAATAGACCCCCTACTTTTATAGGAGGTCTATTCTTCATCTAGAAGCTTAAACAGACCAAGTCGTATACATTCATATTCGCTAGAAGTTAGGTGCCAATCGAATAAGTTTATCTGGGGTGCCGTCCCCATTTTTGTCGCCATTGTTACTGGTGACGAAATAGAGTGATCCGTCTGGCGCTTCAACAATGTCGCGAATGTGTCCGTATTTATTCACAAACAAGTAAGTAAGATCACTGCTCTTGATCGTCGGTTGGCCGTTCTGCTCTCCAATGATATTTAGGCCAACCGCAATTGTTACCGGGTTGAATGTAGTTAATCTCATCTTTGGAGGATTCACCGTGCTCCGATGCAAAGAGACGATTCGTTCCCTAAAAAATCTAATCGTACCCACTAGTCACCACTTTATTAGCAAGAGTCCCCTACAGCAGCCGATAATTTTTGGCGTAACATGATATATGCTTCGGTTTCAGTGTGAAGTATTTCCGAATGCTGTGAAGTAGAGACAAACTCATCAAAAG
The DNA here is from genome assembly GCF_032337355.1 of Paenibacillus suaedae. Classification (NCBI taxonomy): domain Bacteria; kingdom Bacillati; phylum Bacillota; class Bacilli; order Caryophanales; family Paenibacillaceae; genus Paenibacillus; species Paenibacillus suaedae. Next base: position 1,504 of record NZ_JAVYAA010000010.1, read on the forward strand.
CACGGCTAAGATCCCCTTTTATTATCCAACAAACGGTTTGCGAGAAGATAGCTACTAACTCGGCACTGACATTTTGGAGCAACGGATACTTTGTGAGTAGATTGGCAAGTTGCGTATCAATTTTCAATTTTTCTGACGATAAAGGTCGCTTCTTTTTGATGTCCAAAAAAAGCAAAAATAGCTGGTCATCCGGTTTATTTACGGCGCGATACGCCATGATTTCCATTTCTGTTAACAAAGGCTCGTCTACATCACGGTTTTTAGTCCAATATTGAAAACGCTCAATCATGCGGTTGTAATCTTTTCGAAGAATAGATGGGATCATATCAGGCATTTTTAATAGTACATACTCCAGCGCTTCTTTTTTAATGAATGGAGATAAGTGTGGATAAATAGCTACAAGAATTTCAACTGTCATTTCAGCGCTATTCAGGTTTCGGTATTTTTTTTGTGCGAGAAGCCATTTTACAACTGGAGTGCGCAGCTTCACATCAAGCTCTTCATCCGGAATATCGCTCTGTTGGAACAATTCCTTGGTTTTTTTGTGAGTTAATAAATCAAATAGGTTTCGCAGTTTTGAATGGTGGGACAAGGTAACATGAAGTAGAACGACTATCGTGTCAATAATTCCGTTATAGTAGACAAGCTGAAGAAATTGGTGGTTCTGTGGGCTGATTGCCCCGCACTTGTCAATCAGAAACGCACGTGCTGTATCGTCAAGTATTCGGTCGCAAGTCATACGGGTAGCGTCCAACTGATGCGAGGAAGAGCGTGGATAAACATAGTATTTGTGTAATGAGTCTGCAAGGATGCCGACACGGCTGGCATTACGAAAGTTTTCAATTGCAAACAGGGTATCATACCCATAATGTATATTTGGCATACGTGAAAAATCAAATTTGCGCAAAACCGACACTTTGTAAAGTTTACACCATACGGTTCTCATAAACTGATGATACGTAGGAAAATAGGTGCCAAACATAGCTGGTGAATCTAATATGAGGTTATGATCCAATTTGCGAATACCAAGCAGATTTTTGTTCGTCTCATCGATATAATCATTTCCGCAAGCGACGACATCAAGATCGTAATTCGATATAAACCGTACCATGTTCGTCAAGAAATTCGGTTTGTATTCATCGTCTGCATCGAGAAAACAGAGATAATCGGAATCATCGTAATTCCCGATGATTTCTGCCCAACTATTCCCCTTTTCATGAACATGATTCTGCTTGTTTCTAAGCGCATTAATCCGCGAATCTTTGGACGCATATTGTTCTATGATTTTACCTGTTCCATCTGTGGCGGCATTATCCAACAGATACCACACCCAGTTCAGCTCAGTCTGGGCCAGAACGCTTTCAATCGCGCGCGCTATCGTTTTTTTCGCATTATAAGCGTATGTGTAGAAAATGCACGTATTCAAGCTACAAATCATCCCCTATGCATTTAAAAATAGTTTCATGACTTCGCGGGACTTTTTCCAGCTTCTATAGATTATGTGCATGTTTACAGAATGTTTCTTTCTCATAAAGGACGATCCTTCTGGTTCCCGCAAAAGCGCGTACCCTTTGCACAGGCAATTGAGTAGGAGGAGTTGATTCATGATATCACTTTGGATCGTTTTCCGTATCTTTTCTGATGACCGCTTTGTAATCCTCACCCTTATTAGCTAAGTATTTCGTCATATATGTTAGTTGCTTCTCACAGCCTGGTAAGCAGTTGGATATGATATTCTCACACATGCTTTGCATAAAAGCGAGCAAAGAATTTTCAATATCTTGGGCAATTTCCGGTGCACGTGTGGAGAGATATTCTGCCCGCGTGTGATACATCGCCAAATATTCATCAAGCAACTCCGGCGTCATCTGCTTGTTATGTACTAACGCCGTCATGTTGGACGTGTGTTTCCTGAAAACATACATCGCGATATTCCACACGGCTATTCGCTGCGCCCGCTCAAATACCTTGTAGATAACGTGAATATCGTCCACCAGCACATTGTCTGGAAATGACAGACCCGTCCACAAACTGCGCCGAAAGAGCTTAGTCGGTGGAGCGGCATTGTAAAGCCGACGGTTCAATAACTCTCTTAATCCTTGCAATCGGTCAAAAACAAACCGCTCATTACAAATGAAGTATGGTTCCAGCCTGTCCCCTAAATCGTTATAGCTGCCGCACATAGCAATATCGGCATTCTCTTCGCGTGCAAGATTGGCGAGAAACGAGAGCATCGATGGCTCGCACCGATCGTCGTCATCCACAAATAAGACGTATTCACCCACAGCGACAGCAAGACCGCTGTTGCGTCCAAAGGATGCGCCGATGTTTTGCCGAATTGTTACTAGTTTTACCCGCGCATCCGCTTCCGCATAAGCCGCACAGATTTCCGCTGTACCATCGGTCGAACCATTGTTGACTAGAATCAGCTCATAATCATCGAATGTCTGATTCCGTAAGGAGTCCAGCATGTCTGGTAGATACTGCTCACGGTTGTATGTAAGCAAGATAACGCTAATAGACGACATAGGAACCTCCAGATGTTAAAATTCGATGATAAACAAATCGCTCTCGTCAATACCAAGTGCGATAAACTGCCCCCTGAGTTCTTCCCGCACATTTTGGTATCCAGACCCTATCAGGATCGTTATGGGCTTATCACTATCTATCTCCGTTACAGCGCCAGGAAGGCGAACAGGAATTCCATCCGCTAACATTCCGTCTTTTTGTACATCGTTGTCAAAAAAACCGGAAACAGAAAGGCCACATGTCTCAAAAGCAGTTTTCAAATGTAAGCCAATATGGCCGGTCGGAGCAAGATATATATCTCCCCCCTTTGCTAAAGCCATCCTAACTATTTGCTCAACGATGGTAAAGTTTTGCTCCCGCAAACTGGCAAGGCCCGCTGCAGCACCTTCTACTAACAGTGTATCAATTATAGAACAGCTGCAGTCTTCTGAGGGTGTAGGCGTAACTTTCCGTTTATTTTGTTGCTTCACATAGTTATCGATCTCGGCAGCGCTTTCGGTTATTTGCTTGCTAACGATGCATAACGCGGCAACGAGTTGATAACGAAATTGCTCCATATAGACGCGGACAAAGCCACGCTCTTGCTCCGTTTTTGCCTTGTACCGCATCAACCATCCCAAAGAGAGCAAAAGCTTGCTGCACTCCGAAACAGTACCCGCCGCGGTGATCCTCGATATCGATGACGAACGGACACGGTACAAATAAATCGGTGTATCAACGTAGTATACCGAGCGCGCCGAGAGCAATGTACGGATCGATACGTAGACATCATGATAAATATATACTGGCGTCTTTACATGCTTTATGGACACACGATAACGCTCCCGTAATTTTCGCGAAAATATCAGCCGCCACGTTGCCACATTGAACGGCTGTGCTTCAGTCAGATATTCAAGGACTTGCTCCTTGCTGCACCCGTTAATGCGTTCGGTTGGATAAGATGTGTCCGTAAAATTAATGATGCTTTCCTCTAAAACCGTACTGAACCGCCCGAAAAGCACATCGGGAGCCTGATTTCGTAAAATATCCAAGATTTCGCCATACGCGCCCGGAGCCAACATATCGTCGCCATCTACATAATGCATGTATTGCCCCCGCGCTTTTTGGGTGCCGTACATGACTGCCTTGCCGAAAACCGGCTCACCGATCAACTCGTAATATCGTATCTGTTTATGATGAGCTGCGTATTCTCTGCAAATCGCATCGCTCCTGTCAGTAGAGTTGTTATTGACCAAAACGATCTCATAATCATCAAAGGGCTGAGTAATGATGCTGTCCAAACATGCACCAATGTAACGCTCTAAATTAAATACGCTTACGATAAAGCTAACAAGCGGCCTCTGCCCAAATATCCGCATATTACACCTCTTCTAAGAACCATTGTCATCATTCCCGTGCATCCCTAAGTACCTCAAATACCGTTCTACACCCGTCCGCGTATCCACGAATGGCGTGAAATTCAGTACTGTTTTTATTTTGGTCAAATCTGGACGGCGGCGCTGTGGGTTGTCTGTATTGTAATGTTTGTCCGTATGCTCACGAAACATGATGCTCCCCTTATATCCAAAGATGTTATTCCCGACGGAACGGTATATCTCCGCTAATTCCCGAATCGTCATTTCTTCCGCGTCGCTGCCGATATTGAAGATGTCGTATCTCGCGTACAACGCACATTTTAGCGAAGCGAGCGTTGTATCCGAAGCATAACTGAAGGTACGAGTCGCTTTGCCATCGCTGTACAAGACAAGCGGTTCGTTCCGCAAAATATTCATCGCGAAATCCGCCGGAGCGCGTTTATCGTTTGTTCGCAGCCCGGGTCCGAAGCTGTTGAACGGGCGCACTACAGTTACGTGGAAGCCTTTCTGATAATGGAAATGATAACAAAGCGTCTCAGCGTACCGCTTGGATTCATCATAGCAAGAGCGCGGGCCGGAGCTGTTAACGTTGCCCCAATAGCTTTCTGGCGTTGGCACCATTTTGGGATCAGGATCGCCATAAATCTCGCTGGTGGAGTAAAACAACAAATTGAAAATGCCTCTGTTGCTGAAAAAGTCAAGCAGGCGCCGCAGTCCGATAACGTCGGCGTCCATCGTTTCGATGGGATACAATCGGTAGTAAACGGGAGACGCAAGCGACGCCATATGAAAAATAAGATCAGCGTCACCGGCAAACGAAAAATCCTCCTGAGTGACGTCGCCCTCGCGCACCGTAAACAGGGGATGGCATTCTATTTCGTGAACCCACTTGGGCTTTCCGAAAATATAGTTATCAAGCACGTAAACCCGTTTCACACCAAGTGTCTGTCCGTAATGGGCAAAAAACTGCACCAGCATAAATCCAAGGGAACCAGCAAAGCCCGTTATGAATATGTTTCTACCTGACAATGTGCTGCGCTCGCACTCTGTTAGTCCCTCTGCGATGCACCGTAAGTCTTCTAATAGAATTCGATTTTCCGCCATATGGTTCACCCGCCAAATTAACACTTAATTCTTAATTCCCTAAGAAATATCTGCAATCGACGAAGCGTGTGTCCGGAAAGGCTTTATCCATTCCTTTAAATTCTTCCCAAGCAGTCACAAGCGCTACCGTGGCGCAAGTTTCGCACACCTCTTGCACCGACACGCAATAAGTGATGGGAAGTCTGTACGTTTTCTGAAACTCTCGCATGGCAAGTGGGTCGTAGGTATAGATGCTAGCATAACCGCCCTGTGTCAGCGCGGCGATGATCTTCGCCGCCGGGCTGTCGCGAACGTCATCAACACCTGGTTTGAACGACAGGCCGAGGATACCGATTTTCTCGGTTTTCTCACCTGACGCACGGGCGATTTTTCGCGCAGTCCGTTCCGGCATTTCGTTATTCAGGGAGATTACGCCTTCCAATATTCGCGGCGTGAATCCTCTATTTCGTGCGACAGCGTCAAGGGCTGCTATGTCTTTGGGCAGGCAATACCCGCCGTAACCACAGCCGGGATATATGTAGCTGTTGATTCCTGAGTTGGCAATCCGTCTATCCTCATGCAAAATGCGAAACGCCCTTGCCGTATCGATACCACCGACCGCATCTGCGAGTAGAGCCATTTCATTCGAGTAGCTGATCAGCGCTGCAAGCAAGGAGTTAGATAAATATTTTATATACTCAGCCGTGTTAGGCTCTACAAAATGAAGCGGTGCGCCAAACGGCATATAGAGCTCCGAGAGCACATTCTTTGCTGCATCGTCGGTCACACCACATACAATTCGGTCGGCGTTCATAAAATCATCCCAGCACTTGCCCTCACGCAAAAACTCCGGGTTAACCGCAACCGGATTGTTCGCTCCCTTCGCACGGACATGCGGCGTGATTCGTTCGTTAAGCGTTCCCGGCGGAATCGTCGATTTCACGACAAGCACACAGTCGTTGGAGACTGTTGCAAGAGCGCTGTCAATCGCAGCTAATAAATGTGTCAAATCAACGCTACCGTCAGGCAGCCCCGGCGTTCCGACGCAGAAAAAACAGATGTCGCTCCTATACGCTGCGTCTACTGCACTGTCCGCTATGGTGAATGTTCTGCCTAGATTTCGTATGAGCGCGTTGTCCAGTTCTGGCTCGAAAAATGAGACTTTTCCACCGACTATCTCTGCACATCGCTCTTTGTTAATGTCATAACCGCGTACAGAGAAACCTTTGTCCGCAAAACCGAGCGCAGTAGTTAGCCCCACAAATCCAAGTCCGAATACGGCGATACGCATTTCCTTCGCTCCTCCTTTACCGCATCCAATACGGCGTCAAAGTATCCATTCTCATGTTGACGGAGCACGAATTTATATTCATTTGGAAGACCGAGTATTGTCCCCTGCAATTCTACGGAACCGTATAGCGCCTTCAAGGGTTCCCCCTGCTTCCCCATCTGGCTCAAGAGCATATATATGGCCCCCTAAGCCGGTATAGAACATCTCCGCGCCATTACCCCCATACTCTCCACTTCGCATTCCCGCTCGTCCAAGCCGCTTCGAGCACGCCTTTATCCCGAGCCGTATCCATGCAGGCCCAGAAATTGTGATGCTTATATACACCGAGCTTGCCATCTGCACTCAAGCGTTCTAGCGAGCTTCGCTCCAAAATCGTTGAATCATCATCTATATAATCAAAGACTTCAGGTTCCATCACCATGAACCCTGCGTTTATCCAACCGCCGTCTTCCTGCACTTTTTCGCGAAAACCAGTTACTGTCCCATCACGATCATTGATGCTTAGAATGCCAAACCGCCCACCTGGTTGAATCGCCGATAAGGTGACGGTCTTACCCGACTTCTCGTGTGTTTCTACCAATTTTGTTATATCAATGTCACTAACTCCATCGCCGTAGGTCATCATAAATCGCTCATTGCCAATATAGGGCGCAATGCGCTTAATGCGTCCTCCGGTCTGTGTGCTGAGCCCCGTATCCACGACGGTTACTTTCCATGGCTCCGCGACATTCGCGTGTACAATCATCTTATTCTCGGCGGTAAAGTCAAATGTCATATCGCTGCGATGCAAATAATAGTTGGCGAAGTATTCTTTAATCATATATCCCTTGTACCCACAGCAAATGATGAATTCGTTGAAACCGTAATGAGAGTAAATCTTCATAATATGCCATATAATCGGTGCGTCGCCGATCTCTATCATCGGCTTAGGTCGTAAATGCGATTCTTCACTGATACGTGTACCGAAACCTCCTGCGAGAATGACTACTTTCATGCAAACCTCCATCCCGGCTTTGCCAGCACAAATAGAAAGGTCGAGCCACCCAAATCGAGTGACCAGTTTGACCTATAATATGCCGATGAATATGCCCTGGTGTTTATTTTGGATTATCCGGTCTACCTTGCTCTTACTAAGCGCTCCCACCTATGGAATTTCCTTATGTAACAAAAAAACAGGCGTCTTTGCACCGCTTATCTGTGCGAAAGACACCTGTTTAATTTTCTAACACTCTTTCAGTGACCTTTCCTATCAATAGGAGGTTCCACTGCGATTATCCCACATTGTAACGCGGTTTTAGCACTTCTTGATTTACTACTGGTTTCACTTCTTGGTTCTTCTTCGACTGATTACGTTGGCTAGGTACGGAGATAAAGATCGCAATCAGGAACGAGAGCATACACAAGACCGCAATGACTGTAAAGGTAATTTGAAAACCACCGAACAAAGCACTAAGGAACGAACCAGCCAAGGCACCTAACCCGAATCCTTGATAAATGATTCCGTAGTTTTTGCTCTGGTTCTTCAATCCGAAATAGTCAGCCACAATCGCGGGGAAGACTGTGATATTACCGCCAAAACAGAATGCAATTACCGCGACACAGGTGAAGAAGATGCCCAGGTTCAAAGGTACGAAGTTTAAAGCCATGACTGACAATGCCGTTGCAAAAAGCGCTCCCGCTACAACTTTCATACGTCCTACTTTATCAGACAATGCGCCGAGAATGATCCGGCCGGCCGTATTGAAAATCGCCACCATAGCTACCGCATTCGCTGCTGTGCTGACATCAAGACCGGCAAGCTGTACACCGATGTCTTTGACGATACCAATCAGGTACAATCCACTCATACAAGCTGTGAATAAAATAATGAAGAGCATATACGCTTCTTTCGTACGCAGCATTTCTTTGACTGTATAATTCCGCCCACTCTGCGCCCCAGTATTGGCGTTTGCAGGTGCTTCCGTAATTACGGCTTCTTTGATTAAGAACGAACCGGCAATTACCATCACCATCACGATCAATCCCCAGACCAGAAATGCATAGGAGACACCCATCGTATTGATGAAATTCGCATTGATATATTTAAAAACCAAGCTGCCTGTCCCAAAAGCCCCCACCGAGATCCCCGATATTAATCCTTTGCGTTCAGGAAACCATTTAATTAAATTCGATAGTGATGTGATGTATGCTGTGCCATCCGCAAAACCAACAACCACACCAGCAAGTAAGTATAACATCCACAACGATGAAACCTGTGAGCTAGCGATTAGCCCTGCACCGAGAATAGCACCTGCAATCATTGTCATACGCCGAATTCCGATACGATCCTGAATCTTACCAGCGAACAATGTCGAGAAAGCCAGTGCAAAACTAGTGATGGAAAATGTAATCGATACGGAGCTAAGCTCCCATCCAAACTTGTCAGCTAACGGCTGATTAAATAAACTCCACGTATATATGGTTCCTAATCCCATTTGTACAATGATTGTTCCAAGGACGATCATCCATCGATTTACTTGCGACCCAGTTGCTTGATGCGTTCTCATGATAGATCCCTCTTTCCATTCTGCTATGATCAAGAGTTGTGTTTTATCTGTAGGGAAGTGAAAGCTCTTACGCTTTGCTTTTACACCCTTATCTTACAAGATAAAACGCTTACTTGAGCCATGAGCGACATGAAATGACGGGATTGCGGAATGAACTGCATTTATATATGCATCAACTGCCTAAATTCTTTGACTTTACTTCTGCTGACGGGCACTTTGGCATCCATATCACGTAGACGCAGCAGATAGGTATTGTTGAACCACGGAACGATTTCATGGATTTGGGACAGATTGACGGAATAGGAACGATGACAACGATAGAACCGATCTTGAGGCAGCATGGCATGAAAGTCCGATATACTCATCGGCATCGTGTAGGTACCGCTCTTCGTGAATACGTTGGTCACCTTCTCTTGCGCTTCCGCATAGTAGATGTCATCGCTATCCGTTACGATATACTTATCATTTTTCAACAAATTAATGCGTTTCTCCTCAGATCTTTGCCTGCTGTCCGCAGGATTTGAACTCCCTCCTTGCTGCACATCCCGTTCGAAGGCAGTCTCCAGCTTACGCAACATCGCGGCAATCCGGTTCTCGTCGTAGGGCTTCAAAATATAATCAAAAGCCTCCAGTTCAAAAGCTTGGGCGGCATGTTCCTTATAAGCAGTTGTAAAAATAACATACGGTTTATGCGCGAACTTACTGATATTCGTCGCTAGCAGCATCCCATCCAGCGAAGGAATGTTGATATCAAGAAATATCGCATCGACTTCCTTCTCCTGCAGAAATTTAAACACATCAAGGCCATCCTCGAATCGCTCCACGATTTCAATGCGGCTATGCTTGGTAATCAAATATTCGAGCTCTTCACTGGCCAAAACTTCATCTTCTACAATTATCGCTCTCATCGTGTCTCCTTCTGTATGTCAAAAAAGATATTCGTTCCTTGATCTAGCCGCTCCACTGTAACACCATGCCCGAAAATGAGCTTTACACGCTTGTGCACATTGAAAAGACCAATATGGTTCGGTGGAACACGTTCCTCCATCACCTGTTTAATCATATCTTCACGAATACCCACGCCAGTATCCTGCACACCAATCCGAATGTAATCTCCTATATCTTTGACATAGATGGTGACTGTTCCAGGCCCTTTCACCTTCAATATACCGTGGACAATCGCATTCTCCACTAACGGTTGAATGATGAGACTCGGAATCTTCACGGCGACTTCATCCACATCATAGACAACATGCAGCCGATTTCCGAAGCGTGCTTTTTCAATTTCGACGTAATTCCGAACCTGCTCCAGCTCTTTATGGATATCGATCAATTCATCCGTTAGCTCCAAATTATAACGTAAGTATCCGGATAAATTGACGATAAGCTCCCTCGCTTGATCTGGTCTAGTCCGGATCGAGGATCCAATCGCGTTCAACGCATTGAACAAAAAGTGAGGCTGAATGGTTGTCTGAAGTGCTTTGAGCTCCGCTTTATTCGCCATCTCCTTAATCTCTTCCACACGGGACACTTCCATTAATGTCGAGATGATCTGGGACAAACCGACGGCCATAGTCTGCAGCGGATAGGTAATTTTATGCGCTTTCCGATAATAAATCTTCAAGGTCCCCGTCACTTCTTCCCGCTCTTTCAGTGGAATAATGAGCAAGGATTGAATGCCGGGCATCGCATCGTCCAACGCATGGTTGCTTATCATGAATTCCCCGCTCCGTATCGTCTGTTTGGTCATATCACTGATGATTTCATGCCGGAATTGATAGCGGTCTTCCCCAAAACCGACGTAAGCGAGCACGCTCGAGGAATCCGTAATCGCCACCGCATCGGCTTGAATGTCTTCTTTAATAATGGAACAGATCTTGTGCAAGGATTCGGTATTGATGGAGCGGAAATAGGGCAATGTCTTATTCGCAATGTCCAACGCCAACTTCGCTTGCTGCGCAGCGATTCCTTCCCGCTCACTTTCTACATTCTGAATTAACAAAATGATCAATCCCACATTCAATTGCCCTAGAATCATCGGTGTTGCTATTCTGGATACAATCTCATAGCCTAAGGTTGTAGGGTGCGCCATGAATATGATCAACAGCATCGTTAAGGCTTCGCAAGCCATCCCAGCAAGTATCCCGATGAACCAACGTTTCGCCTTTGGTGTGCGAAGATGAATATAGCCAGATACCAGCCCCGCAATAATACTCGTGATGAGGCATGGAATCGAGGTCACCCCGCCGATATCAATCAAATAACGATGGATTCCGGACACCACGCCCACGACAAGACCGACCCATGGCCCGAACAAGATTCCCCCTGCCATAATTACGATGATCCGCACGTTGACGAGCGAGCCTTCCACATCGATGCCTGAGTAGGTACCGAATAGTGCAAAAGTACAGAACAGAAGCGTCACGACGGCGAACTCCTTCGTTGTCAGCGATTCCTTCTGCAGAATCTGCTTAAAGCTCGGAATACGAGTTAAGAAAAACAAAATAATGAGCAATAATGCTGCCCGCTCAAAGAGCTGAAGCAGCATTGTGAAATCTCCGTTTATTGGAAACTACCTCCCGTTATCTCAAGCTGTTGTTTGTTTATTTTATCAAAGTTTGCTCTGTTTTCACGTTCCAAATCCATACATCAAACAATCTACATACCCCATTAATCTTAATAACCTTAACCACAAAGAAAGAGCGTGTTTTGAAAAAGATTGATCAAAACACGCTCTTAACATACTCTATTGAATTATTCTTTTATTTAAGGTTTAAAGGATTACTACACAATATTAAATCACTTATTGTTCGTTATTTTCCATCCACTGAAAGTGAAAGCTTCCCTTTTGATCAAGCCGCTCGAACGTATGCGCCCCAAAATAATCCCTCTGTGCCTGCAGCAAATTAGCTGGCAGTCTCTCTGTCCGATAGCTGTCATAATAAGCTAAAGCGGAAGCGAAAGCAGGAACCGGAATCCCTCTGGTTACGGCGATCGATACGACTTTTCTCCAGGCATCCTGATAGTTAGCAATAATCCCACTGAAGTATTCGTCCAACAACAGGTTTTTCAAATCCGGGTTCCGGTCATATGCATCCTTAATATTTTGTAGAAACCTTGCGCGGATAATACATCCTCCGCGGAAGATCATCGCAATGCCGCCATAGTTCAAATTCCAATTGTACGCGTCGGAAGCAGCTCTCATTTGCGCAAAGCCTTGCGCATACGAAGCGATTTTGCTGGCATACAAAGCTTTGCGAACGGCTTCGATGAATTCATTGGGATCGCCGTCGTAGCTTGACGCCGCGGGGCCTTTCAGCTGCTTGCTTGCTGCCACGCGTTCTTCTTTCATAGCGGAGATAAATCGTGCAAAGACAGATTCAGTAATAATGGACAATGGAACTCCTAAATCCAATGCACTTTGGCTCGTCCATTTCCCCGTTCCTTTCTGTCCTGCCGAATCGAGGATGACATCCACCATTGGCTTGCCGGTCTCCGGATCAGTCTTCGAGAAAATATCGGCTGTTATTTCAATCAAATAACTATCCAGTTCGCCTTTGTTCCATTCGGAGAAAATGTCATGCAGCTGCTCGGTATTTACGTTCAATACATCTTTGAGCAGATGATACGCTTCGCCGATGAGCTGCATATCGCCGTATTCAATGCCGTTGTGCACCATTTTGACATAATGGCCGGCACCGTCTTCTCCGATATAAGTCGAGCAGGGATCGCCGTTCACTTTGGCCGAAATGGCGGTCAGGATTGGCTCTACCAGTTCATACGCCTCTTTTTGCCCGCCCGGCATAATCGCGGGGCCGTTTAGCGCTCCCTCTTCGCCGCCCGAGACACCTGCGCCAATAAAACGGAATCCCTTGGCTTGCAGCTCTTTATTTCTTCTTTGCGTATCAGGGAAATAGGCGTTCCCGCCGTCGATAAGAATATCCCCTTGACTCAGGTAAGGAACTAGCTGATTGATGGTATCGTCTGTCGGTTGTCCCGCTTTGACCATAATTAGAATTTTCCGCGGCGTCTCGAGCGATTGGACGAATTCTTCGACACTGTACGTGCCGACGAAATTCTTGCCTTGCGCCTCCTCCAGAAGCTCATTCGTTTTCTCTGGCGAACGATTGTATACCGCAACCGAGAACCCTTTGTTTTCTATATTTAAGGCCAGGTTTTTCCCCATAACGGCTAAGCCGACCACGCCGATTTGCTGTTTTTTCATTGCAATTCCCTCCCTGTCATTTCTCTCTCTTTGTAGATAAACGTTTGATGAGCCCGGCTTTCTGCGCTTCGAAACCAGGCTTACCCAGCAGCGCAAACATATTGATCTTGTTTATTTTAAGCGTAACTTAAAGCTTAGCTGTTTTTTTCCAATCGGCAGCGAATTTATCCATACCTTGATCCGTCAACGGATGCTTGGAAATTTGTTCGATCACCGCAAATGGAATCGTGGCAATATGCGCGCCTGCCATTGCTACGCGCGTTACGTGATCCGGATGGCGGACGGATGCCGCGATAATTTGCGTGTCTAGGTTATGCACCCGGAACAATTCAGCGACTTTCGTGACAAGCTGGACGCCATCTTCCGATATATCATCCAAGCGGCCAAGGAATGGCGAGACATAGGTCGCACCTGCACGAGCGGCCAGCAAAGCTTGGTTCACGGTGAAAATCAGCGTCACGTTCGTTTTCACACCTTTGTCGCTCAAGTAGCGGCAAGCTTCAAGCCCAGCCAGCGTCATCGGAAGCTTGATCGTGATGTTTTTGTCATTATTGTTGATTTTGATTAGTTCGTTCGCTTGCGCGATCATCTCTTCAGCTGTCACCGCATCAGGCGTTACTTCAGCGGAGACCGATTCAACTCCGGGTACTTCCCGCAAAATCTCGGCGATTCGATCTTCAAATTTCACACCTTCCTTGGCAACCAACGACGGATTCGTCGTAACACCGGATAAGATGCCGATTTTATATGCTTTTTTGATGTCTTCCACATTTGCAGTATCGATAAAGAATTTCATAGGTAAGTACCTCCTCCATTATTTTGTTGCTAATTTATTATTAATTCATTAATTCCTTCGCAAGGCGAACCACTTGATTGACGGAGAAACCAAAGTATTCCATAACCTCCGTACCAGATCCGGATGCGCCAAATGTATCGATCGACAGTACTTTTCCGCCTGGTCCCGTGTAACGATCCCAGCCTAACGAAATGCCAGCTTCAATGGCCACCCGCTTCGTAACGGAATTAGGAAGAACACTCTGCTTGTACTCATCGGGTTGACGATCGAACAGCTCTCTGCTCGGCATGGCAACGACGCGTACGGAAATATTGTCCCGCTCCAACTCCGCCTTGGCGTTCATGGCCAGAGAAACCTCGGATCCGGTTCCGATTAGGAGGACATCCGGCTGACCGCCCGTTTCGCTCAAGACATAAGCGCCTTTGGCTACCCCTTCAACATTGGCCTTGGTCGCTTCATATACAGGCAGATTTTGTCTGCTTAGCACCAAGGCTACCGGGCCTTCATTTTGCTGTAGAGCATACGCCCATGCGCTTGCCGTTTCATTGGCATCGGTCGGACGAATGACCGTAAGTCCTGGAATGGTGCGCAGCGCAGCCAAGTGCTCGACGGGTTCATGCGTAGGTCCATCTTCCCCAACAGCAATGGAATCATGGGTAAACACATAAATCACAGGCAGTTTTTGTAGTGCAGCCAAACGAATAGACGGGCGCAAATAATCGCTGAATACGAAGAAGGTGCTTACGAATGGTTTTACACCTCCATGCAGGGCCATGCCATTGCCGGCTGCACCCATAGCGTGCTCACGGACGCCAAAGTAGATATTGCGTCCCGAGTAAGACTCCACCGCAAACTTTTGCTCTCCTTTGATGTCCGTCATCGTCGAATGCGATAAATCCGCACTTCCTCCAAAAATCGAAGGAACGGTTTTTACGTAATGATTTATCGCTTCGCCACTTGCTACACGGGTAGAAATCGATTTGGAAGTGTCGAACGTAAGGATATCCGCGGCCTCAATCGACACGGAGCCGTCGATGACTTGCTCAAGCTCCTTACCCTCCGCAGGATATTGCGCTTTATAGGCAGTGACCAATTTGTTCCACGCTTCTTCTTTGGCCTCGCCCTTGCGTTTCAACTGCTCGAAATGCGCTTTGACTTCTTCCGGAACGGCGAACTCTTCCTCATACTTCCATCCGTAAGCTTCCTTGGTCGCCTTCGCTTCTTCTTTGCCAAGCGGATTGCCGTGTACTTTATTCGTTCCCGCTACCTTGCTGCCGTAACCGATAATCGTCCGAATTTCGATTAGCGTCGGCTGCGCATCGTTTTGCTTGGCTGCGGCGATCGCTTCGGCAATCCGGGAAATGTCATTGCCGTCATCGACCCGGATATATTGCCAATTGGCCGATTCCGCTCTTTTTTGCATATTTTCGCCGAAGGAAAGGTTAGTCGCTCCGTCCAACGATATATCGTTGGAATCATACAATACGACTAATTTCCCAAGCTTCATATGTCCTGCCATGGACATTGCCTCGTAAGAGATTCCTTCCATCAAGCAGCCGTCTCCCACAAGCGCATACGTATAATGATCGATTACTGGGAATCCGTCTTGATTGAATTTCGAGGCCAAATGTGCTTCGGCCATCGCCATCCCAACTGCCATTGCCAACCCTTGTCCCAGAGGCCCAGTTGTCGCTTCTACGCCATCTGTATGCCCATATTCGGGATGCCCCGGCGTTTTGCTGTTCAGCTTGCGAAACTGTTTTAAATCATCAAGCGATACCTGATATCCCGACAAATGCAGCAGGCTGTATAGCAATGCTGATCCGTGACCCGCAGACAGAACGAAGCGGTCGCGGTTAAACCATTTAGCATGGCCGGGATTGTGATTTAACAGTCTGGACCAAAGGGCGTATGCCATTGGTGCTGCCCCCATAGGCAGTCCTGGATGACCTGAATTGGCACGGTTGATAGCATCGATAGACAATGTTCGGATCGTATCGATGGATAATTGATCAATGGTTTCCTTGGTAAGCATATTGTTCTCCTTCTTCCGCTTTAATATTTCCTTCTGATTTGTCATCGAACCACCAATGATAGCCATCCTGCGCCAACAACGCATCGGATTCGGCAGGTCCATAAGTACCCGCTTCATACCGATGAAGCGGAACCAGATTCTCCTCGAATGCTTCCAGGATCGGTTGAACCCATTGCCACGACAATTCGACTTCATCCCAATGTGCGAAGTACGTAGGATCTCCTTGCAATGCATCGTAAATCAAATTTTCGTAAGCCTCGGGAACATCGCCCTTGCTCTCATGAAAGTTCATCTGAAGGGGCTTGAACTCCCCTTTATGCAAAGGATCTCTTGTATTTAATTGCAGCGTAATGCCCTCGTTAGGACTAATTTCAAATACCAGAAGGTTAGGCGATTTTCCTACTGTATTTGCCTGTGAGGACTTCGTTAACAGATCTTTGAACTCAATTACAATCCGCGTTGATTTCTCTTTCATTCGTTTGCCTGTACGGATATAAAAAGGAACTCCGCGCCAAAAGAAATCATTGATCTCCAATTTAGCGGCAATAAACGTATCGTTCATAGAAGTAGATGCGATACCTGGTTCGGAGATATAGCCGATTACCGGCTCACCTTGAATGGTTCCTGCCTTGTACTGCCCGCGGATAATGCTCGCGCTCACTTCCTCTTTATGCAGTGGCTCTAGAGCTTCCATCACCTTTTTCTTCTTAAAACGCACCATTTCCGAGTCGCTGTTGATTGGAAGATGACTCGTCAGCATCATCAGTAATTGCAGCATATGGTTTTGGAACATGTCTCTTACGGCGCCTACATGATCGTAATAACCCGCTCTTTCTTCTACGCCGACGGTCTCGTTTGCCGTAATTTGCACGTTGGCAATGTAACGATTCGTCCATAAGGCATTAAGAACCGGATTCTGCTGCAAAATCTCAAGCTTCTGGATCAGCGGCTTGCCGAGATAATGATCGATTCGGTAAATTTCATGATCCGCAAAAGCTTGGCTCAGCTTCTGATTTAAATCACGAGCAGATTTCAAATCATGGCCGAAAGGCTTCTCGATCACGAGACGCTTCCAGCCATTCGCGGAACCAAGCCCGCTTTCCTTAATGCTCGCTGTGATTGTTTCAAAAAATTCAGGTCCGACAGATAAATAAAACAGGCGATTCGGTGGAATTTGCAGCTCTTCTTCCCTCTGTTCAATCAGTTGCAGCAGCTTCCTATAATCTTCTTTGCGATCTATATGAAGAACGCTGTAACGGAATAAGCTCACAAATTCTTTGATTAGCGCAGAATTGTTCGCTTCACGTCTGGAAAAAGTACGGATAGACTGCTCGACATTTGCCTGAAACGATTCATCAGACAATTCTCTTCTCCCAAGACCAAATAAGGAGAATGATTGTGGCAGCTTCCGATCGATATACAAGTTGTAAAGGGCAGGGTATATTTTTCTTTTGGCTAAATCCCCTGTCGCTCCAAACAAAACAAAAGTGGTCGGCTCCATGTTTCTCTCTCCTTCAAGCAGCGCTCTCTTAATCAAGCTCTGGTTTCTATTTCGTAGTTCCACTATAATACGAATATCATCTATACAAGTAATAAATATATTTCACAGGAGCTATAGACCACATCTATGAGTATTAATTACGAATTGTACAAGGTTTTTTATTGGGCTGCGAAGACAGGCAGCTTGACTCAGGCTGCCAAGGCCTTATTTCTAACCCAACCTAGCGTCAGCCACGCCATCAAACAGCTTGAAAACAGCTTTGGCGTCACTTTGTTTTACCGGAATTCCAAGGGCGTTGGGCTGACGAGAGAAGGCACCATCCTGTATTCCTATATTGAGCAGTCACAGATCTTAATATCGTTGGCCGAAGAAAAAATGGAAGCACTTAAAAATCTGGACAGCGGCGAGCTGCGGATCGGCGGAAGCGATTCGCTGTTCAAGCACTATTTGCTCCCTTACTTAGAGGACTTTCATGAGAAGCATCCCGGGATCAGACTTCACCTGAATCATGGAACTACGCCGGAAATCATCTCCTTCTTAAAAGAAGGGAAAATTGATTTAGGCGTCATCCGTATGCCTATCGTCGATACCCAACTTGAAGTGAGGGAGACTTTCCAGTTGCAGGAATGCTTCGTAGCGGGGACACGTTATGCCGAGCTCAAGGATGCGGTTTTAACGCTGGATATGCTGCTCCAGTACCCAATTATCCTGTTCTCGCGCAATAGCAGGGCACGAATGACCATTACGGAATTATTTCAAAGCTACGGCTATAAGCTCGCACCTAAAATTGAGGTCGGAAGCGTGGATCTTCTCATCGAGTTTGCTCGAAAAGGACTCGGAATTTCATACGTGACGAGAGAATTTGTGTCGAAAGAGCTGGAGGAGGGTACCCTCTTCGAGATTCAATTGGACGTGCGGCTGCCGCCATCTCACGTGGGGATTATGATTATGCGCAACATGCCGCTTTCCATGGCAGCATGCGGGTTTATTGAGATGATTCAAACGTGTCCGCTATCAAAATAGGCACATTCAGATGCTGCTTTGCTTTGCAAGGTCTTCATCATCTGGCCCATGGCATGAACCAACGGTCTCTACCACTTTTAAAGAAAGAATAGAGAGTAAGGGAGAAGGAAAAATGAAAATATGTATATTGGGATCAACTGGGAGAGTTGGATCAGAGCTGCTGAAACTAGCATTACACGATTCGCATGATATTACGGTCTTAGTGCGTGATCAGAATAAGCTTGCAGTTTCGCATAGGAATCTACAGATCATCGAGGGAAATGTATTAGATGAACATGATGTGAAGAAGGCGTTAAAGGAAGTTGATATCGTTATAAGTGCTCTTGGAACAGATGGGAATGGCACGTTGTCGAAAAGTATGCAAACCATTATTAAAAATATGAAAAAAGAGGGGATAAGCCGAATCGTTACAATTGGAACAGCGGGTATTTTACAAGCTCGCACAAATCCGAACATCTATCGGTTCCAATCGGAAGAATCAAAAAGAAGAAGTACCACAGCTGCCGAAGATCATTTAGCTGCTTATCTAGCCTTAAAAAATAGTGGGCTATGCTGGAAGATTATTTGTCCTACCCATTTAATCGATGGCGAAAAAACGGGCATGTACCGAACTGAGGTAGATGTGCTGCCATTGAACGGATCGAAAATTACAGTGGGCGATACTGCTCATTTTGCCTGGTCTTTGATAAATAAAGAAGGATATGAGAATAGCCGTGTCGGCATCGCTTATTAAATCCGTCCCAAAGACGTTGGCGTGACTAGTTTTTTTATGGTAGTAATGGGTTTCCACAAGAAAAAAATTGTGCCGACCTGTAATTTTATTTGGTCGGCACAATTACATGGTTCCACTCTTTTTTCCAATGTTAATTTTGTCTCCGTATTCACTTTAGTTCCAGATCCATAAACACATCCGCTCTTACATAGGGCATGGGTCCGATCTGCTCGACAGGAACACGCTTGAATCCAACCGATTCGTATAGATGAATGGCGTCCGGCAGCTTGGTGCTGCTGCCCAAAAAGATCGATGTCGCGCCAAGTCCGCGTGCGCGGTTAATGGCGGCATGGATGATTTCCCGTCCGTATCCGCGCCCTCTCAACTCGGGTGTAACGCTCATCTTTGAGAGCTCGAACACCCCAGCACCAGTCGGTACAAGTGCAACGCATCCGACGATCGAATCGCTATCGCGTGCGATGAGCACGTCTCCTCCTCTGTTCACGATATTCTCCACCGGGTTATCGAGGATCACCCGATCCGCCTCTTCGACGGTGAAGATTCGGGCGATCCATTCTTCGTTAAGTGTTTTGAAGGCCCGAGCTTCTTCGGGCGTCTGCATCGAAGTAATCGTGAGCACTGTTTCAAGCATGCTATGTTCCCTCCTCTTGTAAAGGTTCGTCGCCTACTGCACCTATCCTGTCATCAGATACACAGCGAGTCATTAAAGCCATCGCTTCTCATTTCATGGGCATGTCTTGTGGCTTACCTGCCTTGCGCCTTATCGCCCCTTAATGTCATACAAGTGCTTGAGGCATGAGCGATAAGTTTACCGTTCTCGTCAGTAATATCGCAGTGGATAAACCCGATGGTCTGTCCTCGCTTATACAGCGTAGCATGGGCCTTTATTTTGGATTTCCATACAGGTTTAAAAAAGTTTACTTTCATCTCGATCGTGGTGAAGGTTTCGTCTTCTTGCAAGGTAGAGCCGTAGGCAATACCCATGGCCATGTCCGCAAGAATGCCGATGATGCCGCCATTGCATGTGCCTTGCGGATTCGCGTGTTGTTCCGAAGCCTGCATTTCATACGTGGCCTCGCCCTCTTCTACGCTAATTAACTTCAGTCCCATAAGGCTCTCGACGGGAGACTGCTCCAATTCTCCGTTCAGCACTCTCCGATAATGCTCAAGAATGGTCATTTTGCATATTCACCCGCTTCTTTCCTCTGTCTCTGGAACAAATTATTCATCACTAGAGCGATGATCACGATGAATATCCCTGCCAACTGCAATCTTCCGACTTCAACTCCCTGGAGGGCACTGATCGTGACTGTCGTAACAGGGACGATATTCATAAATAACATGCCGTTCTCTGGCTTCAACATTTTATTGCCGACGTTCCATGTGAGCACGGCAAGTACGCCTGCGATCAGGATCATATACAGTAGTTCCGCCCCTGTGCTTCCGATCATCTTCGCGCTTGGCATCGTCAAGGCTCCGAAGACCGTTGCCGACAGCACGATTAAAATATTCATCAAGGCTCCGAAGCATGTTGTCATAGCAGTGTAACGAAGCGGCGACCAGCCTACAAATTTACTGCCACCCAACGTATAAATGACCCAGCATAGAGCACCGAGCATAATCAGCAGACTGGCGCCAATGTGCTCTTTGGTCTGTACGATTAGGGAGGGATCTCCATTCGTTATGACCAGCAGCGCGCCTGAAAGCGC
Source organism: Paenibacillus suaedae (assembly GCF_032337355.1). Lineage (NCBI taxonomy): Bacteria > Bacillati > Bacillota > Bacilli > Caryophanales > Paenibacillaceae > Paenibacillus > Paenibacillus suaedae. The sequence goes on from NZ_JAVYAA010000010.1 coordinate 22,330, forward strand.
AATGAAAATGGAAACAAAAGTAGATAGCTTGGGTTTGCTTTTATGCACAGCCCAATTTACGCATGTCGTCATTAATGGCATTAACGCCATGATAACGGAGGCAATGATTGCGCCTGACGATCCGCTGAGCTGTTGTCCGACAAAGGTAAGAAAGCCGAATCCCGAAAACCCTACAGCGCCAAAAAATAATAATTTCCACGATTGTCCCTCCAATCGGAGCACGTCCTTCCCTTCGAAAACGATCAGCATTCCCAAAAGAATGAGGCCAGCCCAAATGTAGCGAATCGTCGTGAAATAGAACGGATCGAGAACCTTCAAGGCAACTTGCATGACGGGAAACATGCCTCCCCACGCCAGCACAGGAATCAAACAATAGGTGATACCCGTTAATATAGTGTTTCTGTTCATTCCTAGAACCTTCTTTCATGAGCGTCGTGGTTTTTCCAGCAGAATTGATTAGTCTCCTCTTTTTTCATCATAAACGAAGGTGAACAGAACAGATCGATAAGACCAGAACAGAAGGAAGGAATTCCCTGTATAATAGAGACACACGCGCAAGTGCGAATTTCGGGTTAATGGGCCTGGGGGCAAAACATATGGGGAAAAAAGTTCTTTCAAGCGGATATGCAGGCAAACTGTTTGAACAAATCTATGACTATATTCTGGATCGAATCCGTCGCGGAGAATGGAAGCCGCATGAGAAACTCCCCTCCATCCGCTCGCTGGCGATGGAATTCAATGTACATCGACTGACAGTCTATAAAGCCTATCAGCTATTAAAGGAAAATCGGATCGTTGAAGCGAAGGACAAATCCGGCTATTATGTGAGACTGAACGGCAGTCTTCCTACGGATTCGCTGCATGATCCGATCATATCCGCTTACGTGCATGAGAGCCATCTTTCTGAAATTCATCAGGTGCAAGCCGAATATGTACTGTCAAAATCGCTGCTCGATCCGAACCTGCTCCCTAATCTTTATTTTTCGGAATATGTGAAGCAAGTGTTCGATTTGTATCCCAAAATGCTCGGCACCTACTTTACCGTGCAAGGAGACCAGGAGCTGCGGGTTGCATTGTGCCGTTACTTTACCGATTGCCACCGGTTTCACTTGTCAGCAGACGAATTGTTGATCACTTGTGGCCGCAGGAGGCCATGGATTTGGTTGCCCGAGCACTGGTCAAGCCGAGAGATGCCGTTATGTTGGAGCGTCCTACCTACAGCACGGCAATTGATATTTTCAGAAGACAAGGCGCAGCTATCGTTCCGGTTGAGATTCACCCGTACGGCTACGATTTGGAGCAGGTAGAGAAACTGATGCAAGCCTACAAGCCGCGGCTGTTTTATCTGAATCCCACTTTTCAAAGTCCAACAGGCTATGTCGTACCCGCCGAACAAAGGAAAAGGCTCGTTGAGCTTGCCGAGCGGTATCAATGTTTGCTACTAGAGGACGATCCTTACCGCGACATTTATTTTGGCGAAGAACCTCCACGGCCTCTTTTTGCTTACGATACGGCAGGATGGGTCATCTATCTTCGCAGCTTCAGCAAATATATCGCTCCGGGCCTCGGCATCGCCATCGTTGCGTGCCGCCCTTCCATCATGAACTACCTGATAAAAGCCAAATTGTTGTCGGACAGCGGGACGCCTTTGGTGAATCAGAAAATTTTCCTGCATTATTTTTTCTCCGAGCGGCTGCAGCAGCATATGGAGAAGCTTCGCATTGCGCTTGCGGTTCGCAAGGATATCGTAGAACAGGAGTTGTCCGCTACCGACTGGCAATGGAACTCCCCTGCAGGCGGATTCAACTTATGGGTGAAGCTTCCGGAAACGGTGGAGATTGAACGTTTACTCCGTACATGCATAAACCAATCAATCACCTTTGTACCCGGAGCGATTTGCGATCCGCTCAAGGAGTACAAATCATGGATACGCCTCAGCTATTCCTATCTGAATGAGCAGCTATTGAGAGAAGGCATCCAGAAGATTGTCGAATTATCACACGGGGATAGCCGTTCATCTAAGAAACAATAACAAAATAATTACCTTAATCATTATTTAACAACAAAGCAAAAACTCCATTTTGAAAAAGATTGATCAAAATGGAGTTGCTCTTTTTAGTTAACGATGAGATTTTTCCACACTATATCCAGTTTATCATTTAAAACTACTCAAATTATCTCCTAAAGCTACAACATGCCATTCGACCTTAGGACAAATGAGAGACGTTCAACTGATTAATATTATGCATAATTGCACTGTATAGAAAATCTGCTAAATCCTCATTGCTATATTGATTAATGTAGTTTTTGAATCGTGTATCGAATTTGTATGTATTGGCAATGCAAGCCAGTAACTCCGAATCACATGTCATGACTTGCATTAGACTTTTCTTCCACTCTTCGATTAATCGTTGCACCTCAACGGAGGAAGGAGACTGATTGATACAAGACGCAATTTTTTTGAATATTTCTTCCATGGATTGTTCAAATTCATAAGACCATTTCTCTTTTTCATCTAGTGATAATTTTTCCAACTTTTCATTAAACACTTTGTATGCCTCTGTTTCACCATAAATGAATCTCGCCTCATTTGCGTATTGTTCTTTCAATGGCAAAACGGAAGAATTGTTGAAAATATGCAAATTACTAACATCATTCCCCGAAACGTATTCTTCGAGAGCATCCATGATTGTTTCTAGTCTTTGTTTTCTCGATAATAAGATTTGTCTTTGTTTCTTTAGTAACTGTTTCTGTTCTTCCTTGGTCAGCTTTAAAATATCCGCTATTTCTTTCAAAGATAAATCCATTTCCTTTAAGAACAAAATGGTTTGAAGTTTTTCTAAACTGCTTCGATCATATAGGCGATACCCGTTTTCCGTCAGGTGTGACGGTTTAAATAAATGGATTCTATCGTAATAATGCAGGGTTCGAGCTGTAATGCCTGTAATCTGAACTATATCTTTAACAGCTAATAATGGTTTCTTCATCCCAAAATCCTTTTATTTCGTCTAGTATTTGAGCAGCTGGCGTTATTGTTGCCTCAAAGATCGTTTTTCCTGTTTCTCTTAAATAATATTGGATTAGATAATATCCGCAAGCGTAGCCAGCGCTATAAGGCATATTGACCGGTTTAAAGTTTTGAAGCTTAGCGATCTCGTCACCATAAAGATACGGAGCAAATTTATCAAACCCAGTTAATTGCAATTGTTCTCTAAGCACAGGCTTTATGCGCCTATTAAGTGTTTCTGCGTTTGTCTTCGTTACCCAAGGGCCGAGCAATTCTTCTCCAAACAAGAATGTAGCATAGTTTTCAGCTAATCCTTCACTTACAATTAGTTCGCCCAAATTAACAGTGTGATCCCACTGAATAAATTGATATCGCACATTATGGTTGCATTCATGCGCCAGCGCAGCCTTCATTCGAGGAATCGTGTACTCATTTGGCACAAGTGTACACATGATAAAACCAGGAATCCCCCCATCGCCGCTATATCCTTCGCTTAACATTAAGGAACGACTTTCCGGATTCCCTAGCTGAATGGTAAACAAATAATCGGATACGGGGAGGCTTATTTCATGTTCTATAAATAGACGAAGGCTTTTCTTAACAGCGTGCTCGCACTCTAACCAAAAAGAATCTGACGAAATCAACGCTATCTCAGGTGAAATCAGATGAGTAATCTGATCTGGGGATCGGTTCATCATACTATTCAACATAATAACATCAAACCCATGCGGCTCTTCAGCTCTAAAAGGAATCTGTTGGATTTGCCATTTTTTCATAAAGGGAGCCATCATTTCGGTTCTGAATAATTCAAGCTTTTCCTCGGGCGAAGCTTGGACAACTTTTTGATAAATATGATCTGAACGCATTGATTTTATGTTCATATCTCTCACCCCTAGTTATTTATAGTGAGAATTATGCACTATGACGTAACGTCATAGTCAAGTACTTTGGATCAAATATTTTTATCAAACTATCCTGGTATTGCTTAGTGAGGCCATGGCAGTCTAGCACTTTATTTTTCAGTTCCTTCGGACAGCATTAATCTTAATAACCTTGATAAAAGAACAACAAAAAAAGAGCGTGTTTTGAAAAAAGATTGTTCAAAACACGCTCTTAACATATTCTATTGGATCATTCTATTGAAAACTCAATTAGAGATTCCTTCAATTAAAATGACCAGACTTGCATTGGCGGCGCTTCGTGGTGCGCTCGACGCGTAAGGTATGCAGATTTTATGAAATCGGGTCGGTTTCCACGATCACCTTGACATTTTGGATGTACCGATCCTCCGGTCCTTTCACCGGAAGCCCCACATCCACATGATCGACAATGTAATCGATGTTGTCTTGGGAGATCACTTCGCCCGGCAGCAGGATTGGAATACCCGGCGGATAGACATATATGAACTCGGCAATGATTCTACCGGCTGATTCCTTGAACGGAATGACTTCGGTATCTCCATAAAATGCATCCCTTGGAATCAAGGAGAGATGAGGAATTTCCGGGATCTTCACGATTAGCTCATTTGCAGTGTTCACGTTGTAATACGTTCCAGCTAGCTCGCGGAGAGCTGTAAGCAATACCGATACCGTTTCCTCATTGTCGCCCGGGGTAACCAGGCAGAGGATATTGTACATATCGCTGAGCTCGACCTCAATGTTATAATGCTCACGCAGCCAGTTTTCCGCTTCAAAGCCTGTAATGCCCAGATGGCGGACATGGATGGTGAGTTTGGTCGGATCATAATCAAAGGTGGCCTCGTCCCCAAGGATTTCTTCCCCGAAGCAGTACAGACCTTCCATTTCATTAATGCTGCGGCGGGCTTTTTGGGCAAGATCAATCGTTCTTTGCGCCATGTCATGGCCGTTAATCGCTAGATTGCGTCTGGATGTATCCAATGATGCAAGCAGCACGTATGAAGTAGAAGTTGTTGTCAGCATACTGATGATTGTCTGCACGCGCTGAGGATTCACATAGCCGTTTTTTGTATTCAGGTTGAGAACCGAGCTTTGTGTCATAGAACCCCCAAGCTTATGCACACTAGTTGCGGCCATATCCGCACCGGCTTCCATAGCGGACATCGGCAAATCCTCATGGAAATGGATAAGTACCCCATGCGCTTCGTCTACGAGCACTGGAACATGGCGGCTGTGGGCAAGATCGACGATTTCCTTCAGATTGGCGCATACGCCGAAGTATGTCGGGTTAATAACCAGAACCGCTTTGGCATCCGGATGGCGGTCCAGTGCACGCTGTACGGATTTGGTTGTAATGCCGTGATCGATTCCAAGATTCTCGTCGCGAACCGGAGATATGAATACTGGCTTCGCGCCAGAGAAAATGATGGCCGACATGATCGATTTGTGCACATTGCGTGGGACGATAATTTTGTCCCCAGGCGAGCATGTAGACAAAATCATGGTCATAATGGCACCACTCGTCCCCTGTACGCTGAAATAAGTATAATCTGAGCCAAATGCGTCGGCTGCAAGCTTTTGCGCTTCTTCAATAACACCGGTAGGCTGATGGAGATCATCCAGCGGCGCAATGTTAATCAAATCTATGGATAGGGCATTATCGCCTATAAACTCTCTGAACTCACTGTCAGTTCCTACGCCCTTTTTATGACCGGGAATATGAAATTGTACGGGATTGCTCGCCGCATGTTCTTTCAGAGCTGTAAATAGCGGCGTGTTACGGTGGTCCATTTTATGCTGTCACAACCTTTCTAAGCAGTTCCGGCTTGAAATCTTTCCTTTTTACGCCGAATAGCAGATACATGTCCTTCTGGCCGACTTCAGCCAAGTTATATTCACGCTTAATTCCCATCGGAGTTAAGGGTTTGGTTATTCATTAAGCTAGTCTCATCTTAAAATCCTGATAACCGAACTCGCGCACGACGCGGCAATTCCCATCCTTCTCCTGCACGGCGATGGCCGGCAGCGGCATGCCGTTGAAGGTATTGGTTTTGACCATGGAGTAGATCGCCATATCTTCAAATACTAATCTGTCGCCGCTCTTGAGAGGCTGATCGAAGGAATAGTCTCCGATGACATCGCCCGTAAGGCAGGTCGGACCACCGAGCCGGTAAGCGTATGGCTTCTCCCCGAATTCACCCGAACCGACCAGAGGTGGACGATATGGCATTTCCAGAACATCCGGCATATGACAGGTAGCCGACGTGTCCACGATTGCAATCTCGATGCCGTTGCGATGGATATCCAACACGGAAGTGACCATATAGCCCGCGTTAAGCGCGATGGCTTCTCCGGGTTCAAGGTATACTTCCAAGCCGTATTTATTTTGCATTCGCGTTATGCAAGCTTCGAGCTTCGGAATATCGTAGTCTTCTCTCGTGATATGGTGACCGCCGCCGAAATTGATCCATTCCATTTGCGGCAGCCAAGATCCGAACTTGTCCTCAACCGCATTCAGCGTGGTCTCCAAATCGTCCGAATTCTGTTGGCAAAGGGTATGAAAGTGCAATCCCGAAACGCCTTCCAGCAGTTCCGGCTGGAAATCCTCCCTTTTGACGCCAAATCTTGAGCCCGTCGAACAAGGATCATAAATCTCATGCCCCACTTGCGTTGAACATTCCGGATTGATACGAAGGCCAATTTTTCTGCCAGCAGCAAGAGCCTTCGCTTTATACTTTTCCAACTGGGAGAAGGAATTGAAGATGATGTGGTCGCAAATGGAAATAATCTCATCGATCTCATCTTCACGGTAAGCTGGGGCAAAGACATGATTTTCTTTGCCCATTTCTTCGTGACCCAGTCGTGCTTCGAATAATCCGCTCGCAGTCGTACCGCTTAAGTATTTTCCGATGAGCGGATACATTGCAGTCATGGAAAAAGCCTTTTGCGCCAGTACAATTTTGGCTCCCGTACGCTGCATGACGCCGTTCAATATTTTCAGGTTTTTCTCGATGAGTGCTTCATCGACTACAAAACAGGGTGTCGGTAATTCCTCGAACCGCATCTTAACGAACGAGCTCCGGCTCTTTAGCTTCCTCAGGCAAGGCGTCAACCAGCACAGGGTTGAAGTCTTCTACCCATGGAAGTCCCCATTTGTTCAGCTCCTCCATGAATGGATCCGGATTGAACTCTTCGACATTATATACGCCCGGTTTGTTCCATTTGCCGGTGAGGATCATCGCCGCGCCGATCATGGCAGGAACGCCCGTTGTATAGGAGATGGCTTGGGAGCCCACTTCCTTATAGCACTCTTGGTGGTCGCAAACATTGTAGACATAGTACGTCTTGTCTTGGCCGTCTTTCTTCCCTTTGAAGATACAGCCGATGTTCGTTTTGCCTACTGTACGAGGTCCGAGAGAAGACGGATCCGGAAGCACAGCCTTCAGGAATTGAAGCGGAATGATTTGTTTCCCTTCGTATTCGATTGGTTCGATGGAGGTCATTCCTACGTTTTCAAGCGCCTTCAGATGCATGAGATAACTTTGGCCGAAAGTCATGAAGAAACGGATGCGTTTCAGACCAGGGATGTTTTGCGCAAGAGACTCAAGCTCTTCATGGTACAGCAGATACATGTCCTTTTGACCGACTTGAGCAAAGTTATATTCACGCTTAATTTCCATCGGTTTTGTTTCGATCCATTCCCCGTTTTCCCAGTAGCGGCCATTGGCAGACACTTCTCGGATATTGATTTCCGGGTTGAAGTTGGTTGCGAAAGGATAACCGTGATCCCCGCCATTGCAATCCAAAATGTCGATATATTCGATTTCGTCAAAGTAGTGTTTCAGCGCATAAGCCGAAAATACGCCGGTTACGCCAGGGTCGAATCCGCTGCCGAGCAGTGCTGTAATTCCTGCTTTTTCGAAGCGCTCCCGATATTCCCACTGCCATTTGTATTCGAATTTCGCCGTATCTTCCGGCTCATAGTTTGCCGTATCCATATAATGCGTTCTGGTAGCCAGGCAGGCATCCATGATCGTCAAATCCTGGTAAGGCAGAGCCAAGTTCATGACGATATCCGGTTTGACTTCGTTAATCAGAGCGATCAGCTCTTCAACGTTATTGGCATCGACCTGTGCGGTTGTAATTTTAGTTTTGCCGCCGTCCAGTTTTGCTTTCAGATCATCGCATTTGGACTTCGTACGGCTGGCGATGCAGATTTCTTCGAAGACCTCGCTGTTTTGAACGCATTTATGAACTGCTACAGATGCTACGCCACCGGCGCCAATGATTAGTGCTTTTCCCATTTTTCAATCTCCTCACCGAATTCAATTTTTTTCACTGTAAAAACGGCAACAAAAAAAGCAAGTGAAACACGCACCATGCGCATCACACTTGCTTGATATATTTAAAAAAATAAGATATTCCCAATAAACATGACAGAACAAACTCCTAGCGTGCTTATCAGTCACCCCTAGGACTCATCGTTTCATGGAAGAGCTCTTATATTCAAATATATTTTGTTAGGATCAGAGTCTATATAGCAAATAATGCCTTTACCACTCTTATTGACCGTTTCACAAGTTGTGTGCGTATTGCACTGGTTGTAAAGTAACCAACTTATAAAATTTGAGCTTTTAACTCAATCAATAAGGCAACGAAAAGTTGCCAGTCGGCATTTGACCCGGCTGTCCGTATGGCCTTAACTTCCGGAGAGGAAGTGGTCAAAAATTATCTGCTTGGAAAGATCCTAAATATATATTGAATATTCGCTTTCCAAAATTAATGCTTCTTCATAATAGCAGGATCGGAATTAATGAGCAAGAAGAAATTTCAAAAAAACTAAAACCGTCTTCCTGCATACGTCGACAATTGATCATGAACATATGCCCAGGAGTTAGACTAAATCTATGTTTTGGATATCTTTCTGCCCGGTGCCAAGTGAAAAGACAGTGGTACTTGGCAGCCAGCTTCACCAGTCCGCACTGCACTTTATGACAGTCACGCTGGTACAACTGTCCCCATGCAAATAAGTCTGCCACTACGCCATCAACAGCTCTAATCCCCGAAATCCAACGCCCCATAGGCATCCCGCCCCTTAACCCTAATATAGATGCGAAAAAGGAAGTAGAAAGAGATCGGGGAATTGCTTGAAAATAAAGATGCCTGAGAAAAAGAGTGTAAGAAAAGTCGAGCGAAAATCAGGGGAAATACCTGAAATTCGTTCGGCTTAGTCTAATGCTTTATTTGTCTAATACACTGGAAATGGGACTACTTCATAAGACACTTGGCTAGGAGTAGAACCACCTCGACTTCCAGCACATTTACGCCAATGAAGGGGAATTTGATGTTAGTAGAGTCTAATGCATTGGAAGCAAGTATTCACTCCACAAACCTATTGTTGAAATGGAGAGTTGCATTATGGAAGTAAAGCTTATCGGGAAACGTAAATTTTTAGTGCCAATTATGCTGTGTTCATTGTTTATCGGGAATAGCGTAATAAACGCATTTGGAAGCAGTCCTGCCCAGCAAGAGCAACAATCAGCAGTTGTTGTTACCCAACAATCTAAGGCTCCGACGACTTCGTCTAAGCAGACAGCTGAAATTTTCCCTGCCCTTAAAGGCCCATATAAAGTGGGGACAGAACGTTTTCATTGGGTAGACAAATCTCGTCCGGAAACATTTACGGCAGAAAAGTCGGATCATCGTGAGCTGATGATTCAAGTCTGGTATCCTACTAACGCATCAAGCGCCTCTCATAAGCGCGAACCTTATGCAGCGGATCCAACATCATTGGCAAAAGCATATGAAAGCTACTCTAAAATACCTGCTGCTCAATTTTTACCCTTGCTCTCATCTACTACTCATTCTTTGATCAAGGCACCTATTGCTGAATCGAAACAAAAATATCCGGTACTCATCTTATCACACGGCTTAGGGATGCTTAATGACTCGTATCGATTTATTGCAGAGCCACTAGCAAGCCAAGGCTACATCGTTGTAAGTGTTCAGCATACCTATAATTCGTTAGTAACCACATTTCCTAACGGAAAAGTCGTCAAATTTAACGGAGCTAATAACGACAGTACCTCTTACTTAGATCAATTAATCACCAAAGTATGGGTGAAAGATATTCAATTTGTATTAGATCGCCTAGAACAACTTTCAGCGAAGAAAAGCTATCATATTTGGAAGCAGGCTGATCTGAGTCGAGTTGGAATGCTCGGTCATTCATTCGGCGGTGCTACAGCTGCTCAAGTGATGCTGCAGGATGATCGCGTAAAAGCTGGCATCAATATGGACGGCGGCTTCTTTGGCAAATTGATTCCTGAGACCGGAATACCAGGTCCATTTATGCTGATGAATGCTAGCTACGACGGATTGAAAAATTTGGAAAGTTATGATCCTAAGCAGGCTGCACAAGTACAAGGAATGGATGAAAAGAAGATGACCGAGATGTTGAAACATGTGATTTCTCGCTATAAGCAGGCAGTACACTATAGTTATTCCGTATCATTCCGTCATGCAGACCATAGTACATTTTCAGACACTCCGTTTTTCACCTATCCATCTGTACCGAATGATGCTGCCAGCTTACAGACCGTGTATCGTACCCACAGCAGTATTAATGCATATACATTGGATTTCTTTGACTACTTCCTAAAGGGTAAGCCAAGTAAGCTGCTAGATGGGAAAAACAAGATCGAGGATGTAAAGGTAGAGATTGGAGAGCACGTCAAAACCAGACCTGCTTCTTCCAAATAATATAATTTTAACTGGAATCTTCTCGGTAATTGACCGGGAAGGTTTTTGGTTAGGTTCATAAAAAGTACACATCGCCCAAGGATAATAAGATCCAAGGGGTACATACCCCGTAGAACATCTGTCGCGTCCTCTATCCTGTCGCCATCTCGAACATCAAACCAATCTAACTTACAAAAAGGAGGGGCTCCTGCTTTTTATTCAAATTGCTCGGAAACGTATTGATTTTGCATCTCGTTTGTCTACATTATTAACGGTGATGATCGAATGTCTCTTCCCTTATCGTAATCGCAACGTATAAATGCGGGTTTAGTGAAATTGCACGAGCTGGCTGTATCCCAATACCCTTACGGTGTAACTACAAATAAGGGCGATTCTGCGGACTTCACAGCTTCCCGCAAGTCGCCTGTGTTAACATGTACTTATAAAAACTTATACTTACAAGTACAGGCGTTCGTTATTTAGCGACCGTCTTTTTTATTTCTTTTATAATGTTGAAGCTTTGTGTTAATCCCAAAACGTCTTATTAAAAAATGCTATGCGGTAATGTCCTTATTTTCTTGTCAAAAACGGAATTGTCATCCGACACCTACATAAAAAGTATAACTTATTATACAAAAGATGGTGGTTCAAGTCTTGTAATATCTCTATGTACCAAAGTAAATCGATTGTCCGATAAAAACAATGGCTCTGAAAATGTAATCACCTCATTGTTTCCTCGAGGGGTGAACTCTATGTTAATCTCTACTTTTAAGTCGCGAAAAATCATATCTGAAGGTTTGTCATAATAATTTTCCAGTGATAATTCATCACCTTCAACTATGTCATAATGCAAAGTTGATGTTGTTCCTTTGATTTGCATCAGACACCGATTATCGATTTCCCATTTGAATTTCTTAACAGTTGTTGAGAATGGATGGAGAAAGCACAACCAACCATCTCCGTTTGGCTTGAATACGATTTCGGTATCCTCCATAGCACCTGGTGCATACACTGCGTCCGCTGATCATCGGCCGATAATGTTTTCTACTAAATGACCCTCTTTAATGACTGAGATCTTCTCCGTAATTTCTTCTTCTATGAAATCTTCCATTAGACCTGGATAAGTATTAGCCAGCCATGCATCGGTATCTACGGGTTGTAGTAATGTACCGCCTCTTCTTCGGTATGCGGCTTCACATCTCTTACATACTCTAACCCCTTCTCTAGGTTGAGTCTCATATCCAGAGAGGAGTGAACCACAAAGAACTTGGTCAGTATCAATGTCCAAGTAATGAAGCTTCATGCGTTTTTGACCAGCGAATGTTCCTGCTGTAATTAATTTATACTCTCTTGGCATTTCCTCGCCTCTCTGAATAATAAGTACGCGAGCCCAGAGGCTTCCTGTACCCGTAGATGATTAGTTTATTCTCCCAGTCTACAACAATTCTATTCGCCATCTTTAAACTCCAATCTCAGTTTAATACTACTGATATTTTCATTATATCTCTTTTTATTATCATTAATAATTACTTCTTGTACTCTTCCCGCCCCTAACGAAAATCTTCCTCCTCAATATATTAAATAATTTATACAAAGTCTTAATGCTATATTGAACAAAAATAGAGGATAGTAGCCCATATAATGAACTAACTATCCTCTACATACGATACTACAATTTAACTCAGTCTAATGGTTTATTTTTAACAGAGGAATCCTCCACTTTATTATGTTCTCCGTCCAACTCATTGAGACCGTCCGCGTTTACTGCACTTCCAAATAAGAACCATGTTGCGTTAATGTTAAACACTTTGATTATTGCGAGAAAGTTTCTAGCGAAGGATTGTACTTGTTTAGTTCAAGCTCACTCTAGGTTCCCTGTGACACTTCAATAAGGTTTGAAAACTCAGTTTGGTTCATCTTATTTTTCTTTCTAATTTCTCGAATTTGCTCCCCTAACATTAAATACAGCTCCTTCATCATAAAAAAGTCCCGATGACCTAACAAAGCATCATCGGGACTGTTCTAGGAGTTCCAGACTTTTTTTACTGGTTCCACACTTTTTTATCACTTAACAGGAAGATACATTCAAGCCCGTTCCTTATTCCACAGTCACACTCTTCGCCAAGTTTCTTGGCTTATCCACATCATTGCCTCGTGCCAAGCTTGCATAGTAAGCAACAAGCTGCAATGGCACTACAGACAAGGCAGGAGACAAGCGAGACAGCGTAGCTGGCAGTACGAACATGCCATCTACCGCCTTCTCTACTGCAGCAGCATTCGCTTCGTCAGTAATCGCATAAACGACACCGCCGCGCGCCTTCACTTCCTTAATGTTGCTCACTGTCTTCTCAACAAGCGCAGTCTGTGTAGCCAGTGCGATGACAGGTACTCCTTCTTCGATCAAGGCAAGTGTACCGTGCTTCAATTCACCCGCTGCATACGCCTCGGAATGAATATATGAGATCTCTTTCAGCTTCAGCGATCCTTCCAATGCTACCGCATAATCCAGACCACGTCCGATAAAGAACATATTGTCGTGCTTCGCAATGTCCTCTGCAACCCGCTTCAGCTCGTCAGATTGCTCCAGAATGCGCTCCACTTGCTCCGGCAATGCCTGCATCGCAGCAATCTGCTCACGAATCCAAGCCTGATCGTGAAGGCCAAGCTTCTCTGCCCAGTACAGGCTGAATATCATGAAGGCAACAAGCTGTGATGTGTATGCCTTTGTAGAGGCAACCGCAATCTCAGGACCTGCCCATGTAACAATGGTATCGTCTGCTTCACGGGCAACCGAGCTGCCTACGACGTTCGTAATCGCCAGAACCGTCGCACCGCAGCGTTTTGCTTCACGGAGTGCTGCGAGTGTGTCTGCTGTCTCACCAGACTGGCTGACAACAATAACAAGCGTCTGTGGTGTAATAATTGGCGAACGGTAGCGATACTCCGAAGCGACATCTGTCTCCACGGGAACGCCTGCACATTGCTCAATCAGCGTACGTCCGACAAGACCTGCATGATAAGCAGTACCGCATGCGACAATATGCACGTTGCGAATTTCTTGTAATTTCTCTGCAGTCAAATGCTTCAACTCAGGAAGCTTGATTCCACTGCGATCTTCTTGCATTCTACCGCGCATCGTGTCGCGATATGCCTTGGGCTGCTCATGAATTTCTTTGAGCATGAAATGGTCGTAACCGCCTTTTTCCGCAGTCAACACGTCCCAATCGACAACAATCATTTCCCGAGAAATAAAATTCCCCTCTAACGTCATCAATTCGACAGCGTCCTTAGTCAGTACGGCCATTTCGTTGTCGTTCAAAATATACACTCGACGCGTATATTGCAAAATCGCCGGAATATCCGAACCGATGAAATTCTCGCCTTCTCCAATACCGATAACTAGCGGACTTGCGAAGCGAACAGCAACCAGCTTATCCGGTTCATGCTCTGTCAGGACAGCCAATGCATAAGCACCGCGCATACGCGCTGTAGCCTTCTGCACAGCCTTCACAATATCTCCCTCATACTCTTGAGCAATCAGATGAGAAATGACCTCTGTATCCGTCTCTGAACGGAATACAACTCCGGATGCGATCAGCTCTTCCTTCAGCTCCATATAGTTCTCGATAATACCATTATGAACAACAGAGAACTTCATCGATGCATCCGTATGTGGATGCGAATTCTCATTCGAAGGCTTGCCATGTGTCGCCCAGCGAGTATGGCCAATGCCTACCGAACCTTGCAGCGGCTCATCCTCCAATTGAGAAGCAAGGACAGCTAATCTACCTTGTGCCTTGCGCACTTGCAAGCCTTCCGGTGTGAATACAGCAATGCCAGCAGAATCATATCCACGATACTCCAGCTTGCCCAATCCTTCCAACAACACCGCTTGAGAATTTCTAGCTCCAATATATCCGACAATACCACACATAATATAGACCTCCGATTATTCGCGGCCTCTCCAGTTGGCGACGTCGCACACAGAAGTCCATGCCTCATAAGCGTGAGTGCATAGCATTATTGGATGACTTATAAAGTTCAATAAGCTCATGGATAACGAGGGAAGCAGCCTAATTTGTAATAGCCTACTTCGCCAAGCAGCACAACAAGCAAGCTTGTTAGCCAGCTTGGACTCTGTGTGCTCTGTCCATCCACGAGACAGCCCGATTCTTAGTAGTTAATTGAGTTAAATCTTAATGGCAGCGATAATCAGCTGCATTGTATCTCCAAATTGATACGCCTTGACTATGCAAGTGTATCTCCATCTCATTATCAAACATACCTGCGTAAGCATGCGTTGTCAGGAAAGTCGCCTCTCCTGCATTCCGCTAATGCTCTTACGGTGCCGGTAACACACCGGGAGGTCCCCGCCGAACATTTCGAACACCTCCACCTCGTCCACTCGCTGCAATGGCCGATTCAGCAGCAAGCGCTGGCGCTTCTTGAACGGTTGCCCGTTACATTGCCAACCTCACAATCCTCACTTTCTATATGTGAATCATCTTCTATTTTTCTATTTCCTATCTTCCTTACGAAGAGGACTGGCTCATCCTCTAGCATAAGCTGTTCCTGCATCATACACCGGCTTCTTGGCTGAGCTTCCAGGCATCGGCTTCGCCTTATCCACTCTGTATTTGCGGAACATGTTCTTACATTATATTCACTTTAGCCATTTTCCGCAACAATGCTACAGAAAATAGGAAGAAAGCCGCTTACCTGACCAACGTCAAGCAAACGGCTCTGAACAAGTCCTATTAAGCTAGTTCTTTCTGTACAACCTCTACAATGCGGTTTACATATCCCTCTACAATATCCGCCTCAGGGCCTTCGGCCATAACACGTATCAGGGATTCTGTCCCGGATGGACGAACGAGCACGCGACCATTGTCACCCAACTCCTGCTCAACTTCCGCAATCGCCTTCTCGATAGCTGCATTGCCTTGGTATTTCGATTTATCCCCAACACGCACGTTCACCAGCACTTGCGGGTATTTGCGCATAAGCGACTTCGCTTCACTTAAGGATTGGCCATTTGCCTTCAAGTTAGCAACCAATTGGATACCAGACAGCATGCCGTCCCCTGTCGTATTGTAATCCAAGAAGATAACATGTCCGGATTGCTCACCGCCTAAGTTATAATTACCGCGGCGCATTTCTTCCATAACGTAGCGATCGCCAACTGCCGTCTTGGCTGTATTCAACCCGTGCTTCTCAGCACCCTTAAAGAAGCCAATGTTGCTCATGACTGTTGTTACAATCGTATCACTATTCAAACGACCAGCCCGCTTCATTGCATCGCCGCAAATGAGCAGAATGAAGTCGCCGTCAACTTCCTCGCCATGTTCATCAATGGCAATCAAGCGATCCGCATCGCCGTCAAAAGCCAGACCCAAATGAGCCTTGTGGCGCAGCACTTCTTCCTTCAACATTTCCGGATGCGTTGAACCGCAATGATCGTTGATGTTCAGACCTGTTGGCTCAGCGCCAATAGCGATTACTTCTGCACCAAGTTCACGGAACAAGCGTGGTGCCAACTCATAAGCAGCACCGTGTGCGCAATCGAGCACAATACGCATTCCATCGAAGCGTTGATCAACGGTTGACTCCAAATACTCTACATAGCGCCACTTCGCATCCGTATCCACTGTAACCGTACCGAGACCTTCGCCAATTGGACGAGGAAGCTCATCTTCAGCAGCATCCATTAGCTGCTCAATTTCAAGTTCTGTCTCATCAAGCAACTTGTAGCCGTCGCTGCCGAAGAACTTAATCCCGTTGTCCTGTACAGGGTTATGGGAGGCAGAGATCATAACCCCTGCGTCAGCACCCAATACACGTGTCAAATATGCAACAGCTGGTGTGGACAACACCCCAAGCTGGATGACATCTGCGCCAATTGACAGCAAACCTGCTGTCAATGAAGCCTCAAGCATACGGCCAGATACACGCGTATCCATACCGATAACCACCTTCGGTTTGCCTGATGCCTGCTTCGTCAGTACATAGCCTCCACAGCGTCCAATTTTAAAAGCAAGTTCTGCTGTCAATTCCTGATTCGCTACACCGCGTACACCATCAGTACCAAAATATTTCCCCATCGTTCGCTTCTCCTTCATGCTGCCATCAATCAATATGATCTGCTGTAGTTAGCACCTTCGATCATAAATCCATCCTGTGCAGCATCTATTCTCACGTCGTAAATTTGATTTTTCATTATTCTATTCGTCAATTCATAGATGTCACACATCTCTAGTTGGAATGTTCCACTGATCCGTTCACCGCATCGGACGGTGTTCCTTCCGCTTCATTCGAGGAAGGCGGATTCTCATGAGTGTCGGTCGATGGATTGCTTGGATGCCCCGTCTCATTCTGGGTTCCTGATGTCGAGCCGTTGCCTACTTCTTCTGGGATCGAAGTAGGAGGCTTCGGATCAGGCAATGTCGTTACGGGCGCTTCCGTATCCTTAATCACGACCTTGATCGTTAGTGGAGTTGAATCCACTCGTCGAACGAACCGAGGTAAATTTACCTGCAAGTTCACTGTATGCTCACCAGGAGGCAAGTCATTCACATTCGCAATCAGCTGAATGTCACTTACCTTCAGCGCATCAATCAGATTCGGTGCGCCAACAACAATAACGTCCATCTTGCGGGAAGCCGGTTCCGCAATTGTCGTCTCCAATCGGTCATTGTCGCCCGTTAGTGTAATAGGAACGTCCGTTATCGTACGCTGTTTTACACCCGAAATTTGCAATTCGACAGTAATCTCACTCGGTTCTATTTTCTCAATGTTCGCAGGCGGCGTCAATTGTACCTTTATCTTATACGTCCCAGCAGCTTCAAATTGGCGCAAATCGACTTGTACATTATCCAAGTATTCGATCTTATCCAACGCTTCCTGAGGGCCGTACAGGGTCACCTGATTGACATCTGGAGACAAGGCTGACACAGCAAGTCCTTCCGCTAATTGTCCAATCAAATTCACTTGGAGCGGTACGGTCTTGAATGGCTTCGTGATCGGTACTTCCACCTCGACAAAAGATGGTGTCAGGACTGCTCCCTCCACTTCATCGCCTCTCGCATTATACGCCGTCAACTTCACCCGCTTCGTGATAACAGACTCATTCGCCTTATCGACACTTACTGCACCTACTATCGATTTTACTTCAGCCATACGAGATGCGGGAAGCGTTACATGGACCCGGTTCGAAGGACGCACAATTGGAGTGCCTGCCTTATATCCTTTGGCAGGGGTTCCTTCTGTTTGTACCTGTACTTCGTACTCCTTCGTCTGCACATCCTCCAGCTCAATCGTTGCACTGCTCGGCTCCATCGACATCAAGTCAATTCCAGTCGGCAACTCATGACGGAGCTGTACCACATGTTTCCCCTTCCCATAGCCTGTTAAATCAAGTGTTACTTTATAATCTTCTGGCAATGCAGAAGCAATTGCTGTCCGCTTGCCTCGAACCTGTATACGAACCTTATCCGGCCGTATGGACTTAATCACCTGCTGCTTCGTATCCAATCCGACAATCCGTACTTGCACGTCATCAATCCAGCGAGATTCCATGAGCGGCTGCGGAGAAGTCGGTGTTGTATCGTCTTTATGTACGACAGCGAATAGAAGCACACCTAATACTAACGCAATAATCTTCGCTGCATTGTTATTCATTAACCACTTATCCATGATGCTCACCTTTTCGTTTCCAGAACATTTTTAGTTCTTTCTTCGCCTTCGGCTTTAACTCATCGAACAGCTTGGATATGAGTGATTCTTCCTTAATATCACGCACAACTTGTCCATTGATAGCAAGGGACACTTGTCCTGTCTCCTCGGAAACGACAACAGAAATCGCATCACATACTTCACTGATTCCAATAGCTGCCCGATGTCTTGTCCCCAATTCCTTACTGATAAATGGATTCTCGGACAACGGCAAATAACAAGCTGCTGCCGCTATTTGGCTGCCTTGTATAATAACTGCTCCGTCGTGCAGTGGTGTATTCGGGATAAATAGGTTAATGAGCAACTCTGAGCTAATACGGGAGTTCATGGCAATGCCTGACTCCGTGTATTCATTCAACCCTGTCACACGTTCGAAGACGATGAGTGCACCGATCTTACGTCGTGACATATAATTAACTGCTTTAATAAGCTCGCTAATAACACGAGCCGTCTCATCTTCCTCTGCTACCGCGCGTCCACCGAACATTTTCCCTCGACCCAACTGCTCCAATGCTCGTCGCAGCTCTGGTTGGAAAATAATTACGATCGCAAGAACCCCGAACGTAAACATTTGATTCATAAGCCATTTCAGCGTATACAAATCAAACCACGTACTGATCGCCCAAGTCACAACGAGGATAAAGATCCCCTTCAGCAACTGGACAGCACGCGTTCCGCGGATGAGCACAAGTAGCTTATAAATTACATAACTAACGATTAAAATATCGATGATATTCTTGATCGTGTCTTTCCACGACATGTCCGCAAAATAATTCATGCAGGTACCCCCGGCGTTCGTTTCCCCTGATAAGATCCTGATGAGAAGATGAAGCACCTCTCTATGTATAACTATAACCTTTTCGTCTTGATGAAGCAAAATTTATATCCCATTCTTATCCATCCTTACAAAAAAGCCCTCCTGCAATAGCTGCAGGAGAGCCTCGGTACAACAGATACGGATACTGTCATTCGTTATGGCAACGACGGCCCCGTGCCGAACAAGTTCGTAAGCTGGTACCACATCCAGCTTAGTGCTTCGTCGATTTGGTGAACCGATCCCGAAATATTTGCCGTAGATGCTTGATACAGCTTCCCGTCAATGACGGTTACATCGCCCTTCACTTTGCCGTACACTTCTGCGACTCCGTTATGAATCGTTAAGTTACCTGATATTACTTTATCCGAAGGCACGATGACCTTATTATTCTCTACGACAACTCCATTCAGATCAGCGCCCTTAACCATAAGCTGCTTATCCGCATTCCACATACTTAGCGCACTTGTCATCATAACCAACACAAAGACGGCTGCGACGGTAATGGCTGGGTGACGTTTGACCCATAGCATGAACGCACTTTGCTGCTTCGGCTTCGGTATAACGCTCATGACCCGTGCCGTCAAATCATCCGATACAGGCTGCACTCGGTGATTGAAGCTGTACAGCAGAGTATCCATCTCCTCTAACTGACGAAATCGTTCGCGGCAATCCGGGCATGCAAGCATATGTTCTTTCAATTCGAGTGCATATTCCGGTGTCAAATCGTCATCTAGTAAATCATGCATTAATGAGACGGCTTGTTTGCAATCCATTTGAGCCAATCCTTTCATGGAGTCTCCAATCAGATACGATGGCGCATCCTACACTAAGAAGGATGACCCTATCTGGGACGTATCGTCATGCACCGAAGTCTTTCCCAACATTCTATACATTTTCGTTAGGGCTCATTCGGCTTGTTATACGATACGACTTGAATGCAAAATAGTTTCACTCTTTAGCCTGCTATTTTTTATCAGATTTTACGTTCCAGCTTCTTGCGGAGAAATTCTCGTCCCCGGTGCACCCTCGTTTTGATCGTGGTCACAGGCATATCTAGTACATCGCTAATTTCCTGCAGCGACATATCCTTTAAGTAACGAAGCACCATCACGGTCTTATATTTTGCAGGGAGACTCTCTATCGCCTCATGGACCATTTTCTGAGTCTCGCTTACAAGCAAGTATGTCTCAGGTGTACGATTATCGCTAGGGATCATCGCATACCCGTCAATGCCCTCCTGGTCATTCATCTCTGCATCAAGGGAATAATTCGGCTTCCGTTTGCGCAAGCGATCAATGCACAGGTTCGTTCCGATACGATAGATCCAAGTCGAGAACTTCTGAGTCTCATCGTAACGATCCAAATTGCGATATACACGCAGAAATGTATCTTGTACCACATCCTCTGCTTCATGCCGATTGCTCAGCATGCGATAGGCAAGATGGAATATTTTATCCTTATATAAATCGACAATCTCGGCAAACGCTCGCGTATCCCCTTTTCGAGCTAATCTCACGAGCCGTTGTTCTAGCGTATCCAAGCGGTCTCCCTCCATCCTCACTGCTCTTATGCCGATGTCTTCTCAATCATTGCACCTCAATGACAATGCCGGACATCGTAAGCAGGAATGCGAACCTTGGGAGCAACGTATCTTACTGTGCTCACGATCATTCACCGAATTCAGTGAATGAACAATGGCTCATTCGGGAAGCCTTGTTCCCTGCCTGTCGCTGCCCTAGGGGTGCGAGTGTGTCGATGTAGAAGCAATGCTGCTCTTCTTTGCCGACGCACTCTTTCCTATGTATAAACACAGGAAAAGTCGAGCCTCGATCGCTCAAGACTCGACTGCATCGTCGCTACTTCGTGCTGTTTACGTATCGACGTAGCCTGCGGAAATCGATCATTCCGACATTATCAACCTGTATTTCGAAGCCCTGCTGCAATACCGTTAATCGTAAGCAATACTTCCCGCAGCAATACCGCATCATCCTCTTCGTTCTCACGAAGCTCGCGCAGTTCTGCCAGCAGTTCCACCTGCATATAGCTGAGCGGATCCACGTATGGATTGCGCAAGCGAATCGATTCCTGGATGACAGGAACATTGTCGAGAATATCCTCTTGTCCGGTAATTTGCAGGATTAACGAAGAGGTTAATTTGAATTCTTCCTCAATTTGCGTAAAAATACGCTCGCGAATGGCTTCGTCCTTAATCATGCCTGCATATTCCTTGGCAATGACAAGATCCGCCTTCGCAAGTGCCATTTGCAAGCTGTCGATCATAGACTGGAAGAAGGAATAATTCTGATACATATGGCGCATTGTTTCCATATTCTCTTCCTTGCCTTGATAGAAGCTCTGCAATCCTGTTCCTGCTGCATACCACGCAGGGAGCAAGTACCGGCTCTGCGTCCATGCGAATACCCAAGGGATCGCACGCAAGTCTTCGAAGCGGTCACTGTTCTTCCGCTTCGACGGACGTGAACCGATGTTCAGTTCACCGATCTCTGGAAGCGGCGTAGACTCCTTGAAGAACGTCATGAAGTCTGGATCACGGAAGATCAGATCCTGATACTTCTTCAGCGAAGCCTGGGAGATGCTCTCCATGAGCTCCTTCCACTTCGATTCATACAGATCCGTATGCGGCGTACGAGCCAGCGTAGCCGCTTGTATAAGTGCCGAAGTAGCTTGTTCCAAGCTTCGGTAAGCAATACCTTGTACGGAATAGCGGGAAGACAATACTTCACCCTGCTCCGTAATCTTGATGCCGCCACCAATCGTGTGTGGAGGCTGAGCCATAATACTGCGATTCAATGGCATACCACCACGACCAAGTGCACCGCCACGACCATGGAAGAACTTCAATTTCACATCGTACTTCTTCGCAGACGCCGTCAGTTCCTTCAGAGCCATACGAAGCTCCCAGTTCGCTGTAAATGCACCGCCGTCTTTGTTGCTGTCTGAGTAGCCAAGCATGATCTCCTGCAGATCATTCATTGCTTCAACAGCACTGCGGTATATCGGCAAATCAAACAACGTCTTCATGATCGCAGGTGCGGCATGAAGGTCGTCGACAGTCTCGAAAAGCGGCACAGCCTGCAATGTGCAGTGTACTTTGCCTTTCTCTTTGCGGAACAAGCCTACTTCCTTCGCCAGCAGCATGACTTCAAGCACATCGCTCGCTGCCTCCGCCATACTGATCAAGTAGCTTGTAATACATTTCTCACCGAATTCCTTCTGTGCATCATAGACGATACGATACACATTCAGTACTTCAGTTGTAGATTCACTATATTGAATATATTCCGATATCAATGGACGAGGATCATTCAGCAAGCGATTAAGAAGCTCAATCTTCTCCTCTTCGCTCAAGCTGCTGTAATCGTCCACGATGTTCATGTTAGCCAAAATTTCAGTCATTGCATTTTCATGCTCTTTACTATGCTGACGAATATCAAGTGTCGCCATGTGGAAGCCGAACAGTTCTACTTGACGAATCAGTTTCTTCACATACGTGTCTGATACATAATCTGCGAAGTGGTGGCGCAAGCTCCGGTCAATAATTCTCAGATCTTCCAAGAACTCAAGCGGATTGTTGTAACGCTGTGCTGTCCCCTTCGTCGACTCATCCAGTATATTATTCAACTTCTCGAACATGTAGATTAACTTGATACGATACGGTTCCTTCTCATTGTTCCAGTATCCCGCATGCGTCAATGTCACATTGCGGCTGTCCTCTGCAATCGAGGATAGCAGTTCCTCAGATACAGATACAATTGTAGTACTGAAGCTAAGCGTACGGAACAAGGACTTCAATCGCTCCTCGTATTTGCGAATCGCAAGTGTACGCTGCATCTTCAATGTTTCCCATGTTACATCATGGGTAACCGAAGGATTGCCGTCACGGTCGCCACCGATCCAAGAACCAAATCGAAGGTAAGTAGGCACATGCCATCCTCCGGATGGATAGTACTTATCCAGGCAGCGTTCCAATTCATGATATACATCTGGCAGAACATCGAACAGTGTCTCGTTGAAATAGAATAAGCCGTTGCGGACTTCATCGAGTACAGTTGGCTTACGATCACGCAGTTCATCCGTTTGCCACAGTGTAATCACTTCGTTCAGCAGCTTATCTCGCAATTGTTCACGCTCACGGTGTGTCAGAGTTGGATTATCCAACATTGTAACATCATCAGCGATGCGCTTATGAATATCGAGAATGGCCCGACGCATCGCCTCAGTCGGGTGCGCCGTTATGACAAGTTCCAAAGAAATGCTTTCAATAATTTCTTGCAATTCTTCTTCGGAAACTTTACGCTCCTTCAACTCCATGATCACACTTTCGATCGATCCTGGTTGAATGCTTTCACCTGCAGAGCGCTCATAATCGCGTTTGCGACGGATCCGATGATTCTGTTCTGCAATGTTCACTAACTGGAAGTAGATAGCGAATGCACGAATCACTTGATGTCGGATTTCGGGGTTCAACGTATTGATGAGTTGCTTAAACTCCTCATACAACTCGGGTAAAAATACGGCACGCAACGATTTGCTAAGCTCGCGGATCTTCTCCACAATGTTAAGCAATTCATTACCACCTTGATGGACGAGCACTTCGCCGAGTATATTACCCAGAAAACGAACGTCCCGCCGCAACATATTGTTGGAATTCGTCTTGTTTGCGGTTAACGTTAGATCAGTCATTCGTCTCCCCCTATCTCACAATTCAGTACAGTCTGTAAAAGACTTTCTTAACATCATACTACAAATTGAGACGAAAATCTTTACTTTTCATTGAAAAAATCGCACGTTTCAATTGTATCCCCTTACATTGGTTCGGGTTTACAATCGATCGTTATCTTGATATCGCTAACCTGTATTTTTAGCCTTAAACAGCCTGAAATGTATGTTCATCATCCTACTCATTATGTTTCATGTAGAGCCTATAATTCATACATGATCGTCTAAATATGAACTGCGAACGCAGCTATTCTCAACAAAATAAAAAACGCCTTTCGGCGTCGATTTCATGCTGGTTAATGAAACCGGAATACTCCGGTCGCTTATCGTGCCTCCTATTGTCGGCACCACACGTCCCTCTCCCGGACGCGCGCGCTGAACCGTATTTCAAGAAGCATTGCAGCGCGGTACTCAACATGTCTGATTTGAAAAATGGAGCCTCTCGGCTCCATTCGGTTATTGTTCATATTGACGCTCGTCCTACTTGAGTATTTCCACGATGTCTTTACGGACGGTCGAACCCTTGGTTTCCCATCACATCTATACATACAAAAAAAACGCCCTACGGCGTTGGTTTTCTTAATGGAGCGGGTGATGGGAATCGAACCCACGCTACCAGCTTGGAAGGCTGGAGTTCTACCATTGAACTACACCCGCATATTTAGATGGTCGGGATGACACGATTTGAACATGCGACCCCCTGGTCCCAAACCAGGTGCTCTACCAAGCTGAGCTACATCCCGATACTGTATTGAAAATGGCGCGCCCTGAGAGATTCGAACTCCCGGCCTTTTGATTCGTAGTCAAACGCTCTATCCAGCTGAGCTAAGGGCGCAAATTATATGGAGCGGACAACGAGATTCGAACTCGCGACCCTCGCCTTGGCAAGGCGATACTCTACCACTGAGCTATGTCCGCATATGGAGCGGGTGATGGGAATACTCAACATAATCTGATTCAAAATGCCTTCGGCATTAAGATGGTACATGTTGACGCTCATCCTACCCTGATTACTCATCGATGCCTTCACGGATGGTCGAACCTGAGGTTCGCTTCCCTAGCAAGGATGTTGTTGGAGCGGGTGATGGGAATCGAACCCACGCTACCAGCTTGGAAGGCTGGAGTTCTACCATTGAACTACACCCGCGTATTTAGATGGTCGGGATGACACGATTTGAACATGCGACCCCCTGGTCCCAAACCAGGTGCTCTACCAAGCTGAGCTACATCCCGATACTGTATTGAAGAAATGGCGCGCCCTGAGAGATTCGAACTCCCGGCCTTTTGATTCGTAGTCAAACGCTCTATCCAGCTGAGCTAAGGGCGCAAATTATATGGAGCGGACAACGAGATTCGAACTCGCGACCCTCGCCTTGGCAAGGCGATACTCTACCACTGAGCTATGTCCGCAATTTGTCGTTCAAAACGATATATCAGAAGCGACAAGTAATAATATATCATAAGGTATTAAGTAATGCAACCCTTATTTCAAAAAAAATAATAAATAGCTGAAAAACCTTGCTGTTGAGCCACTGGAGACTTCAAGGTGCCTGTTCTAGGACATCTCATCACAACGCTTAACAGCTATTATCGCCCACAAGCTCCAACGGTTCTCTACGTTCCCCCGCCCCTCAGAGCATTTCGTCAGGTCGCCATAGTGGAATGCAATCGTTATTCCAGTCGTACGTCCCCTTATTTGCTCTAGATGGGTTTGAGACGCTTTACGTATCCAAATCCCCTCTTTAAGGGTTTAAAAGGGCTCTTACAGGCTTCTAAGCTTATCCCTAAGATTAATTCCTTCTATTCTCCAACATAATATTGAGACCTACAAGAACACGTATCTACCTAAATAAACAGCAAAACGGTAAAAGGCTAATTCGAATAATGAATCAATCGCTTCATCTAAAAGGAATTGTCCCATCAAAGGTGGGACTTTATTTATAAAAGATGTACCTAATTAGTGTGTACAAGTAAAGCCTCGAATAGTTCGGGTCTTTGTCACAGATAGGACTCATCTACAGCACAAGCTAATGGTTATATGTGGTATATTGGAAATGTATAACATTAATATACATTTCCAAGGAGGTTACTATGAAAAAATCGTTAGTCATCATTTCAACAGTGCTAATGTTATCAACATTTACTGGATTCGCTTCTGCTGCGCCTGACTCAACTAGAATTGCACCAACTCAATCAGAAACCTCAACAGATTCAAGAGAAATTTCACTTTTTGATGTTAGTCACGTTGGGTCCCATTCCTTCCAGAGCTCATTTCATGCAAACATCCATGCCGGAAAGAGCTTAGACGTTCATGTTAAGAATGACGGCCCAGGAACAGTGTACATGACGTTAGTACGCGATGGAAAAACCTATGCGGTAGACATTCCAATATCTTCAGGACAACAAAAAACAGAAACAATTAAAGTCTTTGGTGGCTTTATCTCTGAAAAATGGAAAGTATTCATTAATAATAAAGACGGTCATAATATGGACATCCAAGTTAAGGCAAAACAATACTAGAAGCATTTAAGCAAATGATCATAATAAAGCCTCGGACTAACCCGGGGCTTTACTTCTTTGGTGCCGGCCTCATATTGCCGCCAGACAAACTACTCCAAAATGGGTTAAAGTAACATTCCCTGTCAAACCAAAAAATTATCTTAGATCTTTCATTACCTCTCTTTGCATATATCTCTCTCCTCTTATCTTTAAACAGCATTATCCATGTTATGTTACAACACCACTATCCTGCCCGACAGTTCAACAAAAGGACGCTCCCCATTCTTTGCTTGGGTTACAATCACAAACTAAAGAACGTACGCAGGTAGCATGTATTGCTTAAAAAGAAGCCATGGCTTAATCTAAGCACTAAGATAATACTTTGGTGCTTATGACATTTTCGTTTTCGGAAGGCATGATGCTCGGGATGTGTTTATCCTCGCGTTGCTCACATACCGGAATAAACGAAAATATTTTATATCTTATCGTGCAGCATATCACATCCATCAATTATCACTACAAATAAGCAAAATTGATTCAAGACAAATAGAATGAATATCTCTCAATCTTATTGTCTGCATTTTGGTGATCAATAGCATCCACTTCACATCCGCTATATCGACACCTGAGCCAGCAAAATAGAAGCTAATTCCCATCGACATTATGAAGAAGCTTGATCCACCACGTTTGGCCAAAAAGGAACTCTCACGTGGACGCTGGGGCAGTGTCAGACATTTCTTAAGGCAGCATCTGTGAGTCGCTTCTACACGGCCTATTTAACGACCATAAACACAGGAATTCGGCGTGGTGAGGTTCTAGGTGTCCAGGTGAGCGATTTCTCTTATGAAGGCAAATACATCGACGTTACGCAGTCACTCACGTATCATAAAGAATTCGTCTTCATTGTTCAGGCACCAAAAACAAAGAAGTCCGAAAGGTACACACCTATCATAGATAGGTATACTTGAAAAGCTGAAAGAGAAGATCGATCAGAGTCATATATATCAACGCACAAAATAACGAAGTATATCAGCAACAATGGGGTTTGATTAATTGCCACTCAGACGGTGAGCCAATACGTCCATCTCAATTACGACATGATTATGAAAAGATAGTAAAAAAGAGCGGACTGCCATACATTCGATTCCATGACTTGCGGCATTCATTTGCAACTAACTTGTGGGAGCTTGGTTTCGATCTTAAAGACATTCAAGAAATGTTGGGTCATTCTAGTGTAGCCATAACCGGAGACATCTATACTCACATGAGAGATGAAAAGAAAAAGAACCTCATGGCGAAATATTCTGAGGCTATAAACTCGATGAATAAAAGCAATGATCCTGTGGATATGTAGCTTTCCGTTAACAAGTCCGTTAACAAAAACAAGGAGCCTTACGCCCCTTACTATCTATAAACAGCAAAAAACCCTTGTCCGACAAGGGTTTAATGATATGGTGCGCGTAGAGGGACTTGAACCCCCACGCCAAAGGCGCTAGATCCTAAGTCTAGGGGATCTGTTTCACTCGTTTCGCCTAAGTATTGATATATAAGGATTTATTGGTTATCCACAGGGTTTTGTTCGTCTCTGTTTTAACCTGTTCGTTAGCAAGTCCGTTAGCATGGTTAGCAACTCATCACATTAGCTAAATCGTGTTTCTTCCTATATAATGTGTTCAAAAAGTATATGCAAAAATTGTATCTAATTAATGTTAACAAGTAAAGCCCCGAACTAATTCGTGGCTTTACTTGTTTGGTTCTGGCCGCATGATATCGTAGACAGGTTTATTGCACTTTAGGCAGGTATACACCCCTCCCACCCAACGACCGCGCATTGCAGCCATACAGTTACAAAGATATAGCGACTTCCCTTTCTTTACAGGAATCGGTTTACTCCGTAATTCCTCTCTCCAATCCTTCATGCTGTTCTCCCCTTCACAGGTCGCCAGGATAAGATACGTTCGATTATAAACGGCCTCCATGCCTTAGCCTTCATGCAGGTTGCATGAATAACTCCGTCCCGAATGCTACGGACAACAATATGGCGCTGTGTAATTTCACCACGTCTATCTTCATAAATGATTTCGATATCCCGACCAATGTAATGTTCCAGATGCAATGTCATCACCTCATAAGAACGTTTGTTCTCATTATATGCGAATGTGCGTTCGTTATTCAATAGAAAAACTTACTACAACAATTAAAGAACATAATTGTTACAATTGATCCGGGGTGATCAAATGTTTATTTCTCCAATGCTTCTAGAAACAAGCGAAAAAGCATTTAATGATGATCGTTTTATCTTTGAACCTAAGTTTGACGGCCACCGTCTCATTTATTCATTTACGAATGGAGTTACCCGTTTATATACAAGACACAACAACGAATGCACTAAGCAGTACCCCGAATTGCTAGCATCGGGTATTGAAGATGAAACCATATTAGACGGTGAAGTGGTTGTGTTCGATCCTGCGACTGGCGCCGTTGATTTCGAGGCGGTAATGACCAGATTCCAAGCTGGACGAGCAGACAGCATTAAAAGACTAACCGAGCAGCTGCCGGTTACGTTTGTGGTGTTCGATATCCTTAAATATAGAGGAAAAGACTTGCGCGGCCTTCCATTATATAAGCGCAAAGAAATATTATCTTCTGTATCTTTCAATAATAGTCGTATCATAAAGACGCCTTACATTTGAAGGTGCTGGCATGGCATTGTTCGAGGGCATATGTTCAAAGGACATGGAGGGCATCGTTTGTAAGCGAAAAGACAGCTTATACGTTAGTAGGCGTTCAGAATCATGGCAAAAAGTAATCAACTGGACATACGTAGATGTTTGGTTGACCGGATACAGGAAAGAGGAATTTGGATGGCTTGCGGCTGTGGACAGTGGAAACGGCAAATTGCGGCCTGCTGGTATTATCGAACTTAGCGTGAAGCCGATTCATAAGAAAGCTTTTTACGGGGTCAAAGATTCAATAGTTACTAATGAAGATAAAAATAACGTATATATCCGGCCAGTACTTCGTGCGAAGGTAAAGACACGAAACTGGACTAAAGCTGGGTTACTTCGGAGCCCAGTTTTTGTGGACTTCGCTGTATAAGCCGTGGGATTTATTCCCCGGCTTTTTTTATACAAAAATAACCTGCCACTATGACAGGTTACTCTTTTTTAGAATCTATCATTTAATATGATGCTCGGAAAGCTATATAATCACCAAACCACAAATGAGTTATATTGCCCTGTAAATTAGAGAGTGCACGATATCGTATATATTCTTCGTGATGGGCTTTGTTTGCATCTTCATCTAATCCAAGGGTATCATTACTACCTAATACACTTCCCTTACGTACATCATAAATATAATCTATTTCTTTTATAATATCTTTTTCAGTTTTATCAAGATGAGTTGCTTTATCTCCATAATAGTCCTTGAATTTATCTATAGGATCTCCAACCTTTATACCTGTTGGATATAGCTCATAGTAATTTTGCGTTTCTCCTGCCAAGTATACATAAGAGACCTTATTATCACGATATTTTATAGTTAAGCCATTGTCGTATTCAAAACTATTAGGTCCACCGAACCCTTCACCTGCTACCCTTTCAGCCTCAATGCGTGACATCCCATAGCATATTTTTTCTTCTCCGCCCTGTTTTTTTATGCACATGTCTTGAAGTGAAAATTTTGCGGATGAACCACATCCAGTAAGTATTAACATTCCACCAAGTAGTAATAAAGCTATCTTTTTCATGTCTGGCCACCTCCATGGTATATGTTACCACCGTATCCACAATTAGCTCAAGACTTTTGCCGCATACAATTTATTACTACTAAATTCCTAGATAATAAATTTTGATACAAAAAACAACCTGCAACTATGACCTTTCAACTATGCTTTATCGCCAATATAACGTTAATCACGGTACTAATATACCAAATTCTATAGTTTTCAGCCCCCTACTTTTGTTATATCATAGGAATCAAAATAGAAAATTGTCCCAAAATGGAGGTTCACATGAAGGAGCAAAATGATGTCACTTTAAAATATAATTCTCTAGTATGCCTAAGGTTATCTAACGGAGAAGTTATTAAAGGACACGTTGAAGATTCCGGAGATGACAATCGAATTAAAATACGAAATAAAGAAGGTGTACAGTGGATTCCTTATGAAGAAATAACATCAATAATATCAATATGATAGGGAGGTATGATGCTTGATGTATTGGATGAAATATGTAATACCACTTCCGTTCATACTACCTGTTGTAGTCGAATGGTATCTATACTGTAAAATGCGTAAAACTGTATTAGAACCAATTAAAGAACACATCACAGGCAATAAAACAGGAGCAAGAGGGCAAATAGTTAATTTACATGGTTCTTATAGTAAATGTTCTGATAGAGAGGTATTAATACAAAATCACCTATTGGATCGCTATACTGATGCACCAACATTCGTGGATAAAATTGTAGATCTCTTTGCTAAATTAATGATGCCATTGATGACATTTATGCTCCTCATTGCAATGAATTGGATGGTAAACGTCTTTCAATCAGTTAATGCCAAAATTGACAAGGAGCAGTTAGATGCATTCAAAGAGAATGTAAACAACTTTCAGGAAAGTATGAATGAATTTTATAATGCACCAATCTTATTTATCTTCATTGTAATAGCGTCCTTAATATTTTGTTCAATCATGTCGCACTCAATACAATATATACAAAATAGTTTTCTCAAATCACATAAAGATATGGTTAATAGAATTATAATGGAAAGAGGAATTGAAAAGTCCTCACTCGGTGAAACTAATAAGCAATCAGCGTAATACCAAGATACATAAAAAAGAGCAGTATGATTTTTTCCTCAACTGCTCTTTTTTATGTATCTTAAAATGTTGATTCTCCTTGTGTGTACCCGAAATACTTTAACACATTCCCCTCTCTGTACCGCTCATGAGCCTTTTCCAACAAGAAATCATCTTCAAGATCAATATATCCTGTTAAATATAGAGCTTTTAAATAGTCTTCAAATTCCTCATTCCCCAAGACCATGCTTTCCTTTTTTATTCCACCAAATATGTTTGTTTCAAGAGCCAGCAAAAACGATGTTCCTTGCGTAGTTCCCCCTGACATATAAATGTTGTCGTCAGAATTAATAAGCAGGTTGATTTCTTCTGAACTCAAATATTCTGAAGGATTAAGCTTTTCAAGCTGATTAAATCCTCTTTCATCACGAAATGTATAAGCTTTAACAATAGACTCATAATGAGCATATGGATCTTTCTTTAATCCTTCAAACTGATCTAAATCGACATCTTCAGCAAAATATTTTGTCTTCAATCGTGTATCAATGTCACTCAGTGTAAATGGGTTAGGAATGCTTAATAACGAGAATTTTTCATATAAAGTTAAGATGTCTGGCCGCAATTGTCTGTCCCCTTTTTAAATGAATTTACTTGAGTAGGTACTAGAGGTTTTTTTAGTATTAGCTATACCTTATCACAGACTACGGTTTAATACCCGGTCGGCCGTATGCACCAAAGAAAATATGACCTGTTACTCGGTTTGAATCAGCTCCGCCATGATAATGATCATAGTACAACTGATCGCTTCTACCATTTGGTGAAAAGTGATTTTCCTTTTGGGAAATCCTCCCTTGTCCAAGTCTAAAGGCGAGTCCCTTTGCATCTTTTTCAGTTGCTGCCCATACATCATTACGTATACTTTGTAATAAATATGCTTCTGCTTCACCCTCAGTTAGCGGCTTTCCAAGTAACAATGGCGCTCTGTATCCATTCTGAAGACGCGCAACAAAAAATTTTGGTTTGTCATTATTTCGGCTATTAGTTAATTCTCGGTACATATCGTTAACTGAAGCCCATGATTCATTAGCCTCATAGATTAACATACCTGTAACAGCAAGAGCTCCTAACCATTTAAGTAATTCAGCCGCTCCCATACCGACCCACGGTAGTGCAGGAACAAAGCCCTGAGGTTCGTAATGCTCTTTCACAAAAGGTTCTTCTACTACAGGTTCTTTCACTACAGGTTCTTCTACTATAGGCTCTTCTACTACAGGTTCCTCTACTACAGGTTCCTCTACTACAGGTTCCTCTACTACAGGTTCTTCTACTACAGGTTCTTCTATCTGGTATTGTTCAGCGGATTGGCTCATTTGCAAATGTGCTTCATTAGCTGCAAACACACTTGCTGACGAGGTAAAGAACAAAACAAATGCTAGTACAAAAGAAGTGGCTCTAATAAGTGCTTTAAACTTTTTCATTGTTTTCCCCCATTATCCCTCTAGTACCCACTCAATAAATTCCTTGTAAACGTTTTTATTACCAAGTTTACATTGACCATAT
Organism: Paenibacillus suaedae; assembly: GCF_032337355.1. NCBI lineage: Bacteria > Bacillati > Bacillota > Bacilli > Caryophanales > Paenibacillaceae > Paenibacillus > Paenibacillus suaedae. The sequence goes on from NZ_JAVYAA010000010.1 coordinate 55,147, forward strand.
TATACAATTTAACCCTATTAATCAAGGAAGTAGATTCCATATTTTTCTTTACAGGAAATTCCACAATCAAGTATAGCGCCAAAAGATAAAACGATTTATTGCTCCAATGGTCAATAAAAAACATATAGAGCTCTTTTATTTGGTTGGAGCTCTATATGTTCTCCACTTTATTTTGAAATGGTAACCTTCCTTTCTTTCCCCACCCATCCAATCACTCTTCCGCCAGCTGCCTCAACTACTTCACGTGCTGACGCAACGGCTTCTCCACCAGAACGAGCTGACAACGCCCGCCATCATTTAAGCATCCGTACTGCCTCCAACGTAAACCTCATGTGGTTACTCTTTTTCCTTATAAGAACGTTTATTTCCGCTGTATATGATCATTCGTTCTGTTTCAAGGCATTGTTATTTCGCGATTAATTGCCAAAAAACTCTGTTAATCATGTAGTTCCCCTAATTATTCTCTCTATTTTCCATTATTCAACAGACAAAAGATTGCCTATATGTTAATATAGGGTTAACATTTAGATTTATCTAAATGATCCACATAATAGGAGGTTAATCAAATGAAAAAAGTATCTCTTGCATCTTTGATTCTGCTCCTCTGCTTTAGTGTTTTTGTAACGGCTGTTTCAGCAGCGTCTGGTGCTGATTCAGGATTTCAATCTGTGAATAACGGTCACACTGCAAGGGTTTATACCGATTCAACCTATTATGGAGTTAGTGATAACTGGATTAATGTTACAGTCGAGAAATCAACATCTGCTGCATTCAGCTATGAGATTTGTTTCATGAATTCAACGCAAATGACATGTCCTGTAAAAACAGGAGATATGACATCTTCCTCAAAGACCCACAAGATTGATAAATCTAGTTTATATAGTATCCTTCCATCACATTCTCAAGGTTCCTTTACGGTAATGTTAAAAGTCTTTAAAAAGGGAGATTATTGGACTTGGTATGGTGACATCATGACGAAAAATACTTTTACTGCAGTCAGACCAGTTTAATTTGATTTGGATGATGTCCCAGTAGACTAAACGATTTGGGGCGAAGGATGTAATAGTGTATCCAAGCTTAAGAGAAAATACAGGTAATAAAGTATATTAAAAAGAGTCGTATGGGGAGGAATCCCATACGACTCTTTTTCGCGTGGTAAGCACTATCACATAATTGAGATAATGGAATGAACCGTTCGACCATCACCTCGAAGACTAACTGAGTCGTAGCGGAGTTGTGACGACCCACTTCCATCCAGGAAGATACCATCCGTAAGCGTGCCGCTGCCGATCTTTTGCTTTATGGCCGTCCGGAATTCCGAAGCGGTGCATGGCGTGTTTGTGACTACCATCCACAGACTTAGGCCGGATCCATATACAAGACCAGTACGGTACACCTTCCCTGACATATTTGGCATGTTCTGCAGGCGAGCGATTCGTTCCCATCCAGACTCATTCTGCAACGACATAGATATGCCGCCCTGCGCCCAGTACCGGCTCCTGTCGGATACCTTCAACTCATCGGCCGATTTGACTACCTGCACGGAATATCGGCGTGCAGCAGCATCCCATACAAGAGTGCCGCGGGCATATTTAGCATTGTGCCAGCCACTGCCATAATCTCCGCATTTGCCCTTCACAGGAACGTCGTTTTGGACTGCTATCGACAATAACGCTCCACTTGCAAAATCGAAAAAACCGCCATTTACGGCGGTCATTTTCTGGTTGCATACACTTGTCCGGCTTGTCCGGAGGACTACGTCATTAGGGCTACACTTTAGGGTATGAAGCACAATGCCGCTTGACGCTGTGCATTTTGCATATGCCGCTTTGCTCACTCCCTCGCCCCCTTAGTAAGGGTTACTATCTTCTGCGCCTGGTTCCACCCCACCTGGAGTCCGCAGGCTTCTGCAATGGAGCGAACAGGGGCATATGTGACGCCGTTGACTAGGATGCCATCTTTCACCTGTCGTCCGTCCACCTCGATTGTAACCACGTTTTTTGACGACTCCGGTGCTGGCTGCTGCGGCTTGTCCTGGCTGATCATCTCCCGATCAATCATGTTCAAGAATTGACTCCATTTTGGCAAGATTCGACTAGGGCAGTTCTTTTTCGTCCAGTGACCATGAGGCACTACCCGTTGAAGCGTCAGACCATGCCGTTTCAAAAGCTTCGCTACAAGCCAAGCGGCGTTCTTCCATGCAGCCTCTTCGTTCATGCCATCGTACATGCAAACTTCGATACCGATGCTCGTTGAGTTACCAGGACCATTGCCGTCTGTGCAATGCCAACCCTGCTCGTTGTCGCGCAGATGCTGGTAAACCTCATTATCATCCACCGTGTAGTGCCATGAAGCTTGGCGGCCACCGCTGCCGTTCAACACATAGCGAGAATGTGATTCAGCAGTCGCATCCGGCTTTGTGTTATCGGTGTTGTGTATCGTGATATACTGCGGATGCTCCATAGGTTTTTCTGGCTTGTTCGGACGTCCGTCCGGAAGAAGCCGTTGTTTAATTTCGATTGTCATGATTATCTACTTCCTTTCCCTTCTCATTCAATTGCTCAAGAAATGCAACTAACTTCGGCGGTAAGTCCACGCCGTAAACTCCCAAGTTTTCAACGACAGATAGCCCCTCACGCCCGGCATAAAAGAATATCGCGATGGTTCGGAATAGGAGTGAACCAGGTTGGATCCAAGAATCGATGAGAGCGGCCAGACCAATCACGAACAGAATCGTAATTTTTCGAATACCACCCCAGAACATAACCTCGCTGTTCAATGTTTTTGTTTTAATAGCGCCAAGAACACCGGTAACGTAATCAGCGGCCATAAGTGCAAGTAAAAAAATCAGAGGCTTATCCCAACCACCTAACAAAGATCCGAGTGTTCCGATAAATGCAGTGCCTGCCCCCAAGGAAGCCTCTTTTGCATTAGCTCCTGCAGCGGCAGTCCATACTGTAAGTCCTAACTCTTTAAAACGATCCATACTTATCCCCCTTTAGGTGAAATATAAATAACCCCCGACATTAGCCGAGGGCATAAAAATAGCGCTGACCGTCTATCCGGTAGCGCCTTAAACTTCAAGCATATTTTGTACAGCATCCCGCCATGTGAGCGGTACTTGCTCAATGCTTCGTAATCCAAGCCTGATAAGATCACAATAAATCTTAGCCATTCTCCTTTGCACCTCCTGCAACCAACTCGGCAAGCTCGGCTAAAGCTAGTTTCAATTCGGTATTCTCCTTTTGCAGCTCATGAACACGACTTTCAATGGTATCCGGTCTTTCATAATCGTAGTAGAGCCGAACTTTTCCGACGTCCACCTTGAGCACTGGAACCATTCCAGGAATGGCATCCGGAGTCGGAAATACGCCTTCGATCTCAATTCCTGGTTTTGTTTTCTGTTCCGGTGTTGGGTTAAAGAACAGATACTCAACTTGATTGTTTGCTTCTTTATAAATAGCGTACATTCGATTCACTCCTTATGAATAGGTGATTAGTCCTCCTGCTCTGCTTACAACAGTGTGCCCAGTTCCAAAAATATATGTTCCGAAAGACAATCCCTTATCTGGATTCAAATCTGCTGCTTTGTTGTTATAAGTCCCATGCAGCTTATTAGCATCACCATCATAAAACGAGCATCTCGCGTTATTAGCAACCGTATCGATAGAAAAACTAAAGAGATACATTCTAGATCCTCTAAAACTGCCAGCTACCACGCATTCATGTCCGTATCCATCCCGAACAACAAATTCCATCTGGGTACCGTCATAATAATTGCTCTGCTCGTACATCGCTGTGCTATAGTCCGAATCTGCGAAGAAGGTCACTTTTGTCGTACCGGGTGGCATATCGAAGAAATTATGTCTATCCGAATATTTGTTAGGAGCCACTTCGCGTTCAGTGTTGATATAGGCCGTTTTAATTACGGCGGCTTGCCTTACTTTAGCAATCAACGTCCCCCAATCCTCATTAACCGACGCGGCTATCCCCTTGGCGTTAAGCGCGTCGACAAGCGCTTGCTTGTTATTAACGCCAGATTGCTTTACCTGATCGAGTTCCCAAAGGACATTACGACCATTCAGATGTACAGCTCCAGCAGAAGCGTTTAACCAAATGTTAGTTTTGGCATTTACCACTGTGTCACCATGGTCTGACACAACCGCTATGTTATTAGGTGCGTTTGGGTCACCCGCTCCAACATAACCTTTTCTTTGATCGCCCACTAAGAATTGTTGGTATACATGAGTGCTGCCGATCAAATTTGCTGCTGGGCCGTCTGATCTAATATCTAGCCATTTACTGAGTCTTAGCACACCGTCAGAATCAAGCTTGGAGGTCGCTCGCCAAGGTTCCCATCCTCTCCCCGTTGAATCCTCTGCTTTGGAACGTGTAAAGGTGACATTATTTAAAACGCAAGTATACGACTGAACCACATAGGCGGTTGTCCCTAGCGTCTCTACACGCAAGATCCCCCAACTGAACCCGCCATCACTCGAAGGTGCATTGGTGTACTCAGATAGGCTCCCCACGAAAAACAGCCCCGGTTCTCGGTACGTATTAAAATCCTTGCTTGTATTTGTCTTAATGCTTACGCTATTTTTTTGGAATGTGTCCAAGTCCGCCTTTTTCGCAGCTCCGATTGATTCTGGCGTTAATGACTGAGAGATGTTCTCTATAGAGTCATGAGCAGCTTGAATACCATCTTCCATGTGGTTTAACCGAGAAGATGTAATACGTGTACCTTCCTGCACTAGTTCCCATAAAGGGCGTCCTGTTTGAGGATCCACTTTCTGTTTTCCCGTGCTATCCAGAATGGGCTTGGATAAGTCAGGGATTTCATCTTTCCACTCCTGTTTTTTATACATTCACCTTCACCTCCAACTCAAAACTTATCAAGAAGCCTTTGTTGCTCTTTGATATTTTCATGGATTGACTTACTAACTCATTTCCGTCCTTATCGTTTAAGGAAGCTCCAAGAATCGTTTTTCCTATAGCATCAGAATCTTGCACAAAAACATATTTTCGTACAGTTTGACCGGATATGCTCGTGTTATGAATGGGATAACGCTCCATTTTCCCATCAACATTAACAATGGCATGGTCAAATTTATCACTCATATCCTTAATGATGTGATCTATTAAAGCTGGTTTAATGGTTACCCCCAAGTTCTATCCCTCCTCACACCATAGGAATTTCAAGTCCACATATAGGAAAGTCGAAAGTAAAATAATTAGCCTGGCCACTTACAACGATCGTTTCTATTTCTGTTTGAACGGACGTAGTCGCTTTACGCACATGCACAGGACGGATATATTCAAAATCCTGATAGAACTTCTTCAAGTCGATGGGTTTATCCGCTGAAAAATCAAAGCGAATCTCTTTTTCCAAGAAATCCTCTTCGACTCGAATTAATTTACCGTACTGTGAGCCGAGCGCTCGTAACACTGGGAGTTTGAACGGCTTATTGGCAAGCTTTTTCTTGAGAATAGCTTCTCTCCGCTGAACATCGGTTCCTGATTGCATGGCTTGGAAGAAGATCCACTCCCAAACGGATAACGCCCATGTCGCTCGCTGCAGCATGAACTGATTGCCTAGATCCTCGACTGTCGCTTCACGACCGTCCATCTCCTCTTCCATAACTGAAAAATGACGGTCGGCCATATCAATTTCGTACCAATATGGAGGCAGCACCTGCCGGTATTTCAATGGTATCATGATAGAATCACCTCTACCTGGAGGACTGATGTCGTAGGGACATCGACATCCTTCTCATCTCCGTTAAGCTTGAAATCGAAATAGTTTTCGACTCCTGGTCCAAGGAGCAACGCTGCAATGTAGTTGTATACTAACAATGTTCGACCATCCGCATAATCGATAACGCGCTTCCGGATCTGCTCTGCTAACTTCGTGAGATCTTCGATCGTGGCCAGGCGTGCTTCGATCCGTAACGTAAATACTGGTGCTGGATGAACTTCTAGGTCATGGCCGGCAATCCGCTTTTCCTCCCACATCAAGGCTTTTACCTTGGCCGCAAAGTCCGGCGTGATTGGTTGCCCGACCAGATCTGTCAGATACAAGTCAATGGAGTTGTCATGGCGCTCCTTCTCCCTCGCAATTGCGCCACCGACGCCCTCAGTTTCTTTCGCCCACGTTTCGTAATCCTTCCGTCGTCCGCTCCCCTCCTCTGCAAAAGCCTGCTCAAGCATCCGTATACGGAGAGCGTCGTCATCTTCACCAGCTTTTCTGGCCACACCGTTTGCCCAAGCATGTGCATCCAGAAATTCTGAATCAGCCCATATCGGGAATGCTTGTATGAATCCATATGTCCATAGTTCCTGCTGTTCTGCGATTTCTTGAGCAATCGGGTACCAAAGATCATAGAAGTACTCGCCCTCATCCGTCGGTGGCGGCGGCAGCCCCCGATCCTTTGCCATGTCAATCGCTCGATTCACCCACCGACGATAGATTTCGTCCGGGGTTTCCTCCAGGATAGGCATTGGCGGAAGCTTCGGTAAATCGGTCAATTTGATGCTCATAACATTTCCTCCAATACCGTGGTTCCGGCCAATCCGGTCAATTTAACTCGAAGGTGCAAATCCTGACCCTCTCGAGTCATAGACAGTACCTCTGCTTGCTGAATTTCGACATGTGCGGTAAGTGCCTCTTCAATGTCCCGCTGGATCTCTACATCTTCCCATCCAGGCCATTCGGATCGCTGAACGCCAATATCCTCACCATAAACGACATATCGGAACCGCTCTGTATTAAGGATTTTCATGGCGGTCTGAATCAGGTATTCCTCATAGGTTCTAGTCTTCCGCGGCAGCCCCTCATCGGTCAGGACAGCACATCGATTGCGGTAGTCAATCATGTATGTCCACTTCGTCTCCGACGATACCGTCTCTGTCAGCTCCACTTCGGAAATGTCGGAAAAATCCATCTCAGGAAATAGTGTTTCTTCATCCACCGCTGCTCACATCCTTTCCATGAACGTAATAGCGTTGCCCCGTTAGTCGGGACACAATGACACGATCGCCTGACTTCAGAGGACTAGGAATGACGATGCTGCCGGTCAAGGTTGTTCCTGCTACTTCCTTCGGCCCCGTTTCAACCTCGATTTTTACTTTCTCGATACGGCGTTCTAATAGATAATCCGCAAATACAAGCTTGCCAGCCTCGTAAGGCACTTCATCGCCGTCAACCTGCACCTTCGGATTTCCTGGCCATGCCAACAAAGTCCCCCGCTCTACATCGCGCGCATCGATGTGATCCGTTGTCTTCTGGCGCATCAGTTTCAAGGCCTCGCTCAGCACGATCATTCCCTCCTTTCCAGTTCCATCTTGACCACATACATACCGTTTTTCACGCTTGTTTGGGCACTCTCCACAATCCATTTAGATACATGGTCCGTTTTTAACATTACAAGCCATCCAGCCCGCAACTTCGCAAGCGAATGGTCTTCATGCCTTACGGTTATTTTTTTGAGTTGCTTTGGCTTCGATAGGCTTTTCAGACGCTGCTCTGCCACCGTGGCCGGCTTCTCGTTTTCGCCTACCTCTATTATTTCCTCCATGCGTCCAAGACTTTTAATAGCACCAGCGTCACTCTTTGTCGTTGCAGATGCTATCAATTCGTCCTTCCACTTCTGAGCCGTTACGACCGTATATGTATCCTCGATCGTATATCCAGCAGAGCTAGATTCTATTTGTTCGGGCACAAAAATAGGTACGCGGGTATTTGTTCCCTCCCTGCGTACCTCCAAATAGAAACTCTGATCAGTTCGAACCACATCTACATAATAGTGATAGCCGGTACGTTCATATGCTTTCTGCAACACATCCAATATCACATCTGAGTGTGACATTGTGCCATAACGTTCATCAAGGTTAAATCCGAGCTTGGGACAGCGAAAATCGACCCCAGTCGTCTTTATATACCGTTGTAACTCGGCACCCGCCTCCCCTTTCAGATACGGACGGGACCCCTTATTCTTCGTCAGGTACCACCCAACGTCCCGAGCATCAATCTCCCAATCGTTCGTAAACTCATCCACCTCATACCGAATGATCGGGCCATGGAAAAACTGGTTTGCTGCATTCAATTTCAGCTCCGATCCTTGCTGTGCAAAGCACATCAACATACCCGCCACTTTAAGCCCAGCTGCATCTCGGAGTCGAACATTCATGCTCCGACAGATTTCATCGCGGTACGAACTCCACGAAAGCTCAGTTATCGCGTCTGTAAGGATTTGACGAGCCTTCTCCTTTCCATACAAAACCGCGATGCCCTTCATTCTATTTCCCTCCTTTCACTTGCTGATTTTTATTGTCGATTCGCTCTTTCTGTGCGATATAATCAAAATCGCCCTTAGCATTTGCATCTTTCTTCTCCGTTTTCCCCTTAGCTTTGCCCTTCCCCTTACTGTCCTTCTTATTTTTCTGAGACGTCTTTCCCGTCGTATTAGGACGGCTCTTTGACGCCTTAGTAATGATCGTACCGGGCTTCAGAAGCTGCTTGGAATTGGAATAGGAGACGATTTTAACAGGACGGTACTCAACAAATGAAAGACTCACATGCAGGTTCCCTTGGCCGTCTTTGTACGTGCCTTCCATGCTCTCCAGCAGCATGGTCTGAGAAATTAGGTTCTCAAAATTAAATACAACCGGCTTTCCTTTCCATTGTTCTAGCAGCTTCCACGTTATCTCTGGAGTTTTATATGTGACTGTTTGCTTCTTGTCTTTTTCCCAGATGTTCTCCCACTTACGCGGGAGTATGGCAGAAAAAGAGACCCGCTTCACCTTGGAAACGGGTCTACCTGTGCGTTCTTCTCCGGTTATAACGCTGAATGCATCAACCGTATTCCCCGCCGAGACTGTAATCTCTGCGGGGGTGATAGGAAAGGTCATACGGACTTTCCCCTGCGATAGTGCTAGCATGTGACTTAGCCCCCATTCTCAATTGCTTTGTGCAGTTCCTCTCCCAGCACCTTTCTAATCAAAGCCCGCCCCTCAGAACCGGTCAGCATCTTTGCAATTTCTGCGAAGTTAGTAACTCCTTTAGCCAGCTCACCAAAATCGAAATTAACGGTTTGGATTGTAACTTGTCCTGCAGTAACTTTCCCTGTTCCTTGGCCAATGGACTTAGCGGACGTAATACTGTTCGGCATTGGTTGTGCCATCGGCGGACGCAGTGCCCCCGCGATCATAGTCGCTCGATCACGAATTGGCCTAACATCCAAACCACCAGCAAACATTGAAACGAAGTTACCAGCCCACTGGTCTGATTCGCTTGCTGGCCCTTCCTTCGTTGGAGAATGAAATCCAAGGAAGTTCTTGATCACTCCGGCCGCTTCGCTCACGGCTGAAGTAAGAGAAGGGAACTTGCTCCGAATCCCTGATGTCAACATGGAGATCAAGTTACTTCCCCAGGTGCTTCCTTGACTCACTATCGACTGGATTGAAGACAGATGCTGCTTTGTTTCATCAGCTGCCGTCTTCGCCGATGCGCCTACCCCTGTTAGGCTTTGCTTCGCGTTTGCCGCGCCTTGAACGACCAAATCCGTGCTACTCTTGGCTGTATTGCCGAGATCCTTGGTCTTGGCAGCAGTCTGCTGCGATGCCGTGCCCACTTCATCAATGCCTTGCTTCGTTTTGCCGCCCTTCCACATATTTGAGAAGGTTGTGGAAAGATGATTGCCAAGGCTCTCAAATCCCTGCATCGTGTTTTTCACTTCTGGCTGATCCATCACACCATTAAAAGCTTCTTTCCAACCCTTTTCTTTCAGCGTTGTAGTGAATTGAGAAGCTACTTCCTCAATTCTTTTTTTCGCTTCTGGCGCTATGTTACCGAATGTAATTTCTGCTTTCGGTGGCGGCGGTGGAGGTTCCGGTGGTTTCGATTCCGTAATCCCGATCCAGTCCGTAAAATCTCCAAAAGCACCCGAGATCGAATCAGCAGCACTGCTCGTCCAGGATACAACCGTATCTTTCACGGCGATCGCACTGTCTACGACCTTACGGGTGAACCCACTAGAATCAGCCCAGCTGCCTAGCTTCTCGCCCACATAGTTACCGATGCTGGCACCTACCATCGATCCAACAGGGCCAGCAATTGAGCCCACAGCACCCAAGATTGCACCGCCTGCTATTCCACCCACGGCTGCTCCACCTTGCGTCGATGCAGCTTCCCGCCATCCAACATCTTTGGCTGATTGATACATGTTATAGGCGCCGATTCCAGCGCTGGTGATGCCACCAATAATTCCCGCACCTCTTGCGAGTCCTTTGGTAGATGTAAATAATCCTGAGTCTTTCATACGCCCTAAAAACCCACGTTTCGGTGGTGTTGGATCTGGAATCGGGTCAGGACGTGGCGCACGCCGCACGCGGATTGGTTCATTACTGCGAGAACCATTATCCCCTCCAAACGTTTCCCTCGATCCAGGGAATCTAGATCCGCGGCCGCCGCCTCTTCCCCCACCTCTCCGCCCGCCGCCTCTGCGCCCACTACCTCGGCCATCCACATCGCCAATACCGCCGCCGTTACCACCGAGCGGTCCGTTCACGAACACACGGGATGCCTGAACGGTCATGGAAGAGTATGAACGCACGGAGTCAAAGACATCGGTTGTCGTTCTTGATCCACGTCTATTCTCAAACCTAGTAAGTTGTCTTCCCCTGATGCGATCTGTAGGTGTCGGAACGGGGGGATTCTCTCCCCTTCGTCTCCTCTGCTCTCTCCGTTCTTTGTACGCTTGTTGTCTTTCAATTACTTTATCTTTAACTTCCTTACCTTTATCTACAGTCTTTTTGGCAAAGTCATAGACTTTTTTCGTCGCAAAAACTCCACCAAGAGCTATTAAAACACCATTAATTAGATCAAAATGTTCCCCATAGAACTTAGTTACTCCTGATACAAAACTTGCAATTCCAGAACCAAGACTCTGAATGGAGTCCTTATTTTCTGTCAGCAGCGTATTGAACTCTTTCATAACCGGTATCGCTGCTGTTGATATATTCGAACCAATCTCCTGCATCTGAAGATCCATCTGCCGCCTAGTTTCAATCATGTCTTGCATCGGGTTCGCAGCCAGTTGAGTCTGAACCATTCTATCTGTGGTTCCTGCAATATCGCTAGGTGCTTCTTTAAAAGCTGTTCCGTAGTTTTTGATCATGGATATCCCGTTATCTTCCGCAGTAGCTGAACCTAGCATGACGAGGGATTGCTTCAGGTCATTCGGCGACTGACTGGAGAGGTCACCGAGCAGGGCCATGAGCGCCCCTTTCATCCGCTGCTGATTACCAGAGTTAATATCCCCGGTAAACGCCTCAGCCTGACGCTCTGCTTCCTCTTTACCTGAGCCACGCTGCTCAAAATACTTTGCCATATCACCACTATCCAAGGCTTTAACCCCGAAAACTTCCTTGAAGAAGTCGGCGGGCTTGTCAAAGTTGAAGCTGCCTTCTTCAACACTGCGGACGAGGAAATTCGACATTTGAGCAGATGATGCCCCGGTATTTTTGAAATAACCCGAATACTCCCAAAAGGTATCGTAAAGATCCTGCTGACGGTCACCAACTTTCTGATAAGCATACATCATGCTGTCGGCAACTGACTGATAGCTTTCTTTGAAAGTATCCGCTGATTGAGCTAAAGCTCGGTGAATTTCTTCTGAGCTGGCGTCAGGCGTGATTGTCTGCATTTTTGCAGATTGAGTTACAAAGTCGCTTACTTGAGTCTTGTCTTTCACCAATGGAGCCGCATTGGCCAACTGGCTGGCTCCTTCGGAACGAGACGCAATCAGCCCTTTCTTGTACAGTTCATCCACTGTACCTAAACCCTGAGCACGTTCTGCTGGTGACAGGAGAGCTGCGCTTCGTGCTGCAGCGGCATGATAATCCATCACACCACCGAACATCGCATCATTTACCCCGCTGCCTAAGATAAGTGTGCCAGCAGTAGCAGCAATAGCTCCTATTTTCGACGAGATTCCATCTAGTACTGGACTGACATCATCACGTGCGCGTAGATGGACACGAGCATCACTCATGCCTCTGATTTCGCCTTCTGCACGATTTACAGATGAACGCAAATCGTCGGCACCGCGCCGAGCTCTGCGGAACAGATCATCTACGTGCGTGTTGCCAAGACGACGCGTTTCGTCCCGGACATCGTTTACCCGTCTGCCTAGGTCTTCTGCCGTCTCCCGCGCACGACGACCACCCGATACGAAATCATCGAACATATTCCCGGATATTCTGCGGAAATCCAACAGATCATCTGTTGCTCCCTGAATCATGCTTCGCATGTTCCGCACAGCGCCAGAAATAAGATCCCGTGCCTCGAACGGTACTGTAACCCGTGCTGTAGCTATAAAATCCACCCCCTTCCCGCTCTATTTGCTCTGTTTCTCCCTTTCCTGCTCTGCGATCATGCTGGCCGCAAGGCAGAAATAATATTGTCGTTCCTTGTCTACGTCATAAGGCAAGACTTCCGCCGGCAGCCGCTTCTGATTAATCCAAAAAGACGCTACCCAGCTTGCTTCTCCGTCTTGCCGGATGAGTTTTTTGCTTCTTTCAGCAATGCGTCTTTCGTCTCCTGAAAGTTACGGACAGCTTTGCTTAGAGCTGCATAGTCATCTGGATTCTCCAGCAAGCGCGGCGGCAACTCGAACTTCTCTATACAATTGAATGCTTTGAGCAGCTCTGTGTTGTTCCAATCGAAATCATGTTCCGTCGCCTTTACGATCATGACATCGATCTCGTTGTAAGTTCCTTTTGGGCTTCCGTTGTCATCGTAAGCCAGTTCATATGACCGACGAACATCCATTGTGGTAAGTCGTCGTACAGACCATTCCTCCCCGTCGGCTGGAACATTGATAAAATCACCTTTGTGTACATTTTTACCTTTTTCGAGATATTTCTGCAGTTTGTCGCTCATTGTTTAGCCCTCCTAATGATTAGTTTTAGTTACGAAAAAAGAGGACGGTAACCCGCCCTCCTATGCCATATACTCTGGGAACTTTTCGACGAAATCGAAATCTGTAGCTGTCCCCGACAACGTAATATCAATTCCCTTATTCTCATCAATCTTCGCTATCAAAATGTCCATGTCATCATGGATATGAATGCCCGTAATCAGTACCCGCTCCGTGTTCCCAGTCTGCATATCTTCGATGGAGCCGGTGATGCGATCAAGAAACATTGTTTTTCCTGCCTTGAATTGTTCCAACAGACGGTATCGAAGACGAGATTCAAGTTTCGACATGACCAGCTTCACCGGGATTTCGTACCCGACGATTTGCTTTGTTTTTGACATTCGTCGAGCTCGCACGATGTCCAAAGTCTCCGGTTTGAGGGTAACCTCAATTTCCTTTATTGTTTGAATTGGATCTCCTTTATCATCCTGGACGGACAAATTCCGTCCAATTAGTTCTCGTTCCACTATGCCACCTCCCAGTCAATGTAGAACGCTTCAATCGCGTCCAATGGCTTCGCTAGCAACGTGAAGAAGGCATAATCGAATTCGCTCTTCTTAGTCGGATGCTCTTCAAATACAAAGCCCTCTGCAATTGCCTTTTGTTGTGCTCGGATTTTAAGGTATTCGATAACCTCCGCAATAAATAATGCGCGGCCTTCCTTATCGTTGTTCAGCTTCGCCTTATTCCGTTTACCAGCGGCGTAAATGTCGTTCAAGATCTGGTCGATCGTCATAGAGACTCGGATCTTCCCGAAATCCTCACGCTCCCCTGGAGAAAGAGTTGATAGAGTATTGACTGCTGACTCAATGATGTAGTCATAACCATCACGCGTCGCCATCAAAGTTCCTTCCGATAACCCCTTCAGGACTTCCGAATGACTCCAATCCACCTTTGCTAATGTCATTGGAACTTTAGTTCCTGTGAATGATTGGTTCGCTGGCGTGCCGGCTACCAGTCCGGCCACCCAAGCAGCCCATTCAACGGAGCTGTATGTCTTGCCATTGATATGCTGACCAGACAACGAACAGTTGATGATGTACCGCGCATTCATGGCGCGGCTTCGTTCGTTGTGCGCCTCGATGTCATCATCCTTCGCCGGGTCGCCAGCAACCACCAACTGTGCCAACTTTCGCGCCTTCGTTCTGCGATCAAGTAGCCATTGTTTCGCAGCTGCCTGTACAGCAGGATCAGTTGCAGGCAAATAGAATACATCAAAGGTCAGACCGTCGACGCGATTGAAAATGCGGCTCCAATCCGCCGGGGTAATCGGCGCTGTTCCTGTCTTCCCGCCAGTCATTTTGGTGAATACCACGTCAGCCATATCCACTGCACCGATGTCTTTGAAGCGCACCATAGCGGATTTCTTCAGCTTCGTAACTGCCTCGGCTTTGTCCGCTACAATATACGTTTCAGTGTCATACACGCCTTTAGTGTCGCGGATCACGATCTCCTTTTTCGACGGGTCGGCAAGCGCCGAGCGAATCATATATTCGAAATCGTTACCGCGTGATCCCGCATAGCGTGCTTCTATCGTATAGCTGTCCGCTACCGTGACGTTGGCTGCTTTTTCATCGCCATTAGTTACCCTGTAACCAATCACGGTAGCGCCCTTTTCAGCAGCAAGCTCCACTACATCTACTAGTTTGCCTGTCTCAAGGAGTCGTTCCGAATCGTCGGCCATATCTACGGCTTGATTCGGCTGCCCCCACTCGGCCTGATACGGCACCAGAACGCGCCCCGTATTTGGAATTACTCGTGCTTTTGCCAATGCGTGCAACTCCACATATGCGCCCGGTCTATTCCGTTGAATCGACATTCACTGTTTCCTCCTTCGTTCGTTTTGGTTTTCTTTCTGTAGGCGCTGGTTCTGGCGCCATAACAGAAGCAGCTAGAGCAGGACGTAAGTAAGCATCCAGTTTCCTAGCCACTTCCTCCTGTGTCAGCAGAGCGTCATCCGAACAATCAAAAAGGGCGCCTGCCACCTCGAAGCGTTCGTGCTTCAAGGCGGCTGCGCCCTCAATCCATTCACACTTATTTCGTTTGTTATATTCCGCCGTCATGCATTGATCTCCTTTCCTTCATGCTCAATGTAAAAGTGGTTAATCTTCTCACCCGTTTCCGAAACTCGATCCACATGCAACAGATACGAATATCTGCAGGTGACTTCCACCTGATCGGCTTTCGGCCTAAGCTGCGGCGGCTCCATCACCAAAATGATTCCAAACCGATCCGATGCCACACAGAAGCGCTTCTGGCGAAGGTAGGTGAATAAGGGAGTCAGGTCAAAGGGGATTGGTTCCCCTTCGTCTTCTTCGGTCAATCGTTCCTTATCGAAGTGGAAGACGAGCCCCACGTCCTCGATAATGCGGTCAGCCTGCGGCGTGTGAACCCGATCCGAAACAAGATCCGTCTCGATAAATACGGAAGGCCGCTCGAAATCGCCGGCCAACCACCGCGACCGATCCCGTAGGATAGTGAGATCCGGATACACCCGCCGTACAATTTCTGCCCACGCCTTCAATCCTGCATCTATCATGCAAACAGCCTCCCCAATTCAATCTCCAGCCGTTTCATGATCAACTGGTTCATGCCACCCTCCAGCTCCTTCACCGCGATATCAAAATAGTGGCGCCCGATGAATGTCCGGGGCGTGGCTTGAAAACCTATCTTTTTTTTAGATTCAATCGTGTATCCTTCGTTAATTAAGCGCGGATAACCCCATTTGTTTGGATCATTAGGGTCAGTTCCCAAGTTGGAACCAACTTCCAACGTGATGGCATTCCGATCCACATCCCATTCCCATACATTTTCCTTGTCCCCACGTGCAAATGAATTCCGCATAGTCCCAGTATCGATAAGATCCTGCCGAGTGATTTCCTCAATGATATTATTTAGCAGGGTTTCCCCGACCACTTCAGCAATGTTCCTTAGAACCCTGTTTATCCCTTCTTCATTCAACTGCTTGAACTTCGTGGTTAATCCGTCGAAATCATGCACGTTCACTGCCCTTCACCTCACATGTCACAAGAATTTCCCGCCAGTAACGGCGGGGAATTGAATCTATGACGAGATAGCGACGACCGTGCAGCAGTACCTCATCGCTGTACCGAACGTCTGCTTTTTTCGGGATGCCGACCGTCTTCTTGATGATGTATACGACAGGTTTGCTGTCCATCTTTTCAGATGTCTCGTTTTTGATGACAAAGCATTTGAGATCCAATACCTTCCCTGATTTACGGTCATTGAACAAATCATCATCATCCCTCTTGCTGCCCACACGGTATACAGCAAGAGGTGTATTAAATCGATGATTCATAACACATATGCCTTCACACTGCCATTTTGACGCTTTGCTATCCACTGAGAGAGAATGACATCTACGTCCAAGTTCCCCGTGGTTTTGCCTGCAATCGCTTGCCGGGTGTATGTCCAAGCCCCATCGCTTTCCGATGCATAGTTTCGAGCAACTGAAGCAAGGTATTCCTCGCTATCTTGAAGAGCCAATGATTCGGCCAGTTTCGTCCAGGCAAGCATTATCTGCTTGTCCGGAACCTCTGGGAAAGGGACTGGAAGGAACAACTCGATTCGCGTCTCGGCATCATCAATGTACTGCTGCAGCAGCGTATCAGCAGCATCTTGAATGGCTGAAACTCGACTCCTTGTTTTAAGAAGTTGGGGCGTCAGCATAAAAATCCGCCTTAGATTGAGCTTCCAATGCTTCGATCAGTTCCTGCTTATTCATCGTCGAGTACCCTTTGATGCTTGCTGCCTTGGCTTGTTCCTTCAAAGCCGTTAGGGTCAATTCTGCCTCTTCTTCATAACCAAATGATTGAGCTTCTACGGGTGTAGAGACTTCCGATGCAACTTCTGCAACTTCCTCCACAGTAAAATCATCGTGACGATTAAACTGGTTAATCAGCTCAAGATCAACAACTAATTGTGGTTTCCCTGGTTCAAAACGAATTCCGTATAAGTTCAGGGAGGAGTTCTCCCCCCGATAAGTGATGTGAACCATCAGAACTTCACCCCTTCAGCCATTGCAACAGCTCCCGGCTCTTCGAAGATAGAATCATAGTCCGAATGGATAGCATAGAAGCGCTTGTCCGCATAAATTGCCTCCCGCCCCTCTGTCGTCTTACGAATTTGCATGTCATATGTGTTGACCAAGGCAAAATTATCATGATAAGTGAATAACACAGCACCTTCAGGCATATGTGCCACTTCTTCTACGTCATAAGCGTTGATTTTTTTCACACCGCCTGTGATTTGCAATTGAATGGAAGCACTGGTGTCCTTCTCAGCCAGCTTCTGCAAACGTTCGCTGAATGTGTTCGGGTGCATGAAATATTTGAATACACCACTGGCACGCAGCCGTGTAGGAATGGATCTTTCTAACTCAAAAAAGATCCCTGTTTTCTTTTCAGCAGGAAGTGTTGACCAGTCGACGAAATTGCCCTTTGTTTTCGCCTTCTTTAACCATCCATCATTGATATGAAGGAATTCATAATCTGGGTCGGTACTTGGTGTGGCCGTATCCCCATTGAATCCTAAATCCTGCAGATTATCAGCGAAATTTTTTGTCATAGCTGTCAAGATGATATCCTCAGCATTTTGGCCCCGAACACGCTGTGTCTGCCGGATGAATTCTTCCGTGATCTCAAATGGCAAAGTCACGGGCACAACTGCATACGGAACTTGTGGTAAAGATAAAGTAGCTATATTCTTAGCCAAAGCATTTTCAACTTTGCCGCGCAGGTTACGCCCTGTCACGCCAATCTTATCGATTGTGCCCTTCGCACTCGTGCGGGTAACTTTACGAATACCTTTGAGGAATGCTGTGGATTCGTACGCCATCTCCAAAAATTTATCTACTTGTTCGTAGTTGAGGGCAGTTTGATCCATTGATGTAACGATGGTGGATTTTTGAATAATTTGTCCATTGGTTCTCATATTTTCATAATCTCCC
Source organism: Paenibacillus suaedae (assembly GCF_032337355.1). NCBI lineage: Bacteria > Bacillati > Bacillota > Bacilli > Caryophanales > Paenibacillaceae > Paenibacillus > Paenibacillus suaedae. Next base: position 73,096 of record NZ_JAVYAA010000010.1, read on the forward strand.
TTCAAATTTTGACTGATTAGAGTAAGCCGCCGAAGCTAACGCCACCGGCCGACTTTTGGATATCTTCATCAGATGCGCCACCCTGAGCTGATCCACCGCGGCTGTTCTTCACAATTTGCACATCTTGAGCCAGCGTGTTCATCTGATCAGTCAACGGTGCAAGAGCTTTTGCAATAACGTCTGCCAAAGCATCAGACTGTGTTTCATTTCCACCCTCTGTGCTGGTTGCAGGAACGGCTCCTTCGCCTTCCTGCTTCTTCAGTTCCGTCACATCAGCGGCCAAACCTTCAACCTGCTTAACGATCGGCTGGATGGCAGCCTGTACAGCTTTTGCAATATCTTCTGCTTTCACTTCGTCTTCCTCCTCGTGCTCCTCGATAGGAGCCGTTTTATTTTTTAGTTCTGTTAGCGCAGCAATAGCATCATCAAGATGTTTCATATTGCCCTCTGAAATCTTCTTTCCTGCCTTCGCGATCTGCTCCGGCGGCTGGCCAATGGCCTTGATAATGTCATCCTGAATCAGTACGTCCTGTGCGATCTCAACGAAATCCTGTAAGGCCTCGCGGATTACTTCGGCATCTGTCTCCATGCCGCTTTCCCATGCATCCCAACGAAAAAGAACCGAGTTCAAGGCATCTTGTGCAGCCCAGAATTCTCGGTTCTTTCGGTTCGCGTTATATTTGTTGGCTACAGCTCCTTTTTCAATCAAGCCGAGCGCTTTGGCTATTCGTTTCAAGAGTCCCTTTGATACCTCCTCTTCTTCGACTTCCACGCGCTTCCCAGCGCCAAACATCGAAAAACCGGTAATCTCTCCTTTTTCGATCTGCTCCCAAGTGTCATCATCCAACACCTTCACGCCAGCTACCCAAGAGCCCTTCTTAATTTCTTGGTCTCCTAGCTGCATGTCTACGGGAGCGATATAGGATTCGACCACATATCCCTTGTCAGCATCAAGGTCGTGCTGCTTATCAATGTTGTATGTGTTTTGACGCTCCATAAAGCCGTGTGCTGCTTTCTCTATTTCGTCGGCGGTCATCGTGTCCTCGTGAGCATCTTCTACATCTGGCTCATACACCACACCGTAAACAATCTGTCGAGCCTTATCTGCCTTTGTAATTCGAATGTCCTTATGCAGCGGCTCCTTCCCTTCCTCCTTGATAATGGCGAATGGGCGGCCATTTGCTCCCTTGTCGACCAATGAAATGTGAGTTATCTTTGCCTCACTCAATTTAAACGCCATTTTTAAGTTCACCTCCTTAACATGGTCAATAAAAAAGGCTCTGCGCCGTTTGGCGAGAGCCTAATTAATTAGTTTAGTGCTGCAGCTTCTTCGTTTGATCCTGATCCTGCCGCTTTTGCGAGAATGTAAACCATTAGCTGATTGAGTGAAACTTCTTCACGCGCGGCCATCTGTTGAAGCTCGGCATGTAACGACTTAGGGAGCCGCAACGGGAACTTTCCAGAGGGAAGCCCAGTTGGTTCGGGTATAGAAGCGCCCATCTCCAACTTTACTTCTAAATAGTCACGCATAACCTGCTGCAGCTCCACAATAGCTTCCTCTGCTGTGTTACCGTCAGTGTGACACCCTGGAAGCTCTTCGATCTTCGCGAAGAAATACGCACCATCCTCATCCTCTACGCGGTTTACACGCTGCGTATAAGGAAGACTCATGTAATAATCGATGTCCTTTTCCATGTGATCACTTCCTTTTCAATATATATTACTCTTGCTATATGATGGAGAGAGACAGGAAGGGGAACTATTCCCCAACCAGTCTATCCAGAATTTCTGTTATGTACGATATTTTCAACGGGCTTTTGTCTTTAAGAACAAACACGTCACCGTCTTTATTACCGTACACCCTATGAGATGTTGCTGACTTGCGTTTAAGCTCGTAACCGTAATGGTTTAGAACTTTCACCGCTTCGTCGTAGCTGATCCCGCGGGGCTGGCGCCTCATCTTCTCTATAATCTTTTCTACTGACGCCACTTTATCGCCTCCCCTCACTTATTATAATATCATATATGATATCACTATTCAACAAAAATGATATTACATACGATATCAAATTATTATGTAATGGGAAAGAAGTAGCCTGTGTTCTAGCAAACTCTTGTGTTATAATTTGCCTGTACAACTGAACTTGGGTGGGAAAGTATCGCCTCCAGAATCGAGGTGATGCTTATGACATTTTCGTTTTCGGAAGTGATGATGCTCGGGATGTTTATCCTCGCGTTGCTCACATACCTGAATAAACGAAAATAACCCGCCCAGGTTAGCGCCAAGGGAACGGGTTATTCTCTGTTCTTTTTTGGAGGTTTCCCACCCAAGTGTTGTACGGGGAGCTGGAGGCAACCAGCTCCTTTTTCTATTTATATCTTATCACGCAGCATATCATACATCAATCCATTACAGATTGCATGGTGCAGCGACAATTGACGATTTCTTTTGCTTTCCCAGACGGATCTCCGGGATACATCAACCAACTATCCCCAACCTTGAACTTCTTGTCCAATGGCTGTACATCGCCATTTACCTTGCGATGGCTCTTACGTGTACGACTGCCCCCAGACGATCTCCATCTCTTTCCCGTGACAACCTCCGATTGCTTCCAACCTTCCAGCTTCCCACCATTTGCGGCCGCTGTGCTCATTGTGCGAGCTACGCGAACAGCCCTCGTCATCGAAAATGGTCCTTCTTCACCTTTGCTAGCTTGGGCGGTGACCTCCTGCACCAGCAATGCCCGCTCCGCTGGCGTCTTCCCTTCCTTAATCGCCTTTTGAAACGAACGCAGCATAATTTCGGTCGAAGTGGCATTCATATCCGGAACAAGCTTCTGTAGCTTGCGGGCAAATCGCCCGGCGGCCTTGCTTTGTACTGTCCATGTTTTATCTGGATTGAGTACCGTCAATTCGGTCTCTCCAGCTAACTCGAACAGTGGCATGAACGCATCATATACAGCTTGCTCAAATTGGGTCGTAAAGAGTTCACCCGTCTGGAGCGTAACGATGACCTTCCTCAGCCCGTCTATGTCAATCAACGCATCCTCGGTCAGTTCTTGGATAGCTTCGTGCAGCGCCTGCCCCTGCAGCTCCAGTATCTCGATAATCTGTTCTTCGCCCTGATTGTATAGTTCCTCAAGCACCGCACGTTCCGCGTTGGTCAAATCTAAGCTGTCTAAAAATTCGGTATCGTCTGCTTTTGCGATTCGCTCCCAGCAAGCCTCACACATGTACCTTCGCCTCCGCTGTACCTTGACGGAGCAGCCGCTTCGCTACTGTCACAACATTCTCTTGAATGTTGTCAGTATCCGAATTGAATTGAAAGGATGACGGCTGGCTGCTGGCCAACTGAGCAATAGGCGTGTCCAGATAATCATCGGTATATTTTGTTTCGTCGATTGTTGTGTTAAGGACTTTTTCGGCGATTGGTATCAAATGACGTACTAACATGATGCCTCTGTCAGCCAAGTAGTCCAACAGGCGAGTGCGTTCTTCTGGATCAGTTATTTCTGGCCCATTAAGGTACGCCTTCACTCTGAGGATGTCATAAGCAGGGAATAGACGATAATTAAAGATCTCATCCATGAGCCATTTGCGGTATGGGATAAATACCTGTTCCTCCGTGATACGCCGTGCAGTATTTGACGTCGCGAGATTGTAGTCATCGGAACGTCCAACATAGATCGGCGGCAGCCTAAAAGCAGACAGAAGATCCCCGCGCTTATCCTTTCCATAATCGAGAAATAGCGCATCGCTCTGCAGCAGGTCGTTGAGCTTGTCTAGCTTGATTTCCGTCTTTTCTTTTTCCTCGCTAACACCTATCCCCTTCTCGTAACCGATAGCTTCCAGAACAAGAATTCCGCCTTGCGAGGAACTGCCTTTCGCTTTTTTCAAGGCTTCGATTGAATCCTGTGTCAGTTCCCCGTTGATTACGGTTAATAGCATGGCCAGCATACGACCATTGTCGAAGTATTCAACGTTCAGCTCCTCAGATTTGCGTGCACCGATAACCCCAGGCGCGTTTCCAATCCAAAGCGGTTCGCCGTATGGCCCATTCTGACCAACACGGAGATGAATGATCTCATTTGCTGCTTCAGGAAATTCGTCCTCCGGCACACCAAACTCTCGATACCAAACAATATTGGTGCCTATCTTCTGAGCATAGCGGCGCACCCAGCGGCGCTGTCTGTACGTCTTAACTTTGTCCTTATATAGTCGCTTATACTCAAGCTGTACCGACTTTTCAAACTTTGTGCATCGCATGTTTTCAGGAGCAATTCGGAACAAGCCGGGAAGTTCCCCTTCTCGTGAAACCTCAATGTATGCATTGCCACACTCATTAAGGTCATCGACGATTTCTGCCAGAAATGATTCCAATGGTTTGTCCAAGACAGCAGTATCAAGTAGTTCATTAGCTCGATCCCATTCGTCTGCTGCTGTAGTGTCCTTCTCACCGGGCTTGTAATCCGTTCCCCTGCCGTACCCAGTCACATTCTGTCGATACGCTTGAATGCATGTTGGGATGACGTTTGAATTCTTACATAATTGGCGTAGGATTTTAGGATCTTGCCCCTCTGGATATGGTAACAGGCCATGTGCATCGTATGTCCCTTCGAATGAATCAATTGCCTGTGTGCTTTCCCCCGCAGTTGTTACGCCGCTACCCTCGCCTTTTTCAAACGAGACCCAGCCAACCTTCATATGACAGTTCCTCCTTTCCCGCCATGCAATCTCTGATTTCTGACGCTGGCTTTTCGTAGAGCATGCCACATGTTAAAGAGCGCATACCGCAGCGCATCCAGCGCATGGTCGTTCTCTTTTATGACGGCATCCTCTCCGCGTTCTTGGGCTTTTGGATCCCAAGCGTATGACGAAAACTCCCGAATCAAATTGACGCAGGAGTGATGTATTCTAAGTTGTCCGGAATAACCGGACAGAAGATTTTGAACAAGCTGAATTCCCTCGTTCACCGTATTATCAGCGGCCTTAATATTCGTGAACCCTTTTACTCGTAGTTCTCTAATTAAAGCAACTGCACTTGGGTCAAGGTATATAACTTCTGGACGATCGTCTCCAAGGAATTTTATGAAATCCTCAACATACTGACCGAGTGTCTTCTGCTGCACTTGTACCTCTGAATCACTGCCTTTTTTCTTACCGCTGGCATGATAATATTCTCGGAGTACATAGAAGTCCTTCCCTTTTTGACCGAGAAGCAGGAATGCAGTCGGGTTACTCATACCGAAGTCGCCCCCGACGAACAATCTATCAAACCTATCAGGCAGCTTTTCATCGCTTAATATATGAATATCTGAATCGAACATCTCATAAACGATACCCTCAGCAAGAACCCACAATCCGAGAATAAACCGCTTGTAGAAGACACCGGAGAAAAGCCGACGATAACCTTCTTTCACCTTCTCGGACAAAGATAGGTTGTCATCCATCGTGAAATGAAGATGCAACGCACGCTTTTTCTTTAACTGATCCAACCACTCTACCTTGAACCAGTGGAATGGCCCGGCAGGGTTACAGTTGAACCAGTATTTTCGACCTTCAACAGAACAACGAGCAACGGCCTGATCTACGAAAGAGCGTGGCATAAGCGCCACTTCGTCAAAAAACATACCCGCTAATGTGATTCCTTGAATTAGGTCTTGGGATCTTTCATCTTTCCCGCCGAACAGGAAAAAGTAGTTTGCCACCAGCCCACGGCTGATTGTCATCACGTTGTCCGTTTGATTGTCGTGCACCTGGTAGCCCCGACTTTTTAGCATTCGCTTTAGAGGGCCAACTACATTTCGGCGTAATGCACCAATTGTCTTGCCCGCCATGCCAAACTGTTCGCCGTTGAAAGTCTCCATTGCCCACGTAATGTAGCTAAACGACATAGATACTGTTTTTCCAGCACGAACCGACCCATCACAAATTATTGCATCCAGATCATGATGCGGAGCTTCTGGCATCCACCATGTAAGGACTTGAATTTGCTTAGCGGAGAAAGGCTTCCACTTGAACGGCGGCGGCTTAAGTTTCAATCTCGCCATCCGCCCACACCTCCGCTATTTTCCCTTTCAATGCCTCAATGAATCCATCGTCCTCTACCTGATCAGCATCGCCACCACGAAGCATCTGCAGCTCAAACTTCAGCTTTTCAACTCGAACCCTTCGTTCCTCATCAATAAGCTTATTCTTTAACTCGATCGCCTTAATTTTTTGTCCCTGCACCCGCGTGAGTGCCTCTTCAAGCTTGATAATGTCGTCGATCGCTCGAAATTCTGTTTCCTCGATCTCAGTTTCGACCATCTCTGTACGGGAAATGGGCACCGACTTTGTCAGACCTGTTTTTTCATCATGGACGGTCATCACATCCTTGATTGTCTTCAGTTCGCTTAAAACCCGCCGCTGCTTTTCTGTCAGACCGTCCATGAGTAGCCCAATCCGTTTGAGCATGCGACGCTCTCGAATTGTCAGAAGCAGAATAGATTCATTAGCCTGCTGAATCGGGTCAGTGTCAACCTGATCGATCAACACCAGCTCGTCCTCATCGAGTGCATCCATCCAGATCGTTTCATACTCGCCAGTCGTGACTGCCTTCTTGTTGCCATATGGCCCACCGTTTCCACCACGGTTTCCCTTGGCATTTTGATTACCCTTAGGAGCGCCGCCGCTGTTACCCACAGCGTTCTTGTTACCCTTGGGCGCTCCCCTTCGTTTGGTAACGTTACTATTTGATTCATTAGTAACGTTACTATTCAGAGCATCCGCCCAACGGTCTACACTCTTCCATTTTCGTATCTGCGTCTCACCGAGTCCAAGAGCTGCAGCAATATCCTTCAGCTTCATATTGCCGCCGCTGTCCAGCCACATCTTCATGGCTTCGTCACGCTGCGGACTTCGCTCTCTAGCCACTACATATCACCACCTCCGTGAGAGATTCTTAGAAGGATTCTTATAGGATAATGCCGAATAACTTGTTGATCTATACTAACAATAGAAAGAGGTTTTTTATGTGACACATGAATATTTCCCACCCTTTCATCGAGCAAAATCATTTCATTGTCCTTATTGCAATGTAAAGACTTCTCAAGATTGGTATAGTGCAATGATTTATATATCAGACATAAGTTTCGATTCTGGTATTGATGTTTGCATATGTGACCATTGCAGTAATAGATCATTCTGGTATGGAGATAAAATGATCATCCCATTGGCTACTAACGCACCGATGCCTCATAGTGACATGCCTGAATCATTAATTGACGATTTTAATGAAGCTAGAAATATTGTTAATCAATCTCCAAGAGGAGCTGCTGCCTTACTCAGGCTTTGCCTTCAAAAACTCATGGTTGAACTAGGTGAGTCAGGAAAAGACATCAATAAAGATATAGGCTCGCTAGTGAGTAAAGGTTTGCCTGATGAAATTCAGCAAGCCTTAGACATAGTACGCGTTATAGGAAATGAGTCAGTTCATCCAGGTGAGCTGGACCTCCGAGACGATCAAGAGACAGCGCTACAATTATTTGAATTAATTAACTTCATCATCGAAGAAAGAATATCCCGAAAGAAGAGAATAAACGTTTTGTTTCAAAAGCTGCCTGAAGGTAAACGACAAGGTATTGAGGCCAGAGATAAGACGAGCTGATCAGAGCTCGTCTTTTTGCAACTCGATATCTATTTCAATTAGCTTCTTCAGGTCATCCACCGTCTTGATCTCAATGCGACCATCTTGGAAGTCCTTAACCCAGCGAGCAATACCCGCTTTAACAATCTTGCGGTACTGTTCCTTGCTTTCCAGAATCCCTTCCATGACGGCCAGCTCATGCTGCATCAATACATCGTGTTCATATTCTGTTCCCATTGTGTTCCCCTCAATTTTCCGTTAAAATTGGTGGCGAGATAGTGGCTTTCGATTCCGTGGCCACGGGTTTCCACTATCTCAGTCGGGGGAACCTGACTGGGTAAGGGGGCGTTGACGCGCCCTCTTTTTTATTTACTAAACCATTGCTTGTGAATCTCTGAAGCAATACCCTTCATCATTAACGGTGGGACACTCATACCGCAGACATACTGGACATCTGCATCCATGAAATCGTAGTCCCGTGGGAATGTTTGAATCCGAATAACGTCCGAATCGCTAACCTGTTGAGGTACGTCTGTCCGAACAAACACAGAAGAGCTCGCAATAGTATTCGGTACCTTTTGATTCTTGACCAGTATTGTATTGAAATTACTGTTTTTACCCTCTTCCCTCTCTGTCACATCGCCCATATTAAGATCCCGCGGTCGTCGCTTCTGCCACCGTTGGAACGTCCTAGTGCTAGGGTTTAAAGGCGCCCCTTCCCCGTCACGAATGTCCCTATACAGAACTGGCGGCTCATTGAATTCGAGCTGCAACCGTGGGAAAGGTATATCATTCCGCGAAGCAATAAAGAAGATCCGCTCCCTTTTCTGCGGTACGCCCATCGTAGCCGAATTCAGAAGGAACAACTGTGGTCGGTAACCAAGTTCTCGGAACCGTGACAGAACCATGCTGACATAGCCTCGTGCCTTTCCTATGATCATCCCTTTGACGTTCTCAGCAACAATGACTTTAGGTCGAAGCTTCTCCGCTACATCTAGGAAGTCAAAGAACAGATCATCCAGCCGCTGAACAGCTTGCCCCTCCCGAAACGCAAACTCACCGCCCCATTTCTTTTCTCTGGCACCTGCAGTAGAAAATACGCTGCATGGTGGCGAGCCATCCAAGATGTCCAAATTAAACAGTTCAGGTGGCAGCTCATCATTGGGCAGTGCCTTGAAATCCTGAATTGGCATCATAAAGGGATGCTTAGGATTATGATTGCGCCGATAAATCCGCATCATCTGGGGATCAATCTCCACATTCCCCAGCACCGTGTATCCTGCAAGCTTGTATCCCATAGTTGAGCCGCCACCGCAAGAGAAGCAGCTGAACACCGTTCTCCCGTGCTTATTTACGGCATCAATATCTTTCAAACTCCAATCCCATGCTGGCATATCTACTCACCCTCAGAATCAAAAACGAATCCACAGCGCGGGCATTTACACCCGAATTGGGATTCGTCGAATTCACTCGTATCCAGTTCTCTATTCTCAAAATCGCCGAGCTGATCCTCTGACGGCTCCGTGAATTCTTCAATAAGGCTTTCTATTTCATCGGCATCAAAGCCCGTAAGTCCAAGGTCTGCTGCTTCTGCTTGGAGCTCTTCAAGAAGGCGTGACAATGCTTCATCATCCCATCGACCTTCTACCTTGTTTAAGGTGATGTTTAAGAGCCGTTCCTGTGTTTCATCTAGGTCAACGACCGAAACCTCAACCTCCGTACGCCCTAACTCGTTGACGAGGATCTTGTAACGCTGATGACCGCCGACCATGTTTCCAGTACGTTCATTCCAAACGATAGGGTCAATGTAACCGAACTCCTCAATACTTCGACGCAGCTTCTCGTATTCTGGATCACCTGGCTGCAGGTCAACGCGAGGGTTGTAGGATGCTGCGTTGATGCGGTCTATCGGAATTATTTGAATGTTCATACTTTCTTCCTCCAAAAGAAAAAGCACCCGAAGGTGCTTATTTCAGATTATACTTTTTAAAAAATGTCGATCTATATTTATCAATTAATTGCGCAACTTGCTCTGAATCATTGGCATTGATTACATCTGATAAAAACTTATCCATCAGATCGTAATCAGAATCTTCCATTTCCTCGAGGTTTCTAATATGCGCGTTGTAAATTCCTATTGCGTAAGCCGCTCCTGTTTTAACACGTTCCAATGAGCCAAAATTAAAAATGTCAGTGTCTGCAAGGTGTGCAGGATCGTTCCCACGCCCAACTTGCTTGTTTAGAGCAAAACTAAATGCACTACAAATAAAGTTTTCGTATAACAAAGCTGACATAACTTTTTCCTCCCCTCATTGATATATTAATATTTTCACACATATTTCCCTATATTTCCACAAGGGATTATGTCGAATGTAAACTGATTTAGAATCAGTCCCGACTCTTTTCCCTACTATTTCCCTCGAATGTCTGTTTGTGTTAAGTTGGTTTTGCCATATGTGCATCCATAACACTCTCGTAAAACGATTCTACGGTACCACCATGACGTTTTCTAATCTTCATCTTACATTCGACTCATTAGAATATGCGTACCTTAGAACGGCTAATATTCGCTGGTTTTAAAACAAAAAAAAGAACACTTATCAAAGTGCTCTTTCACGGAGATCTCTATAATATCTGTTTCCATCGCTTAATATACTTCCATCAATTCTGAGCGAATAAAGCGCGGTAACAATTTCTTCTTTACTATAACCTGTAATCTTTTCTATTTCTCCTATTGTGATTCCTACGAATCCTGACTCTTCAATTTCTTCAAGTATGTTTTTTATTGTAGTAGATACTATTTTCCCGTTATTCTTTTTATGTAGTTTAATATTATTAGTTAACTGTGTATTCTTGTTAGTCTGCATTGCATTTTCAACTTGGTTCTGAATTGAATTAAGTTTCTTTGACAATTCTTTAATTTGTGTAGAGTATATATTCTCAGCTGTAGACTCTTCCAACTGTTTTTTAGCTTCTTCAAGTGCATCTATCAATTTTTTAGCCTCTACGATTTCACTAGTCGCTTCGGTTAATTCATTATTAATTTTGTTACTACGATTCTTTAATATGCCAATAAAATTACTTTCATCTGTAAAATCACTTGGGGCATATAAAACACCGTGTTTGAACAACAGCACAAGAAAAAATAAGACTATTAAGACAAATGGAAATAACATAACAAACCAAACAAAAGTTCTTTGGATCTCAATAGGCAAACCTATCAAAACTGTTGTGCCGGCTATTTCAGCAATACCCGCAAAGATAGCTATTATCGTAAGTGGATTTTGTACCTTGCTTTTATTATTCACATGATTCACCCCACAACCATAATAACCCAATCGTCATTATGAGACAATAAGCGTCACTTCATGCTACTCCTTTGGTCGTTTTATTACAAAAGAAAAAACACCTGTATCGGTGCTATAAATCTAGATTCCTTTTCATCTCCATAACAGATGCAATCTAGCTTCCTTCTCATTTCCATATTTCGCAAACAGCTCATTATATTCAGCTATTTTTGCTGCCATCAAGTCTAAGTCTGTAGTATAAACAAACTTGTTATTACTTTCATAAATATTAAGTTGTATATTGGCTGTTGTATTAAGAAGATCTAAGTGTGCCTTCATTTCAATAAAATCCTTATAATACTCCAAAGGTATATAGTCATCATTAATTTGATTCAATACATCTATGCAATACGATAAAGCATTTATTTCATTCCTTAGTATTGCAATTTTCAACTTCAAAGTAAGGTCGGTATTGTTTACTGCACTTGAAATTTCACTGGCTGAACCAGCTGCAGATTTTAGCCAATTGCAGATTTTAAGATTGCTCTTTAAAAATTTTTCAATTTCCTTATTTTGTTCTTTTTTTAAATCGAATTTTACTTGTCCTCGAAATACAAATATCGAGATACCGCCCGCTAGAAGAGCTCCAATAAAACCGCCAAATGTCTGAATCCATGCATTAGCATCAATGTTGTTGAAGAACTGCACCAGTATTATCCCTCCTAATCGTCTTATTTCGACATCAGGAAGGACTACCCTTCTACAGCAAAAGAAAAAGCACCATTTAAGGTGCTTAATACTCTGCAACGGAAAGTTCATTTTTAAATTGTTTTTTCAATTTATCGACATTCAAGGAAATTTGTTTATACAGAGTATCAGTATCCGTACGTGCTTTATTATTCAAGACTTCATCCATCTCGTATGAAATCATAAAGATATCATATATTATGTTCTCCAGAATCTCATCAAAGTCTTGTATTATCTCCTGTATTACTTTAACACCTTCATCTGAAAGAAAGAGTTCTACCTCTAAAAAATAATTACGAAAAACCTCATAATCATTCTTAACACTTTTGGTCTCTAACCTTTTAATTGCATACTTAATATCTTGTATCTTTTCTTCAGCTGCTTCTTCGTCTTCTAACCAACGATCTGTCAAATATTCAATTTCCTTTTGTCCAACACTTTTTTCAATTAAATATCGTTCAACAAACTCTTTACTAAGCAATTGAAAAAGAGGGAAATCCCAGTTGTTTTTCAAATTATTTAGACCATATGTCGCCTTAAGAAACAATTTAAACAACTCGGGATAGATTTCATGTTTCTTACTTCGATATAAGTTAAAATCAAGCATCATTCTTTGTAGATCGAACTTTTTCGTTTCTAAAACACCTTGTAAATTAGTTTTATATTCCTCTATTTTTTTTTGAAATTGCTGATCGATATATTTTTCAGAAGTATGTTTTACAAAAAGCCAAATTGCTCCTCCGACAGAAAGAATTATAGATGCCAATGATAAGGATATATTCCACGGGTCAACTTGAATATTCAATTTAGCCATCTCCTTGACTTATTTACTGCAAAAGTATCACGTCATGGCTTCTTTGTACAGGTAGGCATCATACAAAATTGCTTCGTGCCCGTCCAGTCGCCCCATACACACCCCTTGCATTTAACCGGCTGCTTCGGCGGATCTCTAAAACGTTTCTTTTTCTTCTTCATAGGTAATTCCTCCAACAAAAAAAGCCGCCCAAGAATGAGCGACTTCGGTTTATATATAAAGTTATTTCAATCAAAAAGTTTTGTTCGAGCAATTGCGTCCGCAAACGGCCGCCGCAAAATTGCTTCGCTCTTTGCTTAAAATCTTTACGTACTTTGTAACTAGAGAGGAAGAACAACACCATTTTACAAACGCCTCATTTTCCACGTCAAAATGATATTCACTCAAAAACCCCGTTTAACTCCACTAATGCTTAAGCACATAAAAAATCGCTCCCTATTTTCATATAGCCTGTCACAAAGATAAACAGCTCTCTATATTTAAGCAACGAAAAGACACATAACGAAAGGGGGAGTAACAATGTATATACTCTTAGGAATTATTTGTACCAAAACCATTCCTGCAGTTTGTCCAGTTTTGGTTGCCTGGTTGAACTACAAGACAGCAATTGTGAACGCTACTAACAAGAAGTAATGAAAACAGGGGACAAGCCGTGTTGGTTTGTCCCCCTTATTGCATACGAGATGAGGTACGCCCCGGTTCAAATGCTGCCTATATGCAGCCGTGCGTGTCATTCTCGCCTGCTCTTTCATGATTACATATTAGCACGGTATTTTCGTCATGTGGTCGTCAAGATTTATCATAATATACCACATTGTCGTCAAATTTTTTGTATTATGGATAAGTGATCACATTTTCAAAAGGGGTATGATTATATGGAAATCAATTTTGAACAATGGATTAAACGACAAGACATTTCTGAAGAAGCTAAGATGCTTTTTGATGATGCCGTTAAATGTTATCGTATAGGTGTTTACAGACCGGCATTCTTAATGTCCTATTTAGGCTTTATGAAGGCTCTAAGAGATAGATTATTAAAGAGTCCAAAGCCGCATCTAATTCATGAAAACCACTGGCCGAAAGTCTTGAATGACCTTAAAGATGAAAAACTTTGGGAAGAAAGAGTATTTACTTGTATAGAGGAAAAAGAGAAAGAGAAAAAAGGCCCCAATGGGGAGAAGCCACCTCCAGTTAGCAAAGTATTCCTGGTAAGCAACGATATTATTGAAGATATGCCCCACTGGAGAAAAATTAGAAATACTTGTGCACATGCTAAGGATTCAATAATCAATCACAGTCAAGTTGAAGAGTTTTGGTCTTTTGTACAGTCACACCTCTCAAAATTTATTGTGAACGGAGGAAAGCAGTGGTTATTAGAACAAATTGATAAACACTTTGATCCTAAATATAAAAAACCTAACTCAGCTTTTGATTACTTGATAGAAAAAATTCCGAATGTAGTACGATCAAGCGAAATTCCAGAACTGTTAACTGAAATTTATAAGGAGCACATCGATCTAACCTTTGATGACGATCATATAAAAAATCGTTTTTGGAAAGAAATCTTCAATTGCACTGACCAAAATGTATACGAAGCCTTCCATACCTTCGTCACATCAGAACATATAATATTTTCCGAGTTCATGGAAGCATTCCCAGAAAAGTTAATGATGTTCTCAGAGAATGAGGAATTAATGAGATATTTCTGGCACCATTCTTTATTTGAAAACATAGGTAATTTCCTGGATTGCTTCTGGATATTGGCAACTACCCTTATTGAGAATGAAGTAATTCAAGATGAAGAAGAGAAAAGGGATTTTGTCCAAAAACTCGCTACAAAAATTCATCCTTTGGGAATACCAAACGACAAACAAATCAGGCTATTTGATCAATATGGATTTTTCGAGCCAGTAAAAAGCCACTTTAACTCACTTACAGTTCAATATCGCGGATATGATAATGCTAATTCCAAAAGTTTTTATTTAATATATTATTTAAAATATAAGGCCCTGGATAGTGAAATAGTAAAAATACTAAACTCACTATTTAGAGCTGGTTACCACTTTGGTAGATTTTATAATGGCCTCTCAGAATTCATTGATAGTAACCCTAATTTTCTTCCAACCTTCCGAGAAATTGCTTCAAAAGAGGGGATTCAATTAGCAGATTATTTCCAAGAAGAGTTTCATCCCGTTGAGCAGTCTTAATATGATAAAAAGTCAGGCACGGATGATCCGTGCCTGACTTTTTTAAAACTCTTCTATTTGCTCAAAAAAACTCCATAGCTTCAGGGTATCAGCAATTGCAATAACCCCATCTTCAATACGTCTATCGATCGTACTACTACTCAATCCCCGACGAAAAAATAGAATTGTCTCTTTCCTCGTATATCCTTGAATATATCGATAGTCTACCGCCTTCTTTACTTCCTCATCAATAATAGTCCTGTAGGCACGCTGCAGCATGCTGGTATAGAATTTATACTGCTTATACACCCAGCGCTGCTTCTCGTTCAAAATAACAGCATTTGCCGTTTTATCTGCATGCAAATCATCTGAATCTATCCGGCGGGCAGCCTCCCCATCGATGGCTACCTGCGCCATTTCCTTCTCAAATTGCTCGTAATCACGCATTAGCATGAGCATATCTGTATATTTTTCGAGAAGGAACTTAGTGCGTTCGACTTCCTCTTTTGTTGCTTTAGCAAAGAGCTCACACTGCCCCCACACCATCGCCATTCCCCTCATTCCCCTCGTTATGGTATATTGGTTATGGAACATGAGGACATGTTACAAAACGCCCCCGCAGCCTGGCCAAGGATCAGCGGAGGGCGTTTTATTATTGGTTGACCACCTACCACTCCCCACCCTTCCGGATATACTTCCCGTTCCACTTCTTCTGTGGGGCAAAGACTTCGGTCTGTCCCTTGTAGTCACGTGGTTTTAAAGCATCAAGCCGCTCGCATTCTGCTTGCAGCTGCTCCTCAGTTAGAAAGTATGAATCGATTTTTTTATAATCAACCACATTATTCATCAGCTGTCCCCCCTAACGTGATACAGAATGAAAAAGGCCCCAAGTAAAATGCATGCTTTCGTTTTCCACTCCAACTGCTTCCAAGCATCCAGTACCCAATGAACCACCGTCGGAGGTTTATATCTATCTCCACTTTCATTCCCTTTACCTCTCTGTCCAATTTTATTTGTGAAAATATTTCCATCTATGATAGAATAGAAACCGTATTACCGTAACACCCATCCCACACGTAAAGGAGGGATGGCCATATGAATCTAAGGAAAATCAAAATCATTTTTGACCTCATCATAGTCTCCGTAGAGTTCACATTTGGTCAAAAACCGAAAAACGGTTCATAACGGCCGGATTGAAGGGATTGAGTGGATATACTTTATCCTCTCAATCTGGCCTAAGCGTTACATATATGAAATGAATTTATTAATTTGTCTGTAATTCATCTAGCTAAAATCATCTACACATTTAACATGAACGCCGCAATCGTCCCGTAAGCAAGCAACGAAAGCGACATTGCCACGAATGATGCTGCAATAACTGCAATGAAAAGTTTGAATCTTACTTTGTTCATAAATCCTCCCTCCACATTTCCATAACGGTTTCCGCTTTAGTTACTCCATCACTGAATTAGCCCCAATTGCTTAAATGCCATCAGAAGTTTTTCAAATGCTGATTGTCTAATGTTTGAATAAGTCACTGCGCTAAGTGGTGGGTTAATTTTCTGAGAATAAACCTCCAGATCCGATACTCTCGTCTTTTTCATATAGCGTTCATACACTAAGCATCTTTCTATCGGATCCAAGTGTTCGACTACAGCGTCAATGGATTTACAAATCTGCGCTTCCTTCGGAACTACTGGCAAGTTAAGTCGATTCAAAAAACTGAACTGCCTATAAGCTTCGAATATTCTTTCGATCGTCATTTTGATTTCTCTTTGAGTCACAGCCTCACCCGCACATACGTTCTGTTTAACGGCCGCAAAGGGCCGCCAAACGACTTCAAACCTTAGGATTGTTAGGATGTCTTAAGCCGCTCCTCCGTCTTTCATTTGCTCTTGCACACGCTTTTTGTACATGCTCCAGCGACTACTCAACTGCCCACTTGTCATGCCCGCTTCATTAGCAATTTCACGCCAGGTCTTATTCTCTTGCAGACGCTTTTCAAGTAATGCTGGAAAGTCGAGAGGAAGATCTTCATATGCTGGGCGATGCTGCAGGATGAACTGTTCCAGTGCTTCTTTATCAACTGATTCAGTTTCGCTACCAGCAGTAGTATCCTCATTGCCTGCTGCCTGTTGTGCCTGCTCGCTATCTTCACCAGCAGTCACTTCTTGTTCTGGTTCAAACTCTACTGAATCAGTGCTAGTTGCTCCCATGTCGGATCCGTCGTGCCCATCTGACTTTGTATCATCAACTTCTTCAGCACTGCCCTCTTTATTCGCTGCAGGTTCCGGTTCAAATTGAACATTGCCCTTTCTCCACTCGTCCCATTTGATCGCCAGCGGTGCAACCCGTGTCCGATAATCTTCGATGATTTCAGCAACCCGTCCGCTGCTCACATCGAGCTCATTAGCAATCTTCATGTACGTTTCCCCGCTACGAATGCGCTGAACGTAGGCCGCGAAGTCATAAGGCAAATCCTCGTATGTCGGTGCCAGCCCAGAAACGATGAAGTCGTCAATGATGGTCTTATCTGATTCCTTCGCTTCGTGCTTAACCGGTACTTCCTCTTTCGGAACGCCTTCCAACTCCATCTCTACCTGTTCGCCTTCTGGCTTAACCTCAGATACAACACCCTTTTCATCCACCCGATAGTTCTTGATCGGTTTCTCCGTTCGCGCATCGACTGCAACGTTATATTGCACGACCTGACTCTCCAAAGAGAATCGAATGTTTTTTTCAATCATTTTGCGAAGGTGGTAATAATCTTCACGGCTATCAAGATCCTGAGTAACCTCGATCTGCAGAACCATCTTCCCGCCCTTCTTCATATTTGCTCCCAGCAATGTTCCTTCTGACTCGATGTAACCCATGTTATGCAGCTCCTTTTCCTTTTTTAAGTTTTTGATGGAAGGCCCAGCAGAGCGCAATAGCATCTGACGGGTCGAATAAACGATCTCTAATGTCGCCTTTTTTGAATTTCCCTTTCGGGTCGTCCCGTTGGTACAACACAGGAACCGCAATTTCGTCATAATCCAAGTCGAATAGCATTTGCATTTCTATTGCTACAGTCTCCTTGTCTGCATTCCCTTTGCCCGTCTCCCGTTTCAATTCTGTTGGTCTGACTTCTGCAATTTTGATGCCCTGATGGAGCGCTGCCAGCGTCACCATGGAGTACGCACCAACAAGAGCTATTACACTATTCGCATTCTTGAAATGGACTGGACGCTCCAACACAACGACGTCTGGCTGTTCCTTTCGTAACATGTTGTATGTGTCCTGGTATATTGCATCTAGGACAAACGGCATTTTAATTTCGCTATAATCACGGAGACCAAAATCAATTGGCTTGCCGTTGCTCATGGTTGCCCATCCTGCGTAGTTGGTTCCGTGGTCGATTCCCATCGTTTTCATTCGTCGTTCTTCCCTTCTGTCGTGGCAGCAGACTACGATCGATTACAAACACTTCCCCGATCGTATACCCGTCCTCTCCTATCACTGTGTAGTACATGCTCTGATGAAAAAATGGATCAATAGTCTTCTGCTTCATGACAAAACGCCTACCCGACATTCAAACTCGTGCACACCTTCATTCAATTCGTCCGAATCAATTTGCGGGAATGCTGTTTCTAGCTCCTCACGAGTTGGAACCTGATAGGTCTGTTCGAAGCGCTGCTTCATGTACTCATATACGCCCCATTTACTCATGATCCAGCTCACTGAACACTCCTCCTCTATGCACCACGCTTTTGCTGCTCATTGGCTCGTGTGAGGTTTACGAATTTGTTGAACTGCTTCAGGAATACCAGCTCAACGGTACCAACAGGGCCATTCCGCTGCTTAGCGATAATAATTTCGATAATGTTCTTTTTCTCTGATTCTTTGTCGTAATAATCATCTCGGTACAGGAACGCAACAATATCTGCATCCTGCTCGATCGAACCAGATTCACGAAGATCGGACATCATCGGTCGCTTATCCTGCCGCTGTTCCACTCCCCTGCTTAACTGTGAAAGAGCAATGACTGGGACATCCAGCTCGCGAGCCAGCTGCTTCAACATCCGTGATATCTCAGATACTTCCTGCTGGCGGTTATCACCTCGACCGCGACCTGCAATAAGTTGCAGATAGTCGATGATGATCATCCCTAGTCCATGTTCCTTCTTGAGACGCCGGCACTTTGCGCGGATCTCATAGACGTTTAACCCTGGGGTGTCGTCTAGGAAGACGTTCGCCTCAGCGAGCTGTGCAATTCCGTTCGTCATCTTCTCCCAGTCGCCATCCTCGAAGTATCCTGTCCGCATACGACTGGCATCAACTCGTGATTCTGAGCAAAGCACCCGCTGAACCAACTGCCTCAGCGACATCTCCAAGCTGAATACTGCAACCGTCTCTTTCGTCCTGACTCCAACGTTCTGCGCGATATTAAGCGCAAACGCAGTCTTACCAACTGAGGGACGAGCTGCGACTATGATAAGATCACTCTTCTGGAAACCTGCTGTCATACGATCCAAGTCATCGAAGCCAGAAGGTAACCCCGTAATCCCGCGGTCTTCGTTCCTGTTTTCATAACGCTCTTCAGCTTCCTCGTAGACATCCATCAGTACATCCCTTAATCGGGTGAAGTCCTTCTTCGGTGCCGCCATGTCCCCCAGCCGCGTCGCGGTGTCCTGTAAGCCTGTTATGATCTTCCCGGGGTCGCCCGATGTTGCCGCTTGCTGTATAAGCGCCATGCTTGCCTCGATGCTCTGGCGAAGCAAATACTTTTCCAACACGATGCCCGCATAATGCTCTGTATTGGCTGTGGTCGGAACGCTGCTAGCCAATCGTGTAAGATAACTAACTCCCCCAACGATCGCAGCTTCGTCATGCTCAACAAGCTTCGCAACAAGTGTCAGTACATCGATCGGATCACCTTCAACAGCTAGATCCATCATTCTCCGGAATATCTTCTGATGCTTCGCGGCATGGAATGAGGCTGGTGTCAGACGTTCCTGCAGCATGTCCATCAACTGCGGATCGATCAAAACTGAGCCGAGTACAGCCTGTTCCGCTGCAATATCATGCGGTGGTTCCGCTCCAAGGATGTCAGCCAGTGTCGGGTGGTGCTGTTGTTTCTGCTGGTTCATACTCTCTCACCCCGTTTTAAGATTGACCGTATCTTTTCAAGATTGCCTCGCGGTGGCGGTACTGCTTTCTTCCTCCATTCGTCCAACTGCCTGAAATATTCGTCTGTCTCTTGTTTCATCCGGTTCCTCTCGATCTGTTCTCCTAATCGCCCACGTAGATCCGCAATCGTTGGTGGGAACCGCTCTGTCATGATGTGACTATCAAGGTTCTGCTTCGCAACCTCAAACGGAATATCTCGAAGGTACCTTGCATGACGTTCAACGCTTTCGGCGCTAGCATCAAATGACGGATAATTTTGCTTAATCCCTAGAAGCAATCTAGCCACTTCTGCTCTGTTCATGGCGTTCCTCCTCAGCGATGATTTTCATCAGCTCGTCAAGCTGTTGCTGTTGCTTACTGCGGTATCCATGATGTGAAGGCGGTTGACCAAGGGCGACTGTTCCCTGCGGCGAGGGGGTAGTTATGGCCTTTTCCGCTTCCCAAGCTTCCAAGATGGCGTCTTTGTAATAGCTGAAACTATGAATCTTACCTCCGCGATCTCGGAAAATGGTTTCCATGACTCGAATGATTAGGGTAGTCGGCACTCCCAGGGCGATCATCTCGTGCATCATGGTTATGTCCAAAGCTTTAACATGGATATCTAGCTTGCCATGAATTCGGCAGAATGCTTGCATGATTTCTTCAAATTTCGATCCCGTATTAATAGCAGCAGTATTATATATCTTTGTAATATCTTTATTAGATCGGACATTTTTGTCCGGGTGATCGGACATTTCTGTCTGATCACTTCCTATGTGATCGGACAAATTTGTATTATCAGTGGGTGGGTGATCGGACATTTCTGTCTTGTCATTTTCGAGTGATCGGACATTTTTGTCTGTCTTATCAGAGCTGAATTTCTTTGAATTTTTAACAGTGATTATTAATCCGTGTGGTGCTCTAGTGACTCGTATGTACTCATGTTGTTCTAAGGTGTCTAGCCACCTACTCACCGTCTTATCATTAACCCCAAATTTTTGAGAGATTTCAGACAACTTCATGGGCTTGTTCCCGAGCACTAT
The DNA here is from genome assembly GCF_032337355.1 of Paenibacillus suaedae. NCBI lineage: Bacteria > Bacillati > Bacillota > Bacilli > Caryophanales > Paenibacillaceae > Paenibacillus > Paenibacillus suaedae. The sequence goes on from NZ_JAVYAA010000010.1 coordinate 93,948, forward strand.
ACCCCACACAATTCCGTCTTTTTCGACTTCCTTTGTCGTGGAGCTAATGCACCAAAGGAATAGCCATATCGCAGTGCTTATGTTCTTGTAGTGCTGTGGCTCCAACAAACCTGAATAAGTCGGAAAAGGAAAACTATTGTTGGGCATTGACTCATCCCCTAATCTATTGCGCGTTCTCTCTTCAATTTCTCTTTCCACGCCTTGTCACCAAGACACTCCCAGAAAGAGATTTCGAAATATCTTCGACCCAGCACGAACGATACAAATCGATTCGTGCTTCGTTCGTAGTACATTCCGTTCAATGACGGCTCCTGTTCAAAGTCTGAAAACAGATCCATCTGAACCACACTCAATTCAATCTCCCCCTATCGTCCCTGAGATAAATGAATGGGTACTTCGCACTGAGAACCGTCCATCCTGGATAGCCTCGTTCAAAATAAATTCTTACTTCCCGTTTGAAGGCCTCTGGATCAGAATCTTTCAACTTCCATATCCGATTACCAATCATGCTTTTCATATGGGTACCAGTCAGTTCATTCATGCGATCACCTACCGTCTAGCAATCATGACTTGTTTGCCAGTCAGCGCCTGAATCTCGCTTTTAAACAGCTCTTCGTCGCTGTTTTTGTCCGACAAATGTAGCAACCAAATCTCCTGTACACGGCGCATATCATTCGCCCGGATAAATTCTTTTATATTCTCAAGGCTGAAATGCGATCGAAGCAGTCTGTTTTTCATGACCGCCGGCACACGTCCAGCAGCGATGTTCTCGCGCAATATCTTGATAGAATAATTGCACTCAATCATGATGTGGGTCAGACCCGCGAACCGGTACCGAATGTAATAGGTATCAGTCGCGAACAGTAGCTTGTCCCCCGATCGATTCGCTAGGATAAATCCTAGCGGCTCAGCAGCGTCGTGTTCGACCTCAAACGGGAGAATAGTCCATGTACCGATGGTAAACTGCTGTCGGGCTGCCACAGGTCGTATACGGTGCCCTGAGAGCCCCAGAGCTTCCGTCGTCCCCTGTCCGGTATAAACATTAATTCCTGCCTTCATCAGATCCTTGATAGACTTGCTATGGTCGCCGTGATCATGCGAGACTAGGCATCCAGCAATATCCGACAACCGAAACTCCAACGCTCGCTGAATGTCCTTGAACCGGAGCCCAGCTTCCAACAGGAGGGACGTATGCCCATCGGTTACCCGATAGGCGTTGCCCGCACTGCTGGAGCCAAGCGGAAGAATGTCGATCATTAGAAGCCAGGCCCTTCTTCAAAGCTGATGACGCCCTGCTCCTGTTCTTCTGATTCAATTGTTCCGCTATCATCGTCCGGTCGTTCTCCCATTTGGAACTCCTCAGAAACTTCAACAGGGTCAACGTCAATGATCTCACCATTAGCCCTCTCTGCGATCTCTTGTTGTACGGCAGTATAGGATTCATCTGTTGTATCTGTATAAACCATCTCGACAAACGCGTTACCGAAGTCTTTAGGAATCTTCTTTACAATGTTATTCCGCATTTTTCTAATGATCATGGACTCTCTACTTTGCGGTTCTGTCCATGCTGGGCTAATGTATTGCTGCAAGTCCGGATCGTCCAAAGCGGCAAGACCGAGCTGTTTCGCCTTATTAAGTATCTCTGCTTTCTTTGCAGTGATCTGTTTCTTCTGATCCGCCGTTGCCTTGAATCGATCAGCACATAAACCAAAGGTCTCGTTCATCAAGTTGTTATTCATATGAGCTATGAGGTTGCGGATAACGTCATCACGTTCTGCAATATAGAACTCAACCGTACCGTCCTTCTTCATAATTGGATATACGACCCGAACAACATCGCCTTTACCTGTCGGCCTCCATTTCGGGGGAATGACGTCAAATCCGGTATAAACGGGATAATCAAATTCATCCCCTTCGCGTACAAGCCAATACTGCCCAACTTTCTTAACATCTCTACCAAATCGAGCGAGAATAGCGTCATTCCCGTCTCCTTCGATCCCCATCTCCACTTGCTTTTTCCAAATCGTTACGTCCTTCCCGTTCTCCTTCTTTTTCACACTAACATTTCGAATTTGGAAAAATACTTCCCGTGGGCTCGCCGCAGCATTGAGCTTAAGCGAAGCCACTTGGATTAGGGTTTGCGTGATGTTGCTCTTATCTAGTTGATCATCGTTCCAACTGATGCCCTTTGTATCAAGAGCGTTATTGATAGACGAAATTGCATTCAGGACACAGGATTTCGAGTATTGATCCATTTCAATACCGTTACCTGTAAGCTGTCGCTCGATCATAGGGAAGTAGTTATCATTTACCTTGGTAAGTACCGTTGAAAAATCACTCAATTAAATCGCCTCCTGCATCTTGTTATGTTGTGTCCCTACTCGAAGTTGTTTGTCCGCTTCAGACACGACCAGGCGGATTACCTGCGCGTCCGTGTCAATCAGCTTCGTAACGGCTTCTGCGTTATCGACGAAAATCGGTGCAGTGAAACCGTAATGCTGACCTAATGTGTTGATGATGTCTAAACCGACATTGATTCGCGCCGCGTTGTTCAATCCACCGTCATATGGCACACCTTTGAAGGTGGTCACGCAAACCTCTTTCAGGCCCCCGTTGATCTGCTGGTCGAATAATTTGAACCGAGCATGATGGAACTTAGAATTGATTTTCGTCTCCAGCATACTGACCTTAGTCCGGATGAACTCCTCCGTGAGGAAAAGTTCTTGTTCAAGTTGCTCGAACTCAGCCGCCAGTGATTTCTCTTGCTTCTCTAGTTCAATAATGCGTTGATCGATTGCTCTTGCTTGGCCAATCTTGGCTTTCTCTGCCTCGAGTGATTCGAGTTCCTTTCGAAGCCCAGCAAGTTGTTCACGAACGGCACCCGCTGCAGCAACGGTCGATGAACGAAGCTCCTCAATTTCCTGTCGTAAGTTCCCCGCCTCAAACTTCAACTGCTGATATCGCGAATCAGCTGCCGGATCTTGCATGCTGGCACGTAGGGCAGTTAATTCTTCTTCAGCAGCGGCGAGCGCTTCTTGCTTTGCTGATAACGCCTGATGGTTCTCTTCAACTGCAACAGTGAACCGATCTACTTCTTCCTGCAGACGCTTGACTTCAGCTGCTGCTGCTTTACCTTCGGTTGAGATTTGTTCCAGGCGTCGTGCTTTAGCAACATTGAAATCAGTCAATTCCTTATCTCTAGCCGCTTGAACCTGATCTTCCGGAAGCGATTGCCCGCAAGTTGGGCAGTTATCATTATGATGATGATCCATCAGTTGTTGACTACTCACTTCAGACCATTTCTCACGTAAGCGTTTCGCGTCTTCCTCACGTCCCTGTGCTCTTCGTCTATTCGTTTCTATGTGGTGCTGAGCGTCATCAATGTGGCGGCGAATTTGATCAACTTCCCGATGGAGTAAATCAACTTCTTCCCGCTTGCGTGAGAGGCGCCCTAATGTCTCTTGCTGCAGCTCGTTCTTGATTCCGATCATGTCGGTTTCAATTTCCCGTAGCCGCTTCTCTTTAACAGATATTTCGCCACCAGATTGTATTCGTGACATTTCATCTTCTTTCGCCGCGATACGTCCACGAACTGTTTGGATGTCCTCTAGCAACAGTTCCTCGTCAAGCTCAGAGATGTTCGGCACGCTGCGGCGCGCCTCATCGATGCGAACCGGAATTTTCTCCAGCTCCTTATTTATGTCTGCCCGTCGTGCTGCGATCACCTTGCGGTGATCCTCAATACTTCGTCCTGACAGGATGGAAGGAAGCTTCTCTAATGCCTTGTTGCTGAAGATGACTTCTTCATCCGTGATATCACCGCAGACTTCTAAGAGAATTCGTCGACGTTGCTCCCACTTCAACTGTTCATTGAAGAATTGCGGATTGGTCAGAAGCTTGAAGACATCCTCTTGGATAACCGTATCAACCGCCGCGGTGTACTCTCCTTGCTTAACTGGCACACCATCCACAAAGTAAGATGTCGTGTGCCCTGTAAACTCGGACAAAGCAGATCCTCTCTTCTTCGTCCATTTCTCGGCGAACACACGCCGGAAAACCTTCCGACGTCCGTCAAGACTGAGCACCACTTCTACTTCATGGTCAAGTCCGTGCTGACGAACGTTTCCAGCTTCGTCAAGTTCCTTGATCTCGAAATCGGTGCGGTTAGTGCTGTCCTTTCCGAACAAGCCCCACATGAAAGCATCAAAAATCGTCGTTTTACCTGTACCGTTGTCGCCAAATGCATCAACATTCCCACCATCAGCTACTAATGCAAAGTCGCGGAAACCCTTGAAGTTACGAGCAGTCAATCGCTCCAATTTAATCTGTTTCATGCAATCTCCTCCTTGCGGTTATTTTTCCGATACTCACGAATGGCAAGTTCGATTTCTTCCAGTTGCTCATCGTCGGCATGCAGTTCAACCGTTCCTGATTGCCCCCTGATTGATAAGGTCGTAGGCGAATATCTGAGCTTCGGCTGGATCACAACCTCGATCCGTCCTCTTGTGACATCCAATGACATAGCCGCTCCCATGGTCATCCTCCTTGTGCATTTCAGACCATCCGTGGTAGAATGGCCGTAATATTTGATTTTCAATGAACCGAAATGACCCGTTGCTGCGGGTCATTTCTTTTTTTTAGGCTTGCTGTTGACTCTCTTAACACTCACAGTAGGAATGAAGTCCCCTTCTTTGGGTGGATCTTGAGAGACGCGGACAATTTCACCGTTATCATCTCGCCTAACCCATAGCAGCTCTTGCATCCAAGGTCGTGCCAATCTATCACCTACTCTCTTATGTATTGATGCGTCAGCCACATCTCTCGACGCCGCACGGAAGGAAAGGTTAGAATACCGTACGACGCCGAGAGACAAAGCCGAAGCTTTGTCATATCTATTCAGATTTGAGAAGTTCGCACTCTTTGAGGAAAGCTTGTTTTATATCGAGTGGAAGCTCACTTATAACCTCATTGAACAAAAGCCACTTAGCGTAAGCTGTTTCGGCCTGAACACGAGCTGACTGAAACTTCTCTATAGGCGTTGTGGTCACATCCATATTGATAAAATACCGAGCACTCAATGAATACTCTTCCGTAACTTGCAAATAGCGCACAGCCAGTGCAGCCGTGAATTGTTTGATATCCTCTTCGTTCACGCTGCTCCCTCCTTGCGTTTCTGTTTTTCAGAGGTTACAATAGACAGCACGAGACACTTCAACCAAGTTCTCAACGACGTCCGGCCTGCCTGCCGGGCGTTTTTTATTTCTTCTTCTGCAAATTCAATCATCATGTTCAGGTATGCCTCAGCGTTCTCCATCTTCCCTGGATGAATCTTTTCTGGATTCTCCTGAATCACCTTCAGATTGTGCTTCGCAGCTCGTCCAGCAGCTAACGCTTCAGCCGCAAGAATCTTTCTATCCATGAAAATACCTCCTTCAAAATGCCGTCATAATGTTTTGAAGAATTGTGATGCCGTCCATGCCGTAGAGTATAGATACAGCAACTTCGGGGGCGTTCGTAGCTTGAATCATTCGCATGAGTGTTGGAACATCAAGTGTTTGCTGGTCGTTTTCCAGCTTTGATATTGCGCTGCGGGACATGTGAACCTTGTCGGCTAATTCTTCTTGGCTCCAGCCTTTTCGCGTCCGCAGCGCCTTGATAATGACACCAAATTTCACAGCCTCTCACCTCCCGTTCGAGATTCGAACAGAAATAGTGGGCGATAAGTTGTAATATGAATTTAAGCAATTCCCCATCTATTCCCTCACCCGCTGGCGCTGGATCCGCACCAGCGGTTTTCTTCTATCTTCCGCAGAGCTTCACTGACATCCCGATTCAACGAACGCCATTCCCTTTTCGAAATCGCTTCAGGATTCTTTGCATGTCCCTTATGTAATGTGAAATTTAATGCCTCTTCGATATCCATTCCTTGAATCTTCACCCGAGCAACCGTCATCGTTATGCAGGCCGCTCGGGACGACTTTCTAAGCCAGCGGAATCTCATTGTTCTTCCCTCCGTGACCGAGCTTTTAACCAATCGAAGAAATCCCACTTTAAACATCGAATGGCGTCTCCTTTCTTTCTTGCCGCATCCAGATGAGGAAACGTTGGATCCTTAGCAGCTTGAGAAAGCGTTGCTTTCGACCAGCCCATCAATTCAAGGATGTGCTTCGAAAGCAGTACATCAGGGTAACGACTCGATTCCAATTTCTTAAGTTGCTGCCATAACTCCTCATTCTGCTCGGCTAAATCAGCGGCTAAGCGAAGCGCCTGTGCAAGTGTTGTGGGCATTTCAAGAACCTTAGCCAAACTAGCTCACCTCCTTTGAAGATATATCATTTGCTGTTTCAGCAAAGTTCTGAGCAAAAAAATTTTCGATCTGGCAATCTAACAATTCCGCAAGAATCGGTAATTGATTAGCCTTAAAAGAATAAATCCCATCTTCATACTTCATATATGTCGAAGCATGCTTAAAACCCAATCGTGTTGCAACATCCTGTAATATTAACCCCTTACTCATACGCCGACTTTTTATAAAATTCAGATCTAGTTGTATCACTTTGCACCCCCTACCATTTGCTGATTTAGCAATTCCGTTAATACAAATATACATTGCCGTTTTAGCAAAGTCAACAGATATTTTGTTATTTTAGCAAATTTCTTTTTTCCGTTTTAGAAAAATGATAAGATATTTGCTGAAATGGAAAGGTGGTATAGTAATGTCGGTTACAGGAGAACGGATTAAAAAGTTAAGAGAACGAGCAGGCTTGAACCAATTGGAGCTTTCGAAAAAGATTGGTATGAATAATAGTGTTTTATCGAGAATTGAGTCAGGAAAGCGTCCCGTTGAACACGATGAAATCAACTTATTTGCTGATTTCTTTGTGGTTACAGGTGACTACTTACTAGGCCGATCTGACACTCCAACTCCAACTACCGACAAGCAGCCATCAAATCTGGAAGATGAAGATTTTGAAGCTTTCATAAACGATCCACAGCATGGAATTTTCTTTAAGGAGTACCTTGAAGCACCGGAAGAGAGAAAAAAAGAACTTATGCAATTCTGGCGCATTATTAAAGAAGCTGAGAAGGGTAGACAATTAGGAGATCGCCAAGGCGAGTAGTGAATAGGTCTTACTAACAAGGGGCTGATATCTTGATAGCTATATTGCTCATCATACTGATTGCCGCAATTTTATTCAATAAAGGAGTCAAGAACGCAATCTCCCTTATTTTCGCTTTTGTCTTCCTTGGCATCCTTTGGCATACGACTTGGTGGATGAAAGTAATCGTTTCACTGTGTCTGAGTGTTATTGTCATTGCTTTGATTTTTCAAATTATTAAAGCCATCAAAGATAAAAAACAACCAACACAATCTCAGCCAAAAAATATTGGTTCTGGACGAATTTCATCTTCTGAGCTGCCTCCAGAATTACAAAAGAAATGGGCAGACTTTGATAAGAAAAAGAAAAGCGAACTTTAAGATACTCTAAGCCCCGTCGGGCTTTTATTTTCACCCTAAATACGAACATACATTCTATATCGGGGGCATTCATCATGATAGAACACTATCAAATGACACGTATTGAGGAGTTTACAGAGAAACTATACGAAAAGATCAATATCAGTAATACATATCACCTCACGATCGAGGAAATAGCGAACCGCCTGAATATCTGGATTTACTACACTCCAATGAGAAGCAAAGCGCTCGAAGTGCGCCCTGGTATGTACTCGATGAATATCGATTCAAGATTACCACCACGTGAACAGTGGATTGAGTTCCTGCATGAGCTATGCCATTTACTCCGGCATGCCGGGAATCAAACCATAATGCCTGAGCAGTTTACTCAGGCGCAGGAAGCTGAAGCTGATGCCTTTACGATGTACGCAGCTATGCCCATTTCGATGATTAGGGTAATGACTCTTCCAGAACGCTGTTGCGATGCTGCAGCAAGCTTGGCTGACGAGTTCAAAGTACCGATTGATATGGCACATCAGCGCCTTGAGCAAATTCGAAGACGTGTGTATGCCGGTAGATTCTTTGCTGCAGTATCCGATCAGGGAAATTCATCAATAGTGAAAGAAGGTGTACAGCTTGCGTATTAGCGCTTATTACGACTTTTATACGGACAGGGTGAGGCCACTTCAGCTAGTCGTCAAACCTGCAGCAAACGAGCTTGATTGGTCAAATGCGCTCTTTATACCAGTGGATGGACCATTCGAACGTCTGGAGCCCGAGGATTATGGGGATATGTTGTGCGTATCTGTGCTGCTCTCAGACTTAATCTTAGGAACGAGCAGTGGACAAATAGGGATTAACCTTCCCTCAATTGCAGAACGACACGGTACTGATATAGAACAATTCCTTATTTTAATGGATGACGTTGAAGAAATATTGCAATTTACCTAATAGGAAGGAGTAGCACCAATGGAAGGACACGTGTACAAACGAGGTAGCACCTGGACGTATGTCGTTAACCTTCCCCCTGATCCTCTAACGGGGAAGAGAAAGCAGAAGTCTAAGGGTGGATTTAAAACAGAAGAAGAAGCAGAGCTGGCCAAGCTCGAAAAGATACTCGAAATCAAAAAAGGCTTGTATAAGCCTGATTCACAAATGACGGTTGAGCAATATCTTGAATTTTGGTTAGAAAACTACTCCAAAGTAAAGCACCGATTAACAACCTATATTACAAATCGAGAGCTCGTTAGGAAACGTATGATTCCTGTATTAGGGAAAATCAAACTAAATAGTTTAAGTGCGGATAAAATAGAGACCTTCCTTACTGAGTTGAAGAAAAAAGGATACTCTGATTCTTATATTCATGGTATTTTCCGCGTACTCCGTAGAGCGATGAGAATGGCACACTTTAAATGGGAGCTTATTCCCACTGATATTATGAAGAAGGTTGATCCACCGCGTGTGACCAAAAAGGAACGTCTTACGTGGACGCTGGAGCAGTGCCAGACATTTCTTAAGGCGGCATCTGAAAGTCGCTTCTACACGGCTTATCTGACGGCCATAAACACGGGAATGCGGCGTGGAGAGGTTCTAGGCATCCAAGAGAGCGACTTTTCTTATGAAAGGACATACATCGAGGTTTCGCAGTCACTGACGTACCATACAGAATTCGGCTTCATCATCCAGGAACCAAAAACAAAGAAATCCGAAAGGCGCACACCTATCATTGATAGGCTTATACTTGAAACGCTGAAAGAGAAAATCGAGCAGAATCATACCAACGCACAAAAGAACGAAGCGTATCAGAAACAATGGGGCTTGATTAATTGCCACTCAGACGGAGAGCCAATACGTCCAGCTCAATTACGCCATGATTACGACAAGATAATCAAAAAGAGTGGATTGCCATACATTCGATTTCATGACTTACGGCATTCATTTGCAACTAACTTGTGGGAGCTTGGCTTCGACCTGAAAGACATCCAAGAAATATTGGGTCATTCCAGTGTAGCAATCACTGGAGACATCTATACTCACATGAGAGAAGAAAAGAAAAAGAACCTCATGGCCAAATATTCAGAAGCAATAAATTCATCAAAAGAAGACCTCGTACCTGTGGATAATTAGTTCTCCGTTAGCAAGGCTGTTAGCATGGGTGGGGAGTATAATGCTCCTCACTTCCCTATAAACAGCAAAAAACCCTTGTCCGACAAGGGTTTAATGATATGGTGCGCGTAGAGGGACTTGAACCCCCACGCCAAAGGCGCTAGATCCTAAGTCTAGTGCGTCTGCCAATTCCGCCATACGCGCACGATATTTAACTGGTGAGCCATGAAGGACTCGAACCTTCGACACCCTGATTAAAAGTCAGGTGCTCTACCAACTGAGCTAATGGCTCTTACAATGGCTGGGGATATAGGATTCGAACCTATGCGTGACGGAGTCAAAGTCCGTTGCCTTACCGCTTGGCTAATCCCCAATAAGGTAACAATGGTGCCGGCGAAAGGAGTCGAACCCTCGACCTACTGATTACAAGTCAGCCGCTCTACCAACTGAGCTACACCGGCATATTATGGTGGACGCTGACGGGATCGAACCGCCGACCCTCTGCT
>NZ_JAVYAA010000011.1:0-92241 GCF_032337355.1 Paenibacillus suaedae
GCTGTTTGGTGGCGATGGCGGAGGGGTTCCACGCGTACCCATCCCGAACACGACCGTTAAGCCCTCCAGCGCCGATGGTACTTGGACCGCAGGGTCCCGGGAGAGTAGGACGTCGCCAAGCAATTAAAGACCACTGTTGAGATATCTCGACGGTGGTTTTTTTATATTTCTTGCTGATTAGGTGATGAATGGAGAATAACAAACAATCTCATACTATCCATAATAGTAATAAAATTGTTCGCCTGGAGTGGACATTTATTTGTTTGTACATGAATAGGAATCAAATGAATTACGAATTACCAAAACAAGACGCTTATCCTTGACAGCCTCATACCGCTTTGCTAAGATTGCAATAATATATTTTTAGAGACGACGTTAATCAGAGGACAAGCCCTGTATGATAAGGAGTTTGGACAATGAATGCGCCAATACAATCAAGGGAGGAACTTTCTGGTGTGGGAATCTAAGTTTGTGAAGGAAGGCTTAACTTTTGACGATGTGCTGTTAGTACCTCGTAAATCGAGTGTACTGCCACGGGAAACAGACGTATCGACAATTTTGAGCGATAAGGTTAAATTGAACATTCCATTTATGAGTGCAGGTATGGACACAGTTACCGAGGCTCCATTGGCAATTGCAATTGCTCGCGAAGGCGGTATCGGTGTTATTCATAAAAATATGTCGGCTGAGCAACAAGCCGAAGAAGTGGATCGCGTAAAGCGTTCAGAGAGTGGCGTTATTACTAATCCATTTTCGCTTTCTCCAGATCATACTGTTGAAGACGCGGATCGTGTAATGGCGAAGTATCGCATTTCTGGTGTTCCTATTGTGGATGCAGAAAATAAGCTTATAGGTATTTTGACGAACCGGGATCTTCGTTTTGTTCATGACTACAGCATTCAGATTAAAGAAGTGATGACACATGAGAACTTGGTAACAGCTCCTGTCGGCACTACGCTTCAAGAAGCAGAAGTGATTTTGCAGCAGCACAAGATCGAGAAGCTTCCATTGGTTGATGAAAGCAACACGTTGAAGGGACTTATCACGATTAAGGATATTGAGAAGGCAATCCAATATCCGAAAGCTGCGAAGGATGCTCAAGGACGTCTTCTGTGTGGTGCAGCAATCGGTATTTCCCAAGATTCATTCGAACGTGCTGAACTGCTTGTACAAGCTGGTGTTGACCTAATCGTTGTTGACTCCGCTCATGGCCATCATATCAATATTATTGAAGCAGTACGCAAGCTACGCGGCTTGTACCCTGAGTTGACTATCGTAGCAGGGAACGTAGCTACTGGTGAAGCAACTCGTGATTTGATTGAGGCAGGCGCTTCTGTAGTTAAGGTTGGTATTGGACCAGGTTCCATCTGTACGACTCGGGTTATTGCTGGTATCGGCGTACCACAAATTACAGCTGTATACGACTGTGCGAGCGTAGCTCGTGAGTACGGCATCCCTGTTATTGCGGATGGCGGTATTAAGTACTCAGGTGATATTACAAAAGCAATCGCTGCAGGTGCAAGTGCGGTTATGCTTGGAAGCTTGTTTGCAGGTACAGAAGAAAGCCCTGGTGAATCTGAAATTTATCAAGGCCGCAGCTTCAAGGTATACCGCGGTATGGGCTCGCTAGGCGCAATGAAGCAAGGCAGTAAGGATCGTTACTTCCAAGACAGCAGCAATGAGAAGAAGCTGGTTCCAGAAGGCATTGAAGGCCGTGTAGCTTACAAGGGGCCTTTGGCTGATACGATCCATCAATTGCTTGGCGGATTGAGAGCAGGTATGGGTTACTGTGGTACGAACACTCTGAAAGAGCTTCAAAATGATACTCATTTTGTGAAGATATCTGGCGCAGGATTGCGTGAAAGTCATCCGCATGATGTACAAATTACAAAGGAAGCTCCTAACTATTCCATGTAATTGTGTTGCATTTACGGAAAATGTCGACAAGGAAAGACAGGGTATTACAACCCTGTCTTTTTTTTGCGTGTCTGGCTATGTTAGAATAGCTATGGGACTCAACAGGAGAGGAGTTGTACGTAGTGTCTAAGCAACATACAACAGTGAAACATAACAAATGGAAACGAGCGGTCGCTTTGGTTACCGCATGTCAAATATTAAGCTTCGCCTTATTGCCATCAGCAGGAATGGTGGCGGCTGAAGCAGCTGCTCAAACTCAAACGCAAACGAAGCAAGTAGCGGCAACGAAGGGGAACAACAATCAAGTTATTACGGATAAGTCTAAGCTTGATTTGAAGCTTCGCTCCGCGGTTCTTATGGAAGCTTCAACGGGCAAAATATTAGTCGATATTGACTCGGAGATCTCTTATCCTCCAGCAAGCATGACGAAGATGATGACAGAGTACATTGTCATGGAGAAAGTGAAGAAAGGCGAGTTGAGCTTCGACGACGAGGTTGTAGCGAAGAAAAATGCGTCCGTAACAGAAGGATCCCGCATCTTCTTGGCAGAAGGGGATACGCATAAGGTTCGCGATTTGTATATTGCGATGGCAATCGGATCTGCCAACGATGCAACGGTAGCTCTAGCGGAGCATATTGCTGGCTCTGAGGCTGAGTTTGTAAAAATCATGAACGAGACAGCAAAGCGTCTTGGCATGACGAAGACACACTATATCAACTCTACTGGATTGGATTGGGCAAGCATGCCTGAAGGCTTCCGCCCCGCTGAAAAAGCAGAGACGATGATGTCAGCAATGGATGTGGCCAAGCTGGTGCGTGCAATCGTTAATGATCACCCTGAATTCAGTGAGTATACGAAGATTCAATCCTATAAGTTTAGAGAACGTGACAAAACGCCAATCTCCAACTTGAACTGGATGCTTGAAGCCAATAAAGATGTCGTGAACTTCAAGCGTTATGCTTATCAAGGCTTGGATGGAATGAAAACAGGATTTACTGATATTGCTCAATATTGCTTCGCAGGTACAGCAGTACGCGATAATATGCGACTGATCTCAGTTGTAATGGGCGCGAAAGATAAAGGAGCACGGTTCGAAGAAACAGCGAAGCTGCTTAATCACGGGTTCGAGCATTTTGAAATAAAGAATGAGATTGCACCGAAGAAGACTGTAGCAGGTGTAGAGACAGCTCCAATCAAAAAAGGTGTAGATACGGAAGTGCCAATTGTTGCTGAAACAGGCGTTTCGTTCGTAATTCCAAAAGGTGCGACCACAGAAGGAAAAATTACACAAGAAGTGAATCTGAAGCCGGCAAATGAGCTTGTTGCGCCTATTAAGAAGGGACAGCAAGTGGGTACAGTGACGTTCACATACAAGGACAATGGCGCCGAGCAGAAGAAGACCGTGAACATGATTGCAACAGAAGAAGTGGAGAAGGGCAGCTGGTGGCGTCTATTCTTCCGTGCAATCGGGGAATTCTTTGCAGATTTGTTCAAGTCTATCAAGAATTTGTTCTAGTTTCGCAGTATTGGTCATAGGAATTGGCTTTCGTCTGTGACAAAATCAATTGTCTATTCGAATGACGATCATGTAAAATAGAGGGATGAAACTGTAACAATAGAAAATGACTGACTAGTGGCGGGGGGCAATCGAAAATGGAAACAGGTACAGCTCGAGTAAAACGTGGTATGGCAGAGATGCAAAAGGGCGGCGTCATTATGGACGTCATGAATGCAGAGCAAGCGAAAATTGCTGAAGCAGCAGGCGCAACAGCAGTTATGGCGCTTGAACGTGTCCCATCTGATATTCGTGCAGCTGGTGGCGTAGCTCGTATGGCAGATCCAACAATCGTAGAAGAGGTTATGAAGGTTGTATCGATTCCAGTTATGGCGAAGGCACGCATTGGTCATTACGTAGAAGCCAAAGTATTGGAATCCCTTGGCGTAGATTACATCGATGAATCAGAAGTACTGACTCCAGCAGACGAAGTATTCCATATTGACAAAAATACATTTACCATCCCATTCGTATGCGGCGCTAAAGACTTGGGTGAAGCACTTCGCCGTATTAGCGAAGGAGCAGCAATGCTTCGTACGAAGGGTGAACCGGGAACAGGCAATATTGTTGAGGCTGTTCGCCACATGCGCTTGATCACTAGCCAAGTTCGCAAAGTTCAGAGTTTGTCGAAGGACGAGCTGTATGCAGAAGCGAAAAACTTGGGTGTAGCGTATGACTTGCTGTTACATGTTCATGAGACAGGTAAGTTGCCAGTTGTGAACTTCGCTGCAGGCGGCGTTGCAACACCAGCAGACGCAGCATTAATGATGCATCTGGGCGCTGACGGCGTATTCGTTGGCTCTGGTATTTTCAAATCTGACAGTCCTGAGAAGTTCGCTCGTGCGATTGTGGAAGCGACAACTCATTATGAAGATTATGCTCTAATTGCGAACGTATCCAAGAACCTGGGTACACCGATGAAGGGGATTGAAATCTCCAAGCTTGCGCCATCTGAGCGTATGCAGGATCGCGGCTGGTAATTATAGAAGCAGGGCAGCTGAGGAAGCACCGTGACGGTGCTTCCTAGTCGGCGTTAAGCGCCCTGTATCCTATCTATAGGTGTATTAGTATAGCCTCAGGGGAAAGAAGGGACTTCACGGATGAACATCGGAGTATTGGCGCTGCAAGGCGCGGTAGCAGAACATATGCGCAGCTTGGAGGCGGCAGGAGCCCATGCGGTAGCCGTGAAGCGGCCAGAACAGCTTGATGAGCTTCAGGGGCTTGTCATTCCCGGTGGAGAGAGTACAACCATTGGCAAGTTGATGCGGAAGTACGGCTTTATCGAGGCGATTCAGGCATTTGCAGCAGCTGGCAAGCCGATCTTCGGCACATGTGCGGGACTGATTTGCTTGGCGGAACGAGTGGAAGGCCATCAAGGCTCAGAGGAGCCGCATTTGCAGCTGATGGATATGACGGTAATGCGCAACGCATTTGGACGGCAGCGTGAAAGCTTCGAGGCAGATTTAGATGTGAAAGGGATTGAGCAGCCTGTACGTGCGGTTTTCATTCGCGCACCGCTTATCCAATCGGTCGGTGAGTGTGTTGATGTACTCTGCGAGGTGAACGGGGAGATTGTAACAGCAAGACAAGGCTCGCTTCTAGCTTGCTCGTTCCATCCGGAGCTGACATCAGATATTAGCCTGCACAGCTATTTCGTTGATATGGTTAAACATGCTGCAAATGTAGTAGGATAAAGAATAACAAACACTTTGACTCTCCTGATGCTAGGAGAGTTAAGGTGTTTTTCTCGGATATACGGTATAATAGTGAAATAGTATGATACGGATCGAATCAAATCAGCCCAGCGTATATCGTGAGGGGTGTTCATCCGTTTCTGGCAGGAGGGTCAATCGGTGCTAGATATCAAATTGTTAAGAAGTGATTATGGACGTGTAGTAACAGCACTCCAAAATCGAGG
This sequence comes from Paenibacillus suaedae, assembly GCF_032337355.1. Lineage (NCBI taxonomy): Bacteria > Bacillati > Bacillota > Bacilli > Caryophanales > Paenibacillaceae > Paenibacillus > Paenibacillus suaedae. Next base: position 5,392 of record NZ_JAVYAA010000011.1, read on the forward strand.
CAAATCGGAAGAAATGATCGCGGACTTCCCGGAGCTTGACGCACGTCGCCGCGAAATGCTGCAAGAGACCGAGCAGTTGAAAAATCAACGCAATGTCGTGTCTCAAGATGTAGCGAAGAAGAAAAAAGCAGGCGAGTCAGCCGACGAACTTATTGCGCAAATGCGTGAAGTAGGCGATCGGATTAAGGAGCTCGATGAAGAGATTCGTGGTATTGAAGTACAAATGGAACAGATTACATTATCCATTCCAAATGTTCCTCATGAAAGTACACCAGTAGGTAAATCAGAGGAGGATAACGTAGAAGTTCGCCGTTGGAGCGAGCCTACCGCATTCTCCTTCGAAGCAAAGGCGCATTGGGATATCGCGCAGGATCTCGGCATCTTGGACTTCGAATCAGCTGCGAAGGTAACAGGCTCTCGCTTCGTATTCTACAAGGGGGCAGGAGCTCGCTTGGAGCGTGCCCTAATCAGCTTTATGCTGGACGTGCATACGATGCAGCATGGATATGAAGAAGTGCTCCCTCCGCTTATCGTGAACCGTGACAGCTTGATCGGTACAGGTCAGCTGCCGAAGTTCGAGGAAGATCTATTCAAGCTGGAAGGTACGGAGTATTACCTCATCCCGACGGCAGAAGTTCCTGTAACGAACCTCCACCGCGATGAGATTCTGACGGACGAGCAAGTTCCTCGTTATTATACAGCTTACAGCTCTTGCTTCCGTTCTGAAGCAGGCGCATCTGGCCGTGATACACGCGGACTTATTCGTCAGCATCAATTCAATAAGGTTGAGCTGGTGAAGATGGTTAAGCCAGAGGATTCTTATGCTGAACTGGAATCACTGACGAACCAAGCAGAGAAGATTCTGCAGCTGCTTGGCTTGCCGTATCGTGTGATGGCATTGTGCACAGGAGACATTGGATTCAGCTCTGCGAAGACGTATGATTTGGAAGTATGGCTGCCGAGCAGCGGTACGTACCGTGAGATTTCGTCCTGCTCGAACTTTGAGGACTTCCAGGCGCGTCGTGCGAACATTCGCTTCCGCCGCGATACGAAATCCAAGCCTGAGTTCGTGCATACGCTGAATGGCTCTGGCCTTGCGATTGGACGTACTGTCGCTGCGATTATGGAGAATTACCAACAAGAAGACGGTTCCATTGTGATTCCAGAAGCATTGCGTCCTTATATGGGCGGATTGGAATCCATTCGCCGCAAATAATTGAAAGATCATAGTTGCATTGCTGTAATGCCTATGATATAATAAAGACTGTCCGACTCGACTCGGGCAGTCGAATGTGGAGAGGTACCGAAGTGGTCATAACGGGGCGGTCTTGAAAACCGTTAGGGTGCAAGCTCACGTGGGTTCGAATCCCACCCTCTCCGCCATAACTTTTACATGTAGAACCCACATCCTTGGTGATGTGGGTTTTTTGCTGTATAAAATGCCTCTGCTGGCCGCAAACTGTAATTGAATAGTGGAGGTGTAGCTCTTATGAATCAGGAAGAACAACCGCAAGTCGATCAATCGAGGCTTGTGGATGCATGGCAGCAAACGTTGCCGGCGAAGCTTGAGCCTGGCGATAAAGCCACAGTACTGCCTGACGGCGCCAATCCACAGGCACTCGTTATTCATATCGATACAGCCGGCCGCCAAATGTACTCATTCGATTTCCATTGCGCTTATGTGGATTCGCGCGAGGTAGAGCTCAATCTCATCGATGTCGAGAAGAGTGGGGTTCATATCGATGAGCGGACTGAGGTTGTGCAGGAGCTTGTACAGAATTATGTGCGTCATATTCATGAATGCGCGCAAGCGCTGCATGATGTAACCCATCACGGCTTACAGTAGGAGGGATGAAGGTGACGAAAGCAAAGGATGGTCTGGACAAAAATTTGAGCAATGTCGTCAAGGACTTGGAGCAGGCACCGGTCAATAGTCATCATGCCCAGCAGTTACAGCAGGATCACAATGATCGACGCCATCAGGATGCACTGAATCATGATAAGCCGACGGACTTAGAACACTTATAATGACGGAGGAGTGTGCGTGCAATGAGCAAGCCAAGAGCAGTCCCTGTACCTAACCAGGAGCAATCCAGCCGGCATCAAGCAGGTAATGAACGGAATGCGATGCAAGAGCCATTGTCAGGGTCTAAGAAGACGAAGATGGCGAATCATGTCAGCCACAACAATCCTGAGGGATAAGATAACCGGGTACAAGCAACACGGATTTTCCTTGCAAGAGTGAGGAGAGTCTGTGTTTTTTTATGCAAATAAATAGGGTATGTTGAAGTTCGAATTAGTACTATTATTATTAATATTTACCAATAGGGTCCAACAAGGAAGTGAATTCCGATATAATAATGAGTGTAGTGTATTTAAGGCTTATATAGAGAGGTGAACGCGGTGGAGCATCTGACAACGAACACCAGTGCAGACAGCAACAGTTCTAAGGGGAATCATGCATCGGCTTCGCAGGATATGGATCAGTTTGAGGCAATTGCCCAATTGGGAGCACTCGATTCTGCAGCTATTGCCAGTGTGCAGCAGTATCAGCACACGAAGATCGGCCTAATCAAGCTTCTCAAGCGAATTATCTTTATTGTCATTGGGTCAGTCTTAATGGGTGTCGGACTTGAGCTATTTCTTGTTCCGAATCAAATTACAGACGGTGGAGTAACCGGCATTTCGATTATTTTGTCTTATGTAACCTCAGTGCCACTCGGTGTATTTCTATTTCTACTTAACTTGCCCTTCCTGATTATCGGCTACAAACAAATTGGCAAAACCTTTGCCCTATCCACATTACTCGGCGTCCTAGTGATGTCGCTCAGCACGACGCTGCTTCACGATGTAAGTGCATTTACAGAAAATACGTTCCTGGCTGCCGTATTTGGCGGGATTATTCTCGGTATTGGCGTGGGGCTCGTCATTCGCTATGGTGGTTCTTTGGACGGTACAGAGATTATAGCAATTTTGCTTAACAAACGTTCTCCCTTCTCCGTCGGCGAGATCATTATGTTCTTCAATTTGTTCATACTCACGAGTGCGGGCTTCGTATTTGGCTGGGATCGTGCGATGTATTCCCTCATTGCCTATTACATTGCATATAAAATGATCGATATTACCGTTGAGGGATTGAACGATTCGAAGGCGGTGTGGATTATTAGTGACAATCACAAGGAAATCGGCGATGCGCTGCTTAGACGTCTCGGTCGGGGCGTTACGTATATGAAAGGCGAGGGCGGCTTCTCCGGAGATGAGAAGAAAGTGATTTTCACCGTCATTACCCGATTGGAGGAAGCGAAGCTCAAGGGGATCGTAGAGGAGCATGATGAGCATGCGTTTCTTGCAATCGGCAACATTCATGACGTTAAGGGTGGCAGATTTAAGAAAAAGGACATTCATTAAGCAGTGAAAGATAGGACGAAGTTCATAATTCTATGTACAGGGTCGCGAAATATGTTTCAAAGGAACTATTTTCATTATCATACGTATAAGTTAATATATACTGGGTAATTTTAGCTCACTTATTATGATGAATAGGGGTTGAAGAGATTGAAGAGAGGTTTAAAAGGGGCATTAGCACTCATATTTGCTTTAGCACTAATTATTACGGGTTGTGGAGCCAAGTCTAGTCCGAAGGAATTAATTGAAGGTTCTCTAGGCAAGTCCTTCGATATGAAGTCCTATGCATTCAATACATCGATTAAGCTTGAAGATCTTCAAATGGATAATGGTGGAGCAATGGATCCAAATGCACAGATGGTCTTGAACATGCTTAAAAATGCTGAGCTTAGTGTAAATGGTGTAGTTCAACAAGAGCCTATGAAGATGGAAGCGAATCTCGAAATCAGCCTTAAAGGCGATATGGAAATGAAATTTTCTCTCCCATTGACTATGGATGAAAATAAAATGTGGGTAAAAATCCCGAATATTCCGATGTTGGCGGGCCAAATTCCAGATGAGTTGATCGGCAAAACAATTGAGATCGATTTAAAGAAAATGGCAGAGCAATCCGGCCAAGAGCTTCCTTCTGCGAAGGATATGAAGGCAATGCAGAACCTCTCGAATGATATGTTCAAAGCATTCCTCGGCAAGTTCGATGAGAAAATGTATTTCTCTACAGTAGAGAAAAAAGACGCTGGTCTTCCTGAAAATGTAGATGCAAAGCAAATTGTGAAGTTCAATGTTACCAATGAGAACTTGGAGCAATTCGTTACAACCCTTGTTAAAGAGGCATTGCCTGCACTAGCAGATGTAATGGGTAAGGAAGAGTACAGCAAGCTGTTTAAATTGGAAAAAGACCAAGTTGAGAAAATGAAGCAAGAAATGAAAACAGATGACAGCGAACTGAAAAAGGATATCGAAGAAATGAAAAAGTCGCTGAAGATTAACGAACTGAGCGTCACTACAGCGATTAACAAAGATCAATATCCTGCATATCAAGTAATTGTAGCCAACTTGGATGTGACTGGCGACGATGGTGTGAAATCGAAGGTTGCCGCTCGCGTTACGACTGAGTTGAGCAAGATCAACGAGAAGGTTGAATTCAAGCCTGTACCAACCGATGTTCTGACAATGGAACAATTGCAGCAAATGTTCGGTGGATATTAAGATATAGTCATTAGCAAGACCGCCGCTCCTAGAGAGTGGCGGTCTTTTGTTATGCGCGGAATAGTTAGAAGAAGAGGAGGAGGTATGCAAATGGGATCTAATATGGGCAAGACATGACTTGACGCTTCATTCTGTAATGTATATGGTTTACATATACAATATATAAGGTGTGTGGCCACAATGATTCACATTCGTATCGAATCATCGACTGACGAGCCGATATACGAGCAGATTGCAAGACAAATACGAACTGGTATATTCAGTGGTGATTTTAAGCCTGGAGATGCGCTCCCTTCTATACGACAACTGGCTAAGGATTTGCAAATTAGTGTCATTACAACGAAGCGTGCTTATGAGGAACTGGAGAGGGAAGGGTTTATTGACAGCATGGTTGGCAAGGGATCCTTCATCTCGGGCGCAAATCCACAGCTGATACGTGAGCAGCGTCTGCATCAGATGGAGATGATGATCGAAGAAGCGGTGAAGGACGCTAAGGCACTGAACGTATCCTTGTCTGAATTAATGGAGCATATTCGATTGGTCTATGAGGAGAGTGAATGAATCGTAAAGGAGAGAGTGACAATAAATAGAATTTGTTAGAAAGGACTTATAATCGTGAGCGATAGGAGCTTTATCAACCGTGCAGATTTCATTCTAGAACGGAAGCAGTGAAGCCGCATTGCTCAACTTCGTTGATTCTGCGGCTTCTTTATGCTTATTGATTAAGCTTTGCCGCGCAGACGGCGGAAGAATTTCGTTAACATTGATGCACATTCTTCTTGCAGCACGCCCTCAATGACTTCTGCACGATGGTTGAAGCGGGGCTCTTGAAGCAGGTTCATCAGTGTGCCTGCGCAGCCTGCCTTTGGGTCGGTCGTGCCGTATACAACGGTAGGCACTCGGGATTGAACGATTGCCCCGGCACACATCGGGCAAGGCTCCAAAGTAACATATAAAGTGCAATCAAGCAGCCGCCAAGCTTGAAGATGCTCACTCGCCTCTCGAATCGCGATCATCTCGGCATGTGCAGTAGAGTCAAGCGATGTCTCTCGCAAATTGTAGCCGCGTCCAATAATCTCATTCTGATGGACGACAATAGCGCCAATGGGAACCTCTCCAATTGCCTCGGCCTTGAGGGCCTCTTCAATGGCCCTACGCATCCAGTATTCGTGCTGGCTGATTTGTTCAGGTTCAATCGATTGTATTTCCAACTTCAGCTTCCTTTCTCGTATCCCTGCCTCTATGGTATCCAGCGATCTTGTATTAGACGCAAATATGTGTAAAAGTCTAGTCGTTATTCATCGAACAAATATTCGTTGTTAACAGTGTGTGTATAAAATTGTGGATAACTATATGGATGTACACAGTATTATACACATCTTATCCAAAACTGTTCACATTATGTGCATAACCTGTTGATAACCATATGTTATACACATGAAGCAGGGGTCCGAACTTAATCGATATTATTATACCTTCTTCCCACAATAATCGCCAAAACAATGGACAAATCGCCCTATATTACGATATGATTCGAAGAGATACTCCAACGAAATCCAACATTTGTCAGGATATCCGACATTATCTCCGTATGTTTACTCTGATACTGATGGATAGGCCTGATAGAGGTGAAGCATGAGACTTTCCATCAAAGCGAAATTATCTATTTCTATAGCTTGTATCGTGTTTGTCGTCCTTCTGCTTCATATGATCCTCACTTACAACATAACCAAGGATAAGCTTGTTGAGGAAATTCAGCAGCGAATGAATGCGATTGCTCAGCAGATCAATGTATCCGTACAGCAATCCCGCATGGCGGCGAATTCATTCGAAGAGCAGTTGGCAGAGAAGCTGCACATTGCGTCTATGTATGCTGCGGATAAGCTCCCGTCTCGAATTGATAGCATAACGAACGAGCAACTGCAGCAAATAAGCGCTGATATTGGAATATCCCACATTTCTCTCTTGCACAAGACGCCGAACGGTGACGATATCACGATTAATCGCTCCTCTGATCCGAAAGAAATCGGCATGTCGACGAGACAGTGGGGGTATTGGTATCAAGCTTTCATTCAATTATTTGAGGATAAGCAAGTATGGATTGCGGAAGGGCAGAAGCGCAAGTATTTTTGGTCAGGTCCGTTTGATGTGTCTTCATCCAACCCTGAACATCTTGATAAATGGGGATATTATTACGATGGCAAGCGGGATTATATAATTAATCCGTTTATTCGCGATGATAAGGTTGAAACCTTCTTCGAACTGACAAAGCCGAATATCTTAATTGAGCAGACATTGAGTGCTCAATCCAATATTGTGGAAATCGCAGCTCTTAATATTAACAATTTTAAAGATGAACCCACATTCAAAGTTCGCAGCGATGGTGTACAGGTGGTTGACGAGAGCAAGAGCCGTGTCTTATACGGTGAATACACCTTGAATCATGAGCGTGATGAAGAATATATTCGAAATGCGCTGGAGCGGAGAAAGCCTCTGTTCTATGAAAGTGATTTTGGCAGTAGAACCATCATTAAAGGGTTCATTCCAATCATCGGGGCGACTTCCTATGTATTGAACATATCCATGGATGCAAGAGCGGTCGTAGAGGCACTCCATGATCAGTTGATGCGCAATGTCGCGGTAGGCATTGTGCTATTGGAGATTGTTCTTATCGGAAGCTATATGCTGTCCGGCATATTGATACGTCCACTTCAATCGATATTGAACAAAATCAATATGATTTCGGTAGGCCATTTCAATACGCAATTGAATATTGATCGTAAGGATGAGCTTGGAATATTGGCTCAGCGAATTAATACGATGGCGCGGAATTTGGATGCTTCGACAGAGCGGCTGCGCATGTCGTATTTGGAGAACCGCGCCATGAAAGAGCATCTGGAATCATTCATTAACCAATCGAATGATGCTATTCATGTGACAGATCTGAAGGGACAAATTGAGCGAGTGAACCAAGCGTTCGTTGATATGTTTGGCTGGACCTCGGAAGAGGTGCTAGGCAAGCAACTATGCAATATTCCAGAGGACAAAGTGGAGGAAGAGCACCAAATTCATGAAGCACAGCGTCATGGCGAATATGTGAGCAACTGGGAGACGACGCGTCTAACGAAGGATGGGCGAATCCTGGATGTTAGTGTCAGTACCTCACCAATGTACAACGAGGGCGGGGATTGCATCGCTTGGGCAAGCATTACGCGAGATATGACTAGCCGCAAGCGGATGGAAGAGCTGTTGCGACGTTCTGAGAAGCTGACGACGGTCGGTCAATTGGCAGCAGGTGTTGCGCATGAGATTCGCAATCCACTAACGACGTTGAAGGGATTCTTACAGCTGCAGCAGCGTACAAGAGCTCTGAATGACAATCACATGGATATGATGCTGGCGGAGCTGGAGCGTATTAACTTGATTGTAAGCGAGTTTCTCGTATTGGCTAAGCCACAGGCAATTCAGTTTCAGCCGAAAGATGTACGCCGAATTGTTACGGACGTCGTCACTTTATTGGACAGTCAAGCGAAGTTGAATAATGTGTATTTTGCAACCCAGTTCGATGAGTTCGTGCCCTTAGTGAACTGTGAAGAGAACCAGTTGAAGCAGGTATTCATCAATGTGATGAAGAATGCAATGGAAGCAATGCCGGAAGGCGGCATGGTCGAAATTGCTGTGCAATCACGGTACAAGGGGCAGGTCGTCGTGGTGATTCGGGATCATGGCATCGGTATACCAGCGGAGCACTTGTCGCAGCTAGGTGATCCATTCTTCACGAGCAAGGAATGTGGAACAGGTCTTGGACTGATGGTGAGTCAACGAATTATTCACAATCACCGGGGGTTGATAGACATTGCAAGTGAGCAGAACTGTGGAACAGAAGTAACCATCTCGCTACCCGCCATTGGGATGGAGGACGCAGGTGGCGGAGATGATGCTGCGTCACAGCCAGCATTAACCGCAATCTCCTCATAAGGATTATAATAGTAAGGGGTGCCTTGATCAGTGACATTTACGTCTAGATCAGGGCACCCCTATTTGCAGCCTGCGTTATCCTATCTTCCACCGATCAGTTTTGATCGGTAAGTTCATTTGCGTTCGCAGCAGCATTATTTTTGTCTGTATACTTGCGAAGAATAGATACCTCTACACGGCGATTCTTCGCTTGACCTTCGGCACTATCATTGTCGGCTACAGGGTGGTATTCACCCATCCCAACTGCCTGGAATTGCTTTGGATCGATTCCAGAACGCTCGAGGACAACCTTCATGAAGCTGAGTGCCCGTGCCGAGCTCAAGTCCCAGTTGGAATCGAACCGGCTGTTGCGGATAGGGCGATTGTCTGTATGCCCACTAATGACGACGGAGAAGCCTTGATACTGCTTCATCATGTCGCCGACAGTAGCCGCCAGCTGTTTGGAATCTGGTTTTAAGTCCGCTTTACCGGAATCGAAGAGTGCGCTGTCTTTGATCGTAATCTTCAATTCAGAGTGATTGAGCTTCGTGTTCAGCTGATCCGTTAGGCCATTGTTGGCAATATACTGGTTCATCTTGTTCTGAAGCTGTTCAAGCTGCTGCTGCTCCTGCTTGGCATGCAGCATATACTCATCTCGTTCACGATTGCGAGATTTCGTGTAATTTTTAGGCGTCGCATCAACCATGCTGGATTTTGATCCATCTGATCGAATGACTGCTGACTCATTTAAGATTCCAGCCCCCCCACCGCCAGAGTTCAGCGCTGAGCTGAAGGCTTGGCTCATTTGCTCAAACTTCTTCGCGTCAACGGCTTGCATGGCGTACAACACAATGAAAAGGGCGAGCAGCAGTGTCAATATATCGGCATAAGGAATGAGCCATGTCTCATCGGTATGCTCTTCCTTCGGCGGGGTACGCAGTTTCTTACTCAACGCTTGCCCCCTCCTTAGTACTCATAAGAGAACGCTCTTGTGGAGTCAAGAAGACAGAGAGCTTCTGATTAATTGCAATCGTGGATACACCCGATTGGATGGACAAGAGCCCTTCAACCATCATGAGACGGATTTCAATTTCGCTGTGCGACAATCGCTTCAGCTTATTGGCAATTGGATGCCACAGCACATAACCAGAGAAAATACCCATCAGAGTAGCAACGAAGGCCGCAGCAATCGCTTTTGCCAGATGTTCCATCTCAGACATTTGCGATAAGGCAGCAATCAGACCGATAACGGCACCTAATACCCCCAGCGTTGGAGCATACATGCCGGCTTGGGAGAAAATAAGAGCGCCAGAATGGTGTCTTTCCTCAGTTGCGTGAATGTCTTCCATGAGCACGTCACGAACGAAGTCCTGATCATTACCATCAATAATCATCCGCATTCCGTTGCGGAGGAATTCGTCTTCAATTTCGTCAATGCGTGTTTCCAAGGCAAGCAAGCCTTCGCGACGTGTAATCGACGCCCACTCCATGAAGAGCGAGATCAATTCGACACGGTCAACTAAATCTTGCTTCTTGAAGAGAAGGCCGATTAGCTTCGGAAATTTCTTCAGTTCCTTCATCGGAAAGGCAATGAACAGGGAGCCCGCAGTACCAACGAAAATAATCATAATGGCTGCTGGGTTGGCGAGATTGGAGATAGGCGCGCCCTTAAAGTACATCCCTAGCGTGACGGCAGCAAGGCCGAGCACGAGACCAATGATCGTAGATTTTTCCATAATTCCATACACACCTCATCCATGAGTATAATGGTGCTTCCTGCGTGCGTATTCGACAGCGTGAGCCGAAATACGTGAAAAAAAAGATGCAATATTCTTTTTATCGGCAAAAGAGGCCATTTTATTTAATGAAACGATATATCTCTAGTTCAAATGATGGAGGAAAAATAGGATTGACAGGAAAGAGGCGCGAGGAATAAAATGTCTTCTAAATACTTAGTAAATTAATCGGATTATGTGGTTATCGGGATTGGAAGGGGGTAGTCTACCATCGTGAGCGCTCGGTATTGCGGGGAAGAGATGGTGTGTGGTTAATGATATGGCCTGTTATGTCAAACATCTTTGAAGTGATATTCGTCGAGAGGGAACTGCTGCTTGCTGAATTTCATTGTGAAATGGGGACTTACGATGTCTAAAACCCAATTATATGCATTGGATAACTTCGTTATGGAGATTCAAGTGAAGTCATCTGAATATCATGCGAATGGGCATCCTCGCTTACGAGGAATTCAATTTCTTATTTCATGGATCTGCCTGATGGCGATACTGGCAGGATGCACTTCGGGTGGAACTGGGACAGTAGGCGGCAATGGAGCAGAAGCCAATGGTTCTGCCAGCGATAAGGGGAAATCTCATCAAGTAATTCGCATCGGCTATCAGAAGGGCAACACGCTGAACGTACTCAAGGTGAACGGCAATCTGGAAAAGCGGCTGAAGGCAGATGGCTATGATGTCGAGTGGAAGGTATTTGCTGGAGGGAACTTCTTGCTTGAGGCATTGAGCAGCGTCAGCATTGACTTCGGGCATGCAGCGGATGGCTCTGGTGTCTTCGCTCAAGCGGGCAATAAACCATTTGTGTATGTAGGCAATGATCTTCCGAATCCTGAAGGGATAGGCATTGTGGTGCATCCGGAGTCAGGAATCAAGTCGATTGCCGACTTGAAGGGGAAGAAGCTCGCAGTAGCCAAGGGAGGCAATCATCACTACTTGGCAGTGCTGGCGATAGAGAGGGCGGGGCTGAAATTGGAGGATGTCCAATTCGTATACGTCAAGGATGCATCTGAAGGGAGAGCTGTATTTGAGACGAAGCAGGTGGATGCACTTGGTTCCTGGGATCCCTTTTTTGCAGCAGTACAGACGGATCTGAAGCCGCTGACGCTCACGGATGGCCAAGGTTACTCGCCGAATCGTACGTTCTATTATGCCAATGAACACTTTGCCAAGGAGAAGCCTGAACTAATCCGTACCATTCTTGAGGAGATCCAAGTGTCTGATGAATGGGCGAACTCACACAAGGACGAAGTGATTAAGCTATTGTCGGAAACACAGGGAATTGACAAAGAGGCTATCGAACTTGCCGTTAAGCGCCGCACGTACGGAGTGGAACTGTTCAATTTTGCTATTATCGATGCACAGCAGCAGCTGGCGGATACGTATTATCGGATTGGCTTGATACCGAGTCCGATCAAGGTGGCGGAACGGATGCCGCTGGATGCGCCGTGGGCTGTGAAAGGCCCTGTTGCCAGCAAGTGATGAGGAGGAAATTACAATGCGCACGACAGATACGGCTCCACCCGGTAGTCTGACCAATCGGAAGACAGAACCTTTAGGGACGAATATTGTTGGCACCGATGCTGCTCGGTCAGTGGGGTCAACAAGACGTGGACAGTCTTCACGTACCGTTCGATCAATATCCCCTGATGTGCGGGGCACAGCGGATACGAAGCGGGTGAGCCACTTGGATGGAGCGGATCAGCGGCGTGGAGGGAGATGGGGGAGTAAGCTCGCCTCTGCCATTGTGCCATGGCTGCTGCCCCTATTATGCCTAGCGCTCTGGCAATGGGCAGCCTCGTCAGCGATCGTGTCGGCGCAGCTGCTGCCTACACCCATGAAGGTGCTGAATACCTTATGGGAGCTGACCTCAAATGGAACACTTGCCTATCATATTGGTGTTAGTTTACAGCGGGCACTTATAGGCTTTCTTATTGGCGGAGGGATCGGTTTTCTATTTGGCGTACTTAGCGGCAGGTATTTGGCTTTCTATCGATTGTTCGATACATCGATACAGATGCTGCGCAATGTTCCTCATTTGGCACTTGTCCCACTCGTTATTATTTGGCTGGGTATTGATGAAGGGGCTAAGGTCTTTCTCGTCTCTCTAGGCGTCATGTTCCCGATTTATGTGAATACGTACCATGGCATTCGCAGCGTTGATCCAGGCGTTGTGGAAATGGCGAAAGTGTATGGGCTGCGATCTGGCTCATTATTTCGGCATATTATACTGCCCGGTGCACTGCCATCCATATTTGTCGGCTTGCGGTATGGGCTTGGCGTAATGTGGTTGACGTTAATTGTCGCAGAGACGATAGCTACGGATGCTGGTGTAGGTTATCTGGCGCTCAACGCACGAGAGTTCATGCAGACAGACATCATTATTCTGAGCATCATGCTGTATGCTGTATTCGGCAAAGCAGCCGATGTGATTGCGAAGCTGTTGGAGCGCAAGTCGCTTCGTTGGAATGCAGAGCAACGAACGTGAGGTTGAACGAAGCAGCCCCGCTTGCAGTAGGTATCGGAAGTAAGGCTGATGAGATTCATTAGGTGTGGAGCATGCTTGAATGTGGAGAGAAGGAGGCGTTTGAGAAATGGGAGGATATCAAGCCATGCGCCCGTTAGCGCAAACAGGATGGCCGCTCCAAGCGAATGAGACTGCACCTGATCAGGCTGCTGCAGCAGGGGCAGAGATTAGGATTAGTGGGGTCAGTAAATTTTTTGGAGAACATCAGGTTCTTGATCATATCGATGTAACAATTACGGAGGGGCAGTTCGTTGCAGTTGTTGGTCGCAGTGGCTGTGGAAAGAGTACGCTGCTTCGTCTCCTGGCAGGGCTGGAGACAGTGACGGAGGGCGAACTACTGATTGATGGTGAGCCAATCCATGGCATTCAGGGCAGCACTACGGTGATGTTCCAAGAGAGCAGGCTCATTCCGTGGAAGACGGTGATCGATAATGTTGGAATTGGCTTGCAGGGGGATTGGAAAGGAAGAGCGGAGCAAGCGCTGCAGCAGGTCGGACTCGATAGTCGCCAGAACGATTGGCCTAGCACTCTCTCTGGCGGGCAGAAGCAGCGTGTAGCGCTGGCAAGAGCGCTGGTACGGAAGCCAAGGCTGCTGCTGCTCGATGAACCACTCAGTGCACTTGATGCGTTGACGAAGCTGGAGATGCAGCAGCTGATTGCCTCCCTCTGGGGAACCCAGCGGTTCACAACTCTGCTTGTTACGCATGATGTGAATGAGGCTGTACGGCTTGCAGATCGTATCGTGCTTATTGATCAGGGGCGGATTGCGCTGGATTTTGCCAATCCATGCGCAAGACCGCGACAGGTAACCGATCAGGAGTTTGGAGCATTGGAGCGGCGAGTATTGGAACGGATTTTTGCTGATAGCACAGCTGTTTAGTTGTTTAGTAGCTGTCTGGCAAGACTCGAATGGAAATAGGCCTTTCCTTATTTTCTTTTGCTGTATGCATTACTTGATTGCTGGCAATTGTTTATGAGGGAGTTAGAGATAAGGTGACGGAGGGGGAACAAGTGTGGCACAAGGTGCAGGACATACGCTAAGAGAACGGGGAGATGAGCAAAATGGCGTGGAAACGGAGCAACAACATCTCCAGAAGCAGACGGTGGCTCCGGATTGCAAAGTAAAGCGTGGTTTGCTGCAGGTGGAACAAATTGTGAAGCATATGCATGAGGATGCAGCAGAGCTGGATGCGAAGCACGGGCTGCCTGCGCATCATGTAGCGAAGCTGAAGGAAATCGGCTATCCAGCTTGGAATGTGCCGGAAGAGTATGGCGGTCAGGCCATGCCGCTTACCGCATGGCTGAAGGCTCAGGAGCTGCTTGCTCAGGCGAATCCTTCTGTAGCGCTTGGCATGGGATGGCATATGAGTATTGTGCATGAGTTGGCAGAGCGCCGAACTTGGCCGGAGGCAACCTTTGCAGACGTATGCCGCCGCATTGCTCTTGAGGGAGGGCTGCTGAATCGCGCCGTCATGGAGGTGGGGGGAGGCAGTCCTTCCCGTGGGGGCAAGACGCGCACAACAGTCAAGCCAATCCCTGGTGGTGGTTATGTGGTGGACGGACGCAAGACATTCACAACTTTCGCGCCGCTGCTGGAATGGTTTATTGTGACGGCAACACTTGAGGACAGTGAGGAAGTTATTGAACTGCTTATCCCGCACGACAGTCCGGGTGTGTCCATTGAATGGACATGGAATATGGCAGGTATGCGGGGAACAGCAAGTCATGATCTTGTGCTGGAACAGGTGAGAGTATCAAAGGATGCGTTCCTATATAAGCATAATCAGCGAGATCGTTCGCTGCTGAACCCTTATTTGCTTCATATCCCAGCTTGCTACCTGGGCATTGCGACAGCTGCCCGTGACGAGGCGATTGCCTTCGCTACCTCGTATACGCCTCCGTCGTTGTCGGAGCCTATTGTGAGTACGCCGAACGTGGAACGGCAATTAGGCGAGATAGAGCTTGAATGGATTGCAGCCAGAAGATTGCTATATAGCGTTGCGAAGTCATGGGAGTCGGGCGGAACTGAGAGAGCGGAATTGCGAGCTGCCGACCTTGCGGCTGCCAAGGTATTCGTCGTGCAGGCTGCACAATCGATTGTCGATAAGGCGATGCGAATCGTCGGTGCACATAGCCTCCGATTGGATCATCCGCTGCAGCGGATGTACCGCGATGTACGATTCGGGCTCCATAATCCCCCAATGGAGGATGTCGCGCTGACACAGCTTGCGCGCGCATCGGTTCAACAATGGCAAGCGAGAAATCAGTCTTAGCTGAACCGTTGGATGGATCACGATATGAACGTGAACGGTGAAGACTTTTTGAGCAAGGAGAGGTGATTGCCATTGAGATATGCATCAGTATCGGCAGGAGCAGATCGAATAGTCTGTTGCTGATTGGGGGGAGGAGGAATGTGTTCTTGCAGCAGAATTGCCGAGACAAGCGTACTTGGATACGCCATGCGTCACTCAATTAGGCCAGCAGTGGGAGTTTCTGCATACCACTCTGACAGCTGAAGAACTGATTGAAGCAGTAGCCAGTTCGTGGGGGAATAATTAAGTTTCAACGATATTCTTCCTTCCCAATTCTGGATCTTAATGAAATAACAAGAGCGCGATTATTCTGTAAAAATGGGGGCGTTTGGTGCAATCGCTATTCTATTCGAGTGAGCGGGCATTCTATGCTACAATACGGAAGACATAGTTGATTCGAGAGGGGCAGCGTAGATGGGCGTTTCATTCGGGAGACCATATGAAGATATTTTGAAAGAATTGACGAACGCAATAGGACTGATTCCGGACGGGTATACGTTTTTCGAAATGACCGAAGAAGACTGGGCTGAGCTTGGACAAGCAGAACGCCAAGAAGTGTTGGAAGCGCTCGCAGATGATGTGTTCTATGGGCTGGGAGAGGATCGGCTGTTGTTCATCGGAAGCGGCAGCGTACAGTATGATCCCCAGTTCCACAACATCGAGATTGTGGTAGAGAGCGATACGGTGGCCACGGTTTCTCTAATCTAAAATTTCGCAAAAAAACGAAGAGCTGTCCGTACCGGGCAGCTCTTATTGTTCATAGGTGAAGGATTGCTCATGGAACAGCCAAGCATCATATAGGTAGACTACTCTGCTGGATTCGCTTGGGGCTGATACACCATGCAGTGGAATTCCCCCATTCCTTCTGGCGTAGGCCGTTCATACGTATCTGTAATGAGGAATCCGGCTGTTTGATAAGCGCGAATTGCGCGATGGTTCCAGGTAAGCACCTCGAGGTCGATTTCATCCTCGGGGTGACGGCGTGTGGCATCATTCACAATGGCTTGCACGAACGCAGTCCCCTTTCCATGACCAAGCAGATCAGGGCGCATGCCTAATCCGATGCGTGTTACTCCGACCAGCGGAAAATACTGCGCGAAGCCGATAAGTTCCTCGTTCCGGTTCTTGACGGATACATATTGCTTGCGGCGAATGTCGGGATCACCCATCTCAATCCCCAGCGCCTTCATCTGTTCCCACGGAAGGAATCCATATAGCTGATACGGCGGTTCGTATTTCCAGGTGCAGATGTCCTGCGCCTCTTCCTCGGTCATGGGGTGGACGTGAAATAATGGTTCTGGCTGTGCAGGATGGTGATGGCCGGACATCGAATGATTATGATTAGGTGATGATGATGGATCATGAGGCGAACTCATTGGTCTGTTCTCCTCCTTCGCGGCGATACAAGACGTTATCGCGTGGATTTCCTCCCATTGTGACATGGGAAGGAGAGTTTGGCAAACGGGTGTCTTACGATATGAACGACAATGGCTGGATTACATAAGCAAAGGACAAATTCGGGAGGTATGGGACATGCAGGAGTATACGGTAATTGTAACCGTGGAAGAAGCAGTGAAGCTGATTGAAGAGGGACAAGCGGCAGTAGCGGACTGCCGATTTTGGCTAACAGAGCCAGAGCGTGGACAAGCAGCGTATGAGGAAGGACATCTTCCGGGGGCCGTTTATTTTGATTTGGATCGGGATCTGTCATCACCACGTGGGGTACATGGCGGACGTCACCCATTGCCAGAGATTAGCGAATTGGCACAGAAGCTTGGTTCAAGCGGCATTGACCGTACTACGACGGTAATTGCCTATGATGACCAAGGTGGAGCCATGGCAAGCCGCCTGTGGTGGCTGCTGCAATATTTCGGTCATGAAGGCCATATTTATGTAATGGATGGCGGATACAGTGCGTGGGTGGAAGCGGGACACCCTGTATCGGCAGAAGGCCCTGAAATTGCAACACGCAGCTATGAACCGCAGGTTCGTCCGGAGCTTGTTCTTCATGTTGATGATATTCGGGAGCGACTCGGAAGACCGGGTGTCGTTATGATTGACTCTCGCGAGGCTGACCGCTATGCGGGACGCATTGAACCTATTGATGCGAAGGCGGGGCATATCCCAGGCGCGGTGAACCACTTCTGGCGCAATCGCCTCGATGAAGCAGGGAACTGGCTAACTGTGCAAGCGCAGCGTGAGCAATGGGAGCCGGTCGTGCAAGGCGCAGAGGAAGTCATCGTCTATTGCGGATCTGGCGTAACGGCATGCCCGAACCTCTTGTCCTTGTGGCAATCGGGAATTAAGGGTACGAAGCTGTATGCAGGAAGCTGGAGCGATTGGAGTTCTTACGCGGACAATCCGATTGCAACGGTGGAGGAATAAGAGCTGGGGGACGCATCGGGCCCAGGTTTTGAGGCTGCGACAGGTTTTAGGCAAGAAACCTGTTGTAGCCCTATTTTGATTTTCCGAGGAACTGCTTGCAAACAAGAACCCATCGAAAGCCATACCAGAAACCCTGGACCAGTCGCAGCAGAGCAGTCGGGTCTGGTGATTGTTGAAGGATTGCCCCAAGGTCCATTGACAATAAATGGGTGTTGTTTTATTCCCGAATTGACTGATCTAATCAATCAAAGGAATATATTAAAGTGCATTCAAAAGGGGATTTGCGATATGGCCAAACCAACGTCCAGATCCGACCTCTGTCAGTCTTGTTCTGTTTTCCGTTTACAAATGTTCTGTACAATTACAAGATTGCATCTTACCAGCTCTACGAGGTGGATACACAAATATGCTGATAACGGATGAATCTACCGCTAGTCGTATTGTAGAAAATAAACATTTAGGGGAGTACCAGCGACATTAAGTGGGGTGAGTACTATGGTTATCTTTAGAACTGCTACAGTAAAAGATTTGAATAAAATAGTTCAAATGCTTGCCGACGATGAATTGGGCAGAATGAGAGAACGATACGAGCTTCCCCTTCCTGAGAGCTATTTAAAAGCGTTTGAAGCAATTGATTCAGACCCAAACAATGAACTGATTGTTTCGTGCCTCGGTGAAGAAATTATTGGTGTTTTACAAATTACCTTTACTCCTTATATTACACATCAAGGTAGTTGGAGAGCTACGATTGAAGGGGTTCGGACGGCATCTTCAGAAAGAGGGAAAGGTACTGGGAGCAAGTTAATCCAATGGGCAATTGAACGCGCTAAAGAACGAAGATGCCATATTATTCAGCTAACAACTGACAAAAAGCGAGAAGATGCATTTCGCTTTTATGAGAGGTTAGGATTTGAAGCGACTCATGAAGGGTTAAAAATGAAACTTTAAATCAATTACACGAGACAATCATTCAATACCCAAATGGTGAAGGCGTTATGGTACATTGGTGGCTACTGAAATAATTTTACGATGAGGCACCCGAGCGAGCGTGTGTATTCATTAAATAAAAGCGGAAAGGCCGAAACTCCACACATAGGGGATTCGGCCTTATGGATAGTTATAGTTTATTCTGCATCCTGCCACACATTGAACTTGTTTCCGTCCGGATCTTTGAATGTGAATTGCAAACCACAGCTTCCTTGGTCGCTTATCGGTTCGACGTAGACGCCGCTTTCGCGAAGTCGTTTATGGACCTCTACGATATTCTCAACCTCGAATGTCAGAGAGAACATTTCATATTGGTCGCCTTCCCATTGATCCGTCATGAAGTTTGCTGTTTTCTTCTCTTTCGTTTCCAGCAGGAACAACCATTGCCCGTTACCGAGCACAAGGATGGCACCTTCGGCAGATCCACGGGGTCTTACTGTAAGTCCTAATGTCTCTTTGTACCACTTGGATGCAAGTTCCACGTTAGATACGGGTAAGTAGTTATGAGAGACTCTCTTTAACATCGGTGTTTGTGTTGCTTGTTGCTCCTCTGTTTTGATTGATTCTTTTTCGGCCATGAAAGTTCCACCTCTCATCATAATTTACATTTCTATATATAGACGATCTGACTTCATCAAAGCCGTCGCCCTCAAGCTTTCCTTTTTTCTTTATGTTCAACCGCATGATACGAGTTGCCGTCAGGGTCATAGAAAATGAAGTATTTGCCGATAAAATGGTCTGTATTGATCGACTCCATCTTGACTTTGTCATGTTGCAGCTTATGCCAAAGTTCTTCGATATCGGACACTTCGAAGGCCAATAAGGGCAAATCGCTTGGTAGATGGGTATGACATTCCAGTAAATACAATTCATGTCCAGACTCTACTAATAGATTACCGTGTCTGCTGATTCCCAGTTGAAAATGACGGACGAACCAGTCTAATATCCGCTCTCGATGAAGTACGGGAATGTAGAAATGCCCTGTGCTTTTTAATACTCGTTCCGAGACTTTCTGCTCGAATATCTGATCTAGACGCTGCATGCGGAAATGAGACTCAAAGTCGCCGGAGAGCTGACGCTTTAGCGCTGCTCTGGCCCGTCGAATACGGCTTTCCACGGCGGACAAGGAAATATTCAGGAACTGAGCGATTTCCTTCATTGGCCATTCGCTTAAATAGTGCAGCATGATGGCCATTTTACTTGTCTGCTCTAAATGTTGCATGGCATTCCAAATCGTTTCTTTCGTCATATGCTGATCTAACCATGTATCGACATTATTAATAGAGGGAAAAATCGCATCTTCGTAAGGCACGGTTTGTTTTTTCTTTTTTACGAAATCGAGACTTGTTCGATAAACAATGGTATATAACCAACTGCCCAATTTCGAAGGATCATCTAGGGTGTGTAGTCGACGAAAGCATTTCATAAAAGCTTCTTGTGCCGCATCCTGCGCTTCATGAAAGTCCCCGATAATGCTGAAGGAAACGGATAACATAGCGTTAGAATATTGAAGCACGATCTGGCGAAAGGCATCGAAATCGCCGTTTTTAGCCTCGATTATGTATTGATGAATATCGATCTCCTGCTTATCTTTATCCATGCTAATCTCCCTTATATTGAGACGTACACATTCCCATGTAGACCGTTTCCACCAAATATATCATGGAAATATTGAAAAAAGTAATCAACCTGTATTTTTTCAAAGTGTGGTTAAACGCGGGATTTTCAAGACTATAAAAGAAGTTACAAAACGGCATTGTAATATTTAGGGAATTGGTTTAATGTTATATTGACCGAATAATGAAATTATAGTCATTAAAAAGGAGGGGGATTATGCCTAAGATTGTCACCGAGCATGAAAAACAAATGGTAAGGGAAGCGATGTACACAAAAGGGATCGAGCTGATTCGCAAAAAAGGGATAAAGCGAGTGACGGTGGAGGACATCACCACAGCGGCCAACATCGGTAAAGGATCCTTTTATTCCTACTACCATTCCAAAGAAGAACTCCTTTATACGATTATCAAACAGAACGAGAGTCGAATGTTTGAGAGAGTAGAGTCCATTCTATCTGAAAAGGTAAATGTGAAAGAGAAGATTGTAAAGGCATTGAAGGAGATTTATCTGGCAGCGGATAGTATAGTTCACTACGTGTCTCCATCGGATTTCGAGTATCTGCTTCGCAAGCTTCCGGATGAGGTGTCCGACTGGGAGGCATTGAAATCAAATGACTATTTTAGCTGGACACTATCGCTTTGCGGCATTGATGAATCAGAATGCGAGATGGATGTGCTAGCTTATTTAATGAATGCACTCCATTATATCGGTTCGGCAGATATAACTTTTGGTGAGCGGGGTAAAGAGAAGGCACTGGATATACTCGTGCATTCTATTGCTGATTACATGGCCGGGGAAGCCAGGTAATGAGAGAATTCGAAAAGACTGTAGACCGTCATATGGGATTGTCCACAATGGTTTCGAGCAGAGGCAAGGTCATATCGATTATCGGAGGCAGCTATGATCATATTATTGAGCGTTATTTTAGGCGGACTGCTTATCATGTTAGGAACGGCTTGCTTGGTTCTGCTTGTCCAGTACAAGAAAAAGAAGAAGGCCAATCAAATTCGGATTGCTCCCACGAGTAATGGCATTGATTGTAGGGAGTTCGTAACGATCGGCGGAATTTCGCAATATTTGCATCACCGGGGCGAGGACGTTGACAATCCTGTGATGTTATTTTTGCACGGTGGACCGGGGGAGCCGATACTGCCATTTGCCCAAGAGTTTCAGATCCCATGGGAGAAGCACGTTACAGTTGTGCACTGGGATCAAAGGAACTGTGGCAAGACCTATTTCAACAATGATCCGAAACAAGTCACGCCGACAACCACGGTTGATCGTATCGTTCAGGACACTTATGAGGTTGTACAGTATTTAAAAAATAAGTACAGCAAAGAGAAGATTATCATTTTGGGACATTCATGGGGATCGGTACTAGGTAGCCTGTTCACTAAAAAATACCCTGAGCTTGTACAGGCTTATATCGGTGTCGGGCAGATTGTCAATATGATTGATAATGAACGTGTCGGTTACGAAAAAGTACTAGAGTCGGCAAAAGAAGCGGGCAACGAAAACGATGTTCGAGCTTTACTTCGTTTGAAGCCCTACCCTCCAAATACATTTGATGGTGAAATGATTAGGAAGCTTAAAAAGGTTCGTAAATTTCAAAGTAAATATAAGTTAGCGGCTGGCCCAACAATTGAGTTGATTGGCAATGCTTTAAGCTCTCCGTTTTATACATTCAAGGATATGCGCTATTTCTTTATCTCTGGGGCATTTGGAGATGGACAACGTCATATTTGGAAGTATTTAATGGAGTCGTTCGATTTGGCGTCGATGGGTGCTGTATTCGAAGTCCCTGTTTTTTATATACATGGCGAGCGGGACTGGCAAACACCTTATCCGCTGGCACGGGAATTCTATTCGACCATTAAAGCACCGCTCAAGCAATTTTACTCCATTCCGGATGCGGGGCATATTGCCATGCTTGAACGAAAGGAGATATTCAACGAGGCGTTATTTGATATTTTGGAGCGAGCGAATAGTATGGTGACGACGAAGTAAGTCAAAATTACATTTCGGGAGAGATGGGTGTAACCGGCATACGAAGCAGCGGTGAAGTATATAGCTCCACCGCTTAAACGTATTGCTGCCGCGCTGCCGAGGGCAGCTCGCTATGATAGACATGACAAATCTCGCCTCATGTGTAAGGCCGTCTCGCACCTTATTCAGGTGTAGGGGAATCCGCCAGAGCGTTATATTGGATAGACGCTCTGGTCAATAGGGCTGCCGGAACGATTAGGCGTTGTTGGATACCTCAGCGCCGGCAATCTCTTCTTGATTTTCTTCTTTTCTTCTCCAGCCCATAATGGCCGGCCCTAGCAGTATGATACCGAACTTAGCGACCTGGAAGACTACTCCGGCTGGAGACGACTCATCCTCATCGCCGACGGTCTTTCCGGTCTTGGTTGTGATCTCGCCACTCGTCAGGTTGATGGTATACCCGATGATGCCTTTGTATCCAGTCGTTTCCATCAAGTGTTTATCAAGGAATTCATTGACCGCACTCTTAATCTCCGCATCGCTACCAGTGAGGATGCCTGCTTTTGTCAGATCGGTCTGGAGATCTTTTTTCAATAACTCCATGCCGATGAACAGATTAGCAGCAATGGCTACAATGCCGAGCAGGACACCGAGCGAGATCACGGTGCTTTTCTTTTTGGATACCCATAGTATAAGCAGATACAGCAATCCAGCTAAAATTAACGGGTATACCGGGACAAGATCTGACCATTGGTTAGTTACCCAGGCATAAGCGCCTCCAGCCACAATACTTGCGACCAGGGCGACGATTACTTTGACAGCATTCACTTCTCATGACCCCATTTCATATCTTTTCTTTTTTAAAGCCATTCTACTACCCTAGTTCCGCATACAAAGGTATGCCATCTTTCGATTTCCCCGATTTTTGTTCAGAAGAGATGGAGCTGCCATGAAGGATAAATTGTCCATTATCTACATCGTCTATCGGCAGTTATAACCAAATATATTACAGTCGGCGATTGAAATGAAGCCATTTATTACCACAATTTCCATACAGGACAATTTTCAAAGAAGTTTAGATAAATTCTTTTCAACATCAAGTTCATAAATAGGTATTATTTCCATTTTTGGATTGGGAATGGGGTGGTCTTTAAGTTGCGGTTGGGCTGCAAAGCTGATTTGAGGTACGTGAATCTGGCGTCTGGTCATATTCCTACTAAATGATGGATGTATTGCAGTATGAAGAAGATAGGGAGGAAGGCAGCGGAAAGAGCCATGTTCATATCTCTTACATAACATGTAGCTGTCGAGACTACACACGAGTAAGGTGGATGTGAAATGGCTCAATACAGATTTGCTACTGCTTCGTATAGTATGTCTTTAACCTAAGGGGCCAACGGGTTCCCTGTTGTCACTCAACATATAAGTTCATGCGTTAGTTGATGCTACAGGTACAAAGGGGAATCATAATATCTCTAACTGTTGCGTGATATCTTCACAGATGCGATGAGTCAGCAGTGACTTCGCTCCACTGGTTAGAAACTCGTCTCCGCTCTTCACACAGCTGATGAAATGGTCGATCATATCAACAAACCCGCGGCGATAGAGAACGGAAGTCCAATCCCCGAATGAGGACTGCTGTTCGGTGTTGTTTATATACGTTGTCGTATGAACGCAATTATGGACGACGATCTTCTGCTGACATCCCATGACTTCCAGTCGTTCTTCCGTTATTCCCGTTTGTCGGTGCATCATTGCGAGCCCGGTCGTCTTCTTGCCCACCAAGTTAAGGACTAAGTAATGCAATAAGCCATCCTCGACCTTGCCGTTGACCGTCATCGTCTCTGGTTCGCCTACATAGTACAGCAGCGTGTCTATCACGTGGATGAAATCATCAAAAACCGTTTGCCGGATTGGCGACAAGGGGCCGGTTCGATTCTTTTGCATGAAGACAGTTTCAATTGCCGGAATGGTTTCTTTTGCGCCTTTGTACATCGGCATGAATCGACGGTTAAATCCGACCATGAGCTGCACATTATGCTGCTGAGCCAGAGAAACGATTTCCTCCGATTCATGCAGCGTATAGGCGATGGGCTTGTCTACGAATACATGAATTCCCGCAGTGATAAGCTGACGTAATATATCCACATGCGATTCCGTTGAAGTATGTACGAAAGCGGCATCGATGTTAGATGAGATCAATTCCTGCACGGTAGAGAATTGGTTGCGAATACGATATTGCCGACCAACTTCATCGACCACTTCTTGATTGCGGCTGGCAATGGATAGTTCAATATCCGATCGGGTTCCTAGTACAGGCAAGTATGCTTTGCGTGCGATATCACCAATACCGATCATGCCGATTTTCATGTTGCTTCCCCCTTCATATCCATAGATTCCGTTTGTTCCATTTGATTGAGTACAGTATAGCCTAAGACACAGGTTTCAGGCTATATGTTTTAGACTAAGCGCCCAGGAGGCTGCTCTATCCTATTCACGAGAAGCTCTAGCTCATCCATCAAATCCGGAATCCACGCATCTGAACCTGGGATTGTATCGGTTCCGCCATAGACAAGCCATTTCAGTGTTTTTATAAGCCAGCATATCCCGCCGACGTTCACTTGCCATTCAAGCTGATCCATCGAACAATCCTGCTCCATTGCGCTATGGAAGGCGGACAACATCTCTTCCCTAGGGACATGACTATATTCTTGAGCTTCATCAATGAGACAATGCAAGTCGCCTAAATGGGGACTTAGATACGAAATCGACCAGTCAATCGGCATAATCTGGGTCCCCTGAATGAGCAAGTTCTTCGCATGATAATCATGGTGCACGAGTGTAAGGGGCTGAGTGCGATACAGTCTCTCCAGCTGTTGCGGCAATATGTCCTGCAGTTTGCCGAGGGCAGGATGGCCAGCTAGACGAGGCGAGTGAAGGAGATCCTTCGCAAGCGACAGGAAATCGGCAGCTGTCTCGGTGCATTGATGAATGAGACTGCTCGGAATATTCTGCTTGATATGCATTGCAGCTGTATCTCTAATCCTAGCTAACGCTCTTGCGGCTTCCAGAAAGAGCGCTGAGCTGGGGCGCTGCTCCAAATTGTACTGCCCGGCATCCTCCATAATCATGACCGCACTACGTTCCGATTCATAATATTTATAAATGCGAGGGGCTGATATGTGCAAAGGTTTCACGAGGTGACGGTAAATGGCGGCTTCTTGAGCCATTTCTTTGCCGCCCCATTTCAATATGCGAGTTTCACCTGTACGTAAAGTGATGCGATACACTTCGGATAGCGCCCACTTTCGTAAAAGTGCCCACTCGGTTACTTCAGCTAACAAAGGGATTCTGTTAGTATAGGCAGATAGACGTTCTGGAATCATGTGCTTCCTCCTGAATGATTGGGTTCATCTTACAGAGGAGAATTTTACACGAAAACCCAAAAAAATATAGACTTATAATGACCGGTTTGCTATGATGTTGAATAGGGTCTCGATACTTTTCGGGACCCATTTTTTGTTAATTGTGAATCGGGAGATGAAGAGATGCAGGGCTATAATGTCATCATGGTTTACAATAAAGAACTCGACAAATTATTGATGTGCAAACGATTAAAAGAACCGTACAAAGGACTAAGTAATCTAGTCGGCGGTAAAATAGAGGCTGGCGAAGCAGGAATCGAAAGTGCTTATCGAGAGCTGGCGGAAGAAACGAGCATTTCCAAAGAGGATATCACGCTGCACCACCTGATGGACTTCACGTACCACTATCAAAAATGTTATGTGGAAGTCTATATGGGCAAGTTGAAGCATGACGTCGCGATTCATGGCGATGAGAATGAATTGTACTGGTCGGAGCTGACCCACGATTTCTTCGACATGACCTTGTATGCAGGAGAAGGCAATATCGGTCATATGATCGAGCAGGTGAATATGTACAAGGATACGATATTAGGTGATTGAAATGAAAAAGACGAAGGCAGGCGCTACATGGCGTGTTCCTTCGTCTTTTTCTATACTAGAATCCAAGCTTGTATTTGCTCCTATTCACAAAAGCTGTGCTGTGGCTTACATCTTGACATCGAACACATGGGATTGGAGAATCTCTAATGCCCGCTGTATGTCCTTCAAGTCTTCTTCTGAGGAATTCTTAATTCGCTCGAAGAAACGCTCGCTAATCCGTCCAAAAGCCTCATCCATCATAGCTTGTCCAGCTTCCGAAAGTTGGATCAGCTGCTTGCGTCGATCATCCGTGGACTCTAGCTTTTCACATAGGTTCTTTTCCGTTAATTTCTTCAGTTCCCGGCTCGTATTTGGCATAGACATGTGCATGCAATCGCTAATTTGGCTTAAGGTAACAGGTTGGCTGACCGCGATATATTCCAAAATACGATATTGAACGGGTGTAATATCCTCTGGCTTAATGTCCCTCGTTAATTCATGCGTCACTTCGTGCACGGAGGTTGTAAAGCTCACAAATTGATGAAACAGAGCTTTCTTGTCCACAAAAATCACCTCTTACCAGAACACGATAACAAATCAATTATCAATAAACAATTATCATTTGACAACTATATGGGTAGGTTGGTATCTTTTAGTTATCAAATGATAACTAAATGGCGGTGGGAAGATGAAGGTGTTAATCGTATATACGCATCCGAATCATAGTAGTTTGAGTTACGCCTTTTTACAACAAATCATACAAGGGTGTACAGAGAATAAGAACGTGGAAGAAATTCAGGTTCTTGATTTATATGAGGAGGACTTCGATCCAGTACTTGTGTTCCACAAGACGAAGCGGAGGAGAGATATGCACCTCGATCCGACCCTGGAGAAGTATCGTGAGCAGATACGCTGGGCGGATAAGTTGGTGTTTGTGTATCCGATCTGGTGGCTGCGTCCGCCTGCGATGCTGCTCGGCTACATTGATCAGTTATTTGCTTCTGACTTCGCCTATCGAGACAACGGAGGCTTGCTGCCTGAAGGGCTACTGAAAGGGAAATCGGTTGTTTGTATATCTACAATGAAGGGTCCTACCCTGTATCCATTTTTCTTTTATCGCAATGTGCATAAAGTGTTGATGAAAAGGGCCTTGTTTCAGTATGTAGGTATCAAAAAAGTGAAGTTCTTTGAATTCGGGAACATGGAAAGTCCGAAGGGCAAGCACGACAGAAAATTAATTAATATTTACAATTATTTCAAATTTATGTATCATTAAACACCTGAGCAGGGTTCATATTGTTGAGGATGACGAATAAATTATAAGTTTTGAATGTCTCCTTACAGACGGATCTAGTGTTGAAATTCACCGCTGTAAGCCATAAATGGGGAGGGTTCAATTCTTATGAGATCGTTTGAACTGCTGTTAGTCGTCATTCATGTTTTATTGCTTGGTTGGCTGCTATTTGCAAGGAGCAAGACAAAGCAGATGCTATTCATTAGTTTCTGCACGTCTGCCATATTCGTGCTGCTGCATGGACTCATGGAAGGGCTGCGTTGGCAGATGGTTCCGGTCTATGTGATAACGTTTCTGCCGATCTGTAACCTTGCAGCACGATATCTGTTCAGATCGAAGGAAGAGAAGGAAAAGAAGTCCATAGTTCAGCAAATTCTCGTGGCTATGCTGGCAGTGCTGTATTCCCTTATCACTGTGTTTCTGCCTCTCTTGTTCCCGGTGTTCACATTCGAGGATCCTACAGGTCCGTATAAGATTGGGACAGTAACGTATGATTGGAAGGATGAGCGGCGTGAAGAAACACTTACCCCAGCAAAGGGCGACAAGCGCGAACTGATGGTGCAAATTTGGTATCCAGCTAGTTCGAGTGCACAGGGGAAAACCGCACCTTATGTATCTAATCCGGATGTGTTTGTAAATGCGTACAGCCAAACTTTCGATATGCCTAAAATGTTTTTTACAAGCATGAAATTCGTCAAGACACATGCGATCGAAAATGCCGAGATATCCGGTAAAGAAGGTGCTTACCCAGTACTGCTGTTTTCTCATGGAATGGGTGGGCATAAGAGCCATAACACCTTCCAGATCGAACAATTGGTCAGTTATGGGTATATCGTTGTGGGTATTGATCACACGTATAATAGCATTGCATCGGTGTTCGATGATGGCCGCGTTGCGAATTTTATTCCCCAGGATCCGTCAGTTGAGCACTTGGATGAACTGAACAAGGTATGGGTGGAGGATGCCAAATTTGTACTCAATCAAGTGGGGAAGCTGGCGCAGGGCGATCCAGACCATCGCTTTACAGGAAGAATGGATTTGAAGAACGTCGGTATGTTCGGTCATTCCTACGGTGGAGCAACCAGTGTTCAAATGCTGATGTCAGACGCAAGAATTAAGGCAGCTATTAATTTGGACGGCGGCTTATTTGGTCAGCTCCGGATTCCGGAAGGCGGGGTGAAGAAGCCGTTGTTGATGATGAGTGCGGATAGAACGCTTGCCGGTGCAAACCAGTTAGCAGCTGCCCAAGGTACAACGAGAAAAGCTTTATACAAGTACTTCGGTGACATATTTGAACGATATAAGCATGTTGCAGAGGGAGGAAACTACTGGATGAAAATTAAAAACATGGATCACTTAGCCTTCTGCGACTTCTATCTGCTATCGCCTCTACTCGAGAAGGCTGAAGGGGTAAATTTACGCCCTGCACATCGCCTCATTAACAAATACTCGCTTGATTTCTTTAACCATTACTTAAAGGGGCAACCTTTCGAGAAGATGGAACAAAATCTTGGGGACAATCCGGAATTTTCACTGGAGAGAGGCTAAGACAGACCGAGCAGCACGTACAAAAACAAGATGATGAGGAGATAGTTCCCGTAATGGGTGCTCCCTTAGATAAGCGATGTTGTTCACATCCCACTGTAAGGCTGAGAAATCAAAGATATTACATTTCATTAATTTACCAAATTTGCAAGGGCGTGATATAATCCATGACTAAGAAAGGAATGAGAACGATGTAGTTGTCGAGAGGGATACGGTCGATCTGCGCTCAAGATCTCCGCCCTCGTATGAGGGAGTAAGTGAACACCACATATTGAGGGGGAGCGAATATGGTATTTCATATTTGGGAAGGAAAAAAAGTAAGATTGCGCGCCATAGTCTCAAGCGATTGGGAGAAATTCCACAACAATGACTATGATACGGAAACTGCACGATTATGCGATGAGGTTCATTTTCCAAGATCCGAAGAGGGTGCGCGGATATGGACGGAACAGCGGGCGGCTGCAGTGCCGGAAGGCGATCAGTTTCGGTTTGCCATTGAAACGCTTTCGGGTGAAATGGTGGGCGGAATGAACACGCATGGCGTGGATAAGCGGAATGGCACATTCAAGTACGGCGTATCGATCTTCCGAGAACATTGGCGTAAGGGCTATGCATCGGATGCGGTTCAGGTTTTGCTGCGTTACTATTTCGAAGAGCTGCGTTATCACAAGGTGATTGCGCATGTATATGCGTACAACGAGGCATCAATTGAGCTGCACGAGCGCCTAGGGTTCCAGCAGGAAGGAAGACTGAGAGATATGGTCTTTACGAAGGGGAAGTATCACGATGAACTCATTTTTGGCTTAGTGCGCAGTGAATACGAAGCGATGCAGGAATGAACTTAGTCACTGAATAGATGCGATTCGAGATAAATAGGAAAGCCATAGAATGTCCGCCTGTGGAAGGCAGCACTCTATGGCTTTTTGATGTTTTGTATTATGTGCAGCCGAAATAAACTGGGCTTTAGCCCGCTTTCAAATAGGCATAGTAAGATGGGTTGTTTTTGTAACAAAGGTATTGACAATATATAACTACAGTTGTAGTATGTTAATAACACTACAGCTGTAGTCTTAATGATAATCATATGGGAGGGGCCATACAAAGAACGTAACATTAAAAGTAGCCATTCAACAGCAATGCTGTTCATCGTGGAACTTTGCGGGGAAAAAATTTTTACACCTTTAACGATGGGCACCCAGCGGATGTTTAACCAAAAACTATTACTGGTAGGGTGGTGGTATATACGAACACGGCATCTCCATTTCTTCGGATTTTATCAAACTACAAGTCTAGCATGATTTTGCAACTACATACGTAGTCTGATCAAATTGACTTTGGAGGTTACATGCATGAAGCAAATACCATCGATTACGGATGCAGAGCTAGAAATTATGCGAGTATTATGGAATATTCCGGATTGCCCTTCCGGCGAAGTCGTAAAGCAGATGGCAGAGAAAATGGGCTGGAGCCCGAATACGACTCGGACATTCCTCAGTCGGCTGGTGCAGAAGGAAGCTGCTGGTACGAAGCTGGAAAAGGGTTCGAAGCGCAACCAGCTATTCTACCCCATCATTAGTGAGCAGGAATTTCTACGGTCTGAAACCAGATCCTTTATAAAGAAGTTATATGGCGGAGCATTAAAGCCCATGCTGGCCAATTTTTTAGACGATAAAAAGCTAAATGCGCAGGAAATTGAGGATCTGAAGGCTTTATTTGATGAAAGCTGTATAGACGGCGGGCCGGAAAAGAGAGATAGCTGATGGGTTCAACATTACATGCAAGCTTGTTATCGTTTTTTGGCTGGTTGCTTCGCGGATCATTTATGGCCGGTATCCTGGTTCTACTTATCCTGACCCTGCAAATTCTATTAAAAAACAAGCTAGAAGCGCGATGGAAATATTTGATTTGGCTACCTGTGGCGATTCGTTTGCTGCTTCCTTGGGCGCCGGAATCTTCACTTAGCCTGTACAACGTGTTCTCTCTGAAGGATGTAGCGCCTGGAATCCATCAGATGACCCAAGATCCCCAAGTTTGGAAGGAAGCGGGTAGAGCAGGTGGGGTGGCGGTTCATGGTGAGCGATATGTACAACCGGAAACAGGTGGAATTTCGGAAATACCTGCTCTATCCGGTGAATCGGAGACCGTGCAGGAGCGCGGATTCTGGTGGAACCAGATCAAGCAACTTGGATTTATCAATGGGCTGATGCTGGTATGGCTTGCGGGGGGATTATTTCTTGCTGCGAAAACGGTATACGACCAGCTTCGATTAAAGCGAGCTCTGCGTGCAGGCCGATTCATCGATACGCCCTTTTTATCGGCCGTGTTTCAAGAGACAAAGCAGCGATTGGCCATAAATCGTAACGTACGATTTGTTGCATCGGAACGGATTCCTGGACCTGCCGTAGTCGGTTTTCGTGAACCAGCGATCGTTATTGCGCCAAGTCTGCTCGTCACGTTACAGAAGGAGCAGCTTCAATATATTCTAGCGCATGAGTTCGCACATATTCAGCGGCGGGATGTGGCAGTAAATTGGGTGATACACGTCATCCTGATTCTCCACTGGTTTAATCCATTGATATGGCTTGCCGCACATAAAGCAAGACAGAACCAGGAGATGGCTTGCGATGCATGCGTCTTGGACCGGATGGATCCACAGCAAAGTAGGGCATACGGACAAACCATTATTCATGTGCTGGAGCATGTTTCAGGCAGCCATCATCAGCCGGGGCTTGCCGGCTTGTCAGCGACACATAAAGAAATGAAAAGGAGACTTATAATGATCAAACAATTCAACAAAAAATCTTATCGCCTGTCCATTCTGGGGATGGGAATGATTCTCGCGCTTGGTAGTGTGACGTTGGTTAACGCTAAGGAAAGTAACGCAGCGAGCGCACCCGTTGCTGCGGCTGTACAAGAGCAGCAGCAATCGGATAAGAAGAAGGTTCAGATCGACAAAACGATGACCGAAAAGCTGAATAAAGTGGTAAAGCAATTTGCAGGGAAAGATATCAAGTTGCAGGATGTTGGCGAGATGATAATTGATTCGAACAAAGTGAATGCAGAGGTTAAATCGGTAGACGGAAAATATAAAATCCAATATAGCACTAAAACAGGTGAAGTATGGTCGGTTTCTGGATTAGTCCCAATCAATAAAATCAGTGAAAAGGATCAGGAGAAGGCCATTCAAGAGCTAAAGAAGAGATATCCCCAAAAAACATATGCTTTTGGAAATGAAGTGAAAGCGATACGAGTGTATGATGATAAGAAGGCTGATTTTAATGGGGAAGTATGGTATACGTTTGTGGGCAAAGACTTTGAAGTCCTTCTAGTTAAATTCAAAGGATCGTCAGAACTAGAGTCTATGGGATACATGATTAAAGTTGAGGCGAAAGAAATTGAAGAGAAATTGCTAAAAACAGCAGCAGACGCGGTGAAGACGGCTTTAAATCAAGAGTTTAATTTTACAGAAGCTAAACTTATTCCTGGCGAATTTAGAAACAACATCAATCTATCTAAGTGGGAACTGGAAGGCAACGATGTTTTAGTTGAGATAGAAGCAGAGTCAGGCAAGGTACTTAATGTAAATCATAAAACGAGAGAAAAGATAAAGACAGACAAAAGGATTCCGGCAAAAGAAGCAAAAGAAGTGATTGCTCCGATGGCAAAAAAGTTGTTCAATATCGACATTACGGGATATGAAGTGAAGTGGGATAACTTATTTGGAGATTACTGCTTCTTCAAGTACGACAAGGACGACAAAGGTACCAAGGCAGAAGTAACGATAGTGAGGGCTGCATTGGATGCAGACAAAAACGTGGTATACCTGATGTCAGGAAGTAGAGCGTCAAGCGGAGGGTATTAAACGTTTGGGTGTAACTCACAGAAGCATTAAATATTGCTCTGGCCAGAAAGGTTCAATAAGCCTTCTATACACATATGAGAGGATTCATAGACTCGCTACTAAAAATCCATACCTCTTATATGAGGGATACGGCAACTAAATAATTTGTATATAGGCTGCAGATCGTTGATCTGCAGCCTTGTAGTTCGATTTACCCTACGATTGCTCTATAGAACAAGAAGGTACGAGATATTAGATAAATAAATTAATACCCGATTGATCAGCTTTGCCTAAATAGTAGCCTACGCCGCCGATGGTAACGCCGTCGATAAGCTCCTCATGGGCAATGCCCATGACGTCCATCGACATCTGGCAGGCAACGATTTCGACACCCTGCTGGATCGCAGACTCAATCAACTCTTCTAGTGAAGATACATTGTTATTGTTCATCACTGAGCGAATCATTTTTGGCCCGATGCCCATCATGTTCATCTTCGACAACCCCAGCTTCTTGCTTCCTCGTGGCATCATCGCTCCGAACATTTTGCCGATGAAGCTCTTGTTGACGGGAACCTTGTTCGGCTTGCGCAAAATATTCAGACCCCAGAAGGTGAAGAACAGAGTCACTTTCTTTCCCGAAGCAGCAGCTCCGTTCGCAATAATGAAGGAGGCGATTGCTTTATCGAGATCGCCGCTAAACACGACCATGGTACTGCGATCCGATGATACACTGCGATTGTCTGCCTGTTGCAAATCCTCCGCGGAGGTAGGCGGCAGCTTGCGTATATGGGCTTCAATCGTCCCATCCGTGTGTTTCTGCACATGCAGCAGCTCCTGCTTGCTCATGCCCGCCCAAGCTTGAATATCCTCATAGAAGCCGGGATCGGATGCATTTACTTTCAGCACTTGACCTTCCTGCAGCAAATCCATATGCTGCTTCACTTGCATGAGCGGCCCTGGGCAGCATAAACCACATGCGTCCAGGGTACGATCGAAGGAGTACTGTGTATCTTTCTGTTCATTGCTTTCTTTTACCGGATTCCCAGACGTGTCTTGGTCAGGCCTGGCAGGCGGCGTAACCTGTCCGGGGGTATATTGTGCATGCTGGTATGTCTTATATCCACCCGTTAAGTTTTTCACCTTGAAGCCATGCTGACTTAGAATGCGTGACGCCGTATAACCGCGCAAACCAACTTGGCAGTAGACCCAGATTTCTTTCTCCCGATCGAGCTCATTCAGACGGCTTCTTAGTTCATCTACAGGAATAGACAGGGAGTTAGGAATATGACCGTTCTGATGCTCCATATCCGTACGCACGTCAACAAGCATCGTAGCTTGTGGGTCGCGCTGTTCCAGATCGGCAGGCGTAAACGCGCTCACAGCTCCTGTCCATATATTCTCGGCAGTATACCCGGCCATGTTCACGGGATCTTTGGCGGAAGAATACGGTGGTGCATAGGACAATTCAAGCTCCGTAAGATCGGTGACGGTGCCGCCTAAGCGTATAACCGTAGCAATGACGTCCATCCGTTTGTCCACGCCGTCATAGCCGACAATCTGGCTGCCTAGTACGTTGCCTTCCTCATTAAAGATCAGCTTTATTGTCATTGGCTTGGCACCTGGATAGTACCCGGCATGGGAATTTGGATGCACATAGGTTACCTTGTACGGCAAACCTAATCGTTGCAATGTTTTTTCGTTATTCCCTGTTGCAGCACCCGTTAATCCGAACACCTTCAGGATAGATGTGCCTTGCGAGCCTTTATAGGCAGTGCCAAGTCCGCTCACATTGTCTGCTGCGATACGCCCTTGCTTATTGGCTGGCCCTGCGAGCGGGATCGCTGTCTTCGTCCCATTAACGAAATCGACAACCTCAACCGCGTCTCCTACGGCATAAACGTCTTCTACATTGGTCTGCAAAAAATCATTCACAATGATGTGACCTCGTGGCCCCAGTTCAATGCCGCTGTCTCGAATAAAGCCCGTATCAGGTGCTACCCCGATTGCGAGAATGACCATGTCGCTTGTGAGCACTTTGCCGCTGGCCAGCTGCGTTTCAATCCCGCTGTTCGTATCACGGAATGATTGAACACGGTCATTTACAATGAGAGATGTACCGTGCTGTTCCATCTCCTTAGATAGAATTCCGGCCATTTCTGCGTCAAATGGAGCGAGAATCGCCGGCCCAGCCTCCACTAACGTGACATCCAGCCCAATTTCTCGCAAATTCTCGGCCATCTCCACCCCGATGAATCCACCGCCGATGACGACAGCAGAGCGTGCGCCTTCTTCTGTGACGCGCGTCTTCACGCGATCCGTATCCGGAATGTTGCGAAGCGTATAAATTCGCTCGCACTCAATACCCGGAAGCGGCGGACGTACCGGCTTCGCACCAGGGGACAGAATTAGGGAATCATACGATTCTTCGTACTCCCCTTTCTCTTTGCTGCGTACCCGTACCTTTTTTGCTTGCGTATCAATGCCGATGACTTCGCTGTGCACGCGCACATCGATATTGAACCGGCGGTGCATTGCTTCTGGTGTTTGTACGAACAGCTTGTTGCGGTCTTGAATCGTATCTCCGATATAGTAAGGAAGCCCGCAGTTGGCGAATGATACATAAGCATCCCTCTCGAACATGACAATGTGGGCATCCTCATCCAGTCTGCGCAGACGTGCTGCGGCAGAAGCCCCTCCAGCTACTCCTCCAACGATCAATACCTTTTTGCTCATGATGTCTCCTCCCCGAAAAATGCTTCAACGAGCTGTTTTACCTTCTCGTTCTCTACCCGATAGTTCACTTCTAGGCCGTTGCGATGTGTGGTTACAATGCCCATGCTGCGCAGCTTCTGCAGGTGTTGGGATACCGTCGATTGCGGCAAGCCTAGGCAGTCCTGCATGAAGGATACATTGCAGCTTCCCTTATCCAGCAGCCCCTTCACGATACAGAGGCGAACAGGATGTGCCAGAGCTTTTAACAGCTCGGCAGTATCATTAAAACGTTCATAGTCGTTATTCATATCATGTCTCCTTTTATTTACAGAAAAATGAAAAGATGGAATGGTTCGTTTTGTGCATGAACTCATGCACTTAATAAATCGTTATATCGTTATATTACGATATTAATATATAAGGGAAATAAAATCAACACAAGAAGTTGAAACTAATAAATGGAAAGGGAGGTGCCGGATTCAGCGTTATATTGTGCAGAAGGTGACAGCCTTACCCGAACAGGTATGCTAGAATGGACATAAATACTAAAATAATGTGGTGATAACGATGCAATTAAACGATATTGAACATAACATACGAGTGATCCGTGAGCGTATCGAGCAGGCATGCAAGCGCAGTGGGCGCAATCCCGAGGAAGTGAAGCTGATGCTCGTTACGAAGACAGTTCCGGTTGAACGAATTCAGATGGCATTAGATGCAGGGGAGAACTTAATTGGGGAAAATAAAGTGCAGGAAGGGCTGCAGAAGCGGGAGCCGCTTACTTCGGCTAATCCATCGCTAGACTTTCACTTTATCGGCCATTTGCAAACAAACAAGGTCAAGGATGTTCTTAAATTCGCAACATGCGTTCAATCCGTCGATCGCATAAAGCTGGCAACGGCACTCCATGAGCGGCTGCAGAAGGAAGGTCGCACAATGGATGTCCTTATCCAAGTGAACACGTCGTATGAGGAAAGCAAATTCGGTGCTGCCCCAGAGGATGCACTCGCATTAATTCAAGAGGTGGCCAAGCTGGACACGCTCCGCATTAAAGGTCTCATGACAATCGGGCTGTTCACCGACGATCAAGATAAGGTGCGCAAATGCTTCAAGCTGCTGCAAAAAATCCGTCAGGAAGCGCAAGAGCTTGCATTGCCGAACGTTAGAATGGAAGTCATGTCGATGGGAATGTCCGGAGACTTCGAGACGGCAATCGAGGAAGGTTCAACGCTGGTGCGGGTGGGCTCTGCAATTTTCGGCAAACGTATTTATCCAGATAGTCATTATTGGAATGAAAACTCGAAATCCGAATAAATGGATGAAATAAGGATGGAAGGAGAGAGCAGTGGGGCTCTCTCCTTTTCTATTTTGAAGTTTCAACGGGTAATGTAACTTCGAGCTCGGGGATATATTTGATGAGTGGTTGGCCGTCTGCTCCAAGCTTGAATTGGGATTTATCATGCTCGTTGATAAGACTTATATAAGGTTTGATCGTAATAGACGTAGGAATAGGGTCGTACGGCTGATAAAGCAAATTGAACAGGATCGTTTTCCCGTTATCCTCATGTAGTCCTGAACCGTTTAGCAATTTGACTGTGCGCCCCTTATCATCGTAGATTTCGAATCCAAACGGCAGATCGTTGGCCGTAAGCGGATCGTCTTTCGATATTTCCAGCCTTGCAGCAAGACTCGTCGTAATCGGCGTCAATTCTACTTTATTGTACTTGATGGTGAATGGACTGCTAGATTTCGAAATGTTTGGCTTCATGACGACTGAATCATTTGTTTGCATGGAAACGGGAATCGTCATTTGATAGGGCTCCTGTATGTCTGACACGGTAAGCTTTACCGTTAAATCGGACTTGTCGGGCAAGGATATTCCTTCTTGATTTCGCATATCAGAGAACATAAGGATTGCCGAATTTTCATTTTCCCCTGGGACAGTAATGATGCCAACCGAGTGCTGGTTGTATGCATAGTCGGCAATACTTTTTCCATCAATAAGGAGTTGAATATCACTCAAAGATTCCATCAAGGTATTGCGGCTACTGCTCTCCTGCAACCCTGATAGGCTCGATCGTTCAATACCAACTGCCACTCGTACTCCGTCATAGGCTGCTACCGGAATCGAAAGTGTCAGACCATGATGGGTTAGGCTCTGCTCAGATGAGGTGACAAGTCCTTTTTCGTCGGCCGCCTGCAGACCTAAATCTCCCGCAAAACGAAAAAGACTGCTCACGCCCGGCACATGTCTCATTGACTCGGCTACCGTGGGAGACAGAAAGGAGCCCCCTATTAATAAGACGAATGCTGCGGCTGCTGCAGCAATCGATGTGACAATGGAACGAACTGCTGTACTACGACGTGTTGTACGTGAGGCATCAACAAATAGAGACCCAGTGTCCAATCGGCTCATAATTTGCCCCGTAAAATCAGGATTTGTCGGCGTCTGGCGAATCCATGCCTCTAATTGTTCACTATCTACACCGTTACGATGGCTTGATGACATGCTTATGAAGACCTCCTTCCTCTGTGAATGGATTGGCTTGATAGCGAAGCAGCTTTTTCCGCAAACGTTCATATTTTTTGCGAATTGTCGATGGCTTTAAATCCATAATCTCGCTAATTTCATCGAAGCTATATTCTTCCACGGCCCTTAACAACAAAATATGCCGCTCTTCTGCAGAAAGCTTGTCCAGCAATTGATAAATCAGATCTTCATACGGAAGTTCTTGATCACTGATTTGATCTCGTTTCAGCAGGAACAGTATTTTTCGGAGCCTGCTTCTACGGTTCAAAATATCCAAGCAATGATTGTAGGCGATCTTATATATCCAGGCTGAAAAAGATACCTGAGGCTCGAAAAGGTGTATACGTTGAAAGCCTTTAATAAATATGTCCTGAACAGCGTCTTCGGCTTCTTCCTTGCTTCCCAACAAATAGTAGCAATATAAATAAATTTGTTTCTGAAATCGATGGATGATAAAGGTGTACGCTTCTTTATCTCCGCACTTGACTTGAGCAATGGCATGTTCTAAAGTCCCAACAGTTTGATATTCTGAGCTGGATGGCATAGCCGTATGGATCCTCCTTTCATACAGCCCGGCTTAATAACACCTTTTTATTGTATAACTTCACTTTCGGGTGATAAGAGCACTTTTTTAGTACATTATTTTTCGGCTTTTTTGCTTTTTGCTTTTTGCAGTGCTTCTTGTCCCTTCACTTCCAACACGGCTATCGCTTCCTCGACGGTCTGCTTGTCATCGATAATTGCTTGCAGTTCCATTGACAAGACAGGTTGGAATAATTGATTGAACTCTTTTGATACGGCTGTACTGCCTAGAGATTCTTCGAAAGAAGGTGTTGTTTTGGGCGTAAGCAAATAGAAAGGTTCCGTGCTTTTGCCTTCAATATTTTGGAGCAAGCCAGGGCGTGCAGGCAATTTTCCGTTTGCCGTCCGCGATGAGGCCGCAGCCATGTCTGCACTATTTATGAACTTAAGAACTTCCCATGCCGACTGCTTATTTGGTGAGTCTGCGGCTACCGCATAAATTTCCGAGACATGTACATTTGCCGATTCATCCGGGGAGGAAGGGGCAACGGGCATGGTGACGATATCCCATTCGAACGATTTCGATGCTTTGTCGAAGATAGCGCGCGCTTTCAATTCTTTTGCGAGCCAAGGCCCATTGAGTGTCATTGCTGCCTGACCTCTATAAAAAGCTTCGACAATCTCCCCGCTATTTTGATTTGAAGCCTGCAGATAGATATATTTATCGCGTACGGCATCTGTTACGAGTTTAATTGCTTCTTTCCAACCGTCTGAGTTGATAAGCATCCTGTCTGTCTTTGCATCGAGCAACCGTAATCCAAAGGAAGACGCGATCTGCTGTAACATGTACTCCACATCGTAGTCCTGATATAAACCAACTACAGTCTTTTCACCAGTGCCCGTGCTGGCGAATCTTCTCGACAAATCAAACAATTGCTTCCAGGTCATCTTGTTCGTCGGCACATCGATCTGATACTGTTTGAACAAATCTCGGTTGAAATATAGGACATCCGTGTAAAAATGCGGAGCTAATCCATATAACTTGCCGTCTCCTTTATCTCTAATCATGTCGATAAGTCCGGGAGAAATTGAGTCGATATCGAACTTGTCTTTCGCAATCATACCTTCGACGTCGTACAGCCGTCCCTGCCGCGCATAATCTTCGAACAAATTCTCGTTTAGTAGCAGCACATCAGGTTTATGTACCTCAATTAATTTCTTTAATTCTGTATTGTAGTCCCAAGTGCCATTTTGTTCGCGATCTGCGAGGGCGTTATTCATGTTGATAACATCGAATTCGATTTTTGGGTACTTCATCTTGAAGAGATTCCCGTAATCGTTGTAGAACGACTGTTCATCATAGTACATGACCTTGATTTTTCCACTTTCTAATCTCTCATTTTGTTCTTGTTCCCCGTAGCAACCACCTAGCAAAGACATGATCATGATCAGTGCAATTCCAAGCCGCCACTTCTTTTTCATGCTATCTCTCCTTTTCTGCCTATACAACGGACAGACTTGCTGTTTTGTGACGGGGGTAGCAAAAATTATGGGGTGGAAATAATCCGAATGCTGCTAATTTCATTTCTGACATTTGTCATATGTAGTTGGTGACATCGTACACTAACTGGCTCAAGCGTGCCTGCCGTACAATACAAACATAAGCAGTACGGCAACGGACAACCGAGATTGAGCAGCGCAGCATCGTTCAGCTTATCTCGAAAGATTGAACTAATTAGCCGAAAGCTGTACATAACACAATGACCGCATCACAGAATCACATACGATTCCTAATTTAATGACAAAGGATGATTATAGATGACATACGCAATCGAATGTACGAACCTAGTCAAGCAATTCGGCAACTTCCACGCCGTGAATCATATCGATCTTCGCTTCGAGCGCGGACAGATCAGCGCGCTGCTCGGCCCGAACGGTGCGGGTAAGACAACGACAATTTCCATGATCCTCGGGTTGCAAAAGCCGACATCAGGCGAGATTAAGGTGCTTGGTCAGCCCGCAGGAACACGGGAACTGCGCCACAGAGTAGGGGCGCTCATGCAGGATGTGCAAGCTCCTGATGGCTTGAATGTTGCAGAGGTATTGAATCTGTTCCGCAGCTACTATCGCAACCCACTTCCACTGTCCAGACTGCTTGACTTATCAGGTCTGCACGGAGAAGCGAAGCGGCGCGCAACATCGTTATCCGGTGGGCAGCGTCGGAGATTGGCCTTCGCGCAGAGCTTAGCTGGCAATCCAGAGCTTGTCCTGCTTGATGAGCCGACGGTTGGCATGGATGTGGAGGCGCGTGGTCGCTTCTGGGATACGGTTCGTGCGCTGTCGAACGATGGACGGACGGTTGTGCTTACGACGCATGACTTGGAGGAAGCAGATGCAGTGGCGGATCATATCGCGATCATTGCGGCAGGTACAGTGGCGGCCAGCGGAACCTCACTGGAGCTCAAGGCACAGACGGCATTGCGGACAGTGTCCTTCCGTCTCCAAGTCGAACAGCAGGACGAAGCGTTGATGCAGCTTCCGGGTGTTGTGAAGGTCGAACGTGCTTCGGGTCGGGTTCGTCTTCACGTTCGCAATACAGACGAAGTGTTGTCCGTGCTCCTGCAATCCGGATGGGGAGTCAGCGATATTGATATCCAATCCGCTAAGCTCGAGGATGCGTTCCGATCAATAACAAAATCTCATGAGGCTGCACGTACTCAAGCAAGCGTATAGTTGAGGACTGAAAATAAAAGATAGAGGCAGAGAGTGCCTTAATCATCACATATTAGGGGGAACTGATCGATGTTACAAGCACAAATCAAAGCAGAAAGTTTACGAATTATGCGCAGTCCATTCTTCTTGCTGTTCTCACTCGTCATGCCACTCGCTTTCTATTTCTTATTCGCTAGTTTAAATGGCGCATCTAAGTCTATTGAATCGACCACCTATGGCGCCTTCTCACTTATGTCTATGACAGCATTCAGCTTGATCGGAACGGCAATGAGCCAGTTCGGTATTCGCCTTGCCTACGAGCGTCGTGACGGATGGACACGTCTGCTTCGCCTGACACCACTATCTCCGTCGGTATGGATTGGCGCTAAGATCGTATCGCATATGTTGGTTCATTTGCTCGTCATTCTTATCATTTTCCCTGCTGCCTACTTTGCCTATCACATTGAGTTGACTGCTGTACAATGGGTGACATGCGGATTGTGGCTGTGGCTTGGAAGCATTCCATTCCTGGCGATCGGCTCTATTTTAGGAACGATGAAGAGCGCGGATGCCTCCATTGCGGTCGCGAACATTTTGCTCATGGGCTTTGCCATCATGGGAGGCTTGTGGATGCCGCTGAAGACATTGCCAAGCTGGATGCAAGTCATTGGAGAATGGCTGCCATCCTACCGCTATGCACATGGTGCATGGAGTATGCTCGCTGGGGGGAGTCCTGCCCTGCTGGATTGGGTAATTCTTCTGGGCTGTGGCATGATCTTCATGGTAATATCGAGTTATATCTTTAACAGACGGGAAGCGATGTAAGTGAACGTAGTCAAGAAGAGATTATTTCCCGAAAAAGAGGGAGCGGAGCCTTACATCTCCCTCGTCAACTTATGCGTGCCTATTTTTTTCCTGCTGCGTGAGACTCCGACCAAGGTATTGGTGGGGTTCACGCTGCTTCTGTTTCTAGTGATCGCATTTTGGCTGCAGTACCAGCACGAGAAGCAGGCAATGCTGTGGTTGGCTGTTCAGGCTGCAATTATTCTCGTATTTATCCTATTCTATCACCCTATGTATGCTTATATGGTGTTCATGATCGCGCAGATGATAAGCAGGCAGAAGACCTCCATTATTTTAGGAACAGCTGCCGTCATGGCGGTAGGTATCGTAATTGGATTGTCTCAACGCTTGGATACAGTAACCGCATGGTCATCCCTTCATACGCTGCTTCTCCCTCCATTATTCGGTGTGCTCGTCATGCCATTCATCATGCGTGCTGCTGGGCAGTACAAGCAGATGGCGGAACGATTGCAGGCAGCGACCTCACAGCTTGAGCGGATGGCCCAGCAGGAAGAGCGCCAGCGCATTGCACGTGAATTGCATGATACGCTTGGACATACATTGTCTTTGATCACGCTTAAGAGTGAAGTGACAGAAAAGCTGATTACACGTAATCCGGAACGGGCAATTGCTGAAGCGAGGGAAATTCGGGAAACCTCGCGTGCTGCGCTGAAGCAGATGCGTCAACTCGTAACTGAAATGAAGATCGTCAAGCTTGCAGAGGAATATGAGCATGGAAGGCAGCTATGCGCTGCCGCAGGAATTGAGCTGGAATTTCAGGAACGCAGCGAGGGAATTAGCCCTTCAGCAGCAGGCCCAAGCATTGTGAACCGATTGCCGTTATCAGCATTGCAGGAGACGATTCTCGCCATGTGCTTCCGGGAGACCTTAACGAATGTCGTCAGGCACAGCCGGGCGAAGCATTGCTCGGTTCGGGTTGAGGTGGAAGAGGCAAGGGTTCGATTGGAGATTGCAGATGATGGCATCGGAATTGATGAGCACCAGCTTAAGCAATCAAGTGGGACAGGCATGGCCGGACTGAAACAGCGGCTTCAGCTTGTGGACGGGACGCTTGCTATAGAGTCTGGTGCCCACAAGGGAACGGCATTATCGTTAGTCATTCCGCGTGTAATCCGCGATGGGAAGGGGAGAGGTTCATCATGATTCGAGTGATATTAGGAGAGGACCAACAGATGCTGCGAAGTGCACTCGCCACCTTGTTGTCGCTTGAGGATGATATCGAAGTGATTGGACAGGCCGAGAATGGCAGTGTAGCGCTGTCGCTTATAGAGGAACTTCAGCCGGATATCGCGGTATTGGATATTGAGATGCCGCTTATGACGGGGCTGGATGTCGCGGATGCAGTCAAGAAGAAGGGGCTGGACTGTCGGATTATTATGCTGACGACCTTTGCTCGCTCAGGCTATCTCCAGCGTGCAATGGCATCCAGTGTAGGCGGTTATTTACTCAAGGACAGCCCAAGCGACGAATTGTCGGATGCCATTCGCCAGGTATATGCAGGCAAGCGGGTGATGAGTCCCGAATTAACGTTGGCTGCGTGGGAAGACCCTTGTCCGTTATCCCCGAGGGAGAAGGAAGTGCTGTTGCTTGCTGAGAACGGACTGTCCATGCAGGATATTAGCGCCAAATTGTTCTTATCCTATGGGACGGTGCGCAACTATATGTCGGATGCGATTAGCAAAGTAGGAGCGGGTACGCGCATTGAGGCGATTCGAACTGCCAGGGAGAAGGGCTGGCTGGATTAAGAACTGCTGCTGGAATATATGCAGAAGATACTTGATAGAGAATTGTCGGCTCAATTAGCATCCAGAATATAAATGGATAAGTGCTTCATTCTCTCTAAGTGAATATTTAGCTTATTTTCAGTTTCATTTCAGGAATTACGAACATACTATAGCCATCCCTTACATAAGGAGGTGGAACCTATGAAACGCAATTCAACCGTAGCAGCGTGGACGTGCCTAATGCTTCTCTTGATGGCTTCACCTGCAGCAGCGCAAAGCAGAACTGCGCTAGATGCTGCAACAGATAAGAGCAGAGAGCAAGCTGCTGTACGAGTGGTCACTTCATCTCAAGCTGTAGTACAGCCGAATCAGCAGAGCACGGAGACGGATAAGCAATTAGAACAAGTACAGGCACAAATGAAGGAGATTCGTGCAGAGATGAAGCAGCTGCGCGAGAAGAAGATTCAATTGCTCGCTAAGAAACACGGAATTTCGACAGAAGGCAAAAGCAATAAGCAAATTCACCAGGAATTACGCGAGAAATTAGGCATAAAAGGACGACTGTTCCACGAGAAACATCACAATAATGGGAAGCATGTCGAGGATCGTCAGACTCAGCTTCAGCACGAGGAAGAAAAGCATCGAGCAGAGGTGGATGGGCTCACACCAGAAGAGATTAAGGCGAAATTTCAAGAATCGAATGGGTCAGTCAAGTAAATTAGAAGCGTCTATGCGAAAATAGTGAATATCCAGACAAGATATCGGGACATGCGCACAAGCGCATGTCCTTGTGTTGTTTAATGGCGATGAAAATGGTTGAAACTGAAAAAGAAATATTTCGTAAAGATAGATAAAAGTATGAATCGTTGACATGCAGAGATGCATAGGATAAAGAAGCTGAAGTTGAGCGGGGATAAAGGGGATAGCATGAAACAACCCGACGAAAAGGCGCGGGGCGCTTCTCATCGGGTTATGTAGTCGTTCATATC
This sequence comes from Paenibacillus suaedae, assembly GCF_032337355.1. Classification (NCBI taxonomy): domain Bacteria; kingdom Bacillati; phylum Bacillota; class Bacilli; order Caryophanales; family Paenibacillaceae; genus Paenibacillus; species Paenibacillus suaedae. The sequence goes on from NZ_JAVYAA010000011.1 coordinate 50,241, forward strand.
ATTATAAGAGTGCAGGAAACTTCCAACCTATTGATTGTCTGTAGCGATAGAAGAAAAGTCATTTTCGCTCATTACGCGACGAGCACCAACATAGCGCTGCTCATAGTAGTCCATGCTAAGGCTGTCGATGCGTGTACCTTTGCTTGTCGAAGCGTGTGCGAATTTGTTGTTGCCTACGTAAATGCCGACATGCGATACACCGTTGCCGCCGCTTGTGTCAAAGAAGACCAGGTCTCCTGGACGAAGCTCGTCTTTGCTAACTTTCTCACCAGAGTCAAATTGCGACGAAGATGTGCGAGGAAGATCAATTTCGAACTTGTTGAACACGTACTTCGTAAATCCGGAGCAGTCAAAGCCTTTCGTTGTTGTACCACCATACTTGTACGAAATGCCAAGCAAACCTTCAATCGTGTTGTCCATTTTGGATGCTGCGAATGTGCTGCCTGCACTGAACGAAGTAAACAGAACGCTCAGTCCGAGCACCGCTGTAACTAGCTTCTTCTTCAAAGGGAAAGCTCCTTCCGTGCCTGCGAGGTTAGCTGGAGGGTTCGGTTGAAGGACCCCTATGATCCCTGTGTTACAAGATCAATTCACCCGTAAAAACTGGTTCCCCCGCTTTCCGGTCCGCCCGGAAACTCGGCATTCTGGTTTTAGGATTATGTATTGCTGCGTGCGATAGTAACAATTTTGCAAGAGTTAGTGCCGCTTTCATGACAAAGTTGTAATAAATCTAGATTTATTGTAACAGACGGAAATTCCTTTGACAAATATTTTTTGTCCTTGACACGAAAAAAACTTGTCATATCAGCGTTTTTTTCGCTGATAGACAAGTTTTTTAATTCATTTTGTTAGGTTACGCTGCTTCAATATCATCGTAACCCTTTGTAACTTTGTAACTCTGTAACTAAATTGCGTTCAATCAGAACCCTCATTATTTCATCTGTTGCTCTGCTTCCTGCCAGACAGCGTGGCGTGCAGACAATCCCCACATTTTAAGTATAGTCATAATGGCAGGCAATGCCTGTTGAATAATGAGTGCGGTAATTCCGGTGAACACGGCCGCCGCGGTTGTGGACAATATGCCTACGCCAATGGTGATACCAATAAAGAGAAGTGACAATCCTAGAATGGGAAGCAAGCGACGAGTTCCGGCTGTCACAGATCGAATTAATGGTGTTTCTGAGGCAGCGCCGAAGTTAAGGAATAAGAACAATTGATGAACAAGCCAGCCGCCAATGAACCAAGCGATTACGAACGGTGCCACTGCCACGAGTAAGGAAGATAGAGAAGCCGATGTGGACAGGGCATGCGCCGCATAAGGAACGAACCATATAGCTGGTGCGATAATGAGCAGTGTCTCGAGTAGATAGAGGACAAGCATTGGCTTCCAAGCGAGCTTGATCCCTTGGAAGAAGGCAAGCCCCTGCTGCTTGGGCCGTGACATAGCATGGAATACACCCGCGTGAATGAAGGGGGTAAGCAGCATGTGGACGGCAACGAATCCGAGGATAGCCCATAAGTAAGGGAAATAGTCATTCGTCTTCATTAGATAGAACTGGCTTTCGGTCAGAAAGAGCTGCCTGCTCATCTCGGTAGGTGCTGGATCTGGGTAACGGCGCAGGATAGGTGTTACCACTCCATCGACGAAGCGATAGAGGAAGAACCCCCATAACAGTTGGTACAAGAATAGAATGACCCATATATAGATGTGCTCTTTGCACCAATTCCAGCCTGAACGCACATAAGCCTTCACACTATCACCACCCCAAAATGTTCGTAACAGCTTCGATTACCTTGATGACGGATAAATTAACTCGTGTACGGACAGGTTCATCGACATGAGCACGCATATAATTATTGATGTGCTTGTTCTCAACGACAATCGAATATAGAGGATCAACCATGACCCAGCTGAGCGGCGCTTTATGGGTGACGGTATATTGAATGCGGTCTCCCTCTCCATTCCATCCCTTGCGAGTCGTCGTGCCATCCGAGAACCCGAATACGATCGGAATGGATGGATAATTGGCACCGAGCTTGCGGATATGGACAGTCGCTTCATATTGGGTAGACCCATTCGATTCAATCGTACGTGAATCAATGTTCTCCACGGCGAAGTCTGCCATCATGCCGTTGTACACATATTGTTGGAAGAAATCATTCCACTTGCGGTTAGTTACCTGCTCAACGACTCGCTGAAAGTCTGATGTAGTTGGGTACTTAAAACGGTACTTCTGCGTATAAGTTCTCATAATGCGGCTCATCATTTTTTCCCCGACCTGCTTCTCGATTGCAAGCAGCACCAGCTTGGCACGCATGTACACATTTTCTGCGTAATGATTTTGATTTTTGTAGCGCCATGCATTCAGCTTCAGTGGAGCCGGATCTGTGATGTAGCTGGCTTGTATTGCGTTATTTGGAAGTACTCCGAATTCTTGCTCCATCAGCTTGTCTTCTGCATAGGAAGTGAACCCTTCATCGAGCCATGCTTCCTCGAATTCGTTTGAGGCGAGAAGTCCATAAAAGTATTGATGTCCAATCTCATGAACGACGGTACGTTCTAAATCGTAACCTGGACTCTCATCTTCTGCACCGAATGCTGTAATCAAGGTCGGGTATTCCATTCCTCCAGCTCCGTTGCCCAATTTAGGAGGCACGATAATGGACAAGGTAGAGTACGGGTATTTGCCGTACCATTCGCTGAACTTGGACAGAGCCGTCTTCGCAGCGTAGAAATAACGCTCCTTCAAATCTTTATGCTTCGGGTCTAAATATAACTTGATACGAACCCCTGGTACTTGGCTAGAAGAGAACGGCTCTTCAAAATAGACAAAGTTTGGAGATGCGGCCCACGCGAAATCATGAACATCATCCGCATAGAATTGATAAAATTTCTTTCTGTCTGCTATCGTAGGGGTTTTCGTTGGAAAGCCTGTAGCGCCTACGATGTAATTGTCGGGTACTTGAATGCGTACACTGTAAATGCCGTAATTGGAGTAAAATTCGGAATTACCGTGATATTGGTGCAGATCCCAGCCTTCTGATGCCCGGCCGCGTACCCCTGCCTTTTCATAGGCAGCAATCTTAGGGAACCATTGGCCAGCCATCACGAAATTATCGGCGTATCCCATACGTGCAAATATTTTCGGCAGTTTTACTTCAAAATCCATGCGAAGTGTGACTTTCTCTTGACTTCGTACTGGCTTGGTAAGACGCAGCTTCAGAAGCGTCTCATCCTTCGCGTTTCCGTCATCTGGCTGAATGTACTGTACCCGGTTCATCAGGGACATACCGTCAACCGTGGATAACGATTTTAGCGTCATGCTGCCATATCCATCCGCAGGGAACTTGTCTTCCCGCAATTTTCCGCCAGACTCCTTCATGAAGGTGGTATCGGGCGAACGGAAAGCGTTCGGATACATGTGGAAGAACAGTTCATTGACAGTCGATCTCCCAGGATTGGTCCAAGTTACGGTTTGCTTGCCGATAAGGGTATGTGTAGACTCATCCAGTTTAACTTCAATATGGTATTCGGCAATACGCTCACTCAGTACCTCCGCATTGGGGGTCTCCACGGCTTGCTGCGTAATGGGTTCCTGAACCGCCTGCTTGTTCACCTCGGGTCCAAGGGACGGAACGGATCCAGACGGCCAGAACCGAACGAGGAGGAAGCTGCAGGCGGCTAGGAACAAGGCAGTGAATAGAAGCCGGCGATATACATTGCTTCGGATCATACGTTTTTACCTCCCGTTGACAAGCATCTACAGCATGTATATGTTGGCTTTTTGCAGATTATTAGCTAAAATGAAAATGATTTTGAGTACGTGGTAAGGAAGGAGCGCATGACGAAATGGAATCTTCAGATAAGAAAGTAAAGAAGCCGCTGGCATTGAACGTAATGAGCAGTGGTAAGCATAAAGGATTTGGTTCGGGTAGTATCGATCTGAACAACGTGTCGCCCGTCATCATCGATGAAGGAACGGCGTACATCGATCTAGGCGCGATGCATGCGAAGAGTAAGGTGGAGCGTGGAATTAAGTTCTCTACGAATAAAGAGGATGTTCCGAATGGCCGCCAATGCTGGATCGTATGGGTGGCAGTCGATCGTTCTGCGGAAGGTGCGTTCTACGGCGGCTTGGCTGCTTGTGAAATGCTGATCGACACGGAGGCAAAGCGCGGCTGGAAGATGCTCGCAGACCACGTCAATCGGATGGACTATGCAATGAAGCGCCGCGTGCTCGTCGAAGAGCTGAATACAGAAGACAAGGCAGCGCTGCGTGAGCTGCTTATGACGCACAATGCTGAGTGGTGGGAGCGTACGCCAGAAGAAGTGAAGGCACAGCTTGCCTAGCATAATCATTTACATCTAAAGAAGGCCGCTATTCCGATCTCGTGATCGGTGCAGCGGCCTTCTATTATTATAGAGATGAGTTCACTCATTACAACAAGGTGACTTAGACGCGATATACAGGCATCTTCTTCACCTGTGCGACTCCTGTTTCGATCGCAACCTGAGCAATCGCAGATGCAACGCTAGGCACGACACGCTTATCGAGCGGGTTCGGGATAATATACGTCGGGCTGAGCTCTGCATCGGTAACGATAGCCGCAATACCGCGGGCTGCCGCCAGCTTCATATCATCCGTAATATCTATAGCACGAACATCGAGTGCGCCGCGGAAGATGCCAGGGAAAGCGAGCAGGTTGTTCACTTGGTTCGGGAAGTCCGAACGACCTGTACATACTACTGCCGCTCCAGCAGCAAGCGCTTCGTCCGGGAAGATCTCCGGCGTTGGATTCGCCATTGCAAATACGATCGGCTTCACATTCATGGAGCGCACATGCTCCTGCGTCAGCACCTTCGGTGCGGATACCCCGATGAATACATCTGCTCCGCGTACAACATCGGTCAGCGTACCGCGTAGATGTCCGCGATTCGTTACCTTCGCCATGTCTGCCTGCGCAGGATTCATCCATTCCTCGCCTTCGCATACTACGCCCTTCAGATCCACTAGGGCAACATGCTGAATGCCTGCCTTCAACAGCAGCTTCGCTATGGCAATGCCTGCAGAGCCGGCGCCATTGATGACAACGCGTACGTCCTCCATCTGCTTATCTACCACTTTCAGTGCATTGATTAACGCAGAGAGCAGCACGATAGCAGTGCCATGCTGATCGTCATGGAAGACGGGGATATTCGTTTCTTCCTTTAAGCGCCGTTCAATTTCGAAGCAGCGTGGTGCCGATATGTCCTCCAGATTAATACCGGAGAAGGTAGGCTCCATATTTTTGACGATGTTCACGATCTCATCTACACTTTGCGTGGATAGACAGATTGGGAAGGCATCGACATTGCCGAACTGCTTGAAGAGCATGCACTTGCCCTCCATGACCGGCATAGCCGCATAGGGGCCGATGTCGCCGAGGCCGAGAACGGCCGAACCGTCTGTCACAACGGCAATCATGTTGCCACGTGACGTATACTCGTTGGCAGCATTCGCATCATTTGCAATCAGGCGGCATGATTCAGCCACCCCTGGTGTATATACAAGGCTCAGATCCTCTGGGGATGTCACCTCAATTTTGCTAGTCACTTCAATCTTGCCGTGCAGCTTCTTATGAAGTTGCAACGACTCTTCTTTGATGTCCAGTGCGACTGGCATACTACAATCAGCTCCCTGTTTATCATTCCAAGGAGACTCGCTGCTGAACATAAGCCCCGCAAGCCCCATGCTACCATTGTGCTACGTTAGTGGGGAAAAGGGAAATACGTTCCGCATATAAGCTAATAAATTTTATTTATAGTAACGAAATGGAAGTTATGTCCTCTGTTATTTATCCGTTCGGCGTTATGCTTCTTGAAGTGGGAGCTGGCGCATGCACTCGATCATGCTGAGGCAGTCTTGCGACAGATGATGTCCTTCCTTCCAGCATAAATAAATATAGAAGTACAACGGATCCTCAAGTGGTATGGCTACAAGACCAGGCATATTTTTGACCGCCATAGAGACGATTAGGGAAATGCCTGCCCCACTGGCTACCATCGACTTAACGGTTTGAATTTCATCTGATTCAAATACAATATTCGGCTTGAATCCGTATGTTCCACAAGCGAGCATCAGTTGTTCATGATGTACATAAGCTTCCGTCAGCACGATAAAATGTTCATGCTTGAGTTCAGCAATGGATATGGACTCTCGAGTCGCGAGTGGGTGAGTGTCAGGCACACACACGTTTAAGTGATCCTCATAGAGCAGCACAGAATGGAGATCGGAGATTGGTTCTTGATCTGCCTGTCCGATAATGCCTAAATCCAGCTTACCCTCTTGCAGCAGCTCTGTTGTAATGCGAGAACCGTACTCGGTTACTTTAAATTGCACATGCGGATACCGCTTCCTTATGTAAGCGAACATGGAAGGGAACAGATAGGCTCCGATAATTGGCGGCAAGCCAAAATGAATGTTGGAGCTGTTATAATTACGAACTTCTACAATAGCTTCATCAATTTCAGACAAAATGTTATCGACTCTGGCTAGAAATAACGCCCCCTGCGGCGTGACATGCACAGCCTTCTCTTTCTTATTGCGTTCGAGCAATTGCACACCTAGAAATTCCTCCAGCCGATTTACAGCGGCTGTAATGCAAGGCTGGGACACATACAGCTGTTCAGCTGCTTTTGTAAAGCTATGCTGTTCAGTAACGGCCTTGAAATATTCAAGTTCCCGCAAATTCATGATGCTTGGTTCCCTCCGATATGATAATCCGATGCGAGTCCTATTCTACAAGAAACGAAGACGTTCTTCGATGGATAAAGATTACAAAAGAATGAACTTAGGTATAACCATTGTACATCAAGATGATCCTAAGGGAAGCAAGTAGGGGTTGGGCAGGGTATCCAGCTGTCCCTTTACCGATATTCTAAAATGTGGTAATATATATGAATAACATGTTCTTCGGACTGAAGAACAGGAACAGGAGGTGAGGTAGGAGATGAATTTCAATACGCCGAACATTCGTATTAGCCAACTTCCAATGGCAATGTTTGGAATTACTCATGATGTAGTTCTCAACGGGATACGTGTGTCCATTTTTACTAATACGAATACGACAATACGGCGTGAAGACTCTCCTGCCTTAACCTGATCGGATTTAGGTTTATTTAGGGCTGTAGGGATTTTTCCCTGCAGCCTTTTTTTGTTCCAGACCGGGAGGCAGCGTCTTGCTCACGCCCCGAGGGGGATATCGACATGATCATTAGCCTATGGCATGTGAAAAAATATTACGGAGCAAACTTGGTGCTCTCAGATGTGTCATTTGAAGTAAAAGACGGAGAAAAGGTTGGACTGATTGGCCGCAATGGAACGGGGAAGACAACAATTTTGCAGATGCTAAGCGGGACATCCACACCGGATCAAGGGGATCTGTTTATCCGCAAAGGCGCGACAATTGGATTGCTCGATCAGGTACCTTCTGCCCATGAATCCGCTTCTGTATATGATGTATTGGCTGAGAGTTATGCGGAAGTGCGCCGCCTAGAGCAAGAAATGAAGCAGGTGGAAGTGACCATGTCCGACCCTGCTATCTCTGCAGATGAGAAGAAACTGAACCATATTCTGCAGCAGTATGGACAGATGATGGAGCAATTCGAGCGGGCAGGCGGCTATGAAATGGAGGCCTCGATTCGGCGGATCAGTGCAGGACTCGGGATCGCGGAAGAGCAATATAGCCGCCCCTTCTCCTCGTTATCTGGGGGAGAGAAGACGAAGGTCGGCCTGGCAGCGCTGCTGCTGAGGCAGCCTGACATTCTGCTGCTTGATGAACCAACGAATCATTTGGATATGGCGGCCATCGAATGGCTGGAATCCTTCCTGCTGGCTTATTCGGGAGCGGTAATGATTGTCTCGCATGATCGTTATTTCCTGGATCGAGTTGCAGGCAAAATGATTGAGATCGAAGATGGGGAAGCGTTCATTTATCATACGAACTATTCCGGCTATCAGAAGGAGAAGGAAGAACGGCTGCTGCAGCAATTCGCTAGCTATCAAGAGCAGCAGAAGAAGATTAAGAAGATGCAGGATACAATTAAGCAGCTGATCGAATGGGGGAATCGTGCGAATCCGCCGAATCCAGGATTTCATCGCCGGGCAGCATCGATGCAGAAGGCGCTCGATCGTATGGAGAAGCTCAAGCGTCCGATATTGGAGCGGAAGACGATGGATTTGAAGCTGAAGCAGGAGGATCGTTCTGGCAAGCAAGTGCTCGTGCTGGATGGGGTTACGAAGGCATATGGGGAGCGCAAGCTGCTTAGCGGGGTGAACGGGCTTCTGCTGTACGGCGAGCGTACAGCATTGCTTGGCAGCAATGGTGCTGGGAAGAGTACCTTGATGAAGATGCTGCTTGGCCAGGTTGATCCAGATGGCGGAGATCTCCGAGTCGGTTCGCGTGTGGAGGTTGGCTATTTGGCGCAGGAGGAAGCTCCGCCTTCCGAAAATAAGACGGTTCTTCGATATTTCTGTGAGGAAGTGGCCATGGAAGAGGGAGAGGCTAGGGGAGAACTGGCTAGATTCCTGTTCTATGGAGCGGATGTGTTCAAGCGAATTGCGCAGCTGTCAGGAGGAGAATGGAGCAGACTTCGATTGGCTCTGCTCATGTACCGGAAGCTGAATTTGCTCCTGCTCGATGAACCAACCAACCATTTGGATATCGACTCCAGAGAAGCATTGGAGGAAGCGTTGGAGAACTTTCCAGGTACACTTCTAGTTATCTCGCATGATCGTTATTTCATTAATCGGGTTGTAAGCAAGCTGTGGGTGCTGGAGCAGGCAAGATTGTCTGTGCATATTGGGAACTATGATGAATGCCGGGAGAAGCTGCAGACCTGGATGGATCACTCACGACAGCTGGGGGCGGTGTCTACTGGTGCACATACGGATGTGAACACGGTAGAGAGGAAGTCGCAGCAGCAAGATTCGAAGGCAAGCGATCCTGCTAAGAGACATGCAGATGACGTGCTTCCGAAGCAAGTGACGCGGAAGGGACAGACTGCACCCCAATGGGAGCGGGACATTGCGCTAGTAGAGGAGCAGCTGCGACAACTGGACGAGGAGATGGCTGCCTTGTCCATGCAGACCGATCAGGAGGTAGATTGGACGCTGTTGATGGCCAAGCAGCAAGAACTGCGGCAGCAACTCGAAGAGTTGTATGCTGGGTGGCTATCTATGGAGGAATAGTGGATTTGCCTAGAAATCAACAAACAATGGAATCCGCCGTTCTGCAGGGTCAATAACAATGGAATCAGGCCCCACTAAAAATAGAAAGACGCTTCCCAAACCACTGGATTCGTGGGAAGGGAAGCGTCTTTTTTTCATACGTGTTCCTATCGAAATAGGTCATCAAATTGCTGGGACTCTGGGACAGCCTCGTTTCACATAGATACCGTTCCTTAATCCCCCCACCAGCGCTTCAAGTGCTGCCACCACGAACGTTTCTCAAGCTCTTTCGTTGGTCGCTTCTCTTCGTATTTCCTCTGGTCTGTCGGGGATTGAACATGAAGATCGCACCAAGCGGTGGGCTCGGTTCCACTTACGAATGTCTCCAGGCGTTTATTCGGGCAGTTATCTCCTGCGAGCTTCCCAGTATCCGGATCAATATAGACGCTAACTACATTGTCCGGAACGGCAAATATTTTAGGTGGGACGTTGGACAATGCCTGTTCGGTATATTCAGCGAATATAGGCGCTGCCTTATGAGATTCCGTAACGGATATCATTCTGTCCTTGTCATAGCCGACCCAGACGGCAGTTGAGAGTTCCGGCGTATATCCGACGATCCAAGCGTCCGTATCCGTCGTTCCTGTCTTGCCGGCGACAGGGCGTTTCATGCTGGTCGCTACGCGGCTGCCTGTTCCACCGGTTTCGAATACGCTCTCCATCAGGCTGGTGAGCACATACGCATCTGCTGGATTGACTACCTGCTCTTGTTGAATCGGTGGAGCCTCGTATAGGACACTGCCGCCGCTGTCGGTGACCTTTAAGACGGAGCGGGGGATCACACGCTTGCCTTGATTACTGAACACACCGTATGCGGCCGCCATCTCCAGCGGACTTACTGGGAATGTACCTAGCGCAAGAGAGGGGAGTGGCTTCATGTCACTGTCGATGCCAAGCCGCCGCGCAAGGGAGATCACCTGCTCAGGGCCAATCTGCATAATGGTACTTACCGCATAAATATTGTCTGACACAGCAATGGCGCGGCGCAGATCGATCTCGCCATAATATTTACCGCCATAATTACTTGGCTTATATTGCTGTCTGCCATTGTCATACGTGAATGAAGTCGGCTGACTGACGAAGTGAGTCGCCGCTGTGATGGCTCGCTTCTCGAGTGCTGTTAGATAGACCAGCGGCTTGAAGGATGATCCAGGCTGGCGCGTGTTGGCGAATACACGATTATATTGATTTAGCCGATAATTCTTGCCGCCAACCATCGCCTTCAAATAGCCGTTGCGTGGATCGATCGAGATAAGAGCAGCCTGCAAATCCCCTTCTGCAGGAATATACTTGGCGACAGCCTGCTCTGCTGCCGCCTGAGCCCGTTTATCCAGTGTTGTATATACACGCAGACCCCCAGCCTCGATTGCTTGATCGGAAATGCCGAGTGAATCGAGCTCCTGCCGGACATAATCTCGGAAATAGGGGGCGACAAGCAACTCGCTTCGCTCCTCCCTCGGTCGAATGGCCAGCGTTTCATTGTAGGCTTGCTGTGCCTGCTCTTGGGTGATGTATCCGGTCTCCACCATGCCCTGAAGCACAACCTTTTGTCTGTCCTTCGCATTTTTCATATTGAAATAGGGAGAATAATAGCTTGGGCCGCGTGGAATGCCTGCAAGAATTGCACTCTCTGCCAGCGTCAGGTCACGAGCCTTCTTGCCAAGGTAGAGCTGAGCGGCGGCCTCGATACCGTATGCGCCATGGCCGTAATATACCTGATTCAAATACTGCTCCAAAATATCGTCCTTGCTGTATTTCATCTCCAGTTGAAGTGCATATTGCGCTTCCTTCACCTTGCGAGCCCATGTCCGATCGTGGTTGAGATACAGGTTGCGGGCAAGTTGCTGTGTCAAGGTGCTGGCGCCTTGTTTTTTGGACATTGATTCGATATTGACAAGCATTGCGCGAGCAATTCCTTTGAAGTCGATCCCGACATGACGGTAGAATTGCCGATCCTCTGTGGCAATGGTTGCATGAATGACGTCTGGAGCGATATCGGTCAGCGTAACCGGATGCTGCTGCTTCTGCCCGCTTGTTAGTGATGTAAGTTCCGCCCCCTGGCTGTCATAAATGAAGGAGGGCTTCTGCATATCAGACACAGGCAGATCCGTCATATATAGATACCCGAGCAGGATGCCGCAAGCACCTAGAAGGAGCGCGATTGAACCGCCAATGATTTTCAGCCATAGCCGCCACCCGCGCTTCCGCTTTTTCTCAGTCTTTTTGCCGCTTAACCGCTGCATGGCAGCGCCTCCTGTTCGACCGTCATCAGGCCATTTTGTGGTTACCATTCAGTATGGAAAAAGAGGAGGAAGGTTATTCCTTTTTGCTAGAATAAATTCACCGTTCACAAACTGTAAAAGGGTTGAAAACTATGAAAAACAGAATATTCTAGAGCATTTGTCAAAATTTCAATAATCCAGTGATAAAGCAGCTTTCAGAGCTCTAATAGCTCTGAAAATTGTGCAAATATTCAACTTGACTTCGGAAAATGATTGCATTTTGGGGGGGAACCGATATAATACTTTGTGTTTGGTGCAAAATGGAGATGAAGTGTTACGAATGTTACACATAGGAACCATTACGAGCATTTCGGGAACTAAGCCAACGATACCATGATTATGAAAGAAGGTTGATGTTATGGAATTGTGGTTTACAGAGAAGCAAACGCCTACCTTTGGCATTACGGCAAAAATCCGCGAAACATTCGTGGAGGAGCAAACGCCGTTTCAGCATTTAGCGATGTTGGATACCGAAGAATTTGGACGGATGCTCGTATTGGATGGCATGGTTATGACGACGATCAAAGACGAGTTCGTATACCATGAGATGGTGGCACACCCGGCCCTTGTAACTCATCCGAATCCGAAAAAAGTACTTGTCGTCGGCGGCGGCGACGGCGGAGTTATCCGCGAAATCATGAAGCACCCTGGAGTAGAGAAGGCAGTTCTCGTTGAAATCGACGGCAAAGTCATCGAATACTCCAAGCAGTACTTGCCTGAAATTGCGGGCGAACTGGACAACCCGCGTGTAGAAGTTGTCGTGAATGATGGATACATGCATATTTTGAACAGCAAAAATGAATACGACGTTATTATGGTCGACTCCACAGAGCCGGTAGGCCCTGCGGCACCGTTGTTCGAACGCGGCTTCTACCAAGGCATCTATGATGCTTTGAAGGAAGATGGCCTGTTCGTAGCGCAGACGGATAACCCTTGGTTCAAGGCGGACTTGATCCAGCAGGTGAACCGTGACGTGAAGGAAATCTTCCCGATCGTACGCGTGTACGGTGCGAATATTCCGACCTATCCAAGCGGTCTCTGGACGTTCACAATGGGCAGCAAGCAGCACGATCCGCTGCAAGTGGACGAAGCACAGATTCCAGAAATGGAGACGAAGTACTACTCTTCTCGTCTGCACAAAGCAGCCTTCTGTCTGCCTAAATTTGTAGAGGATCTGTGCAAATAAGATAGCGCAGGAAGAAGGAGGAGCGTAGACAATGAAAATAGATCAAAAATATTCGGGCAATGTGTTCATTTGCAGCTCTGATGATTACGAAGGAGCAAAGGCCGTCATTTATGGCATGCCAATGGATTACACGGTGTCCTTCCGCCCAGGATCGCGCTTCGGCCCAGGCCGTATCCGCGAAGCATCGGTAGGCTTGGAAGAGTACAGCCCGTATCTCGATAGAAGCATTGAGGAATTGAATTACTTCGATGCAGGCGACTTGCTGCTGCCATTCGGCAATGCGGCGAAGAGCCTGGATATCATCGGGGAATTCGTAGGCAAGCTGCTGGGCGATGGGAAGTTCCCAATCGGCCTTGGCGGGGAGCACCTAGTGACATGGCCTATCCTGCAAGAGGTGTACAAGAACTACCCTGATCTCGCTATTATTCATATTGATGCGCACGCTGACTTGCGGGAGCAGTATGAGGGTGAGCCTTTGTCTCACTCCACACCAATTCGCAAGGCTGCTGAGATGATCGGCGGCAAGAACGTGTACCAGTTCGGTATCCGCTCTGGTTCGCGTGAAGAGTGGACGTATGCTCGCGAGAACATCAATTTCTTCCCGTTCGAAGTAGCTGAGCCTCTGAAGAAGGTTCTGCCTGAGCTGGCTGGCCGTCCGGTCTATGTCACTATCGATATTGACGTGCTTGATCCAAGCTGCGCACCTGGCACAGGAACGGCAGAAGCGGGCGGCATTACGTCGAAGGAGTTGCTTGAAGCGGTTCATTCGATTGCCCGTTCGGAAGCCAATGTTATTGGATGTGACTTGGTGGAAGTTGCGCCAATCTACGATCCAACCGAGCAAACGCCGATTACGGCGAGCAAAATCATTCGTGAGATGCTGCTCGGGTTCGTAAAGTAATGTAGGTCTGGAAAAAGAAGCATTGTCCGAGCGCACAGAATCTGCATGCAGCAGAGGAAGTGCGCTTGTTTTTGTAAGAAGCAGCAAAAGGGCAGGGCTTAGACATGCGTTACGGTCCCCTTTAAAATATAGAGAAAGGGAGGATGAGAATGAGTAAGATGAAGATTTTACTTATTTCGATCACAACCGTATTCATTATTATCATCGTTGCATTAGGATTCATAGGGAATCATTTTTACAACATAGCGCTTAATCCGGAGACGGAGCGTCCGTTCCTCGACAACAATCCGGATCTTGATCGTGCGGTTCCGACGATGCAAGTAGATGGACAGGAGACGCAAGGAAATGAGGTGGCAAAAGAATGGATCGAAACGAAGCATCACGACGAGGTCACGTTAGCTTCTTTCGATGGTTTGAAGCTGCAGGGCTATGAGTATCGGCAAGAGAATCCCACGAATAGGTGGGCCATTGTCGTTCATGGCTATACGAGCTCCGGTAAGCAGATGTCGTATGCGGTCAAGAGATTCTATGATAAAGGCTATCATGTACTGCTCGTCGACTTACGAGGACATGGAAAGAGCGAGGGCTCCTATATTGGAATGGGCTGGCATGATCGACTAGACATGATGGGTTGGATTCGCCATATCGTCGAAGCTAACCCCGAGTCTCAAATTGCCCTGTATGGGGTCTCCATGGGAGGAGCGACGGTTATGATGACCTCGGGAGAAGAACTTCCTGCGAATGTCAAGGTGATTGTCGAGGACTGTGGGTACACGTCGGCTTACGATGAATTCAGCTACCAATTGAAACGGCTATTTCATTTGCCTGCCTTCCCGATTATGACGGCTTCCAATGTGGTCGCCAATATTAGAGCCGGTTATGACTTGCAGGAAGCCTCTGCCTTGAAGCAAGTAGCAAAGAGCAAGACTCCTATTCTATTCATTCACGGGGATTCCGACATGTTCGTTCCATATGAAATGGTTCATGAGTTATATGATGCGGCAAATGTCGAGAAGGATCTGCTGGTGATCAAGGGTGCAGGACACGGCGGCGCTCATCTTGCTGGAGCGGTATATTGGAATAAAGTATGGGAATTCACAGATAAGTTTATGGCGTCCTAACGAAATGACACAATGAACAGAAGCCCTGCCGCCTCAAAAGGCTGCAGGGCTTTCGTGTGCAACAACTGTTAAGATAAGAGGAACTTCCAAGCTAACCAGCATATCCCCACTCCGACCCACGAGATGAAGCCAAAGATAACGACGATCTTGTTCTCACTCCAACCGTATTTGAGCGAGTAATGATAGTGGATGGGCGCCATTCGGAACATTCTCAGCTTCGTTCTGCGGTAGTACCATACTTGTAGAATAACAGACAGTTGTTCTGCCAAGTAGACGAAGAAGAGAACCGGAATCAGGATCTCTACCTTCTCGAGAACCGCAAGGAATGACAGGGAGCCGCCGATGGCGAGCGATCCGGTATCCCCCATGAATGCACGCGCAGGATAAATATTATAAATGAACAGCCCAAGCAGACAGGCAATCATGATGAGCGAGAACATCTTCACTTCCATATGATCGGATATGAGGAAGAAGAAGAAATAAGTCGGGATCGACACATTGATAAGCAACCCATCCAGACCATCTGTAAAGTTAATCGCATTTGCCGAACCTACCACGAACAGTACCATAATTGGCACATACACGAGTAGAGGAAGATCGAGCGTTAGCCCGCCCCCAAGCACAATGGTCGTACTGACGTCAAAATGCTGAATGAGCACGTACAACAGAACTCCGGTAAAGGAGAATTGGAAGACAAGCTTTGCTTTGCCCGATATCCCGGAGGGATCCTGAAATACGGCCTTCTTCAAGTCATCCATTAGACCAACGGAACCGAATAGCAGAAACGTCGCTGCCAGAAACATCGTCATTGGCGATGGGTGATAGGAGACAGAGGTAATTACACCGATAATCAGGATAAGGCCGGCCATCAGCGGTGTGCCGCGCTTAGCTTGATGATCAGGCGGAAGCTCAGCTCGAATCGGCTGCGTCAGCTTCAGTGTCCGCAATCCCCAGATGAGCAATGGGGTCAATGCGGCAACGAGCAGGAAAGATACACTCGAAATGCCTAATAAGGAAGGGTTCACAGACATTCACCTATTTGTATGTATTTTGTATAGCTGAGTACAGTTTATTATAATTCAAGCCAATGGACAAATATTCCTTTTGTATCGGTGTGAAAACAGCAAATGCCAGCATCATTACGAATGCCGGCATCTGTATAAATGAATGACAAATAGACTGCACCAGGCCGTCCCTGATTCGGCTTACAAGGAACATGCCACAATATTGCCCTGATGAAGGACAGCTTGTCGATGTAGGCGCCTTGCGACAGCTTCAGCTGTGCAGCTTGCATCGACAAGCACAGCATACGCCGCATCGCCAACTTGTGGCGACTGGCGTACGCCTTCTTGACTTGGTTGGCACGTCGGGTCACTCCTCTAATAAATGGATTGTGCGTTGCGGTTCCTTCATAATAAACACTGGATTTCTCTATCAACAAGATTAGCATGAGAGAAGATGGGAGAAAAATAGATAAAGCATAGATCATATCGTGAAAAAGGAGCTGTCGAGGACAGCTCCCGTTCTATTCCGTATCGTTAGATTGCAGAGGTTCCTATACGTCTACGGTGGTTGCGATGTGCGTTTCGTTTTGTGTTTCGAATCATCATATAAATGCATAGCCCGAACAGCGGAGCGATGACCACAATGGTCGTCATGCCGACTGTAAAGAAGACAGATTGTTCAATGCGGATGCTGTCGATAACAACCCATACTGACGAAGCTAGGTGGAGTACGAGCGTTATCAGGAGCAGCCAGTCGCTATGGTTCGTTAACCAAGTTAGAAGTACCGTCCATTCCACCATAAATCGCCCCCATATTCCTCGAAATAATGACATAAGCTGAGCAATTATGCAGCAGCGGACAATCGAGGAATCATTTACTACTATCATTATAATTGAGGGAAGATTCGAATTTCCACGTCTTTCTTGAGGTATAACCTTACAAATTCGTAAGTTATCGTATTATGCCATAGATTGTCGATTAATTGTCCCTGCTATGCTTAGCTGTATCCCTAGGGCGCAAATAGGAAAAGGAGGTTGCAAAAGGCGGGCGTATACCGGATAATTTAGAAATCAGACTTTGGAGAATGGAGCTTGACAATGACGGAGCATCAGAGGGAAGCGGCTGATAGATTGCCGGTTCTTATCACGATTGACAGCCGACAAGATGATGAACGGGTCACGGAGCACGTACGGGGCGATTTATATCGGAAGGGTTCACATTTCTATATTCGCTATACCGAGACTCAGTCCCAGCCGGAGCGGGTGAAGCGACGAAGTGATTCTGCCGAAGATGCGAGCCGTACACAGGTTACACTGAAGGTGAGTGAGAACCAGGTGAAGCTAACGCGTAGAGGACAGGTTGAAGCAGAGCAGACATTTGCTCTTGGAGCGAGACAGAATGGTTACTATCGTTCATCTGCGATTCGCTTTCCTCTAACAACAGCGACATCGAAGCTGTCTTGGGACAAGCCTTGGCCGTTCGAAGGGCCGCTACAATTCGACGAATTGCGGATAGCGTGGTCGTATCAATTATATATAGAAGAACGCTGCACGGGGAAATTCAATATTCAATTACGTATTACACCCGCCTGAAACAGGCATGAACGATAAGATGCAGGAGGAACGAGACATATGAGCAGTGTAATGGAACGAGTAAACAATCAAGTGAAGCAAGCAATTGAGGATGCAATCGTACAGGCAGGTCTTGTAGCGCGCGAGGATATTCCTGCGTTCGTTATTGAGGTGCCGAAGGATAAGACGCACGGTGATCTGGCATCCAATGCAGCGATGCAGTTGACGCGCATTGCGAAGCGCAATCCACGCCAAATTGCTGAAGCGATCATCGAGAACCTGAACAAAGAAGCGGCTTCCATTGAAAGCGCAGAGATCGCTGGACCTGGATTTATTAATTTCCGTGTGAACAAGAGCTATCTTTACGACATCTTGCACGAAGTGAATGAAAAAGGCAGCGACTACGGACGGATTGCGGCTGGCAGCGGTCAACGCGTACAGGTGGAGTTCGTATCTGCGAACCCTACAGGAAGCCTTCATCTTGGACACGCACGTGGTGCGGCTGTCGGCGATGCATTGTGCAACCTGCTTGATTACGCGGGTTATGAAGTAACGCGCGAATATTATATTAATGATGCAGGGAACCAAGTGAACAATCTTGCGAAATCGATTGAATGCCGCTATAAGCAAGCATTGGGACAGGATGCAGAAATGCCTGAAGATGGATATCATGGTGTAGATATTAAGGGATTTGCGGAAGAGCTTGTTCAAGCAGAGGGCGAACGTCTGCTGTCCTTGTCTGAGGAAGAGCGCGAGCGTTATTTCCGTACTTACGGTCTCTCGAAGGAATTGGATAAAATCAAGCGCGACTTGAATCGCTTCCGTGTTCCGTTCGACGTATGGTTCAGCGAGACATCGCTCTACGAGAACAATGAAGTAACGAAGGCGCTGGATGCGCTTCGTGCAAGCGGACATGTATTCGAGCATGAAGGTGCAACATGGCTGCGCACAACGACATTCGGCGATGACAAGGATCGCGTATTGGTGAAGAATGATGGTTCTTACACGTACCTGACTCCAGATATTTCGTATCATATGGATAAATACGGCCGTGGCTTTGACAAAATGATTAACATTTGGGGTGCTGACCACCATGGATACATCCCACGTATGAAAGCGGCTATGGAAGCACTCGGTAATGATCCAGATAAGCTGGTCGTGTTGATTGCGCAAATGGTTAGCTTGTTCCAAGATGGCGAGAAAGTGAAAATGTCCAAGCGTACGGGGAAAGCCGTAACCATGGAAGATTTGATGGATGAAGTGGGCGTTGATGCAATCCGTTACTTCTTCACAATGCGTTCGATGGATTCCCA
The DNA here is from genome assembly GCF_032337355.1 of Paenibacillus suaedae. Taxonomy (NCBI): domain Bacteria; kingdom Bacillati; phylum Bacillota; class Bacilli; order Caryophanales; family Paenibacillaceae; genus Paenibacillus; species Paenibacillus suaedae. The sequence continues at coordinate 68,889 of NZ_JAVYAA010000011.1, forward strand.
CCTTGACTTTGATATGGACTTGGCGATCTCCACATCCAATGAGAACCCTGTCTATTACGTACAGTATGCGCATGCGCGTATTTGCAGCATTTACCGTCAGGCGGAAGAACAAGGGGTTGCGTTGCAGCCGTTGAATGAGCTGAATTTGGCGAAGCTGACGGCAGAGCATGAATTCGACCTGCTTCGCAAGCTGGGTGAGCTTCCAGAAGAGATTGCGGTTGCTGCCCGCGACTATGCGCCACATCGTTTGATTCGTTATGTGTACGAGCTGGCATCGCTCTTCCACAGCTACTACAGAGCAGAGCGTGTCATTACAGAGGATGCAGAGCAGACACAAGCCCGTCTAGCATTGCTCGGCGCTGTTCGTACAACAATTGCGAACGTACTTCGTCTGGTTGGCGTATCTGCTCCAGAACAGATGTAAGACAGCGCCTAACGAGAGTTACAATGTTCATTGCCTAATATAGAGCGTCCTGTGAGCTGAAACTAGCTTGCAGGACGCTTTTCTTGTTCCCACAATAGTTAGTTGTTCGGTAGAATAAGAACAAGAACCATCGAGAGGATCGAGCTAGAGAGAAAGTAGGTGACGGGATGCTGTATTTGCTTCCGCTGATGATCGAGCGGGTAGGCGTATTACTGATCATCGCATTTGTGCTGTCGCGTATGAAGTCATTTCGACATATTGTTCATAATGAACACGGTACAGCTGAGAAATGGCTGCTGATCTTCGTGTTCGGCGCGTTTGGGGTAATCAGCAACTATACTGGTGTGCAAATTCATAATAGCTCGGTATATTCACAAGCTTGGCATATGGATATAGAGACGGGAAGTGCCATTGCGAATACACGCATTATGGGTGTTGTCATTGGAGGACTGCTTGGCGGTCCATTTGTCGGAACAGGTGTTGGGTTAATTGCGGGCTTGCATCGCCTATCGCTTGGTGGCTATACCGCTGCTGCTTGTGGGATATCGACGATAATGGCCGGTATTATCACTGGGCTCGTTGGAAAGCGCTTTCGTATGATTCAAGGCAAGCATGCTGCATGGCATGCAGCGTTGATCGGCATAGGGATGGAGTGTGCGCAGATGGGCACCATCTTGCTCGTAGCGGAACCTTGGAGCTCTGCTTGGGAACTCGTCAAGCTGATTAGTGTGCCGATGGTCGCGGTCAATGGATTCGGCATTCTATTATTCATGCTGATTATTCAATCCATCTATGAGGAAGAGGAGCGCTCTCGGGCGCTGTTGACCCATAACGCTCTTCATATCGCCGATCAGACCTTGCCGTTTTTCCGTCAAGGGTTAAATAGCGATTCATGCCGAGAAGCGGCGTTGATCATATGGAAAGGTACGAATGCTGACGCGATCTCCATTACAGATGAGCATCACATTCTTGCGCACGTGGGCGCGGGGGACGACCATCATGTGCCGTTGAATGGAATATCCACGCAGTTGACGAAGCAAGTGCTGGAGGAGGGCATTGTTCATAAGGCATCCTCACGAGAAGAGATTCAGTGTTTCGAGCCGAGTTGTCCTTTGCAAGCTGCATACGTATTACCACTTAAGGTGCATGACCGTACGGTGGGCACATTGAAGCTGTACTTCAAGCAGCCCTCACGGCTGGATCGAGTAGAACGAGAGCTTGCAGAGGGTCTTGGCAAGCTGTTCTCCACCCAGTTGGAATTGGCGGAAGCAGAACGGCAGAGTCGGCTGCTAAAAGATGCGGAGATCAAGGCGCTGCAAGCTCAGGTTCACCCGCACTTTCTATTTAATGCCTTCAATACCATATCCGTTCTCTGCCGCACCGATTCGGAGAAGGCGCGCAAATTGCTGCAGCAGCTCAGTGTGTTTTTCCGCAGCAATCTGCAGGGCGCACGTAAGATGCTTATCCCGCTGCACAAGGAATTAGAGCATGTGGAAGCGTATTTGTCATTGGAACAGGCGAGATTCCCCGGCAAATATGTCGTAGAGACGGACATTGACGGTTCTCTTATGGACGTACTAATACCGCCATTCACGCTTCAGCCACTGGTGGAGAATGCGATTCGGCATGCCTTCTCCAAGGGATTTACTTTGTCGCAAGGAATAGTATCGATTCGGGCGCAGGTGAATGGAGCTAGCGTGACGATTACGACCAAGGATAATGGGAAGGGCATAGCACCAGAGTCCATGGCCGCGCTTGGCAATGAGGCGGTTCCGTCTGCAGAAGGAACAGGCACAGCGCTGTGCAATATTGTGAAGCGAATAGAAGAACTGTATGGAAGCAGGGGCTCGATTCAAATCGATAGTACACATAGAGAAGGGACATCGGTCACGATTACGTTGCCGATTCATTATAGCGAACGGGGGGACATCGATGTTGAAAGTATTTATCGTGGATGATGAGCCGCTAGCGCGTGACGAACTCTGTTATCTGCTTCGCCGCACGAAACGGGTTGACGTTGTAGGAGAGGCAGAATCGATGGAAGAGGCGTTGAAGCGCATAGGGGCGCTGCGTCCGGACGTCGTATTTCTCGATATTCAACTTGCCGAAGCGAGTGGGTTGGAGGCAGCAGAACGGTTGGGCGCGTTGGATGAGCCACCTGCGATTGTATTCGCAACGGCGTATGATGAATATGCGCTGCGTGCTTTCGAGTTGAACGCTGCTGACTATATTCTAAAGCCGTTCGATGAGCAGCGCATTCAGCTAACCGTCGAGAAGCTGGAGAAGCAGGGCTCGCGTTCAGTTACATTGATGCAGAATGAGGTAATATCACATTCCCGGCCTACCCCGACAGAACGGGTAGAGCGGCTTGCCATTACGACGGTGGATGAGCGCATTGTTGTTCTGCATGTGGATCGCATCGTGTACATCGGGTTTGAAGAGGGAAAGACAGTCGTCGCAACTACAGAACAGCGCTATCGTGTAGGAGAACCACTTAGTGTACTGGAGCGGAAGCTGATTCACCCATCCATTATTCGTGTGCATCGGGCCTACTTGGTGAATGTGGATCGCATTGTAGAGATTGAGCCATGGTTCCACTCCACATGCCAACTGAAGATGCAGGACGGATCCAGCTTGCCTGTGAGTCGTACCTATATGAAGGAACTTAAGCAGCTTCTAGGATTTTAAAATAATGGCGTTCACTAATCATCCAATCAATTTTGGTATGAGATGGAGAAGAGGCGAATAAGGATAGAAGAGAGGATTGAAATCGTTTGCATTTCAATCCTTTTTTTGTGCACTTCATCATGGACATGCGGCATTCTGCTTTGAAAACAGGGTAATGCTGTTTTCATAAGGTAAGATAACAGCAACAGCTCGAAAGGAGTGGACGATCATGAATGCGGTTTCAATAGTGATTGGTTCGATTTGCATCTTGATGATCACCTATCGCCTCTACGGAACATTTATGGCAAACAAAGTGTTAAAGCTAGACGATTCCAAGCCTACTCCGGCGCACGAATTAAATGACGGCAAGGATTATGTGCCGACGAATAAATGGGTGACCTTCGGTCATCACTTCGCAGCCATTGCTGCGGCAGGGCCGTTAGTTGGTCCGATATTAGCTGCCCAGTTCGGTTATCTGCCAGGGCTGCTCTGGTTGTTGATCGGTGCCGTTATCGGCGGTGCTGTACATGATGCGGTTGTATTGTTCGCTTCCATGCGCAAGCAAGGCAAGTCGCTCTCTGAGGTAGCGAAGGATGAGCTAGGGCCAGTGGCAGGCTTCTGTACGGGCCTAGCGATGCTGTTCATTATTACGATTACGATGGCGGGTCTGTCGATGGTAGTTCTCCATGCGCTTGAACACAATCCATGGGGAACCTTCTCGGTAGGCATCACGATCCCGATTGCCATGATGGTTGGGATTTGGTACAAGAAGACAGGCAATTTGAAGCTTGCCTCTACCGTTGGTTTTGTACTTTTGATGGTCGGTGTATTTATGGGTCCCTACATTCAAGGTACCGCGCTTGGCCAATGGTTGACCTTTGATATGAAGACGCTGGCAATTATTTTGCCGATATATGCATTCTTTGCGGCAGCACTGCCTGTATGGCTTCTCCTTGCACCGCGCGACTACTTGAGCAGCTTTATGAAGATCGGAGTATTCATTGCTCTTATCGTTGGTGTGTTCATTATCAATCCTGATATTCCATTCCCTGCCGTAACTGAATTCATCAACGGCGGAGGCCCAATACTGGCAGGCCCAGTATGGCCGTTCATCTCGATCACGATAGCTTGTGGAGCAATCTCTGGCTTCCACGCCTTCGTAGGATCGGGTACGACACCGAAAATGCTGGATCGCTGGAGCGATATTAAAGTCGTTGGCTTCGGCGCGATGCTGGTTGAATGCGTTGTAGGGATTATGGCACTTATAGCGGCAACTGCCTTGCAGCCTGCTGATTACTTCGCAATTAACTCAACGCCAGAAGCGTTTAAGACGCTGGGCATGAATGTGGTTCATTTGCCGGATCTCGCGCGAGAGATCGGTTTGAACTTGGAAGGCCGCACGGGTGGAGCTGTAACACTCGCAGTTGGCATGACGTACATTTTCACGAAGTTCCCATGGTTCGAATCGCTTTCGTCGTACTTCTTCCAATTTGTTATCATGTTCGAGGCGGTATTCGTCCTGACCGCAATTGATGCGGGAACACGTGTGGCGCGATACATTATCCAAGACTTCTTCGGAGAAGTGTATAAGCCATTGAAACGAGTAGATTGGGTACCTGGCTCCATCTTTGCTAGTGCGCTTGCTTGCTTCTTGTGGGGATACCTGCTCTTCTCTGGCGATATTGGATCGGTATGGGCGCTGTTCGGGGTATCGAACCAGATGATGGCTTCCATCGGTCTTATCATCGGTGCTACGGTTATTATGAAGATTGCAGATAAGCGCTGGTATGCACTTACTTGTCTTGTGCCGCTCGCTTACTTGTTCGTAACCGTTAACTATGCGGGAATATGGATGATATCCAATGTGTACTTGAATCCAACTAATAAGGGCTACAGCATTCTGAATGCATCGTTGTCAATGATTATGATGGTGCTCGGAGTCATCATCCTCATCTCTGCAATCAAGAAGTGGACAGAGTTGTGGAACACGCCTCGAACGAAGCTAGATCCGGTAATGGCCTCCTAGACCACAGCACAACTACATGAATGAACTTCAAGGACAGTCGACTTGCTCGGCTGCCCTTGTTTTGTTTCCATCCATTCTCGTGTTTGTTCCCGTTCGGATCTCGTCAGCGTTCTGCTTCCTTAAGGAGGCGCATGACATCGATTTCTCCTAAACTACGAGAAGTAGTATTCCGGCTTCGCATCGGACTTGCCGATCGTCGCAGCAAGGTTTTGATTTCACCAGGCTTGAGACCAGGCTTCATGGCAAGCAGCAGAGCAATAGCGCCACTTACATGTGAGGTGGCCATTGAGGTGCCGCTCATTTCATGATATTTGCCCTTGATCCAAGCAGATACAATTTTATCGCCGGGTGCATAGATGTCGACGTAACGGCCGCGGTTGCTGAAGGAGGCAATTTTCCGAATTCGATCAGTAGCTCCAACCGAGATCGTCTGCAAGTAACGGGCGGGGTAATCAATAGACTTCCGCTTCGCATCATTGCCAGAGGAGGCGACAACGGTTACGCCAGCATTATATGCGTTCGTGACAGCAGTGAGCAGCGACTTGCTGCGGGTCTTCATGCCGAAGCTCATATTAATGATATTCATACCATGGCGGACACACCAATCAATGCCTTGGATAATATCAGATACGAAGGCTGCTCCATTTTCATCGAATGCTTTAACGGGATGAATAATGGCGCGAGGAGCCACTCCGATAATGCCGTACATTTGATTGGCAGCGGCGATCGTACCTGCGATATGGGTGCCGTGGCCATTGTCGTCATGTGGGGGCAAACCGCGCTGGATCAGATTAATGCCGCGGGTGAGCGAGTGCCGAAGGTCAGGATGGTGGAAATCAGCCCCGGTATCAATGACACCAATATGAACACGATAACCGGTAGTCGTGCTCCAAGCTTGGGGCGCTTTGATGTGCTTAACCCCCCAAGGAATGCCGCGCTCCCAATTGACAGGACGCTGGGATACGGCGTGCATCGAGAGATGAATATCTTCTTCTACAATAACATCATAAGCGGTCGATAGCAGGGTGGAATCGAAGTCCGTTCTGGCCGGATATACCCAGCCATCAATGAGTGGAACCTTGCGAATATCAGCAAGCTCAGATCTGCTTGCTTCGAGTTCATGCAGCACCTCGGAACATTGTTCATACTGTTCATGGGTGCGGAAGCGGATGAGCAGTTGTCGTTCGCAGGGCTTAGTGGTACTGAGCCCTTGAATAAGTAACTGGAGTAAGCCCGTAATATCCAATGTCGAGTCCCTCCCGACAGTTCCTTTGTAACGGTTGTTCAAAAAGCGTACATATGATAATCAAGTGAACCCGAACGAATGTGGATCGGTTGAAGCGTCTTTTTGAACAGACAATTTTACATATCGTATGCATCAGACCCCGGCGTGGACTGGGGTAGATGCCTTTTTTGCGAAAGATAGGCCTTCCACCGTGTCAAAAGACTTCCACGGACATAGTATGAAGAAGAGCCGACGAAGGGCTTAGCACACCCGATACGGGGCGTGAGCCTTCATCGGGTGCGGATACAGTCGAACGCGAAGGGATTCCCTTCGCGTTTCTATTTTTTGTCCGACTTGTGGCATTTCCTCGTCTATAGGAAGAAAACTTGCATTTTCACTTGAGATCGGGTTTACTTATGTGTGAACATGGATAAGTGAATGCAATTTGAACTTTTTAGAGAGAGAGGATGTGTCCGAATGAGCACACCGCTGGATTTGAAATTAGACCCTGAAAAAGTGCAAGAAATACCGATGGTGGATCTTGCCTTCATGGTACTGAAAGCTGCCAACACGCCTTTCTATTACCGCGATCTCATGAATGAAGTCGCTAAGCTGCGGGGTCTGAACGAAGAGCAAATTAACGATGTCATTGCGCAGTTATATACGGAAATTAACATTGACGGTCGTTTTGCTTGTGTTGGCCAGAACCTGTGGGGATTGAAGCGCTGGTATCCGGTTGACCGTTCTGAAGAGGCGATGACCGGGGGTACACCTCGTCCACGCATCATTAACGATGACGACGATGATGATTACTCTGATGATGACGACAGCTTCAACAATGATGAAGAAGAAGACTTCGACTTCGTCGATGAAGATGGCGAAGAGGAAGAGGAGATCTTCGAGGATGAAGATTCTGATGTAGAAGATGATGTTGACATCGAAGAGGAAATCGATGAAGAAGATGCGGATCTGAACGAAGAAGAAAACGATGACTTCGAAGAAGAGGATGACCGGGAAGAGAATATGTAAGATCCTCTTCAGGATTTGATTTTGCATTTTAGAATGCCGCTTGCTTATTTTTCCTGTATATCCTAGCTGATTGGGGTATGTTCAGGAGGGATACGTAAGCGGCATTTTCCATATAATCTGCCCCTGCGAAAAATCAACTCGATCTCCCTTGACACGAGAATGCCTACAGAGTAAACTAGCATATGGGCTTTGCATTTGCACGTAATTAAATAGAGTCATTTTCACATATGAAGAAAGTGCCCCGTGACACTACGGGAGTCACTTTTTTGTTTTTTTAGGATACGAATTGCAGTTTTTTATGGCTTTGTTGCCGATTGCAATTGGTACAATTTGATTCGTATAAAATAGCTCCCGTCCACTACGGAACACCATTTCCGGACATTTTAGACAGGAGCTTTTTTAATGACATTTTGCATCAATGAATATCGCATAAATGGGTTACGATAACATCATGAGATTATGGAACTCGCGTGTATCGAACCTGTTCTACAGACAAAGCCTCCCGAGAACATGTCTTGAATGCACTTGATCATAGGAGGGTTTCACCAGTGGCAAAGTATATTTTTGTAACGGGCGGCGTCGTTTCTTCTCTTGGTAAAGGGATTACGGCTGCATCCCTGGGCAGATTGCTGAAAAATCGGGGGCTCAAAGTAACGATCCAAAAATTTGATCCTTACATTAACGTTGACCCGGGCACAATGAGCCCTTATCAGCATGGCGAAGTATTCGTAACAGATGACGGAGCTGAGACAGACCTTGACTTGGGTCACTACGAGCGCTTCATCGACATCAACCTGTCGAAGAACAGCAACGTGACAACAGGTAAAGTGTATTCTACAGTTATTTCAAAGGAACGCCGCGGTGAATACCTTGGCGGAACTGTACAAGTTATTCCGCATATTACAAATGAAATCAAAGAACGCGTATTCCGTGCAGGTAAGGAATCCGGTTCTGATGTAGTTATTACCGAAATCGGTGGTACAGTCGGCGATATCGAGAGCTTGCCGTTCTTGGAAGCAATTCGTCAAATTAAGAGTGATGTAGGCCGCGACAACGTGATGTATATTCACGTTACCTTGATCCCTTACATCAAGGCTGCGGGCGAAGTAAAAACGAAGCCGACACAGCACAGTGTCAAAGAATTGCGCAGCATCGGTATTCAACCGAATATGCTCGTATGCCGTACAGAACATGAGCTTGCAGAGGATATGAAGCGCAAGATTTCCTTGTTCTGCGACATTGATGCGAATGCGGTTGTAGAATGCCGTGACGCTTCCACGTTGTATGAAGTACCATTGATGCTTCATGAGCAAGGAATGGATGATTATGTTGTAAATCATTTGAAGCTTCAGACACCAGAGCCAGACATGGTGGAATGGACGAAGCTTGTTGACCGTGTGAAGCAGCTTCAAGGACAAGTTGAGATTGCAATCGTTGGTAAGTATGTTGCTCTTCATGATGCATACTTGTCTATCGTAGAAGCATTGGCTCACGCAGGTATTGATGCAAATACAGAAGTCAATATCCGTTGGGTGAATGCAGAAGAGATTACAGAAGAAAACGTAGATGCAGAGTTGTCGGGTGTACACGGTATCTTGGTACCAGGTGGATTTGGCGATCGTGGTATCGAAGGTAAAGTAACAGCGATCCGCTATGCGCGTGAACAACAAATTCCGTTCTTCGGTATTTGCCTTGGTATGCAAGTTGCGGTTATTGAATATGCACGCTCTATCGCAGCATTGAATGGCGCGAACAGCTCCGAAATCAACCCAGCAACAGAATATCCGGTTATCGATCTGCTTCCAGAGCAGAAGGATATTGAAGATTTGGGCGGCACAATGCGTCTTGGTCTGTACCCTTGCAAGCTGCAAGAGGGATCACTCGCTATGTCTTGCTACAATGATGAGCTGGTGTACGAGCGTCACCGCCATCGCTATGAATTCAACAATGAATATCGTGAAGTAATTGAAGGTGCTGGATTGAAGATTAGCGGTACGTCCCCAGACGGCCGACTGGTGGAAATTGTCGAGCTTCCAAGCCATCCATGGTTCTTGGCTGTTCAGTTCCATCCAGAGTTTATTTCTCGTCCGAACCGTCCGCAGCCATTGTTCCGTGAATTCGTCAAAGCGGCAATGAAGCACCGTGGATAATAACGCATAAAATATATGAAGCGAAGGCTTTCCTAATTGGAGAGTCTTCGCTTTTTTTTTGCTTTTATGTGGGAGTTGTGATGTTTTTCCTGAAAGAAGAAGGATTTTATTGTAAAGAAGCGAATATGTACAGTACATGTGGAGTGGTAAAATAAGCATGCAGTGTGAGAGATTAACTCATTCGAACTAGAGGATGCTGCACACTCGCTCGTGAGACGCGGTGGGAGGGGTACCAGTTGAGTAATAAGAAAGTATTGATTGTCGATGATCAGAATGGTATTCGGGTTCTTCTCATGGAAGTGTTCAGTAGCGAAGGATATACGACCTATCAAGCTTCCAATGGCAAGATGGCGCTTGAGATCGTAAGAGAGGAGTCGCCGGATATTGTCCTGTTGGACATGAAGATACCGGGCATGGATGGGTTGGAAATTTTGAAGCAGATCAAGTTGATGAAGCCGCATATGAATGTGATTATGATGACCGCTTACGGCGAGTTGGATATGATTAAGGAAGCTACGGACCTCGGAGCATTGATGCACTTTACGAAGCCTTTCGACATCGATGAGATGAGGGTTGCGGTCAATATGACATTAGAGCAGGGACAGCCGAATAATCAGATGACTATGCCTTCTTAGAAGTGGCGTACGAACGATAAACAAGAAACATGCCGGGGGATGCCCTGGCCTTCTTCAATGTTATCCGAGCAAGGTCGGAGGAAGGCCTTCAATTATTGCTATGTGGTACGAAGAACGAAGAATTGGACATGCCTCTAGTGGAGGGCGCTCAGCAGAGACCCCATTAGGGGCTTTCCTCGTTTCTCGTGTTGTCTAAATCCTGGCCTATACTCGCTAAGCAAAATAACATCAGTAAGACAATAAGGGATCATACAGGGGTGTTAATGATGATACGTGTAGCAGTTTGTAGTTATTGGCATGTTCATGCAGAAGAGTATACAGATTTTATCCTTCATCATCCAGATACAGAGCTAGTTGGAATATGGGATGAAGATGCCAAGCGCGGTGAGCGCTATGCAGGCCGTTATCATGTGCCTTATTATCCGGACTTGGATTACATGCTGCTGAGAGAGGATATTGATGCGATTGTCGTAGTAGCGCCGACTTCCCTTCACGAGGATATTATGGTGAAGGCAGCGAAAGCTGGCAAGCACATCTTCACTGAGAAAGTATTAGCGCTTACGTCAGCTGAAGCGGATCGCATCGTGAATGCTGTGGAAGCAAATGGTGTTGTGTTGAATGTTGCTCTTCGGAAGCTGTGTGAGCGCGATATTGTTACGCTGCGTCGAATAGTAGAAGAGGGTGCTATAGGCGATGTATCGCTGGTCCGTGTGCGTATGGCGCATAATGGAGCACTGGCAGGATGGCTGCCAGAGCATTTCTACAACCGGGCGGAATGCGGCGGTGGGGCAATGATTGATCTTGGCTGTCATCCGATGTACATTACCCGTGCACTGTTGGGAATGCCTGAGACCGTAACTGCGTCGTACGGCTATGTTACGGGTAAAGAAGTAGAGGATAACGCAGTTGCGCTGCTCCAATATACTGGAGGTGCCATTGGAATTGCTGAAACAGGGTTTGTTACCGGTCAATCCCCGTTCATGATTGAGATTCATGGTGCAAGAGGAAGCATTATGTACGGAATGCCGGATGAGCAAATACGCATTCGTCTGAATGAGGGGGATGGCGAATGGAGCATCGTTCCATTTGATGAACCGATCCCGAATATGTTTGAGCAATGGGTCGGTCATGTGCAGTGCAGAGAAGTGAGCATGGACAACGTAAAAATGGCGCTGGACCTGACAAAATTGATGGAAGCGGCCAATGAGGCAGCGGTTTCGGGGAAAGCGGTTGCCGTAAACGTAATGTAGCTGTTTTGTCAAGAGGTTGTTTACTTTTTCACGCCCAATTGTGATATAATAACACCGTATAAGATGTCGGCTATAATCTAGATAGACAGACGACGAACAACTTCCTAGGAGGATGGAGACCATGCCATTAGTTTCGATGAACGAGTTCTTGCCTAAAGCAAAAGAAAACAAATTTGCAGTAGGTCAGTTCAACATCAATAACTTGGAATTCACACAAGCAATTACAGAAGCGGCGATGGAAGAAAACGCACCAATTATCTTTGGTGTATCCGAAGGCGCTTTGCGTTACATGGGAATGGAGTACACAGTAGCAATGGCTGAGGCAGCTGCTAAGAAATCCGGCTTGCCAATCGCTTTGCACCTTGACCATGGTAGCACATTTGAAGTAGCTATGGCTTGTATTCGTGCCGGATTCTCTTCCGTTATGTTCGATGGTTCCCACCATGCATACGAAGACAACATCCGTTTGACTAAAGAAGTCGTTAAAGCAGCTCACGCTATGGGCGTATCCGTTGAAGGTGAATTGGGTACAATCGGCGGTGTTGAAGACGATCTTCACGTAGACGAAGATGCAGCTCAATTGGCTAACCCAGAAGAAGCAATCCGCTTCTACGAAGAAACTGGCGTAGATGCACTTGCAATCGCTGTTGGTACTGCTCACGGCATGTACAAAGGCGAGCCTAAACTTCACTACGATATCATTGAAGCAGTAGCTTCCAAAATCCCAGTTCCAGTCGTATTGCACGGCGGTTCCGGTGTACCTGACGAATCCATCCGCAAGGCGATCGCAGCAGGTGCAGGTAAAATCAACGTGAACACAGAAAACCAAGTTGCTTGCACAGCGGCTATCCGCGAAGCATTGGCTAAAGATGCGAACGTTATCGACCCTCGCAAATACTTGACGCCAGCACGCAATGCAATGGTTGAAGTTGTTCGCAACAAAATCCGCTTGTTCGGATCCAACAACCAAGCATAATCGATACTCATATTTATGTTTACGAATGCGGGAAAAGCACCGGTTCGCCGGTGTTCTTCCCTTTTTTGCGATTATTTAGCGTTATGATGAATGAACATGAATCCAATAAAGCATATGGGCGAGCCGAACCTGTGATAGGTGCGGCGTGGGGGGAACTTAGCTTGTGATGGAAAAGTTAATGATTTGCGGTGGGCGGCCGCTGCGTGGCACTGTGCAGATCAGCGGTGCGAAGAACAGTGCAGTCGCACTCATTCCTGCGGCGATTTTAGCAGAGAGTGAAGTAGTGCTCGATAACTTGCCGGCATTAAGTGATGTTGCAACCTATACGGAGATTATTACCGAACTCGGTGGAGAGGCAAGCTGGGAAGGTTCTGCCTTGCGAATTGATCCATCTAGCATGATTTCGATGCCGATGTATAACGGACCTGTGAAGAAATTGCGGGCCTCTTATTATTTAATGGGCGCCTTGCTCGGCCGCTTTGGCGAAGCAACTATAGGCATGCCTGGAGGATGCAACTTTGAACCCCGTCCGATAGATCAGCATATTAAAGGATTCGAAGCATTGGGTGCTACGGTAACCAATGAACATGGAGCGATCCATATTTCGGCGCGTGAATTGCGCGGCGCCAAAATCTACCTCGATGTGGTTAGTGTAGGAGCAACCATTAATATTATGCTTGCGGCTTCCCGAGCCAAAGGCATCACCATTATCGAAAATGCGGCCAAAGAGCCTGAAATTATAGATGTGGCGACCCTGCTCAATGCAATGGGTGCCAAAATCAAGGGTGCTGGTACAGAATCGATTCGTATTGAAGGTGTAGAAGGGCTGCATGGCTGCCGTCATTCTATCATTCCGGATCGCATTCAAGCAGGAACCTATATGATCGCTGCTGCTGCAACGCGCGGCGATATTCTCATCGACAATATTATCCCTAAGCACTTGGAAGCACTTACGGCGAAGCTGGAGGAAATGGGTGTGCAAGTCGTAGAAGGGGACGAGTCCCTTCGCGTGCTTGGCCAGCCTGACTACGAGTCTATCGATGTAAAGGCGCTTGTATATCCAGGATTCGCAACCGATCTTCAATCACCGATGATAAGCTTGCTCACGCAAGCAACTGGTGTAAGTATGCTGTCCGATCTCGTATATAGCAATCGATTTAAGAATGTGCCTGAGCTGCTTCGCATGGGAGCCAAAATCCGTGTAGAAGGTCGCTCTGCTGTCATTGAAGGAACCAAGTTGCATGCCGCGAAAGTGAAAGCAGCGGATTTGCGTGCGGGAGCATCGCTTGTCATTGCAGGACTAACAGTAGCGGATGGCATTACTGAAATCTCCGGCGTAGAGTATATTGACCGTGGCTATGACAACCTAGTCACAAATTTGCGAAATTTAGGCGCTGATGTATGGCGTCAGACGGAATAATTCGACGGTAATAGGGTAAAAATAGGATAATGATCATTTCGCGATCGTCAGTTAAGGTGTGGTGATGCTCCTCATGATGCGCCCTGCTCACGTGGCTGTGCGGAATTTCATCTAGTATTCGTCGTTTGTGTATTGGACTGTGTCCGAAAGAGAGTGGAAGTGGAGCATTCTCTTTCGGATACAGAAGAAAATGCAACTTTTTGGCAGGATTGAACGTACGAAGAGTATTTCCCTTTCTATTCCTTGGAGAGGCTGCAGCGTTTAGCACCATCACTTCCATAAGTGCTTCGCTTCAACGGCTATCTTTTACCCAGACCGAATGGTTCCCATCTGTTATCTGTCCACCATCTCATTGTATCAACCAGCCTTCATATCTCATGTTGACACGCCGCTGCGTTTATACGTAACGATTTCACAATGGACTTATCCTTCTGACATCATTTGTATTTATCAACAGAATAGGAGTTGTATTCATGGATTTACAAATTTCCGATTTGGAAACGAAGAAGCTGACCGAGCTATATAAACTAGCAAAACAATTTCAGATTCCTGGCTATGGTCAAATGAAGAAAAAAGAATTAATATTTGCTATCTTGCGCGCGCAGGCGGAACAAGGCGGCTTCATGTTTATGGAGGGGGTATTGGACATCCTTCCAGAGGGCTTCGGCTTCTTGCGTCCTATTAACTATTTGCCTAGCTCGGAAGATATTTATATCTCTCAATCTCAGATTCGCAGATTTGATTTGCGTACTGGTGATCTTGTATCGGGAAAATGCCGTCCGCCAAAAGAGAACGAACGTTATTTCGGATTGCTTCAGATTAACGCCGTCAATGGTGAGAATCCGGATGAAGCAGCTCAACGCTTGCACTTCCCGGCCCTGACGCCGCTATATCCAGAGAAGAAACTTGTGCTTGAGATGGCTTCCAACAAAGTGTCCACACGCATTATGGACATGCTCGCACCTGTTGGTCTTGGACAACGCGGGCTAATCGTCGCCCCTCCTAAGGCAGGTAAGACATTGCTTCTGAAGGAGATTGCAAATAGCATCTCGACCAACCATCCTGAGATTGAACTGTTCGTTCTGCTTATTGATGAGCGTCCGGAAGAAGTAACGGATATGCAGCGTTCTGTAAAAGGTGAGGTTGTAGCATCCACATTTGATGAAGTGCCTGAGAACCACATCAAGGTAACAGAACTTGTTCTGGAGCGTGCATTGCGTCTCGTGGAACATAAGAAGGATGTTGTTATCCTGCTTGACAGTATTACTCGTTTGGCGCGAGCATACAACCTCGTGGTTCCACCGTCTGGCCGTACGTTGTCTGGTGGTATTGATCCAGCTTCCTTCCATCGTCCAAAGCGCTTCTTCGGTTCTGCCCGCAACATTGAAGAGGGTGGAAGCTTGACGATCTTGGCAACGGCACTCGTTGAGACAGGATCACGTATGGATGACATCATTTATGAAGAATTTAAAGGTACGGGTAATATGGAGCTTCATCTGGATCGTAAGCTGGCTGAACGCCGTATCTTCCCGGCTATCGATATTCGTCGCTCGGGTACACGTCGCGAGGAAATGCTGTTGTCGAAGGAAGAGCTTGATAAGCTGTGGGCAATTCGAAAGAACATGAACGAGTCTCCGGAATTCGTGGATCAATTCTTGAAGAAGATGCGTGATTCGAAGACGAACGAAGAGTTCCTTGCAGCACTTGATACGAGCGGAACACCAACCCCGCCTCCGCGCAGAACACGCAGCAGCTCTGTGAGCTCCTAAGCGCTCGTTCGCTGTTATGGCGGACAAGAATATGGTTATAACATGAGATTGCGAACTAGATGCAAACATGCTATAATCCATTCATGTGTTTTTATATACTCTGGGCACGCAAAGGGCTCAGGGCGGAAAGAGGTGAATTCGAGTGAAAGAAGCAATTCAACCGAAATACTTCATTACGACTGTAACTTGCGCATGCGGCAACTCTTTCGAAACAGGTTCCGTTAAAGAGAACTTGAAGGTAGAGGTTTGCTCCGCTTGCCATCCATTCTTCACAGGTAAGCAGAAGTTCTTGGATGCTGGTGGTCGTGTGGATCGATTCAAAAAGAAATACGGTATCTAATACGTCTGTTTACGATATGGACTCCCTTGCTGGCAACAGCCAAGGGAGTTCATTTTTTTTGTATATTTTTATCCTTCCTGGCTTGATGTTTGCTGTCCGGAACTCGATTTCGCACAAAATGTCAAAACAAAGGGGAGTAAATACGGTACGATTGAATGGAATGGGGATTTACGAGGCATGTGCTGGCATTGCCTCAAGATGACTGGGGGGCTGGCTATGTGGCTGGAGCACGAGAAATGGATCAAAGAAGCAATAGCCTACATAGAACTGCATATTACAGAGGACGTGGATGCAGCAGACATAGCGGAACATTGCACGGTCTCCCGTTTTCACTTTAATCGTGTGTTTCAGCGGCATGTGGGTGTCAGTGTGGGGACATTGTTACGGGAGCGCAGATTGGCAAGGGCTGCGGTGGAGCTGTTGTCAACGGACAAGCGCATATTGGACATCGCATTAGAATATCAATTTTCTGGGCAAGACAGCTTCACTCGTGCTTTTAAGCAACGGTATGGCATGACACCGCATGTATACCGCCAAGGTTTCCGATGCTTTTACACGCCAGAGGGGGATCATCGAATGGATGAGAACAATCAATCTGAGAATACCGGATATGGGATGATGCAGTCTGCTCCACAGGGATGGATCATAACAGGTGTGTATCCGCACCAATATAGCGTTACTCTTGATCACGTTCATGTATATCGCGGGAGGTCGTCAGGTACGATTCAAGGAAAAGTGGATGCGGATCCACGAGGATTTGGCACGTTGATGCAAATGTTCAAGGCTGAGAATTATGTGGGACAGCGCCTTCGTTTATCAGCGTTTCTGAAGACGGACGACGTGCAGGGATGGGCAGGCATGTGGATGCGGGTTGACGGGAAGGATGAAGTGCCTATTAACTTCGACAACATGGACAATCGTCCAATTAGCGGCACGACCGAATGGAGGCCCTATGAAGTTGTACTTGATATTGCACCTTATGCGGAGGCGATTGCATTTGGCGTGCTATTAAGCGGTCCGGGTCAAGTCTGGGTGGATGGATTTCGCTTGGATATTGTTGATGAATCTGTACCTACTACGGGTGGACCAGCGGTAAATGATACAATGCCCAAAGAACCGGTGAATTTGGACTTTGAATTGGGGCCACAGTAGAAGGAGCGGAGCGTGAACGGCATGATCGAAAGGTTGTTTGAGCTTAGTTTGGGATTTATATGGCACATCATCAAGGGTGAGCTGCCCTTGTCCATCGTCGGAAGCACGCTTTTCTTGGGGGTTCTATTTGTTGCGGCAGGAGAGTGGAGTGAACGGCGCAAGCATGCGCGATCGGAACAATTTGGGCATCGTTTGCAAAGAGGAACGGGTACGTTGTTCAAAGACGCATTCATTGTGATGGTTGCTACTTTCTTCGTTGTTGGGGTTGAATACGGTATTTTTCGCTTGGCTGCAAGGGCCCTTCCTGCTTGGGGGTGGCCAGTTCTGCCGGATGGTAATGTTGTACTGGCATGGCTTAGTCTCGCTGTCACAAGTTTCGCATTAGTAGGGGTTATCATTTTGGAGCTCATCTGGGCGGCTAAGACGGTGTTCCTTGCTTCATTCTGGGTCATTTATGTACTGGTATATGCGGTGTTATCAGCTTGTGCACTGCAATGGCTGTATCCGGTATCAGGTGCTACGCCGTGGATTTATTTAGGATCTGGACTTATGAGTTCATTGCTTTGTGTGCTGTTGAAGTATTTGCAACAAATGGAAGAAGATGCGGATGGCAGTAAGGAAGAAGCAGATGCCATATCTGTTAACAAATGACGTCAGTTGCACTTTTGCAGCAAATCGTCTATACTAAGTTATGCCGTGCTAGACGGGGAGGTAGCGGTGCCCTGTAACTCGCAATCCGCTGTAGCGAGGTTGAATTCCTGTTAGAGGTTTTGTCGATGTGGGGTTTGGCGTTTACACTCGGTGTTGACGGCTGGGTCCTCCGCAATGGGTGCCTATGAACTTGGTCAGGTCCGGAAGGAAGCAGCCATAAGTAGGAGAGCTCATGTGCCGGAGGGAAGCCTGGCCTGAGTCGTAGTGTAGAAGTGCCGCTCGGATCGCAATTATCAATAACAGGTGCACGGTTCATATAGTGCATACGAGGACACCGGGATAACCGGTGTTTTTTTGTTTCAACTAATATGAATACATGTTCATATTATATATACAGCAGGAAAAAGATTGCCTGATGGCGAAGTTTAGAGTGAACAGCAAGTGAGCGGATATCTCATTTTCGTTTCTGCAAAAAGAGGTGAGTGTATGATCGATTCAAGCATGCCGTTACACGGCGCTCTGTCGCAGAATTCTATGTCTGATTCCTGCAATGAAGGAGCAAATGTACAGGCGGCGGATACGGAACTAACGCTGCTGCAGCAATTTGCCGGTGCTTTTATTCAGGATGTGAATTTAGGGATCATGCTGCTGAATAATCAGTTCACATTGGTAGACATCAGTGATATGGCGTGCATAGTGATGGGATGGGAGAGAGAGAAGGCGCTCGGGAGACGGGTCAATGAGCTATTTGGTGACATGCCTACAGAGCATCATCTGGTACAACGTTCTCTGCTTGAAGGTGTGAGTGTGCGGAATCATGCTGTCTCTTGGTGCAATGGTGTGGATCGATATGAGCTTCTTATGGATTCGAATGTCATGCGTGATGAACAGCAGCAGATCGTAGGTGCTTATGTGCTATTCAAGGATGTGTCAAATTTGCGCTCGTTGGAGGAGCAGGTACAGCGAAGCGACCGTCTGGCGATGATTGGACAGATTGCCGCAGGAACAGCTCATGAAATTCGTAATCCCTTGACCTCTATTAAGGGGTTTCTGCAAATGTTCAAGAAGACGCTGCGTGACAAAGGGATGGCGAAGGAAGTCCATTACACCGAGATCATGCTGACCGAAATCAACCGAATCAATGAGTTGGTTGGGGAGTTTCTACTCTTAAGCAAACCGAAGCATGTCACGATTGAGCGTGTGAATGTATATCAGGTGATGAATGATATTTTGCCGATTATTCGGAGTGAAGCAGTGCTGCACGGCGTACATGTTCGATACGAGGCGGGAGAGACTGTGCCGAACGTGGTTGCCGATCGCGAGCTGCTGAAGCAAGTGTTCATCAACATCGCCAAAAATGGTATTGAGGCGATGGTGGAGGGTGGCACACTTACGGTAAGTGTGAAGCGGGATAGTGTGGAGCAACGTGTGTTGATTGATATCCATGATACGGGGCCGGGAATTCCTGCGTTCCTCGTCGATAAGATATTCGATCCCTTCTTCACCACGAAGCAGAATGGGACAGGGCTTGGATTATCGGTATGCCAACGGATTATCCATGATTTGGGCGGTACGATACGCGTTTCATCCAAGGGGTTTGGCACGACATTCACGCTCGCTGTCCCTTATCAGGGTTCATAGCAGCAGTGACGAACGCTCTCTTTTCCAAAGAGAGGGAATGGCTGTTTTTTTAGAGGTTATGATATAGTATAATAAGTAAAAACGTTTTCGAGGTTGCATCATGGCTCATATCGCATTGTATCGCGCATGGAGACCACAGTCATTTCAAGACATGGTCGGACAACAGCATATTATTCAAACGCTGCAAAATTCGCTGCGGGAGCAGCGTTTTTCGCATGCATATTTGTTCAGCGGTCCAAGAGGAACCGGGAAGACAAGTGCGGCGAAAATACTGGCGAAGGCTGTCAACTGCGAACAAGGGCCAGGCCCGGAGCCTTGCAACGCTTGTGAAGCGTGTCGGCGCATAACAGCTGGCGCGGTGATGGATGTAGTGGAAATCGATGCTGCATCGAATCGCGGCGTAGAGGAAATTCGCGATCTTCGCGAAAAGGTGAAGTATGCGCCAACTGAAGTTCGCTACAAAGTGTACATCATTGACGAAGTACACATGTTGACGACAGAAGCTTTTAACGCCTTGTTGAAGACGTTAGAAGAGCCGCCGGCGCATGTGATGTTCATCTTGGCGACAACGGAGCCGCATCGACTTCCGGCCACGATTATTTCGCGTTGCCAGCGATTTGACTTTCGTCGAGTTTCACTTGCTGAGCAAGTACAGCGCTTGGCTCAGGTGTGCGAAGAAGAGAGCATCCAGGCAGATCATGACAGTTTGACTTATATTGCGAAGCTGTCTGATGGTGGGATGCGTGATGCGATCAGCTTGCTGGATCAAGCTGCCTCCTTTACTGATGGAGCCATTACCTATCAACAGGTATTGGACATTACAGGAGGTATGCCCGAAGAGAGGTTTGCGGAGCTTGCCCGAGCAGTACAGGCGGGTGATGTAGGTTCTGTTCTTTCGGTGGTTGAGCAGTTGATGCAGGAAGGTAAGAGTGCGGATAAGTGCATGGAAAGCCTGTTGTACTTTTTCCGAGATCTGCTTATGATGAAGATGGTGCCGAGCGGGGATGCGCTAACGGACCGGTTGACTCGCGTAGAGTCTTTCCGTGAAATGGCGGAGGGATTCACAGAGAGTCGTCTTTTTCATATCATTGATACGCTGAATCGATACCAGACGGATATGAAGTATGCTGTGCAGCCGCAGACTTTATTTGAGGTCGCGCTGCTTCAATTGGCAGCTTCAGGACAGCGTCCGATGAATCATTATACGGACACTGGGGATTCCGCTCAGGGAGAGGTTCGGCAGGATGGAATGGAACATTCATCCTCCCTGCAACATTTGCGTCAACAGATTACGTCCTTAGAGACGAAGGTTGAACAGCTGATGAAGTCAGGTGGAGGTCGTCAGGAACAGGTAACGCATGAGCGTACGCCTGCTGCGACTCGCCCATCTGGACACGTATCCAAGTTCTCTAAACAGCCACCGCAGTTCACACGGTACCTTGCGAATCATAACAGCGCCGAATTCAATCGCATTCGAGGGACTTGGGGACAAGTGCTTCAGCGAGTGAAGGAAGCCGGTGTTACCATTCATGCTTGGCTGGTTAACGGTGAGCCTGTATCATGTCTAGAGGATCGAATTCTTATCGGTTTCAAAAATTCGATTCATCGTGATACGACGGAGAAGCCGACTAACAAGCAGGTGATTGAGCAAGTGCTATCCGAGACCTTCGGCAAGACATACCAGATGGATACGATGATGCTCAAGGACTGGGAGGCTGCAGCCGCCCAGACAGAGGATAAGGAAGAGCAAGAGTTCCAACTGGAGCCAGAGGGCCAAGAAGGCCGCAATCATTCTCAAGAACCATGGATTGACGAGGCAATCCAGTTATTTGGAGAAGATCTCGTTGTCATAAAAGAGTAACTTATCTTAAATGGAGAAAAAAGGAGATTCACGGCGATGAACAATATGAACCAAATGATGAAACAAGTTAAAAAGATGCAAGAACAAATGTTGAAAGCTCAAGAAGAGTTGGCTGAAAAGAAAACAACTGGTACATCTGGCGGCGGAGCTGTTACTGTAGAGGTTAACGGCCACAAAAAACTGCTTAGCATCTCCATCAAACCAGAAGTAGTAGATGCAGAAGATATCGAAATGCTTCAAGACCTTGTTATTACTGCAGTTAACGATGCGTTGACTAAAGCAGAAGACATGGCAAATGACGACATGTCTAAATTCACAGGCGGAATGAAAATTCCTGGCTTGTTCTAATGTAGAGAAACACGAATGTGAGGCATATACCGATTCTGGTATATGCCGTTTCTACCATTTAGGGGACATTTTTTGATGTGAGACGATGTTGAGTTCGTTGATTAAGCTATCGTAAAGGAGAGCCCGCATTGTATTATCCAGAACCGATCGCCAAGTTGATCGAGGCATTTACACATTTGCCCGGTATTGGGCCGAAGACAGCGGCTCGCCTTGCGTTCCATGTACTCCGCATGCAGGAAGATGACGTTATTGATTTTGCAAAGGCGCTCGTTAATGTGAAGCGGAACCTGCACTATTGCTCTGTGTGCTGCAATATTACAGATATTGATCCTTGCCGTATCTGCTCGGATAAGACACGTGACGCCTCAGTAATGTGTGTTGTTCAGGAAACGAAGGATTTGGTTGCGATGGAGCGAACGAAAGAGTTCATGGGGTATTACCATGTGCTACAGGGCGCGATATCACCAATGGAGGGAGTAGGCCCAGAGGATATACGTCTTGCTGAGCTGCTTAAGCGTTTGAGTGATGAGCGGGTCAAAGAATTGATTTTGGCTACGAATCCAAATATTGAAGGGGAAGCAACAGCGATGTATATTTCGCGGCTTGTGAAGCCGTTCGGCATTCGTGTAACGAGAATTGCTCATGGACTTCCTGTGGGTGGTGACCTCGAATACGCCGATGAGGTGACATTGTCTAAGGCGTTAGAAGGCCGGAGGGATGTTCTGTAATGGTGGAGCTCCATCGTGAGCAGGCCTGAAATGTTGTTTCTTCATGATTTGATATAGAAGCTCTCGAATATCGAGGGCTTTTTTTGTTATCTATAAGAGGAATGATTGATATACTGTTCATTAGAGTACTGTCTCGCATGGTCGAAGCAGCTCATAAAGAGGTTCTAGTCTTGTCCCGACGTTCATATTCATGACTAAAGTGAATGTGGGGAGGGGAACTCATGTGGAAACGTATGAAGAACTGGTTCATGCGAAATAGGGACAAGCGTGAGTATGGGTTAATGTTGTCTGAGCAGCAGCTTCTTATGAGGGATATCCGTAATGCGGTTGCGGAGTGGAGAATGGCTTGTGTGCGATTTGAGCATGCACTAGGTACAGATGAGGTGGATTATGCGATCTCGACGCTTGAGGCAGCTGAGAAGCGGATTGCCATGCTGATGAAGAGAGCCAAGCGCGTAGGGATGCATGCATTGCGGTTAGGGGAGGTATTATAGTGATGAAAATGCTGTTGGTTGGTCTGCTCCTTGTGTCCATAGTTGGATTGTTCATTGTGCTATTTCGTCAGCGGCTGGCATGGCGTGGTATCATAACCTTTCTTCTTCATGGAGTTAGCGCATTTGCGCTGTTGTACATCGTGAATTCGACGGGGTGGATAGCGGGAATCCATGTACCTATTAACCCTGCCACATTAACAGGAGTGGGGCTTCTGGGTATCCCAGGACTCGCGCTTATTGTTTCCCTTAAAATGGTAGGTATTTAGTGGTTGACGCACCCCTTGCCTTTATGATAAATTAATCAATGTCGCTTCGGACATGAGTTAACAAACTTAAAACAAAAAACAGTCTCGAAAAGAGATTGAAAAAAAGTTTTAAAAAAGTGTTGACAAGAAATGAACGAAATGATAAGATATAAAAGTCGCCGCTGACAAAGCGGTGAGGAAAAGAAAGTAACTAAGAGATTGGTTACTGACTGAGATTGTTCTTTGAAAACTGAACAACGAGCAACGTTTGTGAATGAGGTAGCAATACCTCGTCAAAAGATATGAGCAGTTCAAACTTAAC
>NZ_JAVYAA010000012.1:0-71933 GCF_032337355.1 Paenibacillus suaedae
AGCACTCCTTCAAGTCCGCTCGACTTGCATGTATTAGGCACGCCGCCAGCGTTCGTCCTGAGCCAGGATCAAACTCTCCGTTAAAGTTAAGTTTGAACTGCTCATATCTTTTGACGAGGTATTGCTACCTCATTCACAAACGTTGCTCGTTGTTCAGTTTTCAAAGAACAATCTCAGTCAGTAACCAATCTCTTAGTTACTTTCTTTTTCTCACCGCTTTGTCAGCGGCGACTTTTATATCTTATCATTTCGTTTAGTTGATGTCAACACTTTTTTTAAATGTTTTTTTCAACCGTTCGTTATGATTGTTGTTCCCGCTCGCTTCATCTCGAAGTCGTTCAGAAGGGAACGAAAAATAATTTATCATATATTCGAAAACACGTCAACACTTTTTTAAAACTTTTTTATTACATAGTAACATTCCGATGATTTCTAGCATACTTGGACAGTTCTTTAGGTGATGCAATTCGCGCGTACATGCGAAATACGGTACGGTATCGCTTCGATATCGCATCCCGTATTTCTGCCTCTAATCGCTTATCGCTTAAATCAAATAGCATCTCATCCAATTCCTTGCGCAGCATATAGCTCAATTCTTTACATTCTCTCTCATTGAACAAAAATCCTAGCATAACTGTCCGCATCCTCCCTTGACGACAATACCCCTGTCTTCGAACATAACGCTTACTTCCCCACTGCTTAACACTCTATAGTGTCTGCTTATAGGGAAGTAACTCGCACCCGCTTCTGTTCAATTACAGAAAGAATGGTGCCGCTTTACTGTTATGCTCATTTTTGAGCTGTTTTATCACAGGGAGGCGCGGATTCGTTTATCTAGTTAACCATTCATCAACCAGAAAGTCACAGTACTCTCAATAATAGCGGCAACTAGCAGCATTGCGGTTACCCATACCGCCCCTGCTCCAGTCTGCTTTATCCAATCCATAACCGTTGGCCCCTCAGCGCGCTTACGTCTGCTGAAGAAACGCTGCAAGATCAAGATACCAAATCTCATTCCATAAGCACCGGCAATTAGAATTGCGGGAATTTCAAGTATTCCATGCGGAAGTATACCCTTAATAATCGTGCTTGCTAAATCAAGACCCTGCGAATCCATAATTCGCAGCAGCAATCCGATCACCATTCCATTAATAATAAGGAACCCCGCTGGTACGATCCCTAATACGATCCCAGCAAACATGATCATGACAGCCTTAATCGCATTGTTATAGAAAATAAATACGAAGAAAGACAATTCTTGATTATCAGATTGCATTAATTGATCCCGCATACCTTGAATCCCCTTGAGCTGTTCCATGATGAAGCCCTCAAACCCGCTCCACTGATTGCCAAGCACATACCCTACAGCAAACAGCAACACAGCGGCAATGAGATACCAACGCAACTGCTTCAGCGTATTCCACCACGATGAGAATCGAAGCATATTGTACACTCCTCCTTTCAGACTGACTTGCAGACATAATTCCATACACTCAGCATACAGTGTAGTAAACAAGCATGACAAGCTGCAGCTTGTCGACGGGCATTAGTATTAGGCAGCAACGTACCACCCTAATTCGCCCCATTCAAAACGTTACGAGAGGAGCAGCCTTGGTATGAATAATTACTTTTATGTATTTAGCGGCAAGAAAATAAAGCGTGTATTTGTACTTGCAATTGCAATGCTATTCGCCGCTGGCGTCGTTTACGTAGAGAGTGACAATATTACCGTATTTTCAGAAGGCAGCAGCCCTTCCGCTATCTACAGCGTCCCAACTGATAAAAAGATGCTCGCCCTCACGTTCGATATTAGCTGGGGGGATACGCGAGTTGAGCCAATTTTGCAGATCTTGCAGGAGAAGGGTGTAAAAAAAGCAACGTTCTTCCTCTCCTCCCCTTGGAGCAAGACGCATAGTGACCTCGTGAAGAAAATTGAGGCTGCTGGCTACGAGATTGGAAGTCACGGCCACAAGCATGACAATTACAGCAGCATGAGCGATGAAGAGATACGTAAGCAGATTCAGGCAGCCCACAATATTCTATCTGAAGTTACAGGGAAAGCACCGAATCTGATTCGTATGCCGAACGGTGACTTTGACAAGCGCGTCCTGCAAATTGCTAACAGTCTGAATTACAAGGTCATACAATGGGATACCGACTCATTGGATTGGAAAAATCCCGGGGTTGAAACGATCGTGAACCGCGTCGTTAGTAAAGCACATCCTGGAGACATTATTCTCATGCACGCTAGTGATTCATGCAAGCAAACCCATCTCGCCTTGCCGACCATTCTGGATCAATTGTCCGCAAAGGGATATGAGTTCGTTACGGTCTCTGAGCTGATTCAACAAACGGAAATGAAGAGCAAAACGATTCAGGATCAAGCAACGATGATGGAACATTTGCAAAATGCAGTAGGCATGTAATAGATGTAAAGGATGTAAAGGTATACAAAAAAGCTGACGGATTTCCGTCAGCTTTTTGCTGTGCCCACCAATCGATGCAGCATCAAGATTTGATACGCATTGCATATTGCGAGCGGTATGTATACGAACCAGGTAGCCATATTTCCAATGTTAAGTGCCGACAGTGTCTCTACTGTGGTGATTGCAATCATGAAGAATAAGGTAGGAATGAGAGCTGTCGCATTTGTCGCCTTTACTTTCCAATAAGTAACAGCTACAGCAAGCACTAGGACAACTAAACCCAGCACGATATCCTCGTATCCCCCTCCACGTACTCCTTCTGGCTTGTTTCCCAGAAGCATGCGCAGGAACATTAGATCGAGTAGTGCAATCACGGTCAATAATACCTGAACATACGGCCATCCCTTCTTGAACAAGCCAATAGCAATATAGTTCAACGTCAGATATGCGAAGAATCCCATCTGCGAATAGACGCTGATCATACATCCGCTCAAGATTAACTGAAGCACATTAAGCAAAATATCCACTGGCCCTCTAAAATTGCCCATTTCCCCTTGAAATACCTGTAATGCGAGGCCAATGACGAGACTGATTGCCCCACCAATACACGTAGTCGTCCAAAATAAATAAGACCATTTTTTCAAATTCATGGTGCTCCACCTCCGCAATGTTCATTATTTTACCAATGTTCTCAGCAAAAAACTATCATTGTCAAACATAATTCATAATTTCCTCCACATACTACGCGTGAGGACATGGACAGAAGGGAGCGAAGCTGTTATGAAGGCACCACTGGGCAAACTTGCGATCGTCAGTTTCGTCGTAATCGTGCTGTTGACCTCTTGCGGCATGGAGCAGCCCACACAAAGCAGTAATCTCGATTATAAAGAAGTTAAAACGATGGTTGTCGATATTTTAAAGACAGAGGAAGCGCAGAAGGCGATCCAATCCGGTCCATCTGGCGGAGGCGGCATGCAAGCCCAATCATTAAATATGCAGCAGCAGGAGCAGATCCGGACGGCAGTTAAGGATACACTTGTATCACCCGATTATGAGAAAGTCCTCGATAAAGTAATGAAAGATCCGAAGTTTGCCGGGGAATTCGCCAAGGCGGTAAGCAAGGAAAACAAACAAATCCTGAAGACTTTAATGAAAGACCCAGAGTATCAGAAGGACTTTGGTGACATTGTTAAATCTCCAGACATGATGAAGTCTTATTTGGATATGATGAAGACACCAGAGTATCGCAAACAGCTACAGACTGTAATGAAGGATGCTTTGAATAGCCCTATATTTAAGCTTGAAATCATGGACTTATTAGGGAAGGTCGTTAAAGAAGAATTGCAGCCGAAGGAAAAAGAAAAAGAAAAGGAAGGAAAGAAAAAAGGTGGGGAAAAGGAAAAGCAAGGCGGTGAGAGTGAAGGTGGATCGGAAGAAGAAGGTGGTAGTGGAGAAGGCTAGGAGCCCACTCTTTCCCCATCTATTCCTCACTTACGGAGAGGCACTCATGATGAGGCCTCTCCGACATTGTTAGGCCTGCACAACTTGCATCTTCGCATCAACGGCAGCCGCCAACTCATCGAATTGCTTGCCAATTGACGAATCCGCCTTATATACAGAAGGAGCATAATCCGGTTCTGCAGGATGATTGTCTGGAGCGCCGAGCGGAAGCTGCGCAAGCAGGTCAACATGAAGCTCATCTGCCAGCTTAGCACCGCCCCCTCGTCCAAATACATATTGCTTCTCGCCACAAGAACCGCATTCCAGATAGGACATATTTTCGACGATACCGATAATCTCATGCTTCGTATGAATGGCCATTGTGCCTGCTCGAGCCGCAACGAAGGCAGCTGTCGCATGTGGTGTCGTTACGATGATCTCTTGGCTATGCGGTATCATTTGGTGAATATCCAAGGCTACATCCCCCGTACCTGGAGGCAAGTCAAGAAGCATGTAATCAAGCTCCCCCCACTGCACTTCTTGGAAGAAATTCCGCAGCATCTTGCCAAGCATTGGACCGCGCCATACGACCGGACTATTGTCCTCTACGAAGAAACCCATGGACATCACCTTCACTCCGAAGCGCTCCTGTGGAATGATATAGTTGTCTACAACGACAGGGCGGTCTTCAATCCCCATCATGTCAGGTACACTGAATCCATATATGTCTGCATCTATTAGGCCAACACGTTTGCCGAGACGAGCGAGCGCAACCGCAAGGTTCACGGTCACTGTCGATTTGCCAACTCCACCTTTGCCGCTGGCAATTGCGATAAATTTCACTCCAGATGCCGGTTCCAAGATAGGATGCTGTTCTAATCCAGCACCGTGTCCACGAGGAGCACTCCCTTCTTGGGGATCACGGCCATTACCCGCATGATCGGTTGCTGATTGCCCGCTTTGTACCGCTATTCCAGCTGCACTCAGCTCAGCTTCAGATGCGATGCGAGTACGAACATATACATTGTGCAGCTCAATTGCTGCTAGACGCTCCTTAATCTGTCCGACTAGCGCCTCTCTAGCGGCTGCATCTGCTGCTTGTGGCGCTACGATTGCCGTCAGCTTCACTTCATCTTCCTTAATCATCATATCGCGAATCCAATGAAGGCTTGTCATGTCTTGTCCCGACACTGGTTCTTGCAAGCCCTGCAGTGCTTGCAGCACTTCTTCTTTCGTCGTCATGATGGCACCTCGTCTCCTATGAAGTTCAGATCGGTCACTATGTAACCGTTTCTATTATAGCATAAGGTCATCATTTTCCAGTTTTTTCTCCTGCAATATATCGCAGAATTCCCTTGTAGATCGATGCAGCTAGCTTCCGCTGATATTCTTCATTCGCCAGACTCCGTGACTCTTCTGGGTTCGATAAGAAGCCTGACTCCACCAACACAGCTGGGATCGAAATATGATCCATAAAATAGAGCTTCCGATCTATAGGCTTGGCCTCCCGATCCGTATTGGCCAGATTCGTACGAATTTCAGCTTGAATCCACTTCGCAAGCTGTTCATTATCCGGATGGCGATTCGTATAGAAAGCCTGTGCTCCACTCCAGCGAGAAGAAGGTACGCTGTTCATATGCAAGCTAATGACAACATCCGCTTTCTTCTCCTCGATATAACCAACACGCTTCTTCAAGTCCTCTGCCTTCCTGCGGGAGTATCCCTTAGTGTCCTTATCCGCCAAATCATAGTCCCCTTCCCGGGTCATGACCACAATAGCCCCAGCTTGCTGCAAGTAATCACGAAGAAGTAGTGCAATCGTTAGGTTAATGTCCTTCTCTAATAACCCCTCGCGACCAACAGCCCCGCCATCTACTCCACCATGCCCTGCGTCGATAGCAATCACTCTGCCCGATAGAGGAATGGACCAATAGGTCCATGTCTTCGATACCGGCATCTCCATCGTCATCACAATAACGACTAGAAGCAGCAAGCATAAACTTATTAACCAGCGACGGACATTTCGCAGTGGTATCCATAAGATTGACGTATGTCTTCGCTTCTGACGGCTTTGTTCCCAATTTACCTTTTTCACAAAAAAAGCCCACCTCCGCTCCATAAAGACTTCTAATCATCTATATGGGACGAGGTGGACAAATATACGTTAACGATCCACAGGTTCCTCTATATTCAATTACTTTTGGGCAGTTGTTGAGTGTGCCATGCCTTCGATCAGGATGCGTGCCACCTCAGGTCTTGAGAATTCTGGAGGTGGACATGTACCGTCACGCAATAGCGCACGCACCTTCGTTCCGGATAGGGTCAAATGATGGGTTGCATCATGAGGACAGGTCTTGCTGGAGGCCATACCTCCACATGTCTTACAGTAGAAGCTGTGCTCGAAGAATAACGGCTGAATCCCCAATTCTTCGGGTTCGAAGGTGCTGAAGATATGCTGGGCGTCATACGTGCCATAATAATCGCCCACACCTGCATGGTCTCGGCCAACAATGAAGTGGGTGCAACCGTAGTTTTTTCTCACAATGGCATGGAATACAGCTTCCCTTGGCCCTGCATAACGCATCGCAGCTGGGAATACCCCAAGAAACACGCGATTCTCTGGATAATAATTCACAAGTAGCGCTTCATAACTGCGCATACGCACATCAGCCGGGACGTCATCAGACTTCGTTTCCCCTACAAGCGGATTTAGAAATAGAGCATCTACAATCTCCATCGCACTCTTCTGGATGTACTCATGAGCACGATGCACCGGATTTCGTGTTTGGAAACCAACAACAGTTCTCCAGCCTCTGTCCGCAAACAATTGCCGCGTCTCCACAGGATCAAAATAATATTGGGAAAATTGCTCCGGCTGCCTGCGCCCCAATACAGATACTTTGCCTCCCACATATGTAGAAGGACGCTTTAGCAGCTTCTCCACTCCTGGATGTGCTGTATCCATCGTTCTGTACACTTGTTCTGCTTCATGCAGCAAATCAGCCTGGTATATGCTCTCTATTTCAATAACCCCATACAGTTCCCCGTCTTCTTCCCCAACAAGCGCAGCTGGGCTTCCTATGTTGAGCTTCTTAGCTGCTTCATCCGAGACTGCCAGTGTAATAGGTAAGCTCCATACCGTTCCATTCGCCAATCTCAACTGATCTACAACACTTTTATAGTCATCTTCATTCATAAAACCTTCAAGAGGAGAAAAAGCACCTACCCCTATCATTTCGATATCCGATAATGTACGTGCATCGAGCGATATGCGCGGCAGAGCTGCCGCTTCATTGCGCTTCTGCTCCTTCTCGTCTTCTGGAACCATTCGATTGATCAGTGTACCTCCGTGAGGCTCAATTGTTGACATCTTCTTAGCACCTCTCCTCTGCATGTAGAAATAGTACCATTCTTTATTAGCAAATCAAATGGTACCCACGCACTTATTACTTGTGGAGCCCACATTCTATTTTCGCTGATCCTGACCAACGTCCAGCCCTTGGATCTTCACCTGCTTGAACGGCGCGCGTACAATAGGAGCATCCTATACTGGGATATCCTTGGTCATGTAGGGGGTTATAAATGATATCGTTAGTGCGGATATAGTTCCATACATCTTCTGATGTCCAAGCAGCTAATGGATTGAATTTGATGAGGCCGAATTTCGAGTCGTATTCTACTTTTCGTGTATTGGCTCGTGTTGGGGCTTGATCTCTTCGAATACCGGTAATCCATGCATCATATTTGCTTAGAATGCCAGTGAGTGGTTCGACTTTACGCAGATTGCAGCATTTGTTGGGATTACTAAGCCACAATTCATCACCGTATGTCTCGGATTGCTCTTCAGGGGTAAGTTGCGGGGTGACGCGTACAAAGTTTAAACTGTAACGCTCCGTAATGCGATCTCTTGTCTCGTATGTTTCTTGAAAATGAAAATCCGTATCCAAGTAAAAAATATCGGTCGAAGGACTGATCCGTTGCAGCATGTCTACAAGCACAACATCCTCCGCACCAAAGCTACAAGCAAACGTAATATTCGGGAACGCCTTAACAGCCCAAGCGATTACCTCTTCCGGATTGGACTGCTCATATTGCTCCGCCTTCTCATGTACAAGAGCCTCTTTCTCCAATAAATTCATTTTCGCATCCTCCACATACTCACCTTTTATTCCTAGTATTTTGGTATGTTTTGTATAATTAATAATTATAGATCGTTTCTTTGCTTTGTCAATTCGAAATTTACAAAGAGATAGACATATGATTACAGCCTATTCCGGCTAAATGTCCTAGGTGCGGGAAAAGTGGAGTGTATGCAGATTCCAGAGCAGGTCTTAACATACAAAAAAGCCCTCCTTGGCCAAGGGCCAAGAAAGGGCTGTATGTTCGGTAATCCAATCTTAACGTTTGGAGAACTGAGGTGCGCGACGAGCTGCTTTAAGACCGTATTTCTTACGCTCTTTCATACGAGGGTCGCGAGTCAAGAATCCTGCTTTTTTCAAAGCTGGACGAAGCTCAGGGTCAGCCTTGAGCAATGCACGGGAAATGCCGTGACGGATTGCGCCTGCTTGACCGGAGATACCGCCGCCATGAGCCAATACCAACACGTCGTATTTACCGAGTGTTTCTGTAAGGTTCAATGGTTGCTTCACGATAAGCTTCAATGTTTCCAAACCAAAGTATTCATTAAGGTCACGTTTGTTGATCACGATGCGGCCTTCGCCTGGTACAAGGCGAACACGCGCTACGGAATGCTTACGACGACCTGTCCCATAGTATTGTACTTGTGCCATGAAACTGTCCTCCCTTTATTTATTATCCGCGAAGTTCGTAAACTTCAGGTTGTTGTGCTTGATGTGGATGCTCAGCGCCTGCATATGCTTTAACGCGAAGCTTCATTTTGTTACCCATGCGAGTCTTAGGCAACATCCCTTGAACAGCAAGTTCGATCATACGCTCTGGCTTGTTGTTCAACATTTCTTGTGCAGATGTCACTTTCAAACCGCCTGGATAGTGGGAGTGACGATAGTATTTCTTGTCAGTCAATTTCTTACCTGTCAACACGATTTTCTCAGCGTTGATGATAACAACGAAATCACCGCCGTCAACATGTGGCGTGAAAGTTGGTTTGTGTTTGCCGCGAATAAGTGCAGCTGCTTCGCTCGCCAAGCGGCCAAGTGTCTTGCCTTCAGCGTCGATAATGAACCATTTGCGCTCAACGTCAGCTGGCTTCGCCATGTAAGTGGTACGCATGAAATATCCTCCTTAATAACATTCGTTCCTGTCTAGCTTGTGTATATTCATTCAATCGTTGATTTTCATTCATGAACTGCAATCTGCAGTGTGATTTCTTTGGGGGGCTGTGGGAAAGCCTAAAGAAACACAAATGTTATTTTACAATAGATTAGGGCATATTGCAAGAAAATATTTCGATTCACTCGGATACGTTGTTTATGGACTCAAGTCGCTCTTCGCCACCGTATTCCACGCTCCACAGCATCAATCCATGCGGAACCGCCAATGGACCTGCCACTTGTCGATTCTTCGCTTCCAAGATGCGTGGGATGTCATGCGGTGCAAGCTTACCCTGGCCCACCCGTATCAGTGTGCCTGCAATGATGCGAACCATATTGTATAAGAAACCATTGCCTGTCACTACGATATGAATGCGACCGCGGCCTTCTTCCCCCGTTACGCTCGGTTCATATTCGATGTGGGCGTCATAGATCGTACGGACATTACTCACCTTCGTTGACTTTGGAGAAGTAAACGAAGTAAAGTCATGTTCCCCTACTATATGAGTAATGGCTTCTTGCATTGCACGGACATCCAGAGGCTTCGGGTAAAAGAACTCGGTTAACCTCCGGAATACATCCGGTTTCCGCTCTGCAATGATGGAGTAGCGGTATGTCTTCCGCTTCGACGAGTAACGAGAATGGAATGACAATGGCGCCTCCCACGTCTCACGGATGACAATGTCATCCGGCAAACGCGAATTGATCGCAATCGTCCACCGGTCAATCGGAATCGCCGATTCGGTCATGAAGTGAAATACTTGGCCGTAAGCATGCACCCCTGCATCTGTCCGACCCGAAGCATGAATGCTTATGGATTCATTCGTCAGCATCTTGATAGCTTGCTCAATACGACCCTGTATCGTGTCTTCATTCGGCTGTATCTGAAAACCGCTGTAAGCTGTTCCATCGTAACTTACAAGCATTCCTACGTTACGCATGAAGTCTCCTTTCATTCACTGCTCTGTGAACAGGCAGTCGCCACTATCTCTATTCGCATAAAGACAGTCGCTGCATTGCGTATTCTTGCATTCATTCACCACATGAAATATATAGCACATAAATTCATAATTGGAATCATTGCAAGAGTCAAGACAGGAAGCCAACAGAAGTTGGCTCCAATCCTAACACAGTTAAAAAGAAAAGCTCCTCATGGGAGCCTTCTTTTTACGACGCTGTTACACGACGTATTGAACGTATTCTGCAACCGCAATTACACGCGGTCAACCAGTTCCAAATAAACCATAGGCGCGGAGTCGCCACGGCGTGGTCCCAGTTTCATGATACGTGTGTAGCCACCTGGACGCTCTGCGTAACGTGGTGCAAGCTCCGAGAACAGCTTTTGGATTGCATCTTGTTCACCGTTCAACGTTTCGCGACGAACGAATGCTGCTACCTGACGGCGAGCATGCAAGTCACCGCGCTTCGCCAACGTGATCAACTTCTCAGCGATGGAACGAACTTCTTTCGCTTTCGCTTCAGTTGTTTGGATGCGCTCATATAAGAACAAGTCAGTAACCATGTCGCGGAACAAAGCTTTACGCGCGCTAGAGTCACGACCCAACTTTTGGTATGCCATTGCTATTTCCCCTCCTTCTATGCCAAGTCCCGTTTAGTCTTCCATGCGTAAGCCCAATCCGAGTTCTTCGAGCTTCTCTTGAACTTCTTCCAAAGATTTGCGGCCCAAGTTGCGAACCTTCATCATATCTTCTTCAGTTTTCGTAATCAGCTCTTGAACCGTATTGATGCCGGCACGTTTCAAGCAGTTATAGGAACGAACGGAGAGATCCAGCTCTTCGATAGTCATCTCAAGAACTTTCTCTTTCTTATCTTCCTCTTTTTCAACCATGATTTCCGCGTCTTTCGCTTCGTCAGTCAGTCCAACGAAGAGCATCAGATGCTCTGTAAGGATCTTCGCGCCGAGGCTAACCGCTTCTTCCGGTCGAATGCTTCCGTCACTCCATACTTCAAGCATCAGCTTGTCGTAGTTCGTTACTTGACCAACACGAGTGTTCTCTACTGTGTAGTTTACACGCGAGATTGGTGTATAGATCGAATCAACTGGAATTACGCCGATAGGCTGATCTTCCCGTTTGTTGCGATCTGCTTGTACGTAACCACGTCCACGATTCGCATAGATGCGCATATGGAGTCTGGAACCTTGTGATAATGTCGCAATGCGGAGATCCGGGTTCAAAATTTCCACATCACTATCCGCTCGAATATCGCCAGCCGTTACTACCCCTTCGCCTTCCGCATCGATTTCGAGAATTTTCTCTTCATCAGAGTGGATTTTCAGCGACAAGGCCTTCAAGTTCAAGATAATCTCAGTTACGTCTTCATAGACTCCTGGGATTGTCGAGAACTCGTGCAAGACACCGTCGATTTGAACGGACGTCACTGCTGCACCGGGCAACGAGGAGAGGAGAATACGGCGCAGGGAGTTACCCAGCGTCGTACCGTATCCACGCTCTAAAGGTTCTACGACAAATTTGCCGTATGTGCCTTCCTCATTGACTTCCACGGTTTCAATCTTCGGCTTTTCGATCTCAATCACTATATAACCCTCCTTAAAACGTCGCTGGCGTTCATTAACGTCAAACACCTACGGTCGGTCGATTCATGCAGTATGCCTAAACAACCATTCTTCCCAACAGGCGCTAGCTTAATACTACACGCATCGGTGTTGCCGTCATTATACGCGACGACGTTTTGGTGGGCGGCAGCCGTTGTGCGGGATTGGCGTTACGTCTTTGATCATGCTAACTTCCAAACCTGCAGCTTGCAGAGAACGGATGGCAGCTTCACGACCTGCGCCTGGGCCTTTAACCATAACTTCTACCGTCTTCATGCCATGTTCCATAGCAGCTTTTGCTGCGGATTCAGCAGCCATTTGAGCTGCGAATGGCGTAGATTTACGGGAGCCTTTATAGCCCAAACCGCCGGAGCTAGCCCAAGAAATTGCGTTGCCGTGTGGATCCGTGATTGTCACGATCGTGTTGTTGAACGTGGAACGGATATGAGCCACACCAGTCTCAATATTTTTACGGTCACGACGTTTAGTACGTACGACTTTTTTTGGTTTTGCCATTGCTACTTATCCCCCCTTATTACTTCTTCTTGTTCGCTACAGTACGACGAGGGCCTTTACGTGTACGAGCATTTGTTTTCGTGCGTTGTCCACGAACAGGCAATCCACGGCGATGACGGATACCACGATAGCATCCGATTTCAACCAAACGCTTCAAGTTCAGAGAAATCTCACGACGAAGGTCACCTTCAACCTTAACCGTTTTGTCAATCAGCTCACGAATTTTGTTTACCTCATCTTCCGTCAAATCGCGAACGCGAGTATCAGGGTTAACGCCAGCCTCAGCAATTACCTTTTTAGAAGTTGTTTTACCAATACCAAAAATGTATGTCAAGGCGATCTCAACGCGTTTATCCCGTGGCAAGTCTACACCAGCTATACGAGCCATTTACGCTACACCCCCTTCTATTATCCTTGTTTTTGTTTGTGTTTCGGATTTTCACAGATTACCATAACATTGCCTTTGCGACGAATGACTTTGCATTTCTCGCAAATGGGCTTAACAGAAGGTCTTACCTTCATGCTGAATACCTCCCAGTTTCTCAAGTAGCACGTCAAACCGTCTTCCTGACGCGTGAACGGCCTGCAAGTTCATGCAAGCGCGACTCGGAACGATCCGAGCACTACTTCCGATATGTGATGCGACCTTTACTCAAATCGTATGGCGACAGTTGAACGACCACTTTGTCCCCCGTCAGGATACGGATGAAATGCATCCGCAGCTTTCCGGAAACGTGGGCAAGAATTTGGTGACCATTCTCCAGCTCAACACGGAACGTTGCATTCGGCAACGGTTCAATTACAACACCTTCAACTTCAATTACATCTTCCTTGGCCAACGTCATTCTCCTTTCTCATCAGCATGTGCAGCGGCTTGTTGTTCAGCATACTTCGCTATAACATAACGAAGCTTGCTGTTCGTTACCCGTCCGCTTTCGTGTAAACTATGGACAACTTCATGGCTAATTGCAGGTTGCAATTCGAGATGAAGCAAGTTTTTACGCTTTGGTTGATCAAACTTTCGTTTGTCTCCGTCCGCTATCTTGACGTAGCGCGACTCCTCAATATCAATGATAACCGCATATTTGCTTTCATCACGACCCTGAAGAACCTTGACGAATTGGCCGAGACGCGGAGTGGAATATTCATTCATGCCTCTCACCTACTCAACCAGCTTCGTCAAAATTTCGCATCCGTCCGGCGTTACAGCCACCGTATGCTCGAAATGAGCACACCATGAACTGTCCACCGTCACGACCGTCCAGTTGTCAGTGAGCGTTTTGACGTGACGCCCACCGGCAATGACCATCGGCTCAATCGCGAGCGCCATGCCCGGTTTCAAGCGTGGTCCGCGATCCGGAATGCCGTAGTTCGGAATTTGCGGCTCTTCATGAAGCTCCGCACCGATTCCGTGTCCGACATATTCCCGTACAACGGAAAAACCTGCATCCTCGATCACGCGTTGAATCGCGTGCGATATCGTGTACAACCGTACATCCGGTTTAACCAGCGCTAAGCCAGCATAAAGTGATTGCTCCGTTACGTCAAGCAGCTGCTGAGCTGCCTCCGTTATCTTCCCAACCCCATATGTCCAGGCAGAGTCACCGTGATATCCGCGGTATTCCGCACCGATGTCGATGCTGATGATGTCGCCTTCGTTTAACTTGCGCTTTCCGGGAATGCCGTGAACCAGTTCTTCGTTCACTGACGCGCAAATGCTGCCGGAAAAACCGTTGTAGCCCTTGAAAGAAGGTGTTGCTCCTTGGCTGCGAATAAACGATTCCGCGATCGAATCAAGCTCGAGAGTGGTAATCCCTGGCTCAATCGTTTTCGCTAAAAGACGATGCGTTTCCGCAACAATTCGCCCAGCTTCCCTCATGAAGCCTAACTCCACTTCGGACTTACAAATGATCATGGTTTAACCCCGCAGTAAAGATACGATTTCTGACGTGACCGTATCAATTTCCTTCTCCCCGTCAACCTGACGCAACAAGCCTTTGTCCTCATAGTATGCGAGCAAAGGTGCCGTTTTGTTGATGTACTCATCAAGACGTGTGCCGACTTTCTCTTCGGAATCATCCGAACGTTGGTACAGCTCGCCTTGACACTTATCACAAACGCCCTCTTGTTTAGGCGGGTTGTAGATGACATGGTACGTCGCGCCGCAAGACTTGCAAATGCGTCGTCCTGTAAGACGCGCCAGCAGTAAATCGCGGTCAACGCTCAGGTTGATGACATGATCAAGACTGCGATTCAGTTCTACCAAGATGCTATTCAACGCTTCAGCTTGCGCCAATGTGCGCGGGAAACCATCCAGAAGGAACCCTTTCTCGCAATCAGGTTGTGCAAGGCGCTCTCGCACGATGCCTACCGTCACGTCATCTGGAACGAGCAGACCCTGATCAATGTACTCTTTAGCCTTCAATCCGATAGGAGTGCCTTCTCCAATTGCTTTGCGGAATGCGTCTCCTGTCGAGATATGAGGAACGCCGAATTGTTCTACGATGCGCTCGGCCTGTGTTCCTTTTCCTGCCCCAGGAGGCCCCATGAATAGAATGTTCATCGAATGTCACTCCCTTTATGGTAAGCACAGGCTTAACTTCGTCGGAAGTGGGGTGCTTCGATGCCATTCGTTAAGCCTCTGCTCTACAAGAACAGCACAATAGGTGCCAATGAGCCTAGATGGTCTCACCGGAACCTATTGCCTATTTATTAATGAAACCTTTGTAATGACGTTTGATCAACTGGCTTTCGATTTGCTTCATTGTGTCAAGCGCAACGCCGACAACGATCAGAATCGAAGTACCGCCAATTTGAACAGATTGCGGCAATCCAGCTAGTGCTCCGAAGAACACTGGCAAGATGGATACGCCAGCGAGGAAGATAGCACCTGCAAGTGTGATACGAGACATAACTCGAGTCAAGTACGTTGCTGTTGCTTTCCCCGGACGAATTCCTGGGATATATCCGCCATTCTTTTTCATTTGATCTGCCATTTGTTGTGGATTCAACTGTACGAACGTGTAGAAGAACGTAAACCCGATAATCAGAAGAACGTATAAGAACATGCCAAGCGGCTTGTTCAATCCCATATGTTCAATGATCCAACGAGCCCACGGCTTATCCGCCCAGAATTGAGCAATTGTAGCCGGGAACATCAAGAGCGAAGATGCAAAGATGACCGGAATAACGCCTGCACCATTTACTTTAAGCGGAATGTGTGTGTTCTGTCCACCATACATTTTGTTACCCACAACACGTTTAGCGTATTGTACCGGGATTTTACGGTTCCCTTGCTGAATGTAGATAACACCGATCACAATCAGCACGATAACCAATACGATAACGATCATTTTGACGATGTTGAGGAACAATTGTCCGCTTGCATCGGCAAATTGACTACGATAAATTTCCCCAATATGAATCGGGATAGCTGCGACGATACCTGCGAAGATCAGAATCGAAATACCGTTGCCGATACCCTTTTCCGTGATTTGTTCACCGATCCACA
Source organism: Paenibacillus suaedae (assembly GCF_032337355.1). Classification (NCBI taxonomy): domain Bacteria; kingdom Bacillati; phylum Bacillota; class Bacilli; order Caryophanales; family Paenibacillaceae; genus Paenibacillus; species Paenibacillus suaedae. The sequence continues at coordinate 15,760 of NZ_JAVYAA010000012.1, forward strand.
TCAAGAACGCCGTACCAGCAGTCAAGACAATCGCGATTAGGATATAATCCGCATATGTTGCACCTGGAACCAGCTGCGCACCGTACATGCGATTAAACCCAATCGCCGTACCGAAAGCTTGAATCAATCCCAATACTACTGTGCCGTAGCGCGTAATTTGGGAAAGCTTACGTTTGCCGACTTCTCCTTCTTTTGCCCATTGTGTAAATTTCGGAATAACGTCCATCGACAGAAGCTGTACGATGATCGAGGCCGTAATGTACGGCATAATTCCTAGAGCAAAGATAGAGAATTTAAACAGCGCACCACCAGAGAAAGTGTTCAGCATGCTGAACAAATCCGTGTTTTGGCTTGCTGTAGCAAAGACCGACGTATCGACGCCGGGAACCGGTATAAAGGACCCGACGCGATAAACGATCAGAACCATGAGGGTAAATAAAATCTTACGTCTCAAGTCCTCGACTCGCCATATATTCGATACGGTCTTGAACATTAGATCACCTCGGATTTACCGCCGGCAGCCTCGATCTTCTCTACCGCAGATTGAGAGAACTTGTTAGCTTTGACCGTCAATTTGACGGACAAATCGCCATTGCCCAATACTTTGATTCCGCTCATTGGGTTGTTCACGATGCCTTGTTCCATCAACAATTCCGGAGTTACTTCCGTACCAGCCTCAAAGCGGTTCAAATCCGTTACGTTAACTACCGCATACTCTTTACGAGTTGGATTTACAAAGCCGCGTTTTGGCAGACGACGGTAAAGTGGGTTTTGTCCACCTTCGAAGCCCGGACGAACACCACCGCCGGAACGGGAATTTTGACCCTTGTGACCACGGCCAGATGTTTTACCGTTTCCTGTCGCGATACCACGGCCTACACGGTTACGTGTTTGGCGGGAACCAGGTGCCGGAGAAAGTTCATTCAACTTCATCGTTCGTCGCACCTCCTTTAATATTTATGACTCTAATCTTTTGTATTGTATCATGTAATCTATAACTGATTACAGAAGTCGTATGGTTTTACCCTTACGCTTCGATCTCTTTGACTTCAACCAAGTGTTTAACTTGGTTTACCATTCCGCGGATCGCAACGTTGTCGTTATGAACAACCGTCTGATTCAACTTGCGCAAACCCAAAGTGTTCACCGTTTGGCGATGAGTTTCCGGGCGACCGATCAGACTGCGAACGAGGGTAATTTGCAATTTCGCCATCTTCGTCCCCTCCTTAACCTAACAGTTCTTCAACGGTTTTACCGCGCAATTTAGCTACTTGTTCAGCTGTCTTCAAACGAGACAAGCCTTCCAATGTAGCGTTAACCATGTTCATGGAGTTAGAGGAACCAAGCGATTTCGTCAAGATATCGCCTACACCAGCCAACTCAAGAACGGCACGAACAGGACCGCCTGCGATAACCCCAGTACCTTCGGATGCTGGCTTCAAAAGAACTTTACCAGCGCCGAACTGACCAATTACTTGGTGAGGGATTGTCGTGTTAACAAACGGAACATGAATCAGGTTTTTCTTAGCGTCTTCGATACCTTTGCGGATTGCGTCTGGTACTTCGGATGCTTTACCGATTCCAGCGCCAACCCAGCCCTTGCCATCGCCGACAACCACGAGAGCGCTAAAGCTAAAGCGACGTCCGCCTTTAACAACTTTAGCAACGCGGTTAATTTGAACAACTTTTTCAGAAAGTTCTAACGTGTTTGGATCAACTCGCAAGTCGTTTACCTCCTTCGATTAAAAATTAGAATTCAAGACCAGCTTCGCGTGCTGCGTCAGCCAAAGCTTGAATACGTCCATGGTACAAGTAACCGCCACGATCGAATACGATTGTCTCGTATCCTTGCTCTTTCGCACGTTTTGCGATCAATTCGCCAACTTTGCGAGCGGATTCTACGTTACCACCATTTTTGATATCTTCACGAAGCTCTTTGTCCATAGTCGAAGCGGAAGCGACTGTTACGCCTTTCACGTCATCGATAAGTTGAGCGTAAATATGTTTAGAAGAACGGAATACGTTCAAGCGAGGACGTTCCGTTGTACCTTCGATTTTTTTACGGACACGCAGGTGTCTTTTCAACCGAGCTTTGTTCTTATCGCCTTTGGTAATCATCGGATTGTTTCACTCCCTTCAGTTTAACCATTAAGCTGCTAAGGTAAGTGAGCTAGGCAAGATCTTACTTCTTCTTGCCTGCTTTACCTTCTTTACGAATGATGCGTTCGCCTTCGTACTTGATACCTTTACCTTTGTAAGGTTCTGGCTCACGTACTGCACGAATGTTCGCTGCATAAGCACCAACGCGCTCTTTATCAATGCCTTTAACGATGATTTTCGTTTGAGCAGGCACTTCGAATTCAATACCAGCTTCCGGTGTAATTTCAACCGGATGGGAGTAACCAACGTTCAAGACAAGCTTGTCGCCGGATTTGTTTGCACGGTAACCTACACCGACCAACTCAAGGGTTTTGGAGAAACCATCAGTTACTCCGCTAACCATGTTGTTGATTACGCTGCGTGTTGTACCGTGCAACGAACGATGAAGTTTATTTTCAGAAGGACGTTCTACGGAAATGACGTTCTCTTCTACAGACACTTTCATGTCTTTGTGAAGTTCACGAGTCAAAGTTCCTTTCGGTCCTTTTACTGTAATAACGTGGTTTTCCAAAGTGACAGTTACGCCACCTGGTACCTCAATTGGTTTGCGACCAATACGGGACATGTTGTTGCACCTCCAATCTTATGCGAATGGTTTACCAAACGTAGCAGATTACCTCGCCGCCGGATTTGGACTGGCGAGCTTCTTTGTCAGTCATGACGCCCTTGGACGTCGAGATGATTGCGATACCGAGACCGCCGAGTACGCGAGGAACCTCATTAGCCTTCGTGTACACGCGCAGTCCTGGTTTACTGATGCGCTTCAAGCCTGTGATAACACGCTCGTTGTTTGCACCGTACTTCAGGAACACGCGAATGATCCCTTGTTTGTTGTCATCGATATATTCAGCGTCACGGATAAAGCCTTCACGCTTCAAGATTTCTGCGATTTGCTTCTTCATAGTAGAAGCAGGCATTTCCACCGTTTCATGACGCACTGTATTAGCATTGCGAATGCGTGTAAGCATATCTGCAATCGGATCGGACATAACCATTAGTGTAAACCTCCTTCCCGCAACAGGGTTGATTACCAGCTTGCTTTTTTAACGCCAGGAATCTGGCCTTTATATGCCAATTCGCGGAAACAAATCCGGCAAATTTTGAACTTACGTAATACGGAATGCGGACGTCCGCAGCGCTCACAGCGCGTATATGCCCGTACTTCAAACTTCGGTTTGCGTTGTTGCTTGATTTTCATCGAAGTTTTTGCCACGTGAGTTGACACCTCCTAGAGATTTGTGTCGATGGATTCAGAACTGATTGCTCAGTCCGTATCTCAAACGTAACCGACCTTTAAAACGAATTACTTCGTGAAAGGCATGCCGAGTTGCGTCAACAATTCGCGGGATTCTTCGTCCGTCTTCGCTGTTGTAACGATGACGATATCCATACCACGAACCTTGTCAATTTTATCATACTCGATTTCAGGGAAGATAATTTGCTCCTTCAAACCGAGTGTGTAGTTGCCGCGGCCGTCAAACGCTTTATTCGAGATACCGCGGAAGTCGCGGACACGAGGAAGCGTGACATTGAACAATTTGTCCAAGAAGTGATACATGCGCTCACCACGCAATGTGACTTTCACACCAATCGGCATTCCCTCACGAAGTTTAAAGCCTGCGATAGACTTCTTCGCGCGAGTGATTACTGGCTTTTGACCAGCGATTAGTTGCAATTCAGCTACTGCAGAATCCAAAACTTTGGAGTTTTGAACAGCCTCACCCATACCAATGTTGATGACGACTTTCTCCACTTTTGGTGCTTGCATTACTGATGTATAGTTGAACTTCTGCACTAGCGCAGGAGTAATTTCGTTCAAATAACGTTCTTTCAAACGAGCTGCCATGTAGAATGGACCTCCTTTCCGAAGCGATTAGTCGATAATTTCGCCGGAGCGTTTAGCTACGCGCACTTTTTTACCGTTTTCCACTTTGTAACCGATGCGCGTTACTTTACCCGACTTTGGATCCACGTGCATAACGTTAGATGCATGAATTGCTGCTTCTTGCTCAACGATACCGCCTTGTGGGTTCTTAGCGTTAGGCTTCTGATGCTTCTTCACCATGTTTACGCCTTCCACAATAACGCGGTTTTCACGAGGGAATGCTGCAATAACACGGCCTTTTTTGCCTTTATCTTTACCCGTGATCACGATGACAGTGTCATCTTTTTTCACGTGCAATTTGTTGTTATGCGACTCGAGAATTTTTTTCAATCGTGGCATGTGTCACACCTCCTGAGTCTTGCCTGGCGGGCAAGCTGATTAGATAACTTCCGGTGCCAGGGAAACGATTTTCATGAAGTCTTTTTCGCGAAGTTCGCGAGCGACAGGTCCGAAAATACGAGTCCCACGTGGGCCCTTATCTTCTTTCACGATAACCGCTGCGTTTTCGTCAAATGCGATGTAAGAACCGTCTTTACGGCGTACAGAACGCTTCGTACGAACGATAACCGCTTTGACTACGTCACCCTTTTTGACAACGCCGCCTGGTGTTGCTTGTTTGACAGAGCATACGATCAAGTCACCGATGTGAGCTGATTTACGGCCAGTACCGCCCAACACGCGAATACACATCAGTTCTTTCGCACCAGAGTTGTCTGCTACATTTAAACGTGAAAATGCTTGAATCATTCGAATGTCCTCCTTTCGGTGAAACTATCCGTTCATTAAACGATAACTGCTTTCTCAACGATTTCAACGAGTCTCCAGCGCTTGTCTTTCGACAACGGACGCGTCTCCATGATTTTTACAGTATCGCCAATTTTGGCTTCGTTATTTTCGTCATGCGCTTTGAACTTCTTCGTGTATTTGATGCGTTTGTGATACAAATCATGCTTCTTGTATGTCTCAACCGCTACTACGATTGTTTTGTCCATTTTATCGCTGACAACTTTACCAATTTGCACTTTACGAGCGTTACGTACTTCACTCATTAGTGTTCTGCCTCCTTCCTGGATACAGGATGTCTATTTTTCCGAAACTGACATCTTGGTGTATTAGCTAGTAATACCAAGTTCTCTTTCACGCAGAATCGTATGTGCACGAGCAATCGCTTTACGCACGTCACGAATGCGAGTTGGGTTGTCAAGCTGTCCGGTAGCCAATTGGAAACGGAGGTTGAAAAGTTCTTCCTTGAATCCGGCAATCTTTTGTTCGATTTCGGCAGTGGTCAAGTTGCGGAATTCACTAGCTTTCATTTGCTTCACCACCCATTTCTTCACGTTTCACAAACTTAGTCTTAATAGGCAGTTTGTGAGCAGCAAGGCGCATAGCTTCGCGAGCTACCTCTTCAGGTACACCGGAAAGTTCGAACATTACTTTACCAGGCTTAACTACAGCAACCCACTTCTCAACGTTACCTTTACCGCTACCCATACGAACCTCAAGCGGCTTAGCCGTTACTGGTTTATCTGGGAAAATTTTAATCCATACTTTACCGCCACGTTTGATGTAACGAGTCATCGCAATACGAGCAGCCTCGATTTGACGGTTAGTAATCCATGTAGGCTCCAATGCTTGCAACCCGTATTCACCGAAGTGAACTGTCGTGCCACCTTTAGCTTGACCCTTCATGCGTCCTTTTTGCTGCTTCCGGTGTTTTACACGTTTAGGTACCAACATGATTAGTTGCCTCCTTCCTCAACAGCCTTTTTCTTAGCCGTAGGAAGTACCTCTCCACGATAGATCCATACTTTTACGCCAATACGGCCGTAAGTTGTATGAGCTTCAGCTGTGCCGTAGTCGATGTCGGCGCGAAGCGTATGAAGTGGCACTGTCCCTTCGCTGTAACCTTCTGTACGAGCGATTTCAGCACCGCCCAGACGACCGCTAACTGCAGTCTTGATTCCTTTCGCACCAGAACGCATGGAACGTTGAATTGATTGTTTCAAAGCGCGGCGGAAAGAAACACGGCGTTCCAGTTGTTGTGCAATGCTCTCTGCAACGAGAGTTGCGTCCAAATCTGGAGTTTTGATTTCCGAGATGTTGATGTGTACTTTTTTGCCGTTAGCAATTTTCGTTACTTCACGACGAAGTGCTTCAACTTCGGAACCGCCCTTACCGATTACCATACCCGGTTTCGCAGTGTGGATTGTAACGTTCACGCGGTTAGCTGCACGTTCAATCTCAATGCGGGATACGGCGGATTCTTTCAATTTATTCTTAAGGAATTCACGAATCTTAACGTCTTCGATGAGCAATGTACCGAAATCTTTTTCGGCATACCACTTGGATTCCCAATCGCGGATAACGCCCACTCGAAGTCCGACTGGATTTACCTTTTGACCCACACGTTGTCCCTCCTTATTTTTCAGATACTACAAGCGTGATGTGGCTTGTTCTTTTGTTAATGCGGCTCGCACGTCCCATAGCGCGTGGACGGAAACGTTTCATCGTTGGTCCTTGGTTTACGAAGACTTCCGAAATAACGAGACTATTAACGTCCATTTGATGGTTGTGTTCTGCATTGGCAATTGCAGAGTTCAACAATTTTTCAACCACTGGCGAAGCTGACTTCGGCGTGTGGCGCAAAATTGCGATTGCTTCGCCCACTTGTTTGCCGCGGATCAAGTCAATAACCAGCTTAACCTTGCGTGGGGCGATGCGAATGTTATTCGCATGTGCTTTTGCTTGCATGGAAGTACCTCCCCTCGAATGCTATATCAATAATTAGCGTTTGCCTGTTTTTCTGTCATCGTCATGACCTTTGTACGTACGTGTTGGTGCGAATTCGCCAAGCTTATGCCCAACCATATCTTCCGTTACGTATACTGGTACATGTTTACGTCCGTCATATACCCCGAACGTATGACCGATAAATTGAGGGAAAATTGTAGAACGACGGGACCAAGTCTTGATAACAACTTTCTTGCTTGTATCGTTCAATCCTTCAACTTTCTTCATCAGGTGACCATCAACGAATGGTCCTTTTTTCAAACTGCGACCCATATATGAATCCTCCCTTCGACAGAACTGATTCGTTTGTGATTACGCTGCTGCGCAATCAAATGGAAACATATTATTTCGTGCGACGACGAACGATATATTTATCGGAATGTTTACCTTTTTTACGCGTTTTGTAACCAAGTGTCGGTTTGCCCCATGGAGACATAGGAGACTTACGACCGATTGGAGCTTTACCTTCACCACCACCGTGAGGGTGATCAACCGGGTTCATTACCACACCACGAACGACTGGACGTTTGCCCAACCAGCGGTTACGGCCTGCTTTACCGATTTTGATAAGCTCATGGTCACCATTACCTACGGAACCGATTGTAGCACGGCACACTTTCAACAATTTACGAACTTCGCCAGAAGACAAACGTACTGTTACGTACTTCTCTTCTTTACCAAGCAATTGAGCTTCCGTACCAGCGGCGCGAACCAACTGACCACCCTTGCCAGGTTGCAATTCGATGTTGTGGATAACTGTACCTACTGGAATGTTTTCCATTGGCAATGCGTTACCGATCTTGATGTCTGCGCCGGTACCGGACTCGATAACGTCGCCTACTTTCAATCCTTTAGGAGCGATGATATAACGCTTTTCACCATCAGCATAGTTGATCAACGCAATGTTGGAAGTACGGTTTGGATCGTACTCGATTGTAGCAACGCGGCCTGGAATGCCATCCTTGTTACGTTTGAAATCAATGATACGGTATTTACGTTTGTGTCCACCACCGTGGTGACGAACCGTAATTTTACCTTGGTTGTTGCGGCCAGCAGTTTTGCTCAAAGGCGCCAGCAACGATTTCTCCGGTACATTCGTTGTAATTTCTTCGAACGTGGACACGCTCATATTACGACGAGCCGGGGATGTCGGTTTGTACTTTTTGATAGGCACTTGTTTTCCCTCCTTACTTCAGAAGTCTATATTAAACCGTCTCGAAGAACTCGAGTGGCTTGCTGTCTTTTGCCAAAGTGACGAACGCTTTCTTCCATTCGGAAGTGTAGCCGGAGTGACGGCCATAGCGTTTTGGCTTAGCAGGCATACGAAGCGTGTTCACGTTCGCTACCTTCACTTTGAAGATTTGCTCTACAGCCAATTTGATTTCAGTCTTGTTAGCACGCATATCAACTTCGAATACGTATTTCAAGTCATTCATCATGTCTGCTGTACGCTCAGTAATAACCGGACGCTTAATGATATCGCGAGGGTCTTTCATTATGCGAACACCTCCTCTACCTTCTGAACCGCATCCTTCGTGATGATGAGCTTCTCATGGCGAAGAACATCATATACGTTAACACCATCAGCTGCAACAAGCTTCACAGAAGGAATGTTGCGAGCGGAAAGTGCCACGTTGTCGTTGTACTCAGGAAGCACGACAAGCGCTTTGCGATCCACTTTTAGGTTGTTCAATACTGCCGCGAATTCCTTCGTTTTAGGCGTGTTCAAAGCAAGGCTATCGATTACGATAATTTGCTCTGCCAACACTTTCGAAGACAATGCGGATTTAATCGCCAAACGACGAACTTTCTTAGGAAGCTTGTAAGCATAGCTACGTGGTGTCGGTCCAAATACTGTACCGCCGCCAACCCATTGTGGCGAACGAATGGAACCTTGACGCGCACGACCTGTGCCTTTTTGTTTCCATGGTTTACGACCGCCGCCGCGAACTTCGGAACGGCCTTTAACTTTATGAGTACCTTGACGCATAGATGCAAGCTGCATCACAACTGCATCATGAAGTACGTTTTTGTTTGGTTCAATGCCGAATACGCTGTCGGACAATTCGATCTCGCCAACTTGCGCACCGCTCATGTTGTAAACTGCTACTTTAGGCATAATGTGCTCCTCCTTTCCTCACCAATTACTTTTTAATTGCAGATTTAACGTTAACGAAGCTGTTTTTAGGGCCTGGAATAGAACCTTTAACGAGGATAACATTGCGTTCTGCATCCACTTTAACAACTTCAAGATTTTGAATTGTTACTGTGTCAGTACCCATGTGACCTGGAAGGCGTTTGCCCTTCGGTACGCGGTTCGCTTGAATGGAACCCATGGAACCTGGTCCACGATGGTAACGGGAACCGTGAGACATAGGACCCGTGCTTTGTCCCCAACGCTTAATTACGCCGGCAAAGCCCTTACCTTTCGAGATACCTGTAACGTCAACGAATTCTCCCTCAGCGAACAAATCAGCCTTCAATTCTTGGCCAACTTCATATTGAGAAAGATCCACACCACGAAGTTCCTTAACGTAGCGCTTAGGTGTTGCGTTAGCTTTTTTCGCGTGACCGATTTCTGGTTTCGTAGCACGCTTTTCTTTCTTATCAGCGTAGCCGATTTGAATAGCTTCGTAGCCATCGTTCTCAACGTCTTTCTTTTGAAGAACGACGCAAGGGCCAGCTTCGATAACAGTTACCGGCAGTACATTACCTTCAGCGGTAAATACTTGAGTCATGCCGAGCTTTTTACCTAAGATACCTTTCATGTTGACACCTCTTTTCTTTCCTTAGTCCGTTCATAATGAAGTAGAAACGGCTTCGCTATCCACATGTGGATAACCGTTTCAACTGTCTTACAATTTAATTTCGATATCTACACCGGACGGCAAGTCCAAGCGCATCAGCGCGTCCACCGTTTGCGGCGTTGGATTCACGATGTCGATAAGGCGCTTATGAGTGCGCATTTCGAACTGCTCGCGGGAATCCTTATACTTGTGCACCGCACGAAGAATCGTAATGATTTGCTTCTCCGTTGGCAACGGGATTGGACCGGATACTCCAGCACCGGAACGTTTAGCCGTTTCAACGATTTTCTCAGCGGATTGGTCAAGAATTCTGTGATCGTATGCTTTCAAGCGGATACGAATTTTTTGCTTTGCCATTTTAGTCCCTCCTTTTATCGCCCAATTTTGCATCGGACATACTCCGTGAAAATTTTCCTAACACATCGCCATGGCAAAGGGGCCGGGTGTGTCGGTAACCTCTCACTTCATCGCAACGTCGACGAACAACATTCACTATTATATATAAATGTCCCGACTATTGCAAGTTTTTTTCGTAATCTTTTCAGACGTTTGCTTGCGGACAGCCAGGACACTACATGACTCGATTCTATTAGGCACTTGTTAGAGTCTATCACAGTTTATATATATAATGAAAGTTGAAGGTTCTGGATGTTGTTCCAGCCTCCGTAAGCTGCCTGAATTACTTCGCTCTCCATACTGTACCGTCGGAGAACTTAACCGATGTAAGTTTAGCATTCGCCTTGACCATATCGTTATAAAAATCCATTACCCATGTAAATTCAATAACATCTCCAGATCCATACTTCCCAAAATCTTTAGCTCGTCCTTTTACTTGGCTTTCCCCAGTGATGCTGTTCTTCACGATGCGACCTTTCCCATCATAACCGGTTATCGTCAATTCAAAAGAAACGACTTTTTTCTCAGTTAGATTTTTTAGGGATAAGTTGACTTCTGGACTTCCAAAACGATTGTAAGTAATTTTTTGTGTTACGAATTTAAGAGGACGATTTCCGTTATTTTTTAGTTCCTCTTTCAATTTCATGTAGTATTCTTTTTCCGCTGCTTCCATATAGGTCTTCACACTTTTCAATTGAAACAATACGTCTTCTGCCATTGTCTTGCTCTTATAATAATCACTATCTTGCTTCAAGTATGGATTATCGATTCGATCTCCAGTCGATGTAATTACATATTCAACAGTTGAACCAATGTAAGTATCTACAAGCTTCTCTTTTGAATCTGGATCAATGAGTCCTTGAATATCTGCAAATTGCTTACCTGCAGTATCGATAACTTCACTTACGTCATACAAATTCCCTCTATACATGAAGAAGTGTTTAATGCTTATTTCATTTATCTGTTTATCACTTCTATTATATGCCTTATCACCTGCAATCCAAATGCCGAGAGTATTTTCATATTCCATATTGCCTAGTTTTAACTCAAGCGTTTTACTTTGTCCATTCCATAGTACTTCACCAAACAAAGCTAAGTCATTTAATCGAATAACAGCTGAATTATCAATTTGATATGTAGTAAGCTTGCGATTACCTAGCAAAACGTCTTTTTGCGTGAAATGAACGTTTGTGAGCTTGCTTGTTGGCTTCTTTATTTTATCAGCCGCCATCCCTTTTACAGGTTTACTTGTATTTCGAAGAATTCGAATTGGTCCGGAATTCCCATTGGCTTGTATGTCGAACCCATATTGTGATAAATGACTAACTGGAATCCACAGTGAATCGCGAAACGTATACCCTGTAATAGCTATTCCATTAATTGAACCTTTTAATTGTACCTCAGAAACTTTACCTACTATTGTACCTTCCTTCAAAAATTCTGATTTCGCTGAAGCGGTACCAGCCATAGACGTTAATAGCAACACACTCACTAGCGTTAAAACAATTGCGTGACTCATCCACTTTCTCATTTGTCTCCCCCTGTTCATCATAACGAAGTAAATACGAAAGCAATCATAACATGATAAACTGCCATAACATAGAAAAAGACTAGTTATTAAACCAGTCTCTTCCACTGTATGCTATATTTCTATCTAATAGGAAATCATTTAGACTACAAATGCTTCGTCGTTCGATTGAGCTGCTCTGCAGATGCCGCAACTTCAGCTGTCGCCTCATGGATATGACTGATCATTTGCAGCAAATCGCTCATCTCGCCTTGGATATGCTCCATATTCGATGTACTGTGCTCAACATGATCAACAATTTGCTGGAACGCGTTTCCGGCAGCATCTGCTTGTCCCCGAACTGTTCCTACACTCGATTTCACGACTTCAATATTATATACAACTGCATTCGTTGCCAAATTCGAATTGCCGACGAGTTCTTCAATATGAGCTACGGTATCCTTTGTATGATCAGCCAGCTTGTTCACTTCTTTGGCTACTACAGCGAAACCTGCACCATGTTCACCTGCACGCGCTGCTTCAATAGATGAATTAAGCGACAGCAGTTTCGTTTGACCTGCAATTTCCTTTACAGCACTAACAATTGTCCTGATCTGAGCAGACGTGTCCTTCAACTGATCAACATGCCCCTTCATCAGCAAAGCGTTGTGGTCAATGTCCTGAATACGCTCGATATACGTACGCATCATTCGCTCCCCCTCATCTGCCTCTAGTTGAGCATGCCGTACAGTAGAAGCTGTATGTTCAATGATATTTTTTACACTCTTGCCTCGTTCGACCAGTTGTTCAATTGTATGCTTTGTTTCCGTCGTTAACAGTTCAAGTTGATTACTAAGTTGTGCGATACTCCCCTTCAGTTCATTCTTGACCTGTTGATATTGTTCTTCTCGCTCTAATCGGTTTCGTTCTTCATATGCCTCAAGGACAAGCTGTTGCTCCAAGTTCAATATTTTATTCACAGCCAAAATCGCCTTCATTCGATCTTCTGCATTGCGGATCTCCGCTGCAATCAGATCAAGAAGCCGGTTCTGCATATTCTGAAAAGCTGCCATGTACCATTTCGTTTCGAGACCGATATGGCGATGAACGTCTGCAATCCGAATTCGTTTCCCTACAAATTCATCATTTATCTTTCCATCAAACATTTCTTCGATATGACGTTCAAGCGTTAACTGCAATCGTTCGATTGTACTATGTTTTGTTATGAGTTGCTTTAAATGCTCTACACTCAAAATAACCGAATAAAATGCCTCCGTTAATGATTTCATATGCGGCAATAAATATGGCTTGAGCTGACGCAGTAAAGTTAGGTCTTCTGTTGTCATTCCGATCACTTCGATCTGTTTATGTATAGGATGAGTTGTGGATAAATGAATCATACCTTGCTCCATTAATTTAGCTTCTTCGGATATTGGTGCAATTCTATCCACAGTTTGTTCCTTATTCCACTTTCCTGCCCATCCTAATAGCTTTTTGCTCATTTCAGTCGCTCTTCCTTCCTGCGCCTCACTTATCGGCCTAAATCCCTATATTACTAGATCTACATACCTATATGTAAGCTTATATTGTTACATATTATAGCGCTATAACAGAAATCATGTACAGTGATCTGGAAGGGACTTCTTGAAAGAATATTGAACAAAAGCTGTGTTTTTTGTAAAGCAAAAAGCCCCTTATCCGTAAGGATAAGGGGCTCTTATTACCGACTATTGTCGGTACTATCATTATTTAATGATAGTTGCAACCGCACCAGCACCTACTGTACGGCCACCTTCGCGGATCGCGAAGCGTGTACCTTCTTCGATCGCGATTGGAGCGATCAATTGTACAGTAACTGTGATGTTGTCACCAGGCATAACCATTTCAGTACCTTCTGGCAAGTTGATGATACCAGTTACGTCCGTTGTACGGAAGTAGAACTGTGGACGGTAGCCTGTGAAGAATGGCTTATGACGGCCACCTTCTTCTTTAGTCAAAACGTAAACTTGAGCAGTGAACTCAGTATGTGGTTTAACCGAACCTGGCTTAACCAATACTTGACCACGCTCGATGTTGCTGCGGTCTACACCACGAAGCAACGCACCGATGTTGTCACCAGCTTGAGCGGAATCCAAAAGTTTACGGAACATTTCAACGCCTGTTACTACGGACTTACGAGTCTCTTCTTGGATACCAACGATTTCGATCTCGTCGCCGACTTTAACAGTACCACGCTCTACGCGGCCAGTAGCAACTGTACCACGACCAGTGATGGAGAATACGTCCTCGACTGGCATCAAGAATGGCTTGTCAGTGTCACGTTCTGGAGTTGGGATGTACTCGTCGATTTGTGTGAACAATTCAACGATTTTGTCAGCCCATTCTCCGTCTGGGTTTTGAAGAGCTTCACGAGCGGAACCGCGGATAACTGGAGTGTCATCGCCAGGGAATTCGTATTCGCTAAGCAAATCGCGAATTTCCATTTCAACCAATTCCAACAACTCTTCGTCTTCAACCATGTCGCATTTGTTCATGAATACGACGATGTAAGGTACGCCTACTTGGCGAGACAACAAGATGTGCTCGCGTGTTTGTGGCATTGGGCCGTCAGCTGCGGATACTACGAGAATCGCGCCATCCATTTGAGCAGCACCAGTGATCATGTTTTTAACATAGTCGGCGTGACCTGGGCAGTCAACGTGTGCATAGTGACGGTTAGCGGACTCATACTCTACGTGGGACGTGGAGATTGTGATACCGCGCTCGCGCTCTTCTGGAGCTTTATCGATTTGATCGAATGCTACAGCTGCACCGTTACCATATTTTTTAGACAGAACTGTTGTGATAGCCGCTGTCAAAGTTGTTTTACCATGGTCAACGTGACCAATTGTACCGATATTAACGTGCGGTTTCGTACGTTCAAACTTAGCCTTTGCCATTTGAACTAGTCCTCCTTCAATAAGTGGAATAGATATATGTTATAAGCAGCCGAGACACATGACAAGTCATGCGCTCAGCCGATAGCAAATGAATCAGAAGCGAAATTATTCGCCTTTGTTCTTCGCGATAATCTCTTCGGAGATATTCTTAGGAACTTCTTCATAGTGAGAGAGTTCCATAGAGAACACACCGCGTCCTTGAGTACCGGAACGCAATGTTGTGGAGTAACCGAACATCTCGGAGAGAGGCACCTTAGCACGGATAATTTGTGCACCTGCACGAGTATCCATACCTTCGATACGACCACGGCGGGAGTTCAACATACCCATAACGTCGCCCATATACTCTTCTGGTACTGTAACTTCTACTTTCATGATTGGCTCAAGCAATACTGGCTTACACTTGTCCTTAGCAGCTTTAAGCGCCATGGAACCAGCGATTTTAAACGCCATTTCATTGGAGTCAACATCATGGTAGGAACCATCGAAGATAGTAGCCTTGAGGTCAACCAATGGGAAGCCTGCCAAGACACCGTTCTTCATGGATTCTTCAATACCAGCTTGAACCGCAGGTACGTATTCACGAGGGACTACGCCACCAACGATTTTGTTCTCGAAGACGAATCCTGATCCTGCTTCGAGAGGTTCGAAGTCGATCCATACGTGACCGTATTGACCACGACCACCGGACTGACGTACGAATTTGCCTTCAACTTTAGCCTGCTGACGGAATGTCTCACGGTAAGCAACCTGTGGGCTACCTACGTTCGTCTCAACCTTGAACTCACGACGCATACGGTCGATGATGATATCGAGGTGAAGCTCACCCATACCGGACAAGATCGTTTGACCTGTCTCCTCATCAGTGTAAACACGGAGTGTTGGGTCTTCTTCTGTCAATTTTGACAAAGCAGTACCCATTTTATCTTGGTCTGCTTTTGTCTTCGGCTCAACTGCGATACTGATAACCGGATCTGGGAAGTTCATGGATTCCAAGATGATCGGAGACTTCTCATCGCAGAGTGTGTCGCCTGTACCTGTATCTTTCAAACCAACGGCAGCAGCGATATCGCCAGCATGTACTGTAGCGATTTCTTCACGGCTGTTCGCATGCATTTGAAGGATACGGCCAATACGTTCACGCTTGCCTTTTGTCGCGTTCAAGACGTAAGAACCGGAATTCAATACACCAGAGTAAACGCGGAAGAACGTCAACTTACCAACATAAGGGTCAGTCATGATCTTGAACGCAAGTGCCGAGAACGGCTCTTCGTCCGAAGAATGACGAACTTCTTCTTCACCATCTTCAAGATGACCTTTAATGTCAGGTACATCAAGTGGGGATGGCAAGTAGTCAACGACAGCGTCAATCATGAGCTGTACGCCTTTGTTGCGGTAAGAAGAACCACATACTACTGGGAAGATTTGAACGCTGCATACCCCTTTGCGAAGAGCTGCTTTCAGTTCAGGAACTGTAATTTCTTCGCCTTCGAGGTATTTCATCATCAACTCTTCGTCGAGTTCTGCGATTTTCTCAATCATTTCCATACGAAGTTCAGCGACTTTGTCTTTGAACTCAGCAGGAACTTCTGTTTCATCAACTTCTTTACCCAAGTCATCTTTGAAGATGTAAGCTTTCTCTTCCATCAAATCAATGATGCCTGTGAAGTCGTTTTCTGCACCGATAGGCAGCTGAATTGCAACAGCATTCGCTTGCAAACGATCCTTCATGGACTCGATAACGTTGAGGTAATCAGCGCCGATGATGTCCATTTTGTTAACGTAAGCGATACGAGGTACGCTGTACTTGTCAGCTTGACGCCATACCGTTTCAGATTGCGGTTCTACGCCTTCTTTAGCGGAGAACACGCCTACTGCTCCGTCCAATACGCGAAGGGAACGCTCAACCTCTACCGTAAAGTCAACGTGCCCCGGAGTATCGATGATATTTACACGATGACCCTTCCATTGCGCTGTAGTCGCAGCGGAAGTGATCGTAATACCACGCTCTTGCTCTTGCTCCATCCAGTCCATCGTAGCGGCGCCTTCATGCACCTCTCCGATTTTGTGAGTACGGCCTGTGTAGAACAAGATACGCTCCGTAGTTGTTGTTTTACCGGCATCGATGTGAGCCATGATTCCGATGTTACGCGTATTTGCTAAGGAGAACTCTCTTGCCATGGAATGGTCTCCCTTCAAATTGAGTTTGGTTACTCGAATATCGAGACCAAAACAGCTTTATCCTACCAACGGTAGTGAGCAAACGCTTTGTTCGCTTCAGCCATTTTGTGCGTATCTTCGCGTTTCTTAACTGCTGCACCAGTGTTGTTGGAAGCATCGATAATCTCTGCTGCCAAACGCTCTTCCATCGTTTTCTCACCGCGGTTGCGGGAGTAGTTAACCAACCAGCGCAATCCCAAGGATGTGCGGCGCTCAGGTTTAACTTCGATAGGTACTTGATAGTTAGAACCACCTACACGGCGAGCTTTAACTTCAAGGACTGGCATGATGTTTTTCAGTGCTGCTTCAAATACTTCCATAGGATCGTTGCCTGTACGCTCACGAATGATTTCGAAAGAGTTGTACAAGATCGATTGAGCAACACCACGTTTACCGTCGAGCATGATGCGGTTGATCAAGCGAGTAACAAGCTTGCTGTTATACACCGGATCCGGCAACACGTCGCGCTTAGTAACAGGACCTTTGCGTGGCATGTGAATCCCCCTTTCTGAGTAGCATTAACTTCTTATTTCTTAGCTTTAGGACGCTTCGTACCGTATTTGGAACGAGCTTGCATACGATTGTTTACACCTGCAGTATCCAATGCACCGCGAACGATGTGGTAACGAACACCCGGAAGGTCTTTTACACGACCACCGCGAACGAGAACAACACTGTGCTCTTGCAAGTTGTGGCCGATACCACCGATGTACGCTGTAACTTCTACACGGTTCGTCAAGCGAACACGAGCATATTTACGAAGCGCGGAGTTCGGTTTCTTCGGAGTCATTGTACCTACACGAGTGCAGACACCGCGTTTTTGTGGCGCGCTCAAATCCGTTTCTTCGCGTTTCAACGCGTTGAAACCTTTTTGCAAAGCTGGGGATTTGGATTTAGTTACTTTATCTTTGCGGCCCTTACGTACCAATTGGTTAATTGTTGGCATGTTGGCACCCCCTTCCCATATTATCGACACCTTCATAAATCATTCATTTAAGTCCACAGATCCAGGTGGTTCATAAATGAACAAATGAAATGTCTTTGCCCCAGAATTTCTTCTGTTACAAAAACAATCGGCTTCCCTATTCTTCTTCAACGACAGCTGCGACTGCTGCACCTACTTCAATGCCGCATGCCTTGCCAAGGTCGCGCATCGTGCTGACATATGTCAATTTGATGCCCTTCTTCTCACATAAGCTTACGACTTTCGATGTAACGTGGTCATCAGCGTCTTCGGCAATGTACACCTCGATGGCTTTATCAAGTTCAACCATCTTCAATGTTTGCTTCGTCCCAATACGAATTGTTGCATCCTGTAAACCTTTTTCATTAGACATGATGCATGTTCCTCCAAAAGTACAGGTCTTTGTCTTGGGCACACTACGACATAATAGCACTTCGTTTACCCAGTGTCAAGCAATTTCATAACTTCTTTTTTTAAAAGATATATTTGTCACAAAAATGGAGGTTGGCGCCATCTAGACAGCGCCAACCACCTCATTTGAAACCTCTATAGTAGAGCTTACTCCGCTGCGCCAACGCCTGCTGCATCAAGGGATTCTTCCGTTACTTCCTCGTCAAGCGGATTAATCACTTTAACGCTGCGATAACGGTTCATACCTGTACCTGCAGGAATCAACTTACCGATAATAACGTTCTCTTTCAAGCCGAGCAATTGGTCGACTTTACCTTTGATCGCTGCATCAGTAAGAACTCGAGTCGTCTCCTGGAAGGATGCTGCAGACAAGAAGGAGTCTGTCTCCAAGGATGCCTTCGTGATACCGAGCAAGATCGGTTTCGCAACAGCAGGTTCCTTGCCAGAGAGGATCGCTTCTTTGTTCGCTGCTTCATATTCATGCATGTCAACGAATGATCCTGGAAGCAATGTCGTTTCACCCGCATCGATGATACGGATTTTACGAAGCATTTGCTTGATCATAACTTCGACGTGCTTATCGTTAATTTCTACCCCTTGGTTCCGGTATACGCGTTGAACTTCCTGCAAGATGTAGTTCTGAACGCCACGGATACCTTTAATGCGGAGCATTTCTTTAGGGTCGATAGAACCGTCTGTAATCTCATCGCCGGCTTCGATTGCCATGCCTTCGCTTACGCGGACACGAGAACCGTATGTGACGGAGTACACTTTGGACTCTGCCTCACCTTGGACTTCGATTTCACGACGATCTTTCGCTTCGCGAATTTCTTTAACCACACCATCGATCTCGGAAATGATCGCTTGCCCTTTCGGATTACGCGCCTCGAACAACTCCTGGATACGCGGCAAACCTTGAGTAATATCGTCACCCGCGACACCACCGGTATGGAACGTACGCATGGTGAGCTGTGTACCTGGTTCACCGATGGACTGAGCCGCGATGATACCAACAGATTCACCAATTTCAACGTGCTTACCAGTCGCCAGGTTGCGACCATAACAAATCTTACATACACCGTGACGAGCACGGCAGCTGAGTACGGAACGAATCATCATCTTCTTGACGCCAGCATTGACGATCAACTCTGCCTTATCCGTATCAATCAGTTCGTTACGGTTAACAAGGATCTCCTTTGTCTCCGGATGACGAACCGTTTCACCGGAATAGCGACCTTCGATACGGTCGTACAAGCCTTCGATAACTTCCTTACCGTCGGAGATGTTGGCTACTAAGAAGCCTTTATCCGTACCACAATCTTCTTCACGAACGATAACGTCTTGTGCAACGTCAACGAGACGACGAGTCAAGTAACCCGAATCCGCCGTACGAAGAGCCGTATCCGCGAGACCTTTACGCGCACCGTGAGTGGAAATAAAGTATTCCAAGACCGTCAGGCCCTCACGGAAGTTCGATTTAATTGGCAACTCGATGATTCGACCGGACGGGTTGGCCATGAGACCACGCATACCACCCAACTGAGTAATCTGCGATTTGTTACCCCGTGCTTTGGAGTCAACCATGAGCATGATGGAGTTGTAACGTTCCATCGATTTCATCAAAATCTCGGTAATACGATCTTTCGTGTTCGACCATACCTCGATAACACGATCGTAACGTTCCTCATTCGTAATCAGACCACGACGATACTGATTTGTAATGACACGAACCTTCTCTTCGGATTCCTTCAAGATATCCACTTTCTCTTGCGGTACGATAACGTCGGATACCGCAATCGAGATACCTGCTTTTGTGGAATACGTAAAGCCGATCTCCTTGATTCGATCCAAAATAACCGAAGTCTTCGTTGTATGGAATACATCGAAGCAGCGGGCGATAATTTGACCAAGATAGTCTTTACCTACCCCACCTGTTTGCGGAATATTTTCGATTATTTCTCTAATATTCGCGCCTTTCTCATATACGAAATAATGATCCGGTGTTCCCTCGAACAAATTGCGCTTCGTCGGCTCATTGATGTACGGGAAATCTGCCGGGAATATTTCGTTGAAAATGATACGTCCAACCGTTGTAATAAGGAACGCATCTTGTTGTTTTTCAGTAAAGTCAGACTTGCCCAATTCACGTACTGGAATTGCAACACGTGCATGCAAGGATGCTGAACCACGTTGATAAGCAGATACAGCCTCATTGACGGAGCCAAAGATCATACCTGTTCCTTTAGCTTCCTTGTTGTCCATCGTCAAGTAGAAGGATCCAAGAACCATATCCTGAGATGGTGTTACAACTGGCTTACCGTCTTTCGGGTTCAAGATGTTGCCGGAAGCGAGCATAAGAAGACGAGCTTCTGCTTGTGCTTCTGCAGACAACGGAACGTGAACCGCCATTTGGTCACCGTCGAAGTCAGCGTTGTAGGCTGTACATACGAGTGGGTGAAGACGGATTGCTTTCCCTTCTACCAGAATCGGTTCAAATGCTTGGATACCGAGACGGTGAAGTGTTGGTGCACGGTTAAGCAAGACTGGGTGCTCACGAATAACCTCTTCGAGAACGTCCCATACTTCCGGGCTAATGCGCTCTACTTTACGTTTCGCGCTCTTAATGTTGTGTGCCAAACCTTTATTCACGAGTTCTTTCATGACAAAAGGTTTGAACAGCTCAAGCGCCATTTCCTTCGGCAAACCACATTGGTACATCTTCAAGTAAGGACCTACGACGATAACGGAACGACCAGAGTAGTCAACCCGTTTACCGAGCAAGTTCTGACGGAAGCGACCTTGCTTACCTTTGAGCATATGGCTGAGCGATTTCAATGGACGGTTACCAGGGCCTGTTACTGGACGACCACGGCGACCGTTATCAATCAAAGCGTCTACTGCTTCTTGCAGCATGCGCTTCTCATTCTGCACGATAATGTCTGGAGCACCCAAATCAAGCAAACGCTTCAAGCGGTTGTTCCGGTTGATGACACGGCGATACAGGTCATTCAAGTCAGACGTCGCGAAGCGACCGCCATCGAGCTGTACCATTGGACGAAGCTCTGGAGGAATAACCGGAAGAACATCGAGAATCATCCAATCTGGTTGGTTACCAGAGTTACGGAATGCCTCGATTACTTCTAGTCGCTTGATCGCACGGTTGCGGCGTTGGCCTTGTGCCGTACGAAGCTCTTCCTTCAGCACTTCAAGTTCTTTCTCAACATCCAAGTCTTGCAACAGCTTCTTAACTGCTTCAGCACCCATACCAGCTTGGAATGCATGACCATATTTCTCACGGTAGCTGCGATATTCCTTCTCGGAAAGCAGTTGCTTTTTCTCAAGAGGTGTATCCCCGGGCTCTGTTACAACATAAGAAGCAAAGTAAATGATCTCTTCCAAGGAGCGTGGAGACATGTCCAGCGCCAAGCCCATGCGGCTTGGAATTCCCTTGAAGTACCAAATGTGCGATACAGGAGCAGCCAATTCAATATGACCCATCCGTTCACGGCGCACCTTCTGGCGTGTTACTTCAACGCCGCATCGATCACAGACAACGCCTTTGTAACGTACACGCTTGTATTTACCGCAATGACACTCCCAGTCCTTCGTCGGTCCGAAAATCTTCTCGCAGAACAAACCTTCTTTCTCCGGTTTGAGCGTACGATAGTTAATCGTTTCCGGCTTCTTGACTTCGCCACGGGACCAAGAACGAATCTTTTCGGGAGAGGCAAGCCCGATTTTCATAAATTCAAAATTGTTGACGTCCATCAAGGAGCGACCCTCCTTAATCTGTACTTGAGTGTACCGCTCTGTCAGTACACAGGAGCGGAATTCTGTGTTCGAACCATATATGGGCTGGCGGTGGCCGTATAGCAATTCGCTAACGGCCACCGTCCGATCCAACGTTATACGACTTCGGCAGCTTACTCGGTGACGTACTCGTCATCCATGCCGAGATTCAACTTATCCTGCGGAATATCGTCATCTTCATCGATTTCACGCATCTCAATTTCTTCTTCGTTCTCTGTCAAGATCTTGACATCCATACCCAAGCTTTGCAGCTCTTTGATAAGAACCTTGAACGATTCAGGAACACCTGGCTCAGGAACATTTTCGCCCTTCACAATCGATTCATACGTCTTCACGCGACCGACGACATCATCGGACTTGACTGTAAGAATCTCTTGCAATGTATAAGCTGCACCATAGGCTTCGAGTGCCCATACCTCCATCTCCCCGAAGCGCTGACCACCGAACTGTGCTTTACCACCAAGCGGCTGCTGCGTAACGAGAGAGTATGGTCCAGTAGAACGAGCATGGATCTTATCATCAACCATGTGTGCGAGCTTGATCATGTACATGACACCAACCGTAACTTCGCGCTCGAACGGGTCACCTGTACGACCGTCGTACAAAATTGTCTTACCGTTGCGCTGCATGCCTGCTTCTTCCATCGTATCGAACACGTCATACTCTGTAGCACCGTCGAATACCGGAGTAGCCATGTGCATACCAAGATAACGTGCCGCCATACCCAAGTGAACCTCGAGTACCTGACCGATGTTCATCCGCGATGGTACCCCTAGTGGGTTCAAGACGACTTGAACAGGCGTACCGTCCGGAAGGAACGGCATATCTTCTTCAGGCAAGATACGTGCGATGACACCCTTGTTACCGTGGCGTCCCGCCATCTTATCGCCCTCGGAAATTTTACGTTTTTGGGCAATATAAACACGAACGAGTTGATTCACACCTGGAGGGAGTTCGTCCCCGTTCTCACGTGTAAATACTTTAACATCAACGACGATACCGTCAGTACCGTGAGGCACACGCAAGGAAGTATCACGTACTTCACGCGCCTTCTCGCCGAAGATTGCATGCAAGAGGCGTTCTTCTGCTGTCAGTTCCGTAACCCCTTTAGGTGTTACTTTACCAACGAGAATGTCACCGTCTTTAATTTCCGCACCGACGCGAATGATTCCGCGCTCATCCAAGTTCTTGAGCGCTTCTTCGCCGACGTTCGGAATATCACGAGTAATCTCTTCTGGTCCAAGTTTCGTATCACGAGCTTCGGACTCGTACTCTTCGATGTGAATGGACGTGTATACATCCTCTTTCACCATCTTCTCGGAGAGCAAGATCGCATCCTCGTAGTTGTAACCTTCCCATGTCATGAACGCGACAACAACGTTGCGTCCAAGGGCCAATTCGCCGACCTCTGTGGAAGGGCCGTCCGCCAAGATGTCGCCTTTCTTAACGATATCGCCTTTCTTGGCAAGTGGACGTTGGTTAATGCATGTTCCTTGGTTGGAACGCATAAACTTCTGCAATTTATATTTGACGAGGTCACCTCTGACCTCTTTACCATCAATCACTTCAACCTTGCGAACTTGAACTTCATTCGCTGTAACACGCTCGATGACACCGTCTACTTTGGAGACGATACATACACCAGAGTCTTTTGCAGACTTGTATTCCATTCCTGTACCAACAAACGGAGCTTCTGGTATGAGCAAAGGCACCGCTTGCCGCTGCATGTTCGATCCCATGAGCGCACGGTTGGAGTCATCGTTCTCCAAGAACGGAATGAGCGCTGTCGCTACCGACACAACCTGCTTCGGCGATACGTCCATGTAGTCAACACGATCCGTAGGCATCGTCAAGATGTTATCTGATTGCTTGTTGTAACGAACGATAGCTGTTTCGTCACGGAATGTGCCGTCTTCATTCAGCGGTGCATTCGCCTGTGCGACTACATAGTTATCTTCTTCGTCAGCAGTCATGTAATCGATTTGTTCTGTAACCTGCCCTGTCTTCGGATCGACCCAACGATATGGTGCTTCAATGAAGCCATACTCGTTCACTCGAGCAAACGTAGACAAGGAGTTGATCAAACCGATGTTCGGACCCTCTGGAGTCTCGATCGGACACATACGGCCATAGTGGGATGGATGGACGTCACGAACTTCAAAGCCCGCGCGCTCACGCGTCAAACCACCAGGTCCGAGTGCAGACAGACGACGCTTATGCGTAAGTTCCGCAAGTGGGTTCGTCTGATCCATGAACTGAGACAACTGGGAGCTACCAAAGAACTCCTTAATGGATGCAATAACAGGGCGAATGTTAATGAGCGCCTGTGGCGTAATCACGTTCGCATCCTGAATGGACATCCGTTCGCGCACAACGCGCTCCATACGGGACAAACCGATACGGAACTGGTTCTGCAGCAATTCACCAACGGAACGCAGACGACGGTTACCCAAGTGGTCGATATCATCTGTGCTACCAATTCCGTGCAGCAAGTTAATAAAATAGTTGATCGACGAAATGATATCCGCAGGAGTAATGTTCTTCACGGACTTGTCGATATTGCGGTTTGCAATAATTTTAGTAACTTTACCGTCCTCAATTGGCGAGAACACGTCGATGACTTGCACCGGAATATCTTCTGACTCCATAACTCCGCCTGCCACATGATAGGTTTTGAAACCTACATTGCTTTCAAGACGAGGCAGAATTTCGTCCAAGAGACGACGGTCAACAACTTGACCTGCTTCAGCAATGATTTCGCCTGTTTCTGTATCAACAAGCGATTCCGCCAAGCGTTGATTGAACAAACGGTTCTTAATGTGAAGCTTCTTATTAATCTTGTAACGACCTACATTCGCTAGATCATAGCGCTTCGGATCGAAGAAACGTGCAATCAGCAAGCTTCTTGCATTCTCGAGTGTAGGAGGCTCGCCCGGACGCAGACGCTCGTAGATTTCAATCAGAGCCTTCTCTGTTGAATCCGTATTATCTTTGTCCAGCGTATTGCGGATATACTCATCATGGCCAAGCAAATCTAAGATTTGCTCGTCTGTACCGAATCCAAGTGCTCTCAGCAATACCGTAACAGGAATTTTACGAGTACGGTCGATACGAACATAGATAATGTCCTTCGCATCCATCTCAAGTTCCAGCCATGCACCACGATTCGGAATAACTGTCGCCGTGTAAGTTTTCTTCCCGTTCTTGTCAACTTTAGTACTGAAATAGACACTCGGAGAGCGAACCAACTGGCTGACAATTACACGTTCAGCACCATTAATGACGAACGTGCCCGTTTCCGTCATGAGCGGGAAATCACCCATAAACACTTCCTGCTCTTTGACCTCTCCGGTCTCTTTGTTAAGAAGGCGCACTTTAACGCGGAGCGGCGCCGCATAAGTTACATCGCGTTCTTTCGAATCATCGACTGTATATTTGGGTTCACCCAAGCTGTAATCGATAAATTCCAAAACCAAATTACCTGTGAAATCCTGAATCGGCGAAATATCTTGGAACATTTCGCGCAATCCTTCGTCCAAAAACCATTGATACGATTTCTGTTGGATTTCAATCAAGTTCGGAACTTCGAGTACCTCTTTGATGCGCGCATAACTGCGCCGAGTGCGTCGTCCATATTGAACAAGATGTCCTGCCAACTTTAACTCACCCCTCATGTCTACTCACAAAAATGGATTGCGAATCCTTTTCGGTATCCTTTATAATAAAGTCCACGAAAGAGACTCTAAAAACAAATGATATAGTACAAAATGTCAGAAAAAAGAAAAACGCACGTTCACGGCAAAACGCAAATGCGATGGACGCCGTTTTCCCCCGTGTCGCCGTTTCCTGTTGTCGATACAACTACATATCCGATAGACTTGCCCAAAATGTAAACATTATACGTCATTTCGCAAAAATGTATGCATCCTTTCAAAAAAAGGCTTGACATTTGGGCCATGTGTAGACATGGAGTCCATCCTAATACTGACATTTTATAATAATACCATATTGGGAACTCAGAGTCAACTTGGAAATGATTTCTTCGCTTGATAGATCCGATACCCTTTGTCCTTCACAACTAACTCTACGTTATCTTCTCCAAACAACTGCTGCAGCTTCGCTTCCGCTGATGGCGCTCCCTGTTTCTTCTGAATGACAATCCATAGAGAACCTCCGTCTGCTAAATGCTCATAGGATTGTTCAAAGATGCGATGAACAACCTCTTTGCCTGCACGAATCGGCGGATTGGTGAGAATAACAGAATAATGCTCACTACCTAGCGCATTGAGGCCATCACTCTCTTGAATCGTGACGTTATGGACTCCATTTAGAAGAGCGTTCTCTCTCGCTAAATCTAAGGCTCGCTCATTCACATCTACCATCGTTACTCGTCCGCGCTTAGCCAGTTTTGCAGCTGTTAATCCAATCGGCCCATAACCACAGCCGACATCAAGAACGGTGGCGTCTTCAGGAATGTCCATGCAATCAATCAGCACTCGACTGCCGTAATCGACACCACCTTTGGAAAATACACCGGCATCCGACACGAATGCTAGCTGCATACCTCGCAAGGATACCGTCCATTTCTTGCGATTATGCTCTACATCTGGACGCTTGCTGTAATAATGCCCTGCCATCTTGATCCCTTCCTGTCATGGTAAAAATAAAAAGTGCTATCGTTCATTGGCTAAGATGCGCGTCGAGTTCCCTATTTACACTTCGTATTCGATGACACCTAAGCTAAATCGGTAAGTCGTATCTTAGACAACGAACCCCTTGAAAACAAGTTCCAAGGGGTTCGCACTTTGCAAGCAGAGATTACTTCACTTCTACAGATGCGCCAGCTTCTTCGAGCTTCGCTTTTACTGCTTCTGCTTCTTCTTTGCTTACTTTTTCTTTCAATGGTTTCGGGCAGTTGTCTACCAAGTCTTTAGCTTCTTTCAAGCCAAGACCAGTGATTTCACGAACAACTTTGATAACGTTGATTTTGCCTGCGCCTGGTGCAGTCAAGATTACGTCAAACTCAGTTTGTTCAGCTGCGCCAGCATCACCAGCTGCGCCACCCATTACAGCTACAGGAGCTGCTGCAGTTACGCCGAATTCTTCTTCAATTGCTTTAACAAGGTCGTTCAATTCCAATACGGACATGCCTTTGATGGCTTCCAAGATTTGCTCTTTGCTCATTTGTTAAACCTCCATATTTAGTAAAGTGTATGTTACGCGATTAAGCTTACGCTTCCGCTTCGTTCTTCTCTGCAACGGCTTTGACAGCCAATGCGAAGTTGCGCATTGGTGCTTGGAGCACGCTGAGCAACATGGACAACAAACCTTCGCGGGAAGGCAATGCTGCCAAGGCTTTGATTTGATCCACGTCAACGACGCGACCTTCAACTACTCCACCCTTAATTTCAAGAGCTTCGTTTTTCTTCGCAAAGTCGTTCAAGATTTTCGCAGGTGCTACTGCGTCTTCACGACTGAATGCGATAGCTGTCGGACCAGACAATACTTCATCAAGTTCAGACAACTCAGCTTCTGCTGTCGCACGGCGTACCAATGTATTTTTCAATACTTGGAATTCGATGCCTGCTTCGCGCAGTTGCTTACGAAGTTCAGTAACTTGAGATACTGTCAATCCACGGTAGTCAGCAACAACCGTTGTAGCGCTGCTACGGAATTTCTCAGCGATATCTTGTACAGCTTGCTGTTTCGCTTCGATTACTTTTGCGTTTGCCACTCGTTCCACCTCCTACAAGGTTCTACTTAACACCGCATCCTGTCCGAGATCTTCTACCTACTTCAGCATAAGAAAAGCCTCTGCAGTTTACTACAGAGGCATCACGATAGCACTTGGTGCGCAGACGTGTCAACGACACGCTCCAAGCACTCAGTCTATTTCGAACACCTCGGTAGGAGATTAAGCCTTTCGGCACCTACTGTCTACGGTACGATTATTCAAAAGTTAATTGCACATCATGTGTTAGCAACTCTATTAGCATAGCATGGACAGTTGAACCATGTCAACCACTCACAAAACTTGCCAACAGATTCCCACTAAAGAATAAATCTTAGCGGAAAGATGCTGTGTTCACACGTGCTGCAGGGCCCATCGTGGAAGAAACCGCGATGTTTTTCAAATACACGCCTTTAGCCGCTGCTGGCTTCGCACGGTTCAATGCATCGATCAACGCTTTGAAGTTGTCATGCAACTTGTCTGCATCGAAAGAAGCTTTACCGATTGGTGCGTGGATTTGTCCTGCTTTGTCCAGACGGTACTCGATTTTACCAGCTTTGATCTCTTGAACAGCTTTAGTAACGTCGAATGTAACCGTACCAGCTTTAGGGTTAGGCATGAGACCTTTACCACCGAGGATACGTCCCAATTTACCTACTTCGCTCATCATGTCTGGCGTAGCTACGCAGACATCGAAGTCGAACCAGCCTTGTTGAATTTTGTTGATCATATCTTGATCGCCTACAAAATCAGCACCAGCTGCTTCTGCTTCTTTTGCTTTTTCGCCTTTTGCAAAGACGAGAACGCGTTTTGTTTTACCAGTACCGTGTGGAAGTACAACTACCCCACGAACAGCTTGGTCTTGTTTACGAGGGTCTACACCCAAGCGAACAGCAACTTCAACTGTTTCGTCGAATTTTGCTGTAGCCGATTTCTTAACCAACTCAATGGCTTCCATCGACTCATAAGCAGCATCTCTATCGATAAGCTTTGCAGCTTCGACATATTTCTTGCCACGTTTTGCCATGATTATTTCCTCCTTTGTGGTTTTAACGGATTAACCTCCCACATGCGCCAAAGAAGAACGTATTAGTCTTCTACGACAAAGCCCATGCTGCGAGCTGTACCTTCAACCATACGCATAGCCGATTCAACGGATGCTGCGTTCAGGTCAGGCATTTTTTGCTCAGCGATTTGACGTACAACGTCGCGTTTCACTGTTGCAACTTTTTTCGTGTTCGGTTCACCGGAACCTTTTTCGACCTTAGCCGCTACTTTCAACAATACTGCAGCCGGTGGAGTCTTCGTGATGAACGTAAAGGAACGATCTTCGAATACAGAGATTTCAACAGGAATAATCAAACCTGCTTGATCAGCTGTTTTCGCATTGAATTCCTTACAGAACGCCATGATGTTGACACCCGCTTGACCCAATGCTGGACCTACCGGAGGCGCTGGATTCGCCTTACCCGCTGGAATTTGCAATTTAACGACTTTAATGACCTTTTTCGCCATTTCAAACACCTCCTTGCGCTAGTTATGTGAGGTTCAGGTTGCCCTATCTCACAGTAGAAACCAATAGAAAGATGTATTAGATCTTCTCCACTTGGTGGTAATCCAACTCAAGAGGGGTTTCTCTTCCAAACATGTTGACATGAACCTTAAGCTTCTGCTTGTCTGTAATGATCTCTTCGACCGTACCGACGAAGTTCGCGAAAGGCCCTACCATAATGCGAACCGATTCCTTCAAGTCGAAATCGACTTTTGCTCTCGGATCTTCCATGCCCATTGTCTTTAAGATCTGATCGACCTCTTCAGGCAACAGTGGAATAGGCTTTGAACCAGAGCCGGTAGATCCGACGAATCCGGTAACCCCTGGCGTGTTGCGAACAACATACCAAGACTCATCCGTCTGAATCATTTCAACCAAAACATAACCGGGGTAAACTTTACGCATGACAACTTTCTTTTTGCCATCCTTGTTTACCATTTCTTCTTCCATCGGAACAAGAACGCGGAATATTTTGTCTTCCATGCCCATGGATTCAACGCGCTTTTCCAAATTGGCTTTAACTTTGTTCTCATAACCTGAGTAGGTATGAACAACGTACCATCTTTTTTCCATAACTAAGCCACCTTGGGACTTTATTAAATAATCGCTTCGACTATCGCGGAAATTCCGATATCAAGGACCCAGAAATAAAGCGTCATAAAGATAACCGTGGCTAAAACGACGATCGTATAGCTTGTCAGTTCTTTACGACTGGGCCAGCGAACCTTTTTTAATTCACCCCAGCTGTCGGCAAAGAAGGAAAACATCGAACCGAAACTTTGTTTCAGTTTCCCGAAGAAAGCCACGGACTACACCTCCATCAGACTTATCTCGTTTCGCGATGAGAAGTATGCTCGTTGCAGAACTTGCAGAATTTCTTCAACTCAATGCGGTCTGGGTGATTACGTTTGTTCTTTGTTGTCGTATAGTTGCGTTGTTTGCAGTTCGTGCAAGCCATCGTAACGATTACCCGCATGTAGTACACCTCCTGAAGACACCTTAATGATAAGAAGCGTCGAATTTCCCCAAGCAGAAACGGATTGACCATCCTTCTACAGGGGGACAAATCGTCTCTTGTTCGCTGAATAATCCACTCTCAGTCTAATAACCAATCATTTCTTATTCAGTAAATACGTACGCATATTTAGGGCTACCTAAAACACTTTATCACAAGGGGCAAATGATGTCAATGATAAGATGTTGACGCCGTGGGGGGCGATGTCATTCACTCTATCATATCCGACAGCTGCTTGACAAAGGAAAAGATCACTAATGTTCCTAGTCGCTATCAGTATGGTGGAATATTACGCAATCTAAACCTTCATTCTCGTAAACTTTCGATGTAAAATTAATTGCTTTCAACCGGATACAGTATGTACACAATGAAAAAGAGCCTATCTCCCATACTAGGTTGATAAGCTCTTACATCTGTATTCGACTAATTAACATCCGCTATCCCCGCCATCCCGTAACTCCAAATATCGCTCCAACTTTCGCTTGACTCGCTGCAGCGCATTGTCTATCGATTTGACGTGGCGATCCAGATCAACGGCAATTTCCTGATAGGAACGCCCATCCAAATACAACATGAGCACTTTCCGTTCCAAATCGCTCAAAATTTCAGACATCTTGTCCTCGAGCCCAACGAATTCTTCTTGATTAATGATCAATTCTTCTGGATCAGACACCCGCGAGCCACCAATCACATCTAGCAAGGTACGATCTGAATCTTCGTCATATATCGGCTTATCCAACGACACATAAGAATTCAATGGTATGTGCTTCTGGCGCGTCGCCGTCTTAATCGCAGTAATAATCTGTCTAGTAATGCACAGTTCGGCGAATGCCTTGAATGATGCCAGCTTGTCTCCCTTAAAATCACGAATTGCCTTGTATAATCCGATCATGCCCTCTTGAACAATATCCTCACGGTCAGCGCCGATTAGAAAATATGAGCGTGCTTTTGCTCGAACGAAATTGCGGTACTTGTTAATTAAGTATTCGAGCGCTTCGCTATCTCCCTCCCTGACCGCGTCGACTAGCTGTTCATCCGACGAACGATCGTATGAGGAGGTGCTTAATACTTTGAGGTCAACACTCACTAGCAATCCCTCCGGCCTGCAACGCAATCCACCCGTTACATCACAAATGATAGATTCAGTATATATGAATCTATCTATCATCGTCAACCAAAGGAAGCCTTATCCTGTGCGGAATTTGAGCATTATTCCAAAATAAGTCTATGCATTTGACTGCATACGCCAATAATAACGTTGAAAATGACGCTCAAGCTCCTGTCCTACGCTACTCAATCTTCTTCCCCTCGGCGCAGCCGTTCAAGCTTAAGCAGCTGATCCAGCTTAAGCTTGCCTTCAATCGGGTTACGCTTGATCGGCTGCAGTGCCTGTTCACGAATCTTCGTCTCCACCTCGCGCCGGGCCTGTACGATAATGAGCCTCAGCTCGCGTGCCGAAATACGAAGTGCACCTTGTGCAAAAGCTACGTTCTGTTCTGTCATGTCTGATGTTGCTACGTAGATTTGACGGCGGCGATGCCCAAGCTCCCTGGCAAGCCGCTCGATGCATTCGTCCGCTGTCTCTTTCTCCTTCGTGAACTGTACAGAGACTTTACCCTGCGTGTACTTGGCGCCTAAGCCAGGAACGCGATATGCATCAAATACCACAATTACTCTTCGGCCGGAATATGCTAGATAGTCTGCAAGCATATTTAACAGTCGTTCTCTTGCTTCATCTAAGTCTTTATCTTTCAGCTCTCTTAATTCCGGCCACGCCCCGATCATGTTGTAGCCGTCAACAAGAAGCACATCGCGCCAATCCTGCCGATCCATACCGGGCAGCCTCAGCCGCGACGCCGGCGCACGACCTCATACATGAAGATGCCTGCAGCTACCGACGCATTAAGCGAGTTAATTTGCCCTGCCATTGGAAGCTTATACAACATATCGCAATTTTCCCGAACAAGTCTGCCCATTCCTTTATTCTCGTTACCGATGACAAGCGCGATTGGAAGATTGAATACATCCGCTTCATAAATGTCTTGCGTTGCTGTTACATCTGTACCTACGATCCACACTCCACGGTCTTTAAGCTGCTGCATCGTCTGAACCAAATTCGTCACCTTGGCTACCGGCACATACTCGACAGCTCCAGCAGATGTCTTAGATACCGTAGCAGTCAGTCCAGCTGAGCGGCGCTTCGGAATAACTACGCCATGCGCACCTGTGCAGTCCGCTGTACGAAGAATGGAACCCAAATTGTGCGGATCCTCGATTTCATCCAATAGGATCAGAAACGGAGTCTCGCCTTTAGCCTCAGCTTGAGCTAAAATATCTTCCACTTCTACATAATGATAAGCTGCAACCTGTGCGACAACTCCTTGATGCTGAACCCCCTCGACCATTTGATCGAGCTTGCGCTTATCGACCATTTGAATCACGACGCCAGCTTTCTTGGCTTCTGCAATAATCGGCCCTGTTAAATGTTTTTGTGCATTTTCCGCAATCCATACTTTATTTATCGTTCTCCCGGATTTGAGCGCCTCGGTTACCGAATGCTTCCCGGCAATATATTCTTCTTCATGCATGCGTAAGTGTGCCTCCCGTCTAGATGTTTCCCTTTTACTTTTGCTGCTGTTCTGTCCCATGTGCTTGAACAATCATAGTAACGAATTGCCGCATCCGTTCAAAATTTTCATTCAGATATAAATAGCCGAATAAAGATTCAAGCGCTGTAGCCTGTCTATATTCACTTACGTTCGCACTTTTCGGCACACTGGACTTCGTATTGCGTCCTTGACGAACGACGTCTGCTTCTTCATCTGTTAATATCGGCATCAGAAGCGATAGCGCACGCGCCTGCGCCTTGGCAGATACATACCCCGTCGCTTCACGATGCAGGTGGTTCGGCCGATGATTCGGCTGTGATATAAGATATTGTCTGATGGCAACTTCGAAGATTGCATCGCCTATATAAGCGAGTACAATCGGATTAAGCTGCTGCGGCCGCTTGGTCGGGGCGAAAGGGAACAGCCATGTTCCAGCATCCCCTGACCTTGCTTCAATTGTTGTCGATTGATGTTCCTGTTGATTATCATTCATTGCGTATGCATAAGCTCCTTCGTCGACCGTAATGCCGCTGCGACTATTTTCGGCGCCAGCGCACACCCTGAGGCGTATCTTCCAGAACGATCCCTTGCTCGGTTAACAGATCGCGAATTTCATCGGCTCTCGCCCAGTTTTTCGCTTTGCGAGCATCGTTGCGTTCTTGGATAAGTTGGTCGATTTCCTCATCCAGCAATTCCTCTTCCTTCTCCAATACCAGTCCAAGCACCTCGTTCATCGCTTCAAAGGCATCCAGCAATGCTTCCAAGTCCCCAGCTGCAAGCGAATCAGCTTGCTGCAAATACGAATTCGCCTCACTTGACCATTCGAATACAGCAGTAATGGCATCTGCCGTATTGAAGTCATCCTGCATCTTCGCATCAAAGGTCTCTAGAATGGAAGCTATCTTCACTTGAAGTGCCTCGTTCGCATTTTCCTGCACAGATGGATCTGTATTCAGAGATGCCAATGCATGGCGGACATTCGCAACTGCATTCGCTATGCGGCTGACGCTTTTCTCTGCCTGTTCCATCGCTTCTGCATTGAAGTTCAGTGGGTTGCGATAGTGTGTCGACAACATGAAGTAGCGCAGAGCAGCCGGATCATATTGCTTCAGCAATTGATGAACCGTTACCCCATTACCAAGCGACTTCGACATTTTTTCATTATCAATATTAATATATCCGTTATGCATCCACACGTTGGCAAGTGGTTTTCCTGTCACGGATTCGGACTGTGCAGCCTCACATTCGTGGTGCGGGAACTGAAGATCCTGGCCGCCGCCATGGATATCGATCGTTTCACCCAAATATTTGCGCGACATAGCCGAGCATTCAATATGCCAGCCTGGACGGCCTTCGCCCCATGGGCTTGACCAAGAGATTTCCCCTGGCTTCGCCGCTTTCCATAAGACGAAGTCAGCTGCGTCATCCTTGCGCTCATCCACTTCGATTCGAATTCCGAGCTGCAGCTGATCAATGTTCTGACCGGAAACCTGGCCATACTTCGCAAATTCTCTCGTACGGAAATACACATCTCCGCCCGATTCATAAGCCTTACCGTTTGCCACAAGCTCTGAGATGAAAGCGATGATTTCCTCCATATTATCCGTTACACGCGGGTTATTCGATGCACGGCGAATACCTAGACCATCATTATCCTCATAGAACGCCTGAATAAAGCGCTCCGATACCTCAGGTACCGTAGATCCAAGTTCAGCTGCTTTGCGGATCAGCTTGTCATCAACATCTGTGAAATTCACGATGTAGTTTACTTCGTAATCCAGCGTCTCTAAATAACGGCGAACAACGTCAAAAAAGATCGCAGGCCGCGCATTTCCGATATGGATATAGTCATACACAGTTGGCCCGCATACATACATCGTAATGCGATCCGGATCTATCGGCTGAAACGGCTCTTTCGTACGTGTCAGCGTATTATAAATGTGCAAAGTCATGCAAGTCACTCCTCCTTGATGTTCGGGCATTTATTTGTTCACTTTCTCAAGTTCTTTCCTCGGTTGTTGGACAGACTCCTCTACTGGTATGCTTTCTTGACTTTCAGTCTCTGCAATATCAGCGTCGCTGCCTTGGAGATTCTTAAGTTGGTACAGTTCAACCTTCAATGCATCCATCTCAATCTGCATGCTTCGAAGCATATCAATCACTGGGTCAGGCAGTTGGGCATGGTTCAAGCGGTCAATGCGCACTCCATCCTGCTTCACTACACGTCCCGGAATGCCCACGACTGTACAGTTCGGCGGTACTTCCCGGAGCACGACGGAATTGGCTCCAATGCTTGAATTGTCTCCAATAGTGAAGGAGCCAAGCACTTTCGATCCAGAAGCAATGACGACATTGTTCCCAATCGTCGGATGCCGCTTCCCCTTCTCTTTCCCCGTACCTCCAAGTGTTACGCCTTGGTAAATGACTACATCATCGCCAATCTCACAGGTTTCACCAATGACAACTCCCATGCCATGGTCAATAAACAGTCTTTGGCCAATCCTCGCTCCAGGATGTATTTCAATTCCCGTCATGAACCGGCTTATTTGCGAAATAATGCGCGCAGTCGTAAACCAGCGCCAACGATAGAACCGATGTGCAATGAGATGCGCCCAGATGGCATGTAGGCCTGAATAGGTAAAGATTACTTCGAATCGGTTGCGCGCCGCCGGGTCGTTATCGAACACCGCCTGCACATCGGATTTCATTCTTCGAATGACACGCCACATGCTCTGTCCCCCCCGGAACTCAGCGAATTGAGTTAGCATTCCTCTCTCTCATACACACAAGCGGATACATAAATTCATCACAATAAAAAACGCCCCTGCAGCATGATGCTGCAGAGACGCGATGCGCGGTTCCACTCTGCTTGGACAACATCATATCTCCGCTATTGCCATCGTATATCTATCCTCCACTTACACCGGATACAAAACCATGACATAGCCAAATACTTGTTGCCCCTCTTGAACATCCTTAACGCGGATGATTCGCCACCCCCTACCCATGTACCCAGGTACATGCTCAAGGACGGAGCTTCCGGGTGCATCGCATAAGCTTAAAAATGGAACGACTCACAGCCTGTAAGGAGCGATGGACACCAGATCCATAGTCTTCCTTATCTCGATCGTTCTCTCTGTTCATTTTTATCCCGCTTATACTCTCCCGTTCAACGCTTTTATTAGTATGCTCAATCATACTTTACGAAGCATGATTTTCCTTCAGAACGAAATAATGAAAAGGATTCTATCGTTAAGTATATTCGAAGCTCCTACTGCATGACAATAACAATCGATGAAAGTTATCCGCATGTGCATTCGAATCATATCCTATCCAAAAACATCAAATCTGATCTATCCATTCAAGCGAGCTAGGACCTTCTCTTTACCAAGCAGAACAATCGTCTCATTCAAATCACGGCCGTGCATTTGCCCAGATACTGCGACACGAACCGGCATGAACAGACCTTTGCCCTTGGCGCCTGTTTCCTTCTGAACTTCCTTCAAGGATACCTTGATCGTATCTGCATCCCAAGTCGTTGCAGCTTCCAGCTTCGCACGAAGTGCTGCCAATACGGTAGGAACCTGCTCTTCAGCGAGCACTGCCTTAGCTTCTTCGTCGATGACAAGTTCTTCACGGAAGAACATCTCCGACAATTCCACAATGTCGGATGCACAGTTCATTTGCTCCTGATACAGCTTCACAAGAGCAGCCGCCCAAGCTTGCTGCTCTTCATTCAGCTGCTCTGGCAAGCGTCCTGCACGCTGGAGATGAGGAATCGACAATGCCGCAATGCGATCAGGTTCTGCTTTCTTCATATACGTATTATTAATATGCGTCAGCTTATTCGTATCAAATACAGCAGGGCTCTTGGACAAGCGCGTCTCGTCAAAGATCGAGATGAGCTCCTCCATTGAGAAGATCTCTTCTTCCCCTTTTGGTGACCAGCCAAGCAATGCGATGAAGTTAACCATTGCCTCTGGCAAGTAGCCGAGCTGCTCATATTGTTCAATAAATTGAATGATCGACTCATCCCGTTTGCTGAGCTTCTTGTGATTCTCATTTACGATAAGCGTCATATGTCCAAATACAGGCGCTTCCCATCCAAACGCTTCAAAGATCATCAATTGGCGAAGCGTATTCGTCACATGATCTTCTCCACGCAGAATGTGAGACATCCGCATCAAATGGTCATCGATGACAACCGCGAAGTTATAAGTCGGTATACCGTCCTTCTTCACGATAACCCAGTCGCCTGTTGTATCGGATTCAAACGTAATTTCACCTTTAACCATATCATTAAAGGTATACGAGCGTCCTTGCGGCACGCGAAAGCGGATGCTAGGCTTGCGGCCTTCTGCCTCCAGGTGTGCATGATCCTCAGCGGACAAGCTGCAGCACTTGCCGGAATACTTCGGCGTTTCGCCGCGTTCAACTTGTGCTTCCCGCTCCGCTGCAAGCTCTTCTTCCGTACAATAGCAGCGATAGGCAAGCCCGCGCTCTAGAAGCTCGTCCACATATTTATTATAGATATCCAAGCGCTCCGTCTGACGGTACGGGCCGAAATCCCCGCCTACATCAATGCTCTCATCCCAATCCATGCCGAGCCACTTCATGTACGTAAATTGGTTCTCTTCTCCGCCTTCCACATTGCGCTTCACGTCCGTATCCTCGATGCGAACGATGAACTTACCCCCATGGTGACGTGCGAACAAATAGTTAAACAATGCCGTACGCGTATTACCAATATGTAAGTGTCCTGTAGGGCTTGGTGCGTAACGAACTCGAATATCGTTATTCATGATTGCTTCACTCCCGTACTTTGTCTTTCCATTAATCATTTCATCATACCATATTGTGAAATAAGCAGACAACAGCCTGTGCGGCAATTCCCTCACCGCGTCCAGCAAATCCTAATTGTTCCGTTGTCGTAGCCTTCACATTCACCTGCGAATCCTCTGCGCCGAGAGCGCGAGCGATATTCGCTACCATCGCTGGAATATGCGGCAGCATCTTCGGTTTCTGTGCAATAATCGTGCAATCGATGTTGCCAAGTCGATAACCGCGCTCAACAGCTAGCTGCCATACATGCTCTAACAGCTTCATGCTGTCCGCATCCTTGAATGCAGGATCCGTATCTGGAAAATGCTTGCCGATATCCCCTAATCCTAGTGCGCCCAGAATTGCATCACTTACCGTATGCAGAAGCACATCAGCATCTGAATGCCCAAGCAATCCCTTCTCGTAAGGAATATGAACGCCACCAATAATGCACGGCCGTCCCTCTACTAACTGGTGCACGTCGAATCCCTGTCCCACTCTAATCATACGTAAGCCTCCCTCTCCTTCTGCCTCAACATTCAATTTCGCTTAGCTTCATGACGAGACAGCCACCATGCAGCCCAATCCAGATCATCCGGCGTCGTTAGCTTAATGTTCGTGTAGCTCCCCTCCACTACGTGAACAGCAATTCCCATCCGCTCAACAAGCATCGCATCATCCGTTCCCACGAATTGCTCCTGCTCCGCGAGCTTATGAGCAGCCATTACATCAGCAAGCCGGAAAGCCTGTGGTGTCTGAATCGCCCATAAGCTGCTGCGATCAGGTGTTGCCGTAATAATACCGGACTTGTCCACCTGCTTAATGGTATCCTTGACCGGAACGGCCAATACGGCCGCTCTGTGCTGCCGGGCCGCATCGTAACATGCGCTTACTCTGCCCGGCTCTACAAAGGGCCGTACACCATCATGGATGCACACATATTCGAGTCCACGCGCTTTCAGAGCCTGCAAGCCAGCATATACTGAATGCTGACGTTCCTTGCCTCCTGTAACGATGTCTTGAACCTTATGCAATCCGTATTGTTTCACCCATGCTTCGCAGCGCGCATAATCCTGTTCCGTGGTTACCCATGCGATCGATTCGCACTCCTCCATGGACTGAAACCGCTCTACGGTATGGATGATTACTGGCTTATCCTGTAAATGCAAATACTGCTTACTCTCTTCCGTGCCCATGCGCGTGCCTCTGCCAGCAGCGACTATGACCACGCCAAACCCTCTGTCCATCCTTACTAACCCCCATGATGGTAGTATCCCCATCATACCTGTTTATTGGGCTTTTTCCAACAGTTTTGGCTTAGCAAATATCATTCGTCCTGCTGACGTCTGAAGTACACTGGTCACCAGAACCTCCATCGTCATGCCGATATAATCTCTGCCGCCCTCAACGACGATCATCGTACCATCATCCAAGTAGGCTACACCTTGACCATGTTCCTTACCATCCTTGATGACTTGAACAACAATCTCTTCTCCTGGGAGAACCACTGGCTTCACAGCGTTCGCTAGATCGTTAATATTGAGCACTGATACTCCCTGCAGCTCACATACCTTGTTCAAGTTGAAATCATTCGTGACGACTTTCCCCTTTAGCAGCTTCGCGAGCTTAACCAGCTTGCTGTCTACCTCCGAGATTTCGTCAAAGTCCCCTTCATAAATGAGTACTTTTACTTCCAGTTCTTTTTGAATTTTATTCAGAATGTCCAACCCTCTGCGTCCACGGTTCCGCTTGAGCAAGTCCGACGAATCCGCGATATGCTGCAACTCCTCTAAGACGAACTCAGGAATGACGATTGTCCCTTCAATGAATCCGGTCTTGCATATATCTGCGATGCGACCATCAATGATGACGCTTGTATCCAAGATCTTATGTTCTTCCATTCCTCTGCTCTTCTCTTCACCTCGTTCAGGCATGCGGAAGGCGGAGACCCACTTTACAATCTCATCCTGCTTCATAAGTGCTGCTTGCAACCCTGCTGCTGACAGCAGGACAATCATACAAACCGATACCATACGCCCTACTGTCCCAAACGGCTCAAATAGCGGTACAAGCACCCCCCCAAAGGAAAGTCCCATCAAGGCGCCAGAAGCTCCAATCACCAGCATCCCTGCTGACATATTCACCATGCGTTCTTCCAAGCTGCCCCATAACCGTGCCAATGGCGTAAAAAGTGCACGACCCATCACAATAAAGCAAAATGCCCCACCAAGTGCCCATAACAGTCCGTTAGAAGTTATTCCAGGGTTGGATAATGACGAAAACTCCATTGTCTGCATATTCCAATACCGATGGAACTCTGTCCCACTCCATGCTCCGATCAATCCTGCAACCGCATAAAATAATCGTCTGAACACGAAGTCCACCTCCTTATCTAATTTGAATATCTTTACAATTATGGCCCAACCCTCTCGCTCCTAATCGTCCATTCTTACATTTTTAAATTCGAGGCGAAGTTGAAATGTAGGAAATCCTAGTCGTATAATAGGGGAGTAGTACGGAATGGGGAGAGCTGAAATAACGTGAGTCCCTTGAGCAGTATGGCTCGGGCCGAACCACGATTCCATGAATAGAGGTGGATGAGTAATGAGTACTTCCAGTTTGCAATCTTTGCAGGATCAAGTCGGCGATTTATTGTTAAGACACCGAAGCTTGCTGGACATTCTTTCGAAATACGGACAGTCTGACGCCTCGGTAAACCGCGCGGTAACGAAAGCCATAACAGAATGTGGCTGCTTGGAGCTGCATGCGAAGCGGCAGCCCTACCATGACGACATGGATATGGATCAAGCGAAGCAATCTCTTGAATCACATGTTCAAGGTCACTTATGCGAGAACTGCAAGGATGTTGTGAAGAGCGAGCTTGGCAAGCACCTATTCTATATGTCTGCCCTGTGCAATCTGCTTGATATTGATCTTGACGATGTCGTCAAACAGGAATCGAGCAAGTGCCAAACTCTCGGGATATTCAACCTGTCCTAATGGAATGAAGAAGAACTGAAAATTGATACAAGATAATTGGAACGGAAATCATATACAACACAAAAAGCACCTGCCGCCCAATTATGGACTGCAAGTGCTTTTCTTTTGGGTTTAGTTTATTCGCTTAAGAATGCTTCGACTGGTACCACTCTTCCGCATCAAGCTGTTTCTTGCGGCGGCGATTCAGCATTCTAACGTTTTTTTTTAAACCAAGCAGCGCATACAGTACCAACGGCACAAAAATCAGCTTCGGTGTCTGTTCTGGCTGCCATACCGCGATCGCTACTGCCCCTGCAATAACAAAAGGCGTAATCCAGATGGCCTTCTTCGGAATACCGACTTTCTTGAAGTTCGGATATTTCACTGTACTAACCATTAAGTAAGATAATAAAATCATCGCTATCATAAGATAAGCCGCTGGGATGCTCTCATGGAACAAGGCAAGTGTACATGCCACACCGCCAGCCGCTGGGATTGGCAAGCCGATGAAATACCCCGGAATACCATCCTTAACGTTGAAGCGTGCAAGTCGTAGCGCACCACAAATCGGGAAGATTGCGGTAACGATGCAAGCCAGCACCGGGTTACTATCTGTAAAAGCGACGGCATACATAATAAAGGCTGGCGCTACACCGAATGAAATCACATCGGATAGGGAGTCAAGCTCCTTGCCGAATTCACTCTGTGCGTTCAATGCTCTTGCTACACGCCCATCCAATCCGTCGAGCAACATGGCAATAATAATCATAAGAGCTGCTAAGTTGTAGTCATCGTGAAACGCAAGCATGATGGAAATGATTCCGAGAAACAAGTTACCGATCGTAAACAAGCTCGGAATGGACTTTGTAATCATAGGTTCACCTCTAATTTTACTATGCCCAACGTACGTCCTTTCATTGTAGGAAAATCAAATTTGCCTGTCAATGAAGACCTGCTCCTGAATCCGCTTAAGCCCTTCCTTAATCGCACGAGCGCGAACTTCGCCAATGCCGTCTACTTCATCCAATTCCTCAATCGTTGCCATCATGACATGAGGGAGGTATTGGAAGGTTTCGACTAAGTTGTGAATAATGACATTAGGAAGTCTTGGTATCTTGCTAAGAACGCGGTAACCGCGCGGCGAAACGGATTCTTCCTGAATCGTGCTCGTCGTCGGGTAACCGAGCAGTCTTATTAAATGATGGGTATCAAGCAGTTCATCTGCCGTGCATTTCTTAAGTTGGGCTATGATCTCGCGTACCTTCTCATCGCTTCCGTCCCGGGCATAATCCTTCAACAGCAGCCAAGCGTCTTCTTCGGTGTTGCTTACGAGCTCTTCGAGCTGCATGCTGATAAGACGTCCCTCTGTTCCCAGTTCGTTGATGTAACGCTTGATCTCCATCTTAATACGTAACACCATCTCAATACGTTGCACAACGTTTACGACATCGTATAAGGTAACCAATTCTTCGAACTCGGATGCAGTTAAATTTGTCATGCCTTGTACAAGCACAACCTTATATTTTTCCAATGTCTGAATCGCTTGGTTCGCCTTCGTGAGAATAACGCCAATCTCCTTAAGTGCATAACGCAGACTGCCTTGGTACAGTGTAATGACATTCCGGCGCTGGGAGATGGAGACTACCAGCTTCCCCGTCTGCTTCGCTACCCGCTCCGCTGTCCGGTGCCGGATGCCTGTCTCCGTAGATGGAATGGAGGAATCCGGAATGAGCTGTGTGTTCGCATATAATATCCGCTTAATGTCTTCACTCAAGATAATGGCGCCGTCCATCTTGGCCAGTTCGTACAAGTAGCTCGGTGAGAAGTCACAGTTAATGGAGAATCCCCCGTCTACAACTTCCATTACTTCTGGACTGTATCCAACGACAATAAGTGCCCCTGTCTTCGCGCGCAGCACATTCTCAAGCCCGTCGCGGAAAGGCGTTCCTGGTGCGACCATCCGCAGCAGGTCGTTCATAATATCCAGTTGGCTTTCCTTCATTCTATATCTATGCCCCCTAACCTAACGCCACAGCTAATGCTTCAGCAACCGTATTTACTCCAATAATCTCAATATTGGCAGGCGGCTTCCAGCCGCGCAAGCTCTTCTCTGGTAATATAATGCGCTTGAATCCAAGCTTCTCTGCTTCCTTCACTCGCTGTTCTGCACGAGATACCCCACGCACTTCACCGGTTAACCCCACTTCGCCAAAGACAACATCGAATGGTTGTGTCGGCATATCTCGGAAGCTCGAAGCAATTGCAACCGCCATAGCCAAGTCAACAGCTGGCTCATCAAGCTTAATTCCACCCGCTACATTCACGTATGCATCCTGATTCTGCAGGAACATTCCCATTCGTTTCTCCAGCACCGCAATAATAAGCGCCAGACGATGATGATCAATCCCTGTCGCCATCCTCCGCGGAGACGGGAAGTTCGTCGCCGATACGAGCGCCTGCATCTCGACAAGGACGGGACGGGTTCCCTCAAGGCTGGCTACAACCGTGGATCCTGCAACACCTAGCGGTCTCTCCTGCAGGAACATCTCGGATGGGTTCTTCACCTCGACAAGTCCGCCCTCCGTCATCTCGAAGATTCCTATCTCATTGGTCGAACCGAACCGGTTCTTTACAGCCCGCAAAATGCGATAGGAATGATGCCGCTCTCCTTCGAAATAAAGGACACAATCGACCATATGCTCGAGCAGCCGCGGACCGGCAATCGCACCTTCCTTCGTCACATGTCCAACAAGGACAGTTGCGATGCCCTTCCCTTTAGCGATGCGCATGAATGTGCTTGTGCATTCGCGTACTTGTGCAACACTGCCGGGAGCTGATTCCACCGAAGGTTGGAAGACGGTCTGGATGGAGTCGATAACGAGGAAGTCAGGCTGCGCCGCCTCAAGCGCCTCCTCGATATATTGCAGATTCGTCTCACTGAGGACGAATAAGTTCTCCGACAAGACACCAAGACGATCTGCCCGCAGCTTCGTCTGACGCATCGATTCCTCACCAGATACGTACAGCACCTTGAGGCCGCTGGCAGCCAGTGCATTGGAAGTCTGCAGTAGAAGTGTTGACTTCCCGATACCCGGGTCGCCCCCCACTAGAATAAGTGATCCAGGAACAACACCGCCGCCCAGTACGCGGTTCAACTCACTAAGTGTCGTAGTGAGTCTAGGTTCACGTCCACTTTCTATGTGTATGATAGATTGCGGCTTTTCTTTCGTTTGAATCAAGGAAGAATGCACACCTGCTGTCTTAATGACTGTCTCCCGCTCTTCCACCATCGTATTCCACTCACCACAGCCAGGGCATTTCCCCATCCATTTCGGTGTTTCGTATCCACATTCCGTACAGAAAAATTTCGTTTTCACTTTGGCCATGAAGCCGACACTCCTAATCAATATGCTGCAAGTCGTCGGTCGCCATGTCCGCAAACAGGTACCTC
Source organism: Paenibacillus suaedae (assembly GCF_032337355.1). Classification (NCBI taxonomy): domain Bacteria; kingdom Bacillati; phylum Bacillota; class Bacilli; order Caryophanales; family Paenibacillaceae; genus Paenibacillus; species Paenibacillus suaedae. The sequence goes on from NZ_JAVYAA010000012.1 coordinate 59,807, forward strand.
GTTACTCATTACTCATTAGTTTACCATTTTTAAGAAGGAGGATAAAGTGCTTTAGCATATCGCAAGCAGAAACAGGCATATGTGGAGCAATAAATAACGAAGAAAAAAAGAACCGTACCTTCCTCCGGGAGGGAGAAAGTACGATTCTTTCCTACATACTACAGTTCATTATACATGTGCTGTGTTAACCTCGTTGTTGCGCAGGACGAGCAGCTCGCCATCTTTCTCGTCGATGACGACGGCATCGCCCTTGCTGACATTACCCTTCAACAATTCCTCTGACAGGCGATCCTCGATATGCTTCTGAATCGCTCTACGCAATGGACGGGCGCCATACGCTGGATCAAAGCCTTCCTTCGCGAGGAAATTCTTCGCATTGTCTGTCAATTGGAAATCAACATCCTGTTCCTTCAGGCGCTTGCGAAGCTCACCGGCCATCAAGGATACGATTTCAGCGATGTGCTTCTGCTCCAAGGAGTGGAACACAATAATTTCATCAATCCGGTTCAAGAATTCTGGGCGGAAGCTCTTCTTCAATTCACCCATCACTTTATCCTTCATGTTGTTGTAGTCTTTGCCTGCATCATCAACTGCAGTGAAGCCAAGCGTAGAATTACGCTTAATTGCTTCGGCCCCAACGTTGGATGTTAGGATGATAAGCGTGTTACGGAAGTCAACTACACGTCCCTTCGAATCGGTGAGACGGCCATCTTCCAACACTTGAAGCAAAATGTTGAATACTTCTGGATGTGCCTTCTCGATTTCGTCCAACAAGACGACTGAGTATGGCTTACGGCGAACCTTCTCCGTCAATTGGCCGCCCTCTTCATAGCCGACATATCCCGGAGGCGCTCCGACGAGACGAGCTGTCGAATGCTTCTCCATGTATTCGGACATATCAATTCGGATTACCGCATTCTCATCACCGAACAAAGATTCGGCCAAGGCACGAGCAAGCTCAGTCTTACCTACCCCAGTTGGGCCAAGGAAGATGAAGGAGCCCATCGGACGCTTCGGATCCTTCAACCCTGCACGCGCACGGCGGATTGCACGGCTCACTGCTTTCACCGCTTCATCTTGGCCGATGACACGCTCATGAAGAATCTCTTCCATCTTGAGCAAGCGCTCTGTCTCTTCTTCCTTCAGCTTCAATACCGGAATTCCGGTCCAGCTCGCTACGACTTGAGCAATATCCTCTGGCGTAACTTCAGAATCCACGCGTCCCTGCTTCTCTTTCCACTGGTTGCGAACGGTCTCCAGTTCTTCACGCATCTTCTGCTCTGTATCACGCAGCGCAGCGGCTTTCTCGAATTCTTGGCTTTGCACAGATGCGTCCTTCTCTTTGCGGATGTCTTCCAAACGTGCTTCAAGCTCTTTCAAATTTGGTGGTACTGTATACGAATGAAGGCGAACTTTAGAGCTCGCTTCATCAATCAAGTCAATTGCCTTATCCGGCAGGAAGCGATCTGTAATATAACGATCCGAGAGCTTCACCGCTTGCTCAATTGCCTCATCGGTAATTTTCACACGGTGATGGGCTTCATAACGATCACGCAGCCCAGTCAAGATCTGGATTGCTTCCTCTGGAGTAGGCTGGTCGACCGTAATCGGCTGGAAGCGGCGTTCGAGCGCTGCATCCTTCTCGATATATTTGCGGTACTCATCAAGTGTTGTCGCCCCAATGCACTGCAGCTCTCCACGAGCCAATGCAGGCTTCAAAATGTTCGATGCATCAATGGCGCCTTCAGCACCGCCGGCACCGATGAGCGTATGCAATTCATCGATGAACAGGATGACATTGCCTGCTTGGCGAATTTCATCCATGATCTTCTTCAGGCGATCCTCGAACTCACCCCGGTATTTCGTTCCGGCTACAACCGAACCCATATCAAGCGTCATAACACGCTTATCGCGAAGCGTCTCTGGAATTTCATTGTTAATAATCTTCTGTGCCAGACCTTCAGCTACGGCCGTCTTACCAACCCCAGGCTCACCGATAAGTACGGGGTTATTCTTCGTACGGCGGCTCAGTACTTGAATGACGCGCTCAATTTCCTTCGAACGGCCGATAACCGGATCAAGATTGCCTTCCTTCGCTACTGCTGTCAGATCACGAGCTAAGCTGTCCAGTGTCGGTGTGCTTACATTTTGCGACTGTCCATGATGGCTGGATACCGCTTCGCTGCTTCCAAGCAGCTGCAGCACTTGTTGGCGTGCCTTGTTCAAGCTAATGCCAAGGTTGTTCAACACCCGTGCTGCTACGCCTTCTCCTTCACGGATCAAGCCAAGCAGAATGTGCTCTGTACCCACATAAGTGTGGCCAAGCTTGCGTGCTTCATCCATGGACAGCTCAATCACTTTCTTCGCACGCGGGGTATATGCAATATTGAGTGGCTGTTCTTGACCGCGCCCGATCAAGGTTTCGACTTCGTCCTGAATCTTCTCCAATCCAAGTCCAAGCGCTACAAGTGCCTTAGCTGCGATGCCTTCCCCTTCGCGAATAAGTCCAAGCAGAATATGCTCCGTTCCGATATTGTTATGCCCGAGTCGTACTGCTTCTTCTTGTGCCAAAGCCAATACTTTCTGCGCACGTTCTGTGAATCTACCGAACATCATAAGTGTTGCACCTCCATATTACATTATGATTTAGATTTGGATAACGTCTCGCGAATCATCTTCGCGCGATATGAATCCCGATCTTCTTGAGATAATGTCGTGTTGTATTTATATTGTAAGAAGCCTGGCTGTGTCATGACCAATAATTCATTCAGTTGTGACGATTGAATATGCTGCAGGATGCCAAGGTCAGAACCAAGCCTAATGTCGGACAACCGCTGTGCGGCTTCTTTTGAATCCATAATCACTGCATGCTTCAAAATTCCATATGAGCGGCAAATGCGATCCGTAAGCCGCATGCTATTGCTTGTCAGCAGCTGTTCCCGAGCTGCCTTCTCATGCTCGATTAATTGCTTCACAACACTGTACAAATTATCAATAATCTCAGATTCGGATTGACCTAATGTAATCTGATTTGATATTTGGAACAGGTTGCCGATCGCTTCGCTTCCTTCTCCGTATATGCCTCTAACCGCTAATCCAACTTGGGTAACGGCCTGAAGCATGAGGTTAATCTGCTGTGTCATTACCAATGCCGGCAAGTGCATCATCACCGATGCCCGTATTCCTGTTCCCACATTCGTCGGGCAGCTTGTTAAGAAACCTCTCTTCTCATCGAAGGCGTAGTCGATTTGCGATTCAAACACATCATCGATGCGGTTAGCCTGCTCCCAAGCCTCACGAATTTGCAGCCCTGGAGATAGGCATTGAATACGAAGATGATCTTCCTCGTTAATCATGATGCTTATCGACTCATCCTCACTGACAATGACCGCGCCATTGCGGGACTCATTTGCCAAACTCGGGGATATCAAATGCTTCTCTACTAGAACTTGCTTCTCTGTATCGCTAAGCTCTGCCAGCTCTAATTCATGAAAGTGATTCAATTGCGCAAATTCCGGGTCTTTCATGACTGCTGACAAACGATCCAACACCTCGGCCGATTGTTGATTCGTAGCCAAGAGCGGGAACGGCAGTCCGCTAATATTCCGTGCTATACGGATACGGCTGCTGATGACGATATCGGAATCCGGGCCCGTGCCGCGCATCCAATCGCTTAGGGCTTCTTCAATAAATCGTCGCTCTGTCATCTCGTCATCTCCTTCCAATTCGCACTGCTTATTGTCATCTTACTCTCTCGATAGCGCTTGTATCCTAGGTGCTATGAACTGCTTCTCTCCGAATCGCTTGGCGGCTGCTTCTCTAATTCGCGAATACGGTCACGCAAGGTTGCGGCCTCTTCGAACTCTTCACGCAAAATACTGAACTGCAGCTGTTTCTTCAATTCTTCCAGCTCGCGTCTGCGCTGAATTCGGCCTCCCCCACGCTTCGGAATTTTGCCAACGTGAACGGTATTGCCATGTACCCGCTTCAATAGCGGATCTAAGCGCTCACCGAAAAAGGTGTAGCATTCATCACAGCCAAAGCGGCCGAGCTTACCGAACTGTGCATAAGTCAGTCCGCACTTCTCACAGCGCATAGGCTGTGGTTTCGCATCTTCCTTAGCTCCCTGTTTGCTCCCTGTCAGATCGAAATCAAGCAATCCCGACAATAAATTATGGATGGAGAATCCGTTCGCCGTGCCAGGAATCCATTCGCCTTTTTCCCGGGCACATGATTCACAAATGTGAAACTCCGTCTTCTGTCCATTAATGATTTTCGTAAAATGCAGGGTAGCCGGTTTCTGACCACATTGTTGACACACCATAACCGTCTCTCCTCCTTTATAGGTAGCATCCATCTTACATACTTACATCTCTACTTGCTAAGCAGTGCCAGCAGCATCGACCTTAGCAGCCGGGCACGTATCTCGTCGCGGTAGGGAAGCTTTACTGTTATATTGTCCCGAGAAACAGCAGCCCTCAGCAGATTCGCTTCCCGGCGGGAGATGAATTCCGCTTCTTCTAGTTGATAGATAAGACCTTCAGCGGCACTCTGCTCAATCTGCTCCCCAATGGATTCGCACAAATGATTATGAATCGCTTGATGGGCTGGCAAGTCAATTCGCTGAATGCGAATATACCCTCCACCGCCACGCTTGCTCTCAACAACATAACCCTTCTCCAACGTAAAGCGTGTGCTGATCACATAGTTAATCTGCGATGGAACACAAGAGAATTGTTCTGCCAAATCATTGCGCTGAATCTCAACGGCACCTTCTGAACTCTCAAGTAATATATGCTTCAAGTAGTGCTCGATTAGGTCGGAAATGTTGCGCATCTTCTCCCCCCTTTCCGCCTGCAGCAGTCTCTATATTAGGTTTAACCAAATATAAGCCTCACTTATTCTAGTTTGGCGCAATATTTTGAACTTTTTTGACTATTAATCTGACTTTGACTTTCTTTGACTTTATTTTTATTATAGCGCACTCGTTTGATTTTGCAACTATTTTAGATCGATTTCATCAGCTATTCTACACGATGATGTGGATAACCTTCTTCTTGGTTAAAAAGCACACGCTTATTCCATCTCAATTACGCAATATATTCAATTACACGGTTGATGGTAAGCCCTATTCGTGAAACTCTATATGTGGATACCTGGAAACTTCTCCACACTCGTGGATAAATGATGGGTTAAATGTGCATAAGGAGACTCATTTATCCCTTCTCCACAGCTTGTTCATTGAGAAATATGTATGGTGTACATTTTACCGCTATGTTCGTCCAATTATGCACATGTGAATAACATATTGAAACAAGCTAATGAATGCCTGCGTTCGTTCCAGTATAAAAACTCCCGCTGCCGTCCTTACGGATGACACGGGAGTGATGGTCGTGCTATTCAGCAATATATTGTAGAGCAAGGAGAAGTCTGGTCAATGCAACTCCCGCTTCTGCTCGTGTAGCATTGCCGCTAGGACGCAGCGCGCGGTCTTGGTAGCCATTAAGGAACCCAGTTGAGAGTTCCAGATGATGACCTTCAAGACGAGCAGCATTGACAAGCATTTGTGCCAATTCCTCGCGAGTAATGGATGCATTCGGATGGAATGATCCGTCACCATCCCCCTCAACAAGCTTCAGTTGCACCGCAGTCGCAAGTGCATCTGCATACCAAGCTGATGCTGGCACATCCATGAAGGCATCCTTGGATAGTTTCTGTCCTTGGACATCGCCATAGCCTAACGCCCGCACAAGCATGGACATGAATTCTGCCCGAGTTACCTTATCATTCGGGGCAAACTGTCCATTTCCTCTGCCTTGAATAATGAACTTAGAAGCTAGCAGCTCCATATTTTCTTTCGCCCAATGGCCATTCAAATCATGGAAGCTCGGTGCATACTTGAGTACTGCGAAGATACCATTATAATCGTGCTTCATGTTCATTACCGAAATCGATTTGCCCTCAGTGCGCTCCATCCATGACGGAACGAATGAGAATGTCTTTGTCTTTGCATTATACTTTACAGCTGTCATCTTCCCAGCACTTTGGCTGCTCGGCAGTTGGATAGAGCCCGTTGTAAGAATGCCTGCACGATCAGGAATTGGTTCCTGCTTCCCATCCTGCTCCAAATGCAACTGGAACTGAACAGCTGCCATCAAATGAGCACCTGGCTGTGTGGATGCTGCAGATGTAAGCACCTTCAGCAATTCAGCCGAAGGCTTCATCATGTGCACGGTCAGCAATTGTGATGCATTCCCATTGCTCAGATCTGCTAGCTGTTTCATCGGAAGTTGATAGCTGCCTGCTCCCGAACGTACCACAATGTTCAATTGCGTATGTTCCTTCATTGCCTGACTCAATTTCTCCATCGGGATTCGAATACGTACGTCTTCTGACTCCGACGGCGCTGCAATTGTCCAAGTTCTCAATTCTGTTGCCGAACCTGTCAAACGAGACATCTCTTCTATATCTTCATTGCGAATGAGCAGCTCAACAGTCGCCGTTCCGTCGGCATTCTTCAGAAGATTCAACGTTGTTGGCTCATAACGAACGCCATCTTTCGTGACGGTCATTCCTTTAAATGACTCTTCTGTTCCCCCTTGAGCAGCCCCGCCTTTTTGATCCTTGCTGCCATTTCCGTTTCCAGAGCCGCTTCCATTGTCAGTGCCCGTTTCTGGGTCTGTTTCTGCATCCTTTACGACGACAATCGAGCGTCCGTCTACGGTATTGTGCGGATCATTCAGTTCGTTTGTTACTCCATCCTTGGTAATGGAGAATTTGTACGCATACTCGCCATTCGCTGCGTTCTTCATTACGTAGACGAACCATTCATTTTCTGCATCGTACGTCATCGAGTAAGACTTGCCGTTGATCGCAATATCAGCCTGCGTGATCCGATCCTGCGCTCCACTCGCAAACAACGCTTTATCCCGATAATAGAACGCAACCGGACTCTTCTCTTGAACTGGGCCAGTTATTGAAGGCAGCGTCCGAAATGATTCCTGCCCACTGTATACATACACCTTAGTTAATGTGTCATCCAAATTCGTCTTAATGAAGCGATTGGCATCGATATCTTTCTCTTCCCAGTTGCCCCGTTTGACGATAAACCCAATCAATTCAGCCTCTGGAGCGATTTCAATCATGGCAGTCGCCATTCCTTTGTCAAAATGCTGGAACTCATGACCGTCATCTTTTACACCTGTCTGCCATACCCATAATCCCCAGTTGTCGTATTTCGCGTCTGGACGAACATAGTTGATTTGTACATAGCGCTTCAGGAACGGCTTAACCACTACCTTCTTCGAAGCCTCTGCTGCCCCAACCCGAGCCGTAATGACCGCCGTTCCTTCCTCCACGCCTGTTACCTTCCCAGCGCGGTCTATTCTAGCCACTGATGCATCCGATGTGCTCCACTCCGCAGCTGCACCAGACATCGTCTGTCCGAATTGATCCTTGATGGCAACTGTAAATGGTGATGTGCGGCCCTCAAAGATTGAATCTGCACCGTTAATGGACAGCGTCGTAGGAACAAGCTTCGCTACTGTCACATTTACCTGTGCTTTCAAATTGCCCGAGGTTGCGGTAAGAACTGCGGCTCCTTCCTTCACTGCTGTTACTTTGCCTCCACTGTTGATGACGGCCACCGCAGCATCGGATGTTGACCATGTTACATTCTCAGTAAACATAGGACGGCCCTTCTGATCACGCACCACAGCTGTCAAGCGAGTGTTTGTGCCTGGCTCTAACCCAAGCGCAGCAGGTGCTACTTCAAGCTTTGTCGCAATCGGTGTATAGCCATATTCCTGATCGTACAACACCATCATGGACAATCCAGCTACCACTACCTTACCTCCCTTCACCGTTCGTATCGTCTTCACACCAGATGACGTATGGTCGACGACCACACTCCATTCATCCGCAGTAGGCAGTGCAACTTCTTGCGGAGCAGACGAACCATTATAAATGACGGCAATATTGCGCCACGTATCCCCATTTGCAAAGTTATTCAACTTGAATGCGATAACTTGACCTTCTTGGCGATACACTTGTAAGTTCGATTTCACCTCATCCTTCGTTGTCATGCGGAATGCTGGATGTGCTGCTCGCAGCTCGATAAGACCTTTCAAATAATCAAATACTGGCTTGTACTCCGCCTTCTGTTTCCATAAGATTTGATTAATCTCATCTGGGCTCTCATAGCTGTTGTGATCCCCGAACTTGCTGCGAAGCAGCTCATCTCCTGCATGAAGGAACGGAATGCCTTGTGCCGTAAGAACAATCCCATTTGCAAGCAAGGAACGCTGAACGGTCTCGTTATCCAGTACATTTAACTCCGTCAAGGTTGCGAACGGATTGCGTTTTATGTCCGTATCTTTCCCTTGCGTCTTAAGCACCTTATCCCACAAATTCAAGTTATCATGTGCGGTTACATAGTTAATCGTCTCTGTCGGGGAGCCCGTAAAGTCTGTGATTGCACCAAGCAGACCTTTCACCACATCCGCTTCCTTGCCTTCAGCTCCTGTCGCGAATCCTTTGGAAGCATCGTCACTTCCACCCTTTATTGCCCCACGAATATTGTCATTGAATACTGCAAACCCTTCTCCGCGCTGCTTGCCCTTCTCGATCTGCAATTCCGCAGCAAGCGGTGTGCTGCCCCCTGACCATGGCTCACCATAAATCATGATGCTTGGATCAATCTCTCTCAGTTTACGCACGATGGCGCGTGTCGTCTGCAGATCGATCAGCTTCATCAAGTCGAAGCGGAATCCATCTAGATTGTATTCTTCAGCCCAATACTTCACGGAGTCTTGTACGTATTTGCTAACCATCGGACGTTCTGTTGCTACTTCATTTCCTACACCGGAGCCATTAGTGAAGTTGCCTTGCTCATCGCTCCGATAGAAATAACCCGGTACAATCTTATCAAATATGGACATATCCGATTCCAGACCGCTTACGAATGTATGGTTGTACACGACATCCAGCACGACCCGAATGCCTTGGTCATGAAGCGCTTGCACCATTGCCTTGAACTCACGAATTCGCTTCGTTGGGTCTTCCTGTGCTGGGTTGGTCGTATAGGAACCCTCAGGCATGTTATAGTTTACCGGGTCATAGCCCCAATTGAATTTTCGTTCTTTCGAGCTTGGATCATCCACCAGCTTCTCATTTACCGAACCGAAGTCATAGGTCGGAAGCAAGTGAACATGCGTAATACCAAGCTCTTTCAAATGGTCGATCCCTGTCTTTATATCTGGCTTTCCAGGCAAAGTCGTTCCCGTTTCCGTAAAGGCAGTAAACTTGCCTCGATTGCCTGGCGATACGCCTGAATTCTCATGAATTGAAAAATCACGGACATGTAATTCGTATATGACAGCGTCTGTTGGATTTCGAAATGGGGGCTTCCGATCTCCGTCCCAGTTCTTCGGATTGGTTGCCGCGAGATCAATAATTGCCGACTTCCCGCTGTTCACCGATGCCGATCTCGCATATGGATCAAGTGCATACGTTATACTGCCATCCGGGAATTGCAGCTTGTACATGTAATAGGTTCCATGCAAATTGCCATCCACGTTAGCGGCCCATACCCCTGTAGCTGCATCCTTACGCATCGAGACTTCCCTGCTAGGCACGTCTTTCGCCATGTCCGCTCTATTGTACAAGGCTAACGAAGCTTGTGCAGCCGTAGGCGCCCATACTTTGAAGCTGCTTGAAGTCGATTGATACGTAACACCTAAGTCATCCCCAGCATATACGTAGCTATCCAAAATACCACGCATCTTGATCGGCATATCCCGATACATGTCCTGTGGATTTCCTTCATAGCGCACTGTATATGCCTTTGACACATCATCAACCGGATTGGACAGACGGATCTTTACAGATTTCTCATCTGCGCCTTGAGAGGATACGCCCTCCAATTTGGTTGTACCTTCATATGCGGCAAATGCGGAGTAATCCAAGTTCGGAACAATGTCCTTCAATGTAACGCGAACTTCATGATCCTGATCCATCCATGCAGCATGCATAGAAGGCTGAGCCTTCGTTGTAAAGGAAAACTCATATGCTGTGTTCGGTGTATTCGTGTCTTTCCCCGTTGCCACTCCCGCTGGTATAACAACCTTATACTCTGTATCATAGCGCAGCGGTTGACTCGGTGTAACGACCAACTGCTGCTCCTTTATCGTCACATCTATCGGTTGGGTCGCACCTAGCTTATCCTCAAGTGTGATGCCTTGCCCATTTATCTCAATTTGTTCGGAGAAGGTGACGATAATCGGCTTATTAACTGCTGCATGCTGCTGTTTATTGGCCGGATCTGTGCTAATCAGCTCCAGAGCGTCACTCATCCCCTTTATCTCGTAATTTCCGGCATATACACGTTGTACATTCGGGTTCGATGATTCATTCCAACTACTTGCTCGTGTATTCCCCGGATCTTCTGGTATTACATTGAATGCACCATGCGTGTCCTCATTTCCGCTTAGAACAACAATTGGACGCAAAACGTCATGATTTTTTAGCTTGAGTTGATGCAGCGGTATAGCCGCTTCAAATCCTGACTGTCTGGATACAGCGAATTCTGCTCCTTTACGATCTCCCCATGTGGATAGAATGGGGGTATTGTAATCCGAGGCCTCATATAGAGCAGCGCCTTCTATCTCATTGTCTTGTTTCAAACGCATCATAAGATGATACTGCGGCTTCTCTGTTGTACCGCTAAAATTATATTGCGCTTTCCAAGGGTTGTCCGCATTGCCTGAATCAACACGATTCACATTTAGGGCAATATCAATATACTGCCCCTTATCTCCCCAATTCGGCAATTGTGCATCTACCCATATATACAGCTTCTTACTATCATTGATCAGTTTGATTGCACCTAGTTTCGTATCGCCATATGTGCTCTCTGTTACAGATGTCCCAAGTGCCTCCACATCGTCCCAGAGACTGTCTTTAACCCCATCGATGATTGGAGCAAAAGTAACCGTAAACGGCTCGCAATAGGTAGATAAGCCGTTCGGGTTCTGTTTCATATTCCAGCCTGTCGCAATTTCATTGTCTGCCGTTTCGGGAATTACATCGAATACACCATGCTCATCCGCGCGATCACCGCTAAGAACAACAATCGCTTTGACGGTGTCATTCAGCTTCAATTGAAGCTTGTTCAGAGGAATTGCCCCTGTCATCACCTTGGCTTGGTCTGCAACATGGAAGGACGCCCCTTGCGAATCTCCTGTATGAAGCAATGGTGTTGATGAGCCACCCTCATATACAGCCGCCTCGCCACCTTGCTTCGCTTCCATCACGATATGGAACTTCGGCTTCAGTTGTGTATGGTTATAATTGAATTGTCGTTGATAAGGATTGGTTGCGACGCCGGAATCAAAATCATTGATCTGCAAAGCGATATCAATATACTGCCATGACTCCGCATGAGCTGCATCGACACGGAAATACAAATACTTTGCATCGCTTGTCAGTTTCATCTGATCCAACTTGGCACTATTCCAGCCTGCTGTCGATGACGAGCCTAATGGCTTCACCATATTCCAATCAACAGCCTTCAATGCGTCTTCTGCCGTTGTCTTTTCTGCTGATTGGGTCTGTAGTTGCTGCTTCTTCTCGCCTAAGGAGTCTTGGACTGTAGATGTAGAAAATGCATAAGCCATCCCTCCTCCCCATACTGGCATCAAGCTGATTAGCATGACACCAACTAACATACCAGAGATCGAAGCCTTCCATTTCCTCATGACATTACTCCTCTCCAAATAAATGCAAACGTTTGCATAAATAACAAAGAATAATGATGCTAGATTGATTGTCCTTTAGCTAATTATGTAGTAGTGCAATACCTCCATAGATGAATCACCCTTAATGTAAACGTTTGCAAAATCAAGCATACTGGTTCGTCTATTCCCTGTCAACCACCCTTAAGACCTAGCCTAAGTCCTTATCTACAAAAAGACCACCGTCGAGATAACTCAACAGTGGTCATTCGTTGCTTGGCGACGTCCTACTCTCCCGGGACCCTGCGGTCCAAGTACCATCGGCGCTGGAGGGCTTAACGGTCGTGTTCGGGATGGGTACGCGTGGAACCCCTCCGCCATCGCCACCAAACAGC
>NZ_JAVYAA010000013.1:0-62807 GCF_032337355.1 Paenibacillus suaedae
GGAGGGGTTCCACGCGTACCCATCCCGAACACGACCGTTAAGCCCTCCAGCGCCGATGGTACTTGGACCGCAGGGTCCCGGGAGAGTAGGACGTCGCCAAGCAATTAAAGACCACTGTTGAGACATCTCGACGGTGGTCTTTTTTATCTATACCTAATATAGGTATGTAAAAAAGCCGAATGCTTGCGCCTAATTTAGGTTTAACAGCAATCGGCTTTTTTTCTTAAATGCTTACGCTTTGTACAGGCATATGTCCATTTCGTTGACTTTAACGAGTCCACTTGAGTCGACAGCGCGCATCGTCAATAGGCAATACCAACGTGGAGACAGCAGCCATAAGTGCCAGAACACATTCAACAAAGTGAGCTCCAATGGAAGCCATGGGCATAAAATAAGAATGACTAAAAACGTAATGGATGTCGTATGCAGCATAATTTTAGTGAGATATCTTAGGCTGATGAATTGCTGTGGGAGTGGCAAGTAACCAATCCATGGCATACGCCACCGCCATGCCCATCTCCCTTTATATGTGTACCGATCTACGATGAAGATGGATCGGCCTATTACATAATGGAGCCATGCAATGAGCACACAAGAAGCAGCGACATAGCCGATACCGAGGAGGCTATGTTGGTATAGTGCGACTGCGATACACAGTGCAGCTAACGTGGAAAAGGCAATGATGAAAGGCTTCGCTAGACGAACTCTCTTCAGCAGCTGATAATGATAAAATGTTCGCTCCATTTGTTCATTGCGTATGGTTGACATTGAGCGAACCCTCCTTTTCAAGTTGAACAATAATTTATATATCGGTATTTATTCTATGAAAATGTAGAAGGGATAGAAATTGAAGAAGAATGTAATAAAGATCAAAAATGTTGAAAAAGGGTTCAAACCGTACAAACACCAATACCATCAATCCATCATACATATATAAAAACATTTGAAACCGGCTATGAAACTGGTATATATCCATAGAGTTACGGGCATACTTATCATATAACCGCTAAAGGTGGGATTGACATGGAACGTCAGGATACACACTGCATTGTGTGCGGTGAAGCGACGAATGACGGCATAATGGTCGTCAATCAGTTTATTTGTACAGCATGTGAGCAAGAAATGGTTAAGACCGATGTGCAGGATCTGAAATATTCATTCTTCATTCATAAGCTAAAGCGATTATGGCTGCACACGAATGTGTAAGATTGCTCCCCTCGATTTGCTTACTCGTTAGGGCCCGATTCAGTGGGCTCTTTTTGCTTTTTATTGAACAACAGATGAAGAAGCGCACAATTTACGTTACAATAAATGAAGCAATAATAAAGGGGCAACCTTGATGAATATACGTAAGGGGACTTCTCACTTGGCGCTTGATGTACAAGAGCAACTGCGGGCGCCACTTGTGGAAGCTTTACTTCAATATAATAGAAACCGGCACGCATCTTTCCATGTACCAGGTCATAAGGATGGACATTGGTATGAGCAAGCGGGGCTTTCCTTATCTGAGCAGGGAGAATGGAGTATGCTGCTTCAGAGGATGTCACAGCTGTTATCGATTGATGTGACGGAAGTAGAAGGTACAGATGATTTGCATCATCCGACAGGAGCGATTGCAGAGGCACAGCAGCTAGCTGCGAAGTTGTTCGGTTCTGAAGAGACGCACTTTCTTGTAGGGGGCAGTACGGTTGGCAATATTGCACTCCTTATGAGCTGTTGTTTTCAGCCGAACGATATTGTGCTCGTACAGCGCAACGTTCATAAGTCTGTATTACACGGGCTTATGATGGCAGGTGCAAGAGCTGTATTCCTTACACCACAGATGGATATGACAAGCGGTCTTGCTACTGCACCGACCAGTGAAGCGGTAGAGAAGGCACTTCAGGCATACCCAGAAGCGAAGGCTGTATTCGTGACGAATCCAAATTATTATGGAATGGGGATTGATCTCCGTCAACTTGCGGCTATTACTCATCGTTATAATATCCCACTGCTGGTGGATGAGGCACACGGAGCTCATTATGGGCTCCATCCCGCATTTCCAGAATCCGCTCTGCAGGCAGGTGCGGACGGTGTTGTCCAGTCAACGCATAAAATGCTTGGCGGCATGACGATGAGTGCGATGCTTCACGTTCAAGGAGCTATGCTTAATCGAGCAAGGCTGAAGAAACTGCTTACGATGTTGCAAAGTTCTAGCCCTTCCTATCCTTTAATGGCATCGCTTGATATCAGCCGCTATTATATAGCGCGAAACGGGCAAGAGGCGTTTGAGGAGGGTCTAAAGGCGGTGCAGCTCGTACGAGCTGCACTGGCTAACCTGGACGCATTTGAGGTTATAGAGATACAAAGCACTCATTCACAGTCCGCCTATTGCAGTCTTGATCCATTCAAGGTGACGATTCGATGCAGGGAGGGACTGTGCAGCGGTTATAAGCTGTTAGATCAGCTTGCTCTGCACGGGTGTATTGCCGAGATGGCCGATTTGCGGCATACGGTGCTTGTATTCAGTCTAGGCAGTACATTAGAGGATGCGAAGCGATTAATTAGGGCATTGCAAGCGGTTGCTGTGACGTTGGACAATAACACTCCATATACTAAGATACAGGCGGGTACCTATATGGAGATTACTGATGCGTCTGCACATCCGATTGTGATGGCTGACGGGCATCGATTGTTCTCTGAGCCTGTATCCTTCTCGATATATGAACAAGAGCATGTACGAACGAAGCAAGTACTTGTGCAGGAGGCAATTGGGCACAAGGCAGCAGAGTCGGTGATTCCTTATCCGCCGGGCATTCCATTACTTTATCCGGGTGAGATTATTACAGAGGATGCAGCACAACAGCTGATCATGCTTGCATATGCCGGAGCTAAGTGCCATGACGCAGAAGATGAATCCTTGCGAACGATTCGTATTGTGGATACTGAAGAAGAGAAGGGAATTGAGGAATAGATATGAGTAAGCAGCAACGAGCAGAACGTCCCGGGTGGTTCATTACACTGGAAGGTGGAGAAGGAGCAGGCAAGTCATCCGCGATTGAACTGCTGACGGATAAGTTGCGGCAGCAAGGAGTGAACGTCGTAGTCACTCGGGAGCCGGGAGGAGTTCGCATTGCCGAGAAGATTCGCAGCATTATCCTCGATCCTGAGCATACAGAGATGGATGCTCGAACAGAAGCATTGCTTTATGCAGCTGCCCGCAGACAGCATCTTGTGGAAGTTGTTATTCCAGCCTTAAAGCAGGGAGCAATCGTCTTATGTGACCGATTTGTTGACAGTTCGCTTGCCTACCAAGGCTACGCACGAGGACTCGGGATGGAAGATGTATGGGAAATCAATCGATTCGCGATTCACGATACAATGCCGGATATTACGTTCTGGTTAGATATTGATCCACAGGCTGGATTGGATCGGATTGCGGCTAATCAGGCTCGTGAAGTGAACCGACTCGATAAAGAGAAGCTTGCATTCCACGAAGCAGTGCGCGAAGGGTACGAACGAATTGCTAAGCAGCAGCCGGAACGGATTGTGAAATTGGATGCTACACAGTCGCTAACACAAATAAGTGGGCAAATGTTCGACATTTTATGTGAGCGAACGCAGGATTTTGCAGGTCGGATGTATAAATAAGTAACATCATTCCAAATAGGGATGCCAAGAACTTTATTTTAAGGAGGATGACCAGGCATGAAGATGGTTGTGGCCATTGTACAAGACAAAGACAGCAATCGGCTTTCCGGTGCATTAGTAAAGGCGAATTTTAGAGCGACCAAGCTGGCGAGTACGGGTGGATTTTTGCGTGCAGGCAATACGACGTTCATGATAGGTGTGGAGGATGATCAAGTGAGCACCGTCCTGAATGTCATCCGCAGCAACTGTAAGGTGAGAGATCAGCTTGTCACCCCAGTGACCCCGCTCAGTGGTACTTCGGATTCTTATATGCCGCTGCCTGTTGAAGTACAGGTAGGGGGAGCGACCGTGTTTGTGCTCCCAGTAGAGCGGTTCGAGCATTTTTAACATTTCGTCCGTAATATTACGATATAATAGAAGTAATCCGCAGATGGATGGATTTCAATCGAATCATACTATGAAGCGAACGATTGCAGGTGATATGGAGTGAAAATTAACCCTGGATTTCGCCCCTTCGGCACGGATGTGCGTATGGGTGAATCTGTAACCAAGCCTGTCCAGCACAAGTCTTTTGCGGACATGATGAACAATCGTCATGATCAAGCGAGCAATGATGAGCTGCAGCAGAGGCTGCAGGATATTTATCAGCAAGGGGAACGACTGTCGAAGTCCATGACGATTCGTGAGCTTCGCATGTACCGAATGATGGTGAAGCGTTTTTTGGAGGATACAGTACGGCGAAACCTGAAAATTCGGGAAACGCGTGGATGGGATCGACGCGGCAGAAGCAAACGATATCAGATTGTCGATGAGATTGACAGTGCTCTCATTGAATTAGCGGATCATCTGCTGGAGACGGAGCAAGGTAAAATTGATCTGCTTCATAAAGTAGGGGAAATTCGCGGGATGCTGATTAACCTGTGCTTCTAGTCAAGCTAGGGGAATTTCCCCATATCCCATGACTAGAGCAGAGCTTCTTGCTCCGTATCGCATTCTGGTTATATATGGAAGGAATACGCATAACATGTCGTTTGAACAAATTCTCGGACAGGATCGAGCTAAGAAAATATTGCAAAATGGTCTGCGCACAGACAAGGTATCCCATGCCTACTTATTCAGTGGACCGAAGGGTACGGGCCGGATGGCTGCTGCGCTAACCTTCACCAAGGCGTTATTCTGTGAACGCATGACAGATGATGCTTGTGGGGAATGTCTTTCTTGTCGGAAAATTGAGCACGGCAACCATCCTGATGTGCATATTATTCTACCAGAGGGACAGTCGATTAAGATCGATCAAATTCGCGAGCTGCAGCGCGAATTTTCCTACCGAACCCAAGCTACAGGCCGGAAAGTGTACATTATGGAGCAGGCGGAGAAGATGACCGTGCAAGCGGCCAACAGCCTGCTTAAATTTTTGGAGGAGCCAACAAGTCCTGCAGTGGCTATTCTGATTACAGAGAATGGACAAGCGATGCTGCCAACCATTCAATCCCGTTCACAGATGGTGCCATTTACACCGCAGGATCCGAACCTTATCTGTCAAACGTTAGTAGCAGAGGGTAGTCCTGCTATATTAGCTCGTGCAGCTGTCTATCTTGTAAACGGCCTAGAAGCTGGACGTGAGCTATGTGGACAGAATTGGTTTGCAGAAGTGAGAAACGTAATGTTACAATTAGGAAAGGAGTGCGAAGCAAGACTTCCTTCCGCACTTCTAACCGCACAGCAGAAGTTGTTTAAGACCGAGCTTGCTGAACATACGGACATGTTGTTCCGTTTGTTCCATCTCTGGTTTCGAGATATGTTGAATTACCAATACAACCGGCAGGAGAGTCTCGTCTTTATCGATCAGCTTGATACAATCAGCAAGCTGGCCTGGACGAAGTCGGCTGAAGGATGGATTCGGTGCATGGATGCGGCGACGGAGGCGCAGAAGCGGGTGCGCGCCAATGTAAGCCCGCAACTTGCTTGCGAGCAGTTTCTGGTTGGAATCCAAGGAGGTACTTGATTGTATAATGTAGTCGGCGTCCGTTTTAAGAGAGCGGGCAAAATATACTATTTCGACCCGGTCGAATGGCCGGTCCAGAGGGACCAGCATGTGATCGTCGAAACGGCGCGCGGCATTGAGTACGGCAAAGTCGTGATTGGTCCGAAGACCGTCGGTGAGAACGATGTGGTGCTTCCCTTGAAGAAAGTCATTCGCATCGCTAATGAAGCGGACGCTACATTGGTGGATGCGAATCGGCAAGCTGCGAAGGATGCGTTCGCAACCTGTATGGACAAGATTAAGGCGCATCAATTGAAGATGAAACTTGTAGATGTTGAATATACGTTTGATCGGAACAAAATCATCTTTTACTTTACGGCAGAAGGACGCGTGGACTTCCGCGAGCTGGTGAAAGACTTGGCCAGCGTATTCCGGACACGGATTGAGCTCCGGCAGATTGGTGTACGGGACGAGGCGAAGATGCTTGGCGGCATTGGGCCTTGCGGGCGCGTGTTATGCTGTTCCTCATGGTTAGGTGATTTTGAACCGGTATCTATTAAAATGGCAAAAGACCAGAACTTATCGCTGAATCCTACGAAAATATCCGGTTTGTGCGGTCGCTTGATGTGCTGCCTGAAATACGAGCATGACAATTATGAAAGCGTGAAAGAAGAGCTTCCTACAGTCGGCAAGTGGGTTGTTACCTCGATAGGAGAGGGCAAGGTCGTCGGTATTAATGCCGGTGAACGTAAAGTGCACGTCCAATTAGCGGATATCGGCAAGGTGAAAGATTTTGCTTTCGACGACGTTGTCGTAAAATAAATAGCGGACATTTTCACGCTCTGGGGTGGGAACTTGGAGAAGAAAGACATTTTTGCGCAGATTCATGAATTGGAAACGCATATGGGAGACCTTCATCAAGAGCTTGGTGCGCTGAAACTCGTCGTCAAAGAGCTGCTGGAAGAGAATCAACGCTTGTGGATGGAGAATCAGCAGCTGCGCAAAGTACTGCACCACGAGCATCACGAGCACTTGGAAGTTGAACCTGAGGTGAAGGGAGACTCGGCACCCGCAGTAAATCCTGATCCAAATGGAGATTCCAAAGAGAACGTGGTTGGCGAAGGGTATGATAATTTGGCGCGGCTGTATCATGAAGGGTTTCACATTTGCAACGTGTATTATGGACATTTGCGGACGGAAGGTGACTGTTTGTTCTGTCTGTCCTTCCTCAATAAATAACCGCGGCCGTAGGTCAGTGGGAACCGATAAGAGGGTTCCCCACCTACGGCTTTTCATCATATTAGGGGCAATTTACAGCATAGCTGATGAGGAAGTCCCTTATGAAACGTTAAAGATATAGGTGTAAGTAGTACTTAAATGAAGATGATAAAGGCAGGGGCGTTATGGAGAATAGAAACGATGTGATCGGGCTGTATCCATCTGAGAGGCTCGACGATTTGCTCACTCATCAATTACGAATCATACAGAGCTCAGAGGTGTTCAGCTTCTCCATGGATGCTGTCCTGCTGGCTCGATTCGCTTCCGTGCCAACGCGTGGCCGGATTATGGATCTGTGTACAGGCAATGGGGTAATCCCACTGCTGCTGTCCACACGGACTAATGCGCAAATCGATGGATTGGAAATACAGCCAAGACTTGCGGATATGGCCAGCCGCAGCGTTCGGCTAAATGGCTTGGAAGAGCGAATACGCATTATCGAAGGGGATTTGAAGGCATTTACACCAGATGCAGAGCGTCCCTTTTACGAAATGATTACAGTAAATCCTCCCTATATGCCGTTGACGGCGGGTGATGTGAAAGAGAACGAGCATTATGCGCTAGCTCGCAGTGAGGTCGCCTGCACATTGGAGGATGTGATTCGCACGAGTGCTAAGCTGCTGCGAACGGGCGGGAAGCTTGCCATGGTTCACCGTCCTACCCGATTAACGGATATCATAGCGCTTATGCGGACATATCGATTGGAGCCGAAGCGCATTCGCTTCGTTCATCCACGCGAGGAAGTAGAGGCCAATATGGTACTGATTGAGGCCGCGCGAGACGGCAAGCCGGATGTACGGCTATTGCCGCCGCTTATCGTATATAATGATGGAAATGAATATCGTGAGGAATTAATGGATATCTATTATGGGAAAGCCTCGCAGCTGAAGGATGGGTAATATGCAATTGACGGAACAATATAGCTACCAGCAACAAAACAAGGAAAATGTAGGGGCATTATATCTTGTAGGGACGCCGATTGGAAATCTGGAAGATATGACATTCCGGGCTGTACGCATACTGCGGGAAGCTGATATTATTGCGGCGGAAGATACACGTGAGACAAGGAAGCTGTTGAGTCATTTCGAAATTACAGGGAAGACGCTGTACAGCTATCATGAGCATAACAAGCAGGCAAGCGGACCTGAACTTGTGCGTATCATGGAAGAAGGCAAGCGTATCGCCCTTGTGAGCGACGCCGGGTTACCCGCGATATCAGATCCGGGTGCAGATCTTGTTCAACTGGCTGTAGAAGCGGGCATTCCTGTTATTCCGATTCCTGGACCAAATGCGGCTTTATCTGCCTTAATTGCGTCTGGCCTGCCAACGAATCGTTTCACATTCGTAGGTTTCCTTCCGCGGGAGAAGAAGCATGCAGATGCTGTGCTTGCCTCACTCCGAATGGAAGCGGGAACGCTGTTATTCTATGAGTCACCACATCGTATTGCGAAGACGCTCGATCGGCTTGCTTCCGCATACGGAGACAGCCGCCGGATTACGATTGCCCGCGAACTGACGAAGCGTTACGAACACTTCATCCGGGGTACGGTTGGTGAATGCATTGACTTTGTAAGCGAGAATCCTCCATTAGGAGAATGTTGTATCGTCGTCGAGGGCGCTGATGAGAATGGAACTTCTCAAGATGCGGGACAAGCATGGTGGCAGGAACTGACGGAAGAAGAGCATGTTGCGCATTATGAACGTGAACAGGGAGTATCACGCAAGGATGCAATGAAACTGGCAGCCAAGGATCGTGGTGTATCCAAACGGGATATCTATCAGGCATTGTTATAGAACAAGAATGGATACAATGGATCATAAGCGAAACATGCAGAATATAGAGGGAAAACCCTTGCTGTAAAACAAAAAAAAGACCTCCATGGTTGGGTTCAAAACCATGGAGGCATCAAGGAAGATATAAAAAGGTTAGAATTAACATATGTGATTAGAGCTATTATAACCTATTTTTTTTATTTTGTCACAGGTTGTGGTATTTCTGATATACATTCGTGACAAACAATTTTTCCTTTAAAGTATGTAACGTTCTCTGCATTGCCGCAGAAGATGCATGCTGGCTCATATTTCTTAAGCATGATGCGCTCTCCGTCAACGTAAATTTCTAGCGCATCCTTTTCACCGATACCAAGGGTGCGGCGAAGCTCGATCGGAATGACGACACGACCTAGTTCATCTACTTTACGGACGATACCAGTGGACTTCATCATAGTTCAACGCTCTCCTCTTTGCTTTAGCATGAAATGTCATATTTCGACAAAATTCTTTTTGGCTGATTCTTATCGTACCAACCATTCCCAAATTAGTCAACCTAAAAAATGTATACTTGGCGTGCTAATTTATGGATTTTAGGTTTTTTTTAGCTTATATTAAGCTGTTTTTAACGACGTAGCGTACACTTTTACACTCGTATGGTATTTTTTATGCAAAAATAAACAGAAACAAGAATAAACCAAATCTTTTCGACAATAAGGCAGACTATGTCGAAAAGGTTCGAATCGAAAGGAGTGATTTTCAATGTTATTAGAGGAAAAAGTGTTCAAGGATCCGGTTCACAATTATGTGCATGTTCAAGATCGAACAATTTGGGATTTGATTAACACAAGGGAATTCCAGCGGCTCCGCCGCATTCGCCAATTAGGAACTTCCTATTTAACATTCCATGGGGCAGAGCATAGCCGCTTTTCTCATTCTCTGGGCGTATACGAGATTACTCGGCGGATTATTTCTCAATTTGAACGAAACCAATACGAGGACTGGCCGCAAGAAGAGAGGCTGGTTGCCTTATGTGCTGCACTGCTTCATGATGTGGGCCATGGACCGTTCTCTCATTCCATTGAAGAGGCCTTCGATATGTTTCATGAAGATTGGACATACCGCATTATAATAGAAGATACCGATATCAATCGCGTGCTGAGACAAGTAGACCCCCAGCTCCCAACCAAGGTGGCATCAGTGATTCGCAGGACATATGAGCGGCCGATTGTCGTGAATTTGGTATCCGGCTCCCTTGATGCGGATCGTATGGACTATTTGCTGCGGGATGCATACTTTACCGGTGTTAATTACGGTACATTCGATATTGATCGTATTCTAAGGGTGCTGCGACCGCTTAAGGATCGGATTGTAGTCAAAGAGAGCGGTATGCACGCAGTAGAGCATTACTTGCTAGCTCGATATGAGATGTACTGGCAAGTTTACTTCCATCCGGTAACCCGAAGCTCGGAGATGTTACTTCGCCTGATTTTCAAACGAGCCAAAGAATTATATTTGGGTGGATACACTTTTCAATATTTCCTCTCTCCTCTAGATGCTTTATTTGAAGGAACGATTACGACGGAACAATATATCCAAATGGATGAGGCATTTGTACAGACCGCATTTATGCAGTGGACAAGGGAGAAGGATGAGCGTCTCGTTGACTTGTGCCAACGATTCATGGAGCGTAAACTATATAAATATATTGAAGTTGAACAGATGGATGAAGATTTACAGGGACGATTGCGGGCAGAGTGGTCGCAGATTGGGCTTGATCCGGACTATGAACTTATGTTCGATTCTCCCTTCGATAAGCCCTATGATGTATATCGAAAGGGAGATGCCCGTTCACAGCAACATATTATGCTATGGGGGCGGGATCAGCAAATTGTAGAGCTGTCCAAGAAATCGGATATTGTACGTTCCATTAGCGGCATTCGCCGTGGAAAACACTATATCTATTTCCCAATGGACAAGCTTCTGGAAGTCTCGAATCACCTTACGGAAGATACAAGGCGTATGTTTATACGCCGCAATCATTAGATCGATTTACAAGAAAGAAAAAGGAGCGCATAAACGTGTTATTTGATACACATACGCATTTAGACAGCAGCAATTTTAACGAGGATCGCGATCAGGTTATCGCACGGGCCGTTGAACAAGGGGTGACCCGTATGGTTAACATCGGGTTCAATCGAGAGACGATCCCGACGACGATGGCGTTGGCAGAGAAATATGATTTTATCTATGCAGCCGTGGGCTGGCATCCGGTAGATGCCATAACGATGAAGCCGGAGGATATAGACTGGATCGCCAAGCTAACGGAGCATGAAAAGGTTGTGGCGATTGGCGAGATCGGACTGGACTATCACTGGGATACGTCTCCGAAGGATGTTCAGCACCGTGTATTCCGCGAGCAAATTGGGTTGGCGCGAGAATTGAAGATGCCGATCATTATTCATAATCGTGAAGCGCACGAAGATGTAATCCGCATCTTGCGCGAGGAGAAGGCTCACGAAGTAGGGGGCATCATGCACTCCTTCTCAGGTAGCTGGGAAACAGCGAAGATGTGCCTGGATATGGGCTTCTACCTTTCATTTGGAGGACCTGTTACTTTCAAAAATGCAAAACAGCCGAAAGAAGTACTTGTTAAGGTTCCGAATGATCGATTGCTTGTGGAGACGGATTCCCCCTATTTGACTCCTCATCCGTTCCGAGGCAAGCGCAATGAGTCCGCATATGTTCGTCTTGTTGCAGAGGTTGCAGCAGAGCTGAAAGGTATGGAATTTGAAGAATTTTGCAGAATGACGACTCAAAATGCAATGACATGTTTTGACATCGCATGAAAACGGGCCAAAAACAAGTGAAAAAAAGACATCGGCCATAAAATAAGTGGATTTCATAATGAAAAACGGATTAAGTTACATTTTTTTAACCATTTTTCGCGAAAAACGGAATTGCTACTGTCTTTACAAGAAGATTGCAAACACGATATGATTTCTCACAGATGTTATTACACAATTCAATATTGTTCCAACTAATTCAGTATCGCTTAATCTCCATGAAGTGGAGAGCGGGGGAACCAGAGTGTGAACGACATGACATGAGTACATGTTCAATCACACGGATTAATTCCTTGGGGTGAATTAGGGACGACCGAGCCATGAGCCGGTTGGTTCCGATAGGGCGACTCTCAAGCCCGAACCCGACAGCTAACCTCGTCAGCGTACCGAGAGAGGGTTCCTCGCGTCCTACACTGTTGACGTTTGGGTTTCTATTACGGAAGCCGCGAAAGAGTCTCCTCTTACGAAGGGCTTCTTTTGTTTACTCTCAAACATTCTTTTTTTTGAATAATGAGAATAAAGACGTCATAGGGTGTAAGAAATAGGAGGTGGGAGCAGCCAATACTGAAACGTTGGTACGGAGATTTCGGCATTGTCTTGAACGATTACATGCTCGTTTATGGCAAGTGAAGTCTCTCGTAAACATTCTTGAAATAGTCGCGTCAGATGGAATCATGCAGAGCACTCGACGGCGGGACTATGTAAGGAGGACCGAGAAATGGGACAGATCGTGAACAACGAAACCCATGAACCCCGATCATCCAGCATGTCACTCGCATTGCGATGGAAGCATGAAAATGTGCGTGTTATCACCGTTATTGCAGCTGTAGCAATCGTGATCACATTAATAGCAGTCTTGACTTGGTATAATGTAACGAAGAAGACAGTGGCTGTGCTCGTTGATGGACAAGAGCGTTCAGTCGAAACTCGCCTAGATACGCTTCGCAATGTTTTGGATGAGCATGCGATAGCGCTTGGGGCATACGATGTAGTATCGAAGCCGCTTGATGCAGAAATTGCTGATGGAGATCGAGTTATTATTGAACGCGCTTTGCCTATCCAAATTACAGCGGATGGGAAGAAAGAAACACAATTTACGACGAAGAAGTCGGTGCATGATGCACTGAGTTCGCTGCAAATCCAAGTGAACCCTGAAGATAAGGTATTCCCTTCTAAGCGTGCCTCTATTTCGAAGAACATGGATATTCGCATCGTCCGTGTCAGCAAGAAGATGGAAGAGCGTAAAGTGAAGGTTCCTTATCAAGTGGTGAAGCAGGCAGATGCTACTCTCCTTAAGGGGAAGACCAAGACGGTTCAAGATGGAAAAGAAGGCTTGGTTGTCCAGAAAGTACAGAAAACGTACGAGGATGGTAAGCTCGTATATGCGCAGATGGTCGACAAATCCGTTCATACAAAACAAGTGAATCAAGTGATAGCCTATGGAACGAAGAAGGAACCGGAAGTTGCTGTTCTGTCAGTGAACGCGCAGGAAGACGATTCTGACAATGTTTCCAGTGGCGACAAAGATTTTAACTATAAAAAAGTGCTGAAGAACGTTCAACTGACGGCGTATACGGAATCTGAGGGATCGGCTGGTGCGAAGACGGCATCTGGCGCAATAGTATCAGAAGGTCGTACTATCGCGGTTGATCCGAAGGTCATTCCGCTCGGCTGGTGGGTATATATCGAAGGGATTGGATTCAGACGTGCTGAAGATACAGGTGGCGCGGTCAAGGGGAAAATTATCGATGTATACTTCGACAGCAAGAAGGCGGTCAGCAAATTCGGACGCAAGAAGGGGTACACCGTATACGTGGTTGGCCCAGTCAAGCCGGAATCGAACTAACGCACAAGGTATGCAGCCATGTGTAATTAGGATATAGTAATGAATAATGATTTATGTCATGCTAAGAAGAGGGGACACCCTCTTCTTTTGTTGTTTATTTATGAATGGAGAGCAAGAGAAGGATGCGGAATTAGGAAGCAGCCTTGTGGTGAGAGGAGCAAGCATATTGATACGCGAAGTGATAGTTGTAGAAGGCAAAGATGATACCGTTGCCATTCACCGTGCCGTTGAGGCGGATACAATTGAGACAGGTGGATCGGCGATTAATGATACAACGATAAAACGCATCGCATTGGCCCAAGAGCGCCGAGGGGTTATTATTTTCACGGATCCAGATCATGCGGGGGAGAAAATTCGGAAGACGATAGCAGAACGTGTACCTGGGTGCAAACACGCTTTCCTGCCTAGACATGAGGCGATAGCCAAAGGGGATCTTGGTGTGGAGAATGCAAAGCCAGAAGCGATTCGCCGTGCCTTAGAGCAGGTTCGCTCCGAGATGCCAAGCATGACGTCAGAGCTGACGTGGACGGATCTCGTCGAAGCGGGATTAACGACGCATGCAGGCTCTGCAGAACGCAGACGGCAGTTAGGTGAAATATTGGGCATTGGATACTGCAACGCGAAGCAGATGCTCAAGCGCTGCGGTGTGTTCCAGATCGGACGAGAGGAATTTGAGAACGCCTTGCGGAAGCTGAACCAATTCGAGCAGGAACAATGTGCAGAAGGAGAATAGATGGAATGACGCAGACGAGAATAGATATTGCAACACCGAATCGCACGAAAGACATTATACGCAAGCATGGGTTTTCATTTAAGAAAAGCTTAGGACAGAACTTTCTAATTGATATGAACATTTTGCGCCGTATTGTGGATGCTGCAGAGCTGGATGATGTGACAGGTGCCCTGGAGATTGGGCCTGGGATCGGTGCGCTTACGGAGCAGCTCGCTAAGCGCGCTCGTCGTGTAACAGCAGTCGAGATCGATCAGCGCTTGCTTCCGATATTAGGGGAAGTGCTGGAGCCCTATGAACATGTCCATGTTGTACATGGGGATGTATTGAAGGTGGATTTGCATGAATTGTTCCGCGAACAGTTCCAAGATGTCGAGCGGGTAAGTGTTGTGGCTAACTTGCCGTATTATGTGACGACCCCGATTATGATGAAGCTTCTGGAGGAGCGTCTGCCGCTCAAGAACATCGTCGTCATGATTCAGAAGGAAGTCGCAGAGCGAATGGCAGCGAAGCCAGGAGGCAAGGATTACGGCAGCTTAAGTGTGGCTGTTCAATATTTTGCAGAGCCGGAGCTTGTATGCACCGTACCGCATACGGTGTTCATCCCGCAGCCAAATGTAGAGTCTGCAGTAATCCGTCTACGTGTGAGACAGACTCCATCTGTGCAGGTGAAGGATGAGTCGCTGTTATTCGATGTTGTACAGGCTTCGTTCGCTCAGCGTCGCAAGACGATTTGGAATAACCTAAAGGCTCGCTATGCCAGCAAGTGTGGGACAGACAGGCTGACAGAAGCGCTTGCTTCAGCACATATTGAACCGAGTCGCCGAGGGGAAACACTCTCGATTGAGGAGTTCGCTGCTCTGTCCGATGCGATCGGCCAAGCCATTGCACGTGCAGAAGAAGAGGATCAAGCGGAGTAACATAATTTTAAGGCTTAGGCATCACCAATTTATGCGTTTGCCCATAGGATAGTCGGAGAGGTGATTGATCCTATGAACGAACAAGTGAAGCAAGGAGATTTGGTCGTACGCAAGTCGTACGGTGGCGATATTACATTCCGTGTGGAGGAGATCTTCCGACAGATTGCGGTTATTAAGGGGACGGATTATCGCTTACTGGCGGATTCCCATGTTGAAGATTTAGTTAGTGTACCGAAGGCAACGATTGCGCGCCGCACGGAACAGGCTCATATCAAGATGTTGGAGTCTGTCGAGGTGCTTGAACAGCAGCGTAGGCAGCTGCAAGAGCGCAGGCGGACGGAGCTTCCATTTGCAGAGACGCCGAATTCCATTTCAACCTTTGATATGCCGGGAACGGTACTCCATCTGGATGGGGATCCCGGGTATTTACAGAAAAGCATGGCGATATATAATCAGCTCAACGTGCCGGCAGAAGGCCATTATGTGAATGAACGCAATATGGCAGATACGTTGTATCGGCTGCTGCCGCGAGTGAAGCCGAATATAATCGTCATTACGGGACATGATGGTGTATTGAAGAACGGCAGGTACCGTGATCTGTTAAATTTGCAGAATTATAAGAACTCCCAGAACTTCGTTAATGCAGTACAGACGGCAAGGCAGTATGAGCGCCATCTTGATTTATTGACTATAATTGCCGGGGCATGCCAATCTCACTTCGAGGCGCTTCTGCAAGCAGGAGCCAACTTTGCAAGTTCACCGGGCCGAATTATGATTCATGCCCTTGATCCAGCTTACGTAGCGGTTAAGGCCTCATATACCTCAATTCGTGATACCGTACAGATTGGGGATATTGCGCCTCATATGGTCAGTGGCATTGACGGGGTGGGAGGCATTGAGACAAAGGGAAGTTATCGCGTGGGCATGCCGAAGTTGAAGGATTTATCGACATTGAACGTTACACCAACCGTAATATAAGCGGCCTATGTATAAAATACAGAAAAAAGAACCATTTTAATAAATTTGGACAAAAAAACACATTGACACGAAAACGGTGTTATTGTTATAATTATTCGTTTATTTGACAACACCTCCTGAATTGGTTATAATGGACAAGGAAAGAGGTGGTAGCTGTAATGGCGAAAAACGCGCTGTTTGAAATTCGTCGTTGTCTTGAAGCACATGTCGGTCAGAAGATTCTGCTCCGCGCCAATGGCGGTCGTCGGAAAACGATTGAGCGTACGGGCGTGTTGGAAGAAACCTACCCTTCTGTATTTATTGTTAAGTTGGACCAGGATCAGAACGCGTTTAAGCGGGTATCCTATAGCTATGCAGATATATTAACAGAATCGGTCCAAGTGACCGTATGCGCCGATAACGGCGAGTTGAAGATTGAATATGTTCGCGGTTAAGCGACATGACGGCAGCCTGTGAGGGCTGCCTTTTGTTTGTTTTGAAGGAATAACATATTACTTACGGTCATGGTTCACCCGGATATTCCCCCATAAATCGGAACTGGAGTGTACGTATAATGGAGACGGCTTCTACTCACATTAACGGTAGGCCGATGATTATGTCGTGCTTGCTGATGATATGAACATTAAGGTAAGCGTGGGAGGTGCAGTGATGAGCCGAAGAAAGCGCAGCTTCATGTCTGAAGAGCTGAAGGTGGAATTGGCTAAAGATCTTGGCTTCTACGATACGGTGTCCAAATACGGATGGGGTGCTATCCGTGCGAAGGATGCTGGCGATATGGTCAAGCGGGCCATTCAACTTGCCGAAGAGGCAGCCTCGAAAAAATAACGAGTCAAGAACCTCCTATCCAGCGAGCATCGGATCTATTCCGCTCTGTTCGCTTTTTTTATTACGAAATCATGTTCATTGCCTGTATACGTACACATATGACTTGCACCATAGAGTCTGTTATAATAACGTAAGCGATCCGTAGGATAAAGAAGGGTGAACGCGAGTGAAAGTGTACGAGAAGGCGCCTGCCAAAATAAATTTGCTGTTGGATGTGCTGCGTAAGCGCGAGGATGGGTATCATGACGTCGAAATGGTCATGACGATGGTAGACTTAGCGGACCGTCTCGAGATGGAGGAACTTCCTCGAGATACGATTATCATCTCCAGCCAAGCAGGTTACATACCGTTAGATGAGAAGAACTTGGCGTTCCAAGCGGCAAAACTAATTAAAGAACGTTATGAAGTGAAGCAAGGCGTATATATTCATTTAGATAAAAAAATACCAGTAGCTGCCGGACTAGCCGGTGGAAGCAGCGATGCTGCTGCTACACTGCGAGGCTTGAATCGATTATGGAAGTTAGGGATTCCTGATGAGGAGCTGCAGGTGCTTGGTGCGGAACTTGGGTCAGACGTCCCGTTCTGCGTGACGGGAGGGACTGCAATAGCTCGCGGCCGCGGAGAGGCACTTGAGATGATTGAGCAGCCACCTCAATGCTGGGTTGTGCTTGCCAAGCCGCCGATTAATGTATCGACGGCTGATGTCTATGGGCGCCTTAGGGCGAGTCAGATTACGGAGCATCCATCGCTGGATCAAATGCGCAGAGCGATACAGATCCAAAGCTTCCAAGGGGTGTGTGAATCGCTTGGCAATGTGCTGGAGGATGTCACGCTGCCGCTCCATCCGGAGGTGCAGCAGTTGAAGGATGCTATGCTTCGGCTCGGGGCTGAAGGAGTGCTGATGTCGGGCAGCGGTCCGACGGTATTCGGCCTCGTGTCTAAAGAATCTAAGATCGCAAGGATCTATAATGGACTGCGCGGTTTTTGCAAGGAAGTGTACGCGGTACGCTTGTTGGGATAACAGGCTTAAATAAATTAACGTGTATCAAGAAGGCGATATGGTTACAATTCAAGGATTGTTTGACTTGACAAGCGGCCATCATCTTGCTAACTAGCGTACATTCATGTAATATCTACAATATAATATTCGGTTTTGAGCGAGGAGTAATCATGAAAAAATTGAAGCGAAGCGCCCGTCTGGTTGAGATGACCCAATATCTGATGTCTAAGCCGCATACGCTCATACCGCTCACGACATTTGCAGAACGTTACGGTGCAGCCAAGTCTTCCATTAGCGAGGATTTGGCTATTATTAAAGAGGTGTTCGAGAGCGAAGGGACGGGAGATTTACTGACGCTGGCTGGTGCTGCAGGCGGAGTGAAGTTTATTCCGAAATGCACGCCTGATATCGCACTTCCTGTCATTGAGTCTTTATGCGCATCAATGGGGCATCCAGACCGGGTGCTTCCTGGGGGATATTTCTATATTACTGATATTTTAGGCCAACCAGCCTTGATGAACGATGTAGGTCGAATGTTCGCATCTGCCTTTGCAGGCTGCAATATTGACGTCGTGATGACGGTAGAGACGAAGGGGATTCCAATTGCCTATGCGACTGCTGCTCATCTGAACCTGCCAGTGGTGCTAGTACGTCGCGACCATGTTGTGACAGAGGGATCGGCCGTTAGCATTAACTATGTATCAGGATCGCAGAAGAGCATCCATACGATGACACTCGCACGGCGTGCCTTGAAGGAGCGCTCACGTGTATTAATCGTGGACGACTTCATGCGTGCTGGTGGAACGATTCACGGCATGATGGATCTGCTGAAGGAATTCGATGCCACAGTAGCGGGTGTTGGTGTATTGGTAGAATCGGAGGATGTATCGAACGAAGAACGGCTGTTGACAGATTATGTGTCTCTCATTCGCGTTGGGACTGTAGATGCGCGGACTCGTCATATTATGGTGAAGCCGGGGAACTACTTCGATAAGGAATAAGCGATAGAGAACAACATTGATTCGGGAGGGTATTCAAATGTCTCATGAATTAGAAGCAATTGCAACGAATCAAGCGCCTGCGGCCATTGGCCCATACTCACAAGCAATGAAGCTGGGCAACCTCTTGTTCACTTCGGGTCAAATTCCGTTGACTGCACAAGGTGTGCTCGTGGAAGGCGGAATTGAGGAGCAGACACACCAAGTGTTCTCCAACTTGAGGGCTGTGCTTGCAGAAGCAGGTACTTCTTTCGATAAGGTAATTAAGGCTACTGTTTTTATCAAGGACATGAATCAATTTGCTCAAATCAATGCTATCTATGAATCGTACTTCGGTAATCACAAGCCTGCACGCTCCTGTGTAGAGGTAGCGAGACTCCCGAAGGACGTACTTGTCGAAATTGAACTGATCGCAGCGATATAAATCGAAGCTTGTCGAATCCGTTAAAGACAGGCATAAATTTTTAAAAAAAGTTAAATTATTGGCAAATTTAAGAAGGATTTTTCATGCGCGTGTGGAATTATACACCAAGTCTCGATGGAAAAAGGTGGTGAACACACGTGCAAATTACTGATGTAAGACTCCGCCGCGTCAACACAGAGGGGAGAATGAAGGCAATCGCATCGATTACGATCGATAACGAGTTTGTCGTTCATGACATTCGTGTAATCGACGGCAACAATGGCATGTTTGTAGCGATGCCGAGCAAGCGGACTCCAGATGGCGAATTCCGCGATATTGCTCATCCGATTTCTTCGGCGACTCGCGAGAAGATTCAAGCTGCTGTATTGGCTGAATACGAACGCGCTGCTACGGAAGAGGAAGTTATCGAAGAGGGCGCGTAGTTTTATGATTTTATAATTGGGGTTGCAAAGAAAGAGAGCCAATCATAGGGGCTCTCTTTTCTTTTTCTCCATAATGAGATATATTCTTCTATGGAGTAAAGGTAGAGCAGGAGGTCGGACGCTTTGAAAAGAATGGCCATTGTGCTTGCTGCCGGACAAGGCAAACGCATGAAGTCAAAATTGTACAAAGTGCTTCATCCCGTATGCGGGAAACCAATGGTAGGGCATGTTCTTGATGCTGTCGAAAGTGTGGATTGTGAGCGCACCGTCGTCATTGTAGGACATGGAGCAGAAGCAGTACAGCAATTCCTGGGGAACCGTGCCGAGTACGCCTTGCAAGCGGAACAGCTTGGTACAGGACATGCGGTTAAGCAAGCGAAGGCGCTTCTTGATGGTGAGGAAGGAACGACACTTGTCATTTGCGGCGATACACCGCTAGTGACACCAGAAACGTTGGCTCAGTTGATGGAACTGCATAACCGCGCTCAGGCGTCAGCGACGATTTTGACGGCTGAACTGAATGATCCGACAGGTTACGGTCGCGTCATTCGCGCAGAAGACGGTTCGGTCTTGAAAATTGTCGAACAAAAGGATTGTACGACCGAAGAACAGCTCGTGAAGGAGATCAATACGGGCACGTATTGCTTCGACAATGTGAAGTTGTTCGCGGCGCTGGAGCAGATCAGAAATGATAATGCCCAGCAAGAGTATTATTTGACTGACGTAATCGGCATCATGAAGGCACAAGGAGATACGGTGCAAGCATATTGTACGCCGGATAACAGTGAGGCAATCGGCGTTAATGATCGCTTGGTGTTGTCTGAAGCGGAACGCTTCATGCGTGAGCGTATCAACAAGCGCCATATGCTGAATGGTGTAACGATTATTGATCCTGCCAATACGTATATTGAGTCTGGTGTTGTCATCGGAGCGGATACGATCATTGAACCAGGGACAAGCCTGCGTGGCAACACGACGGTTGGCGGCGAATGCGTTATTGGGCCGAACAGCGAGATTGTTGATTCAACAATCGGCGATCAAGTGCATATTAAGCAATCTGTACTCTGTGAAGCGATTGTAGGCGACGAGAGTTCAGTTGGTCCATTCGCTTATTTGCGTCCAGGCGCACGTCTTGGCAAGCAGGTGAAAGTCGGCGACTTCGTGGAAATTAAAAATGCGTCGCTTGATGATCAAACGAAAGTATCGCACCTCAGTTATATTGGCGATGCCGAAGTAGGGAAGAATGTAAATATTGGATGTGGCGCGATTACGGTCAACTATGACGGCTTCAATAAGTCGCTCACTCAAATTGGCGATGACGCGTTCATTGGCAGCAATGTCAACTTGATTGCACCTATCCAAGTGGGCACTGGCGCTTACGTCGTTGCCGGATCAACGATTACACATCCTGTACCAGATAATGACTTGGCTATCGCTCGTGAGCGTCAAGTAAACAAGCCGGGGTATGCGGAGAAGATTCGTGCCCGTGCAAAAGCAAAAAAAGAACGAGAAAAGTGATCGATAAGGTTGCACTTTTCATTCAATATCGTTTAGCATGGTATTGAGAGCCTTTTTAGTTGAGACCATGTAGGGATAGACTAAGCAGCACCATTAACGGACAGTATAAAACAACGATGAACAAGAACCGGCACGGAGGGTTTTTAATATCATGACGTATTGTGATTCCAAGTTGAAAATTTTCACTTGCAACTCCAATCCTAATTTGGCGAACAAGATTGCAGAATACATCGGAATTCCGATGGGAGATGCAGAAACGAAGAGCTTTAGTGATGGAGAAATCCAAGTTAAGTTGTCTGAAAGTGTACGCGGTTGTGACGTTTACGTCGTTCAATCGACATGCGACCCGGTCAATGACAATCTGATGGAGTTGCTTGTAATGGTGGACGCATTGAAGCGTGCATCGGCAAAGAGCATTAACGTAGTTATCCCTTACTATGGCTACGCTCGCCAAGACCGTAAAGCGCGTTCGCGTGATCCGATTACGGCGAAGCTTGTAGCGAATTTGATCGAGACAGCAGGAGCTCATCGTGTCATTACGATGGACTTGCATGCCACACAAATTCAAGGATTCTTTGATATTCCTGTGGATCATATGCTGGGTGTTCCAATTTTGGCACAATATTTCCGCTCGAAGCAACTCGAAAACGTTGTTGTCGTATCTCCTGACCATGGTGGTGTGGTACGTGCGCGCAAATTGGCTGACTTCCTGAATGCACCGCTTGCCATTATCGACAAGCGTCGTCCAGAGCCGAACGTTAGTGAAGTTATGAATATTATCGGGGATATTAAAGGCAAGACAGCGATCATTATCGATGACATTATCGACACGGCTGGTACGATTGTGCTTGGTGCGAACGCATTGGTTGAAGCAGGGGTGAAGGAAGTCTACGCTTGCTGCACGCATCCAGTATTGTCCGGACCTGCGATGGATCGTTTGGAGAAATCGCCATTTAAAGAGGTTGTTGTAACGGATACAATTCCGATTACACATGAAAACCCATCTAGCAAGTTACACGTACTGTCGGTTGCACCGTTAATGGGTGAAGCGATTATTCGTGTTCACGAAGAATTGTCTATCAGTAAATTGTTTGAGATTGAATAAAGCGTGGGTCGAGTGACCTGAGCTGCACATTACGGAAGGGTTACGTCTTCGGTCTTCGCCGGAGAAGTAACCCTTATCGGCATTTGAATGTGTCTGCGAATCAGGTACGGATGCATGCCAAAAGCAGTTCAATCATCATATCGATGATCAATAAGGAAGGATGTAGCGCTCTTGAAGTGGATTGTAGGATTAGGTAACCCGGGAACCGAATATGCCGCAACCCGCCACAATATCGGCTTTATGGCAATTGACTCTCTTGCGGATCGCTTCGGCATTCAGGTACGTGAGAGCAAATGCAAGGCGTTAATCGGAGAGGGACGCGTTGGAACAGAGAAGGTTGTTCTTATCAAACCCATGACGTATATGAATCTGTCTGGAGAGGCTGTTCGCGCATATATGGATTACTATAAGGCGGATATTGAGGATTTTATCGTTCTATATGATGATATGGATACAGAGCTTGGGAAGATTCGCTTGCGCTATCAAGGGAGTGCGGGTGGTCACAACGGAATTAAATCGCTCATCCAGCATCTAGGAACGCAATCCTTCAATCGAGTTCGGATGGGGATATCTCGTCCGGAACCTGGTCGGTCTATTGTAGATTATGTGCTGTCTACGTTCCCTAAAGCGGGTATGGAAGACTTGAAGCAGACAGTCGAGCGCACTTGCGACGCTGTCGAATTCTCGCTTAAGCATTCGTTCGAGCAGACGATGGCGAAATTCAATGGATAATATGGTTTGATCAAAAAATATCGGTTTTCAGCACCAAGAAGGTTGCGTGAACTCGAAGCACATGCTTTCGTAGCGAGTTTTGCTCCGCAAAACTTGTAAGGAGCAGCGGAGTGTAGGCGGGACTACATGAGCAGCTGAAATGTTTCTGCAGGAAACATACTTCGGAAGCATACGCTGTTCGAGAGTGAGTGCAAGATTCGCCGTCGAATTACTTCCTGAGAAACTTCGTGATCAAAACCGATACTGGGCTAATGTGCCTTTCTTTTGGACATACTGAACGGTATAATCCAAGAATGGGAGGCATATACATGTCTGTGAATTACGTGTGCAAACATTGTCATACAATGATTGGGCGCATCGACGGGAACGGGATTGATGAGGAACGCCTCGGCTTCCACCGTCTTACCCCAGACGAGCGCCAACAATATATTGTCGTTCATTCCAATGGAGATGTAACCGTGAGGATGACATGTGAATATTGTACAGAAGCGATTCAGATGCATCCCGAGTTGTCTTTGCTTTCCTCTCCCTTGCAATGAGGGTGGATGGGCAATGGGAGTTAGCGTCAGCCTTGGCTTGTCAGCCGAGGCTTATTTTGGATGAGGGTAACGTATATAACCTTACTAGTTATACCTTGTAGTATTTATTGTGGGTGAGAAAGAGGTGCCTATCTTTTGTTGAATGCACTCATGCAAGCTTTATCAGAAGAACGTGACATTGAATCGATTGCTGCGGGTGTCCGTGCAGGAATGAAGGAGCAATTGGTATCCGGCTTGTCCGGTTCAGCTCGTCAGGTGATGATGGCGGCACTTCAGATGCAGTTGGATCGTCCAGTACTCGTCGTCACACACAACATGTTCTCTGCACAAAAAGTAGCTGATGACCTGCAGGAATGTTTGTCGGCGGATCAAGTGCTCTTATACCCGGCCAATGAGTTGGTAGCTGCAGAAGCAGCGATATCAAGTCCAGAAGTGATTGCGCAGCGCATCGAAGTGCTTACCCGGTGTGCACGTGGCTTCCGTGGGATAATCGTAACGCCGTATGCGGGATTGCGGCGCTTTTTGCCTGCCCGCGAGATGATGGCTGAGGCTGGCATATCTCTGTCGCTTGGCGATGAGCTTCCACTGGAAACCTTCCTTGCAGAGATGGTTGCGTGCGGCTATGAGCGTACAGAACGGGTCGAGGCCAAGGGAGAGATGAGCGTCCGTGGTGGGATTGTAGATATTTATCCAATCACAGCTCCTTATCCGTATCGAATTGAATGGTTCGATGATGAAATTGACTCCATTCGCTCATTCGACACCCAGGATCAACGTTCTATCGATAAGTTGAAGCAATTGACAATACTGCCTTGCAAAGACTTAATTGCAGACGAGACACGCTTCGCCGCTGCGGCTGAGGCGACTTTTGCACGTCTCGAAGAACAGCTGGGCAAGATGTCCGATCGCCAAGTAAAGGAGAAGCTTGAGCGGGAAATCGGGCATGATATCGAACGAATGAGAGGTTCTGTATATTTTACAGAGCTCTATAAATACGTGGCGCTGCTCTATCCAGAGAAGCACACATTATATGATTATATGCCGAAGGACACGCTGCTTGTCGTAGATGAGCCTGCTAGAGTCATGGAGACAGCTAAACAGCTTGAACGAGATGAACTGGAGTGGAGCACACACTTGTTGTCGAATGGCAAGACATTGCCGGCGCTTCCTCTAGGAGTGACATCTGACGTCGCAATGGGCAAGCGCCCATTCCAGACCGTATTTATGGCGCTGTTCCTCAGACAGGTTCCTCATACGCAGCCGCAAAATATCGTGAACGTCATGTGCCGCTCCATGCAGAACTTCCATGGACAAATGAATGTCTTGAAAGCAGAAATGGAACGGTGGAAGAAGTCAGGCGCCAACGTCATTATGCTGGCGAACGGTGATGAACGAATTGAACGGATGCGTCGTGTGCTTCAGGATTACGCAATACCTGAGCCTACGATTTTAAAGGGAAACCTACAGACAGGCTTTGAGCTCCCGTCCATTCACCTTGTAGTTATAACTGAGGGTGAGATGTTCTCCGGCAAGCAGCGGAAGACACGCCGAACGGAACTGAACGCGAAGGTGGACAATGCGGAACGGATTCGCAGCTATACGGAACTGAAGGTCGGCGATTATGTCGTCCATCAGAATCATGGCATTGGTAAGTATATCGGAATTGGGACGCTGGAGATTAACGGTATCCATAAGGACTATCTGCATATTTTGTATGCGGGTGGGGATAAACTATCTGTCCCAGTGGATCAGCTTCATCTCATCCAGCGTTATGTGAGCTCGGAAGAGAAGGAGCCGAAGATCTATAAGCTGGGTGGCACCGAGTGGACGAAGGTTAAGAGTAAAGTTCGTTCCTCCGTGAAGGACATTGCTGACGACTTGATCAAGCTGTACGCAGCAAGACAAGCATCTAGCGGTTATGCCTTCGAGAAGGATACACCAGAGCAGCGGGAATTCGAGGATATGTTCCCATATGATGAGACGCGAGATCAACTGCGTGCCATCGAAGAAATTAAGCAGGATATGGAGAAGGCGAGTCCGATGGATCGTCTATTGTGCGGTGACGTAGGGTATGGCAAGACGGAAGTTGCGGTTCGAGCTGCCTTCAAGGCTGCAATCGAAGGCAAGCAGGTGGCGATACTCGTACCAACAACCATCTTGGCACAGCAGCACTATGAGACGTTCCGTGAGCGATTTGCCGATTATCCATTTAATATTCAGGTTCTTAGCCGATTCCGTTCCCGCAAGGAACAGAACGAATCCATGAAAGGGCTAAAGTCGGGTGTTGTCGACGTCATTATCGGCACTCACCGCCTGCTCTCTCAGGATGTTGTTTTCAAAGATTTAGGATTGCTGATTGTCGATGAAGAGCAACGTTTTGGCGTAACGCACAAGGAGAAGTTGAAAAAGCTGAAGATGAATGTCGACGTGCTGACACTGACGGCAACACCTATTCCGCGTACCCTGCATATGTCCATGCTCGGCGTCCGGGATTTGTCGGTTATCGAGACACCGCCAGAAAATCGATTCCCTGTTCAGACCTACGTGCTTGAATACAGCGATAATTTAGTTCGCGAGGCAATAGAACGAGAGCTGGCAAGAGGCGGGCAGGTCTACTTCCTGTTCAACCGAGTGCAGGGGATTCATCAGATGGCCGACCATATTAAAATGCTCGTGCCGGATGCCCGTGTGACGGTAAGCCATGGGCAAATGTCCGAGGCAGAGCTGGAGAAGACAATTCTCGACTTCTTGGATGGGGAATACGATGTGCTCGTCAGCACCAGTATTATCGAGACAGGCGTTGACATTCCGAACGTGAACACGCTCATCGTTCATGATGCGGACAAGATGGGTCTGTCGCAGCTGTATCAGTTGCGTGGGCGAGTGGGCCGCTCGAACCGGATTGCTTATGCTTACTTCACTTATCAGCGCGACAAGGTACTGAACGAGGTGGCAGAGAAGCGGCTTCAGGCGATTAAGGAGTTCACCGAGCTTGGTTCCGGATTCAAAATTGCGATGCGCGACTTATCCATCCGAGGGGCGGGTAATCTGCTAGGTGCGGAGCAGCATGGATTTATTGCATCTGTTGGATTTGATCTATACTCGCAGATGCTTGCAGATGAGGTGAACAAGCGCAAGGCGGAGATCGATGGTGTCGCTATTGAGGATCAGCAGGAGCTTACAACCCTCATCGACCTGAACGTAGATGCGTATTTGCCGCCGAATTATATTTATGATAGTATTCAGAAGATTGAGATTTATAAAAAGGTAGCGGGACTTGCTACATTGGATGAAGTCGAAGAACTGCGGGATGAACTCATCGACCGCTTTGGTGAACCACCTCTTGCTGTCCTTCAATTACTCGCTGTCGCTAGGCTGAAGCTTCATGCGAAGCAGTATGGATGGGAGTCAATTGTACAGCGTGGAGATGTGGTCACGATCAAGGTCCATTCTTCGGCGGATCCGTGGTTAGACCGCAAGAAGATGGCTGCTGTTGCATCTAAACTCGACAGACGGATTAATGTCGATCAAGAGGCTTGCGGTGCTGTGAAGTTCAATGCACGAGGCGTTGATGCGCTGCAGCTGTTAATGATACTAGAGCAATTCATGCAGGAAGCTAAGGGTGCCATCAAATCGAAGGGAGAATTGCAGAATGTTGCAAAATAACAAGACGCGTTCCAAGAAGTGGTTGTTGCTGGCATTGTCTGCGGTACTCGCAATATCCGTATTAGCCGGATGCGGCAACAAAGACGAGAAGTCAGCGGGCAAGGCAACCGACAACAGTAAAGTCGTTGCTACGTATGAGGGAGGACAGATTACACAGAATGATTTCGACAAAGAAATCTCGAACATGCTGTTCTTCTATCCGGAATACGAGCAGATTATTAGCATGGATCAATTCCGCGACTACTTCGTGAAGCAGCAAATCGCGTATCGCTATTTGGATGGCAAAGCACCGGAGAAAGCAAAGCAAACCGGTAAAGATAAAGCCAAAGAACAAATTGGCTTGATGAAGAAGCAAGTCGGAGACAAGCAGTTCAAAGAAATGTTGGACAAGCGCAAGCTCACGGAAGAGGAAATTACGGAGTATATGTCGCGCATCTTGACGGTTGTACAGGATTACAACGGCAAGGTAACGGAAGATCAGCTCAAGGCTGAGTTCGAGAAGAATAAGAAGGATATGACAACCGCTTCGGTTCGCCATATTCTGATTGGATTCAAGGACAAAGAAGGCAAAGAGCGCAAAAAAGAAGATGCTCTGAAGAAGGCGAAGGATGTACAAGCCCGTCTGAAGAAGGGTGAAGACTTCGCGAAGTTGGCTGAGACAACGTCTGATGATCCAGGTTCCGCTAAGACTGGTGGTCTGTACAAGGACGCTGCTGTAAGTCAATGGGTACCGCAATTTAAGGAAGCTGCCTTGACATTGCCGCTTAACCAAGTGAGCGATCCAGTTGAGACAGACTACGGCTACCACGTTATGCGCGTGGAAGATCGTAAAGAGAAGGAATACAGCAAGTTGACAGAAGAAGAGAAGGAAGCATTGCGTACGCGTGCAGCTTCTGAGCTGATGAACAACTTCATGCAGAAGGATCTGGATAAGCTGATCAAGAAAATCGACCTTCCTAAGACGGAGACAAAGCCGGAAGAGAAGAAGGACGAGAAAAAAGATCAGAATACAGAAGCTCCTAAAGATACAAAAGCAGAATCAGGCAAGTAAAGGCATGCCGCGAGATGATATGTCATCATCTCGTGCCGTAGCCCTTTCCCCTCAAGGGGAAGGGGCTATTTTTCGCGGAAGGTATGGAAACGGAATGAAATATTCATAAAAACAATAAAAAGTTTTCATTTCCGGTTTCATCCTCTAAAAATACGTTTATTTACATTTGTCATGGCTTGGGGAAAATTAGACATACTATGTTAGCGGCTATTCAAATTACTACCGGTCGTAATTTGGATGGTGTGATCTTTTCACTGTGTACACAGAAGTAAAATCCAAAAGTACGATAATAAAGTTTGATACTAAAGCAAATCCAACATTTCGCATTGATGTCGAAAAAGATAAGCTTTGTTTCGACAAAATCAGAGGAAAAAACTAAAAAATTCCGGTATATTGATGTAAAATGTGAAAATTTTAAGAATTCGTTCTAAAAAAATGTCGGTTAGTGTCGAAAAATGTGATTTTTTTTGCAACTTGGATGGCATTACCTACGTATGATGTGTATGTATAAGAACTTGGGAGCAGATGAATACTATGGTCAGTATTACAAACCATTCCGCATCCCTCCTAATTAACAATAATACAGTAAATCGAAAATACTTACTGAAAGCGGGGCAACTCATAATGAAAGCTACTGGAATTGTACGTCGTATCGATGACCTCGGACGTGTTGTAATCCCTAAAGAAAT
The DNA here is from genome assembly GCF_032337355.1 of Paenibacillus suaedae. Lineage (NCBI taxonomy): Bacteria > Bacillati > Bacillota > Bacilli > Caryophanales > Paenibacillaceae > Paenibacillus > Paenibacillus suaedae. The sequence goes on from NZ_JAVYAA010000013.1 coordinate 28,952, forward strand.
TCGTCGCACTTTGCGCATTCGCGAGGGAGATCCTCTTGAAATTTTCGTTGATCGTGATGGAGAGGTTATCCTTAAGAAATATTCCCCAATTGGTGAATTGGGCGACTTCGCTAAGGAATATGCGGAATCCTTGTATGAGAGCACAGGACATATCACAATGATCTCTGACCGTGATACTGTAATCGCAGTTGCTGGCGGATCGAAGAAAGAATACATGGACAAGCAAATCGGGATGTTGCTTGAGAACTGTATGGAAAACCGCAAGACAATGATCGAAACGAACGCAGGCAATTATGAAATCGTAAAAGACAGCCAAGAAGCTTTCTCTTCTTTCGTTGTTGCTCCAATCGTTGCTGGTGGAGATCCTATCGGTACAGTTGTTATGCTTAACAAAGACGACAGCGTGAAAATGAGCCAAATGGAAGTGAAAATGTCGGAAACGGCTGCTGGCTTCCTTGGTAAGCAAATGGAGCAGTAATCCGAAATTTGCTAACGAAAGTCCCTGCTCATACAGGATGCGTGTATACGCAGCTTGAGCGATGCAGGGGCTTTTTTTGTGCTCTGAGCTCTAATATCGAGTCATCCCTACGCCGTTGCAGAGGCATATTGATTAGCCGCATTTTTTTCTTGTTGGGCAGGAGCGCTGAAAATACGAGATTGCAGACATCATGGACGGTGCTGCAGCTTCTATGCATGGAGCTTGCCCAGGCAAGGAGGAATTGGCCTGTCTTGATATGCTATAATACGTTACGAATGTTAGAGATGGGCGGGGATGACGGTTGAACAAACGAACCCCCCGAGTTGCGGGGCAAGTTATGTCCGGCGCTTTATTGCTAGGCATGGCGACGATAGTGTCGAAGGTAATCGGAACACTGCAGAAAATCCCGCTGCAAAATATCGGGGGAGACGGTGTATTCGGCATATATAACGCGGTATACCCATTCTATGTGCTGCTAGTAGCGATAGCTAGTGCGGGTATTCCAGTTGCGGTAGCACGGCTCGTGGCAGAATGCGAGGCAGCTGGGGATGAGGTAGGCTCTGAACAGGTGCTTCTAGCATCCAGTCTGCTCATGACGGTTACTGGGATTGCCGGGTTCTTCGCTATGCTGGCTGGCGCAGAACAGATCGCCAGTTGGATTGGCAATCAACATACGGTGGCCGCTATCCAGAGTGCTGCCTATGCGCTGCTTGTAATGCCGCTTGCCGCTGCTCTCAGAGGCTACGATCAGGGCAGTGGACGGATGACGTCAACAGCTGTATCGCAGGTTATCGAGCAGACAGGACGCGTAGCGGTCATGATTGGGCTTCTGCTGTACTATAGTCATCTGGGCGCAGCGGATGAGACAATCGCTGCAGGAGCTACGTTTGGATCATTTGCGGGTGGTCTATGCGGGTTGCTAACTATGATGATCTTCCGCTGGAGGGAGAAGCGTAGAAGCTACAGTCGACTGCGGAAAAAACCGCAATTAGGGATGAGGCAGCAGGCAGGCACCATCTGGAGCTGGATTCGGAAGCTGACATGGACTGCCCTGCCAATTTGTTTAGGTGCAATTGTGCTGCCAGCGGTAAATGTAGTGGATGTATTTACGGTGCCTCGGTTTCTGCTGCAACAAGGGTGGAGTGAGGCAGAGGCACTCGCACAGTTCGGCGTGTACAGCCGGGCGTATCCTCTTGTGCAACTTGTCACAATGGTGGCGAGCTCACTTGCTGTGGGGGTCGTCCCGATGGTGGCGTCGCTCATGCGCAGAGAGGGTACTGTCGGTCTTGCGCCGACTATTAAGATAGCTCTTCGCTGGTCGTGGATGCTTGGTCTTGCTGCTACCGTCGGGCTCGTCGCCTTGGCGGAGCCGCTCAATGTGGCGTTATACACGGACAGCGCGGGAACGCTGACGTTCGTGCTGGTGGCATCCACGGCTGTAAGCGGCGTATTCCACGCCGTGTCAGCCGCGCTGCTGCAGGGCATGGGCGCGGTGCGTGCGCCAGCCGTGCATCTTGTATGCGCCGCAATCGTGAAGGCGGCGCTGAATGTATGGCTGATCCCGGCCTACGGCATTGCCGGGGCAGCTATCTCCGCAGCGGCCTCGCTTGGTCTGGCCGCAGCATTGAACGCGCATGCGCTCGCCGTCGCAAGCGGCGTGCACTTCGCCGCCTGGGGCGCTCGCAGCGCGCGCCTTGCGCTGGCGCTTGGCGGCATGGCTGCTGGCGTCAGCCTGGCCGCGGCCGTTCCAGCTTGGCTCGGCGCTACTGGCCGCTTAGCGGCCGTGCTCGCCGTAGCCGTAGGCGTGCCGCTTGGCGCGGCTATATTCACCCTGCTAGCCATCGCACTCGGTGCAGTTCGGCCGCAGGAACTGGCCGAGCTGCCGCGCATCGGACCGAAGCTTGCTTCATTCGCTGCGCGATTCTCGCCCCGCTTGTGATTCTGTGGGCAGAAGTGTGGGGAATAATACACAGTGATGCAACAATCGAAGGGAGATTCATTCATGCCTGGAACCATTACTGTCGTCGGGCTCGGCTCCGGCGATGAAAGCCAATTGACGTTAGCCGTATGGAACTTGCTGCGCGAGGCGAAGCAATTGTACGTACGCACGGCTGACCATCCGGTAATCGCATATTTGCAACAGAATGATGTCGCATTTCGCTCATTCGATTCCGTATATGAAATGCAAGACGATTTCCCATCGGTGTACAAAGAAATTGTTCGCCAATTGATGGCAGCTGCTGCTGTCAGTCCCGAGAATCCAATTGTATACGCGGTTCCTGGGCATCCGATGGTCGCAGAGTCAACGGTTCGCTTGCTGCGGGATCAATGCTCGGAACAGGGCATTGAGCTGCGAATTATCGGGGGAGAGAGCTTCCTGGATCAGGCGTTCCTACGTTTCGGATTCGATCCGATTGAAGGGTTCCAACTGCTTGATGCGGCCGGACTGCAGGCTGATGGCTTGAACCCAAGGTTGCACACCGTGATTGGACAAGTGTATGATACGTTTACAGCGTCTGATGTGAAGCTGGGACTGATGGAAGTATATCCGGAAGACTATGAAGTCGTAGTAGGCCATGCGCTTGGCGTAGAAGGCATGGAGCACATGCAGCGCATTCCGTTGTATGAGCTGGATCGTATTGAAGGCTACGGCAACCTATCCTTAATTTGGGTTCCACGCACCGACAGTGATGAAGTGCGCAAGCGCACATTCGGTCGCCTGCATGAGATTGTCTCGATCTTGCGAAGCCCTGGAGGATGTCCATGGGATCAAGAGCAGACACATGAATCGATTCGCAAAAATCTGATCGAGGAGACGTATGAAGTACTCGAAACGATTGATGACGATGATCCAACTGCGATGCAGGAGGAGCTCGGCGATTTGCTGTTGCAAATTATGCTGCATTCCCAAATGGAGGAAGAAGTGGGGGCATTCAGTGTATACGATGTCATCCAATCGTTGAATGAGAAGCTTATTTTCCGCCACCCGCATGTATTTGGTAATCAGCATGCAGAAGATGTCGAATCCGCGCTTGGAACATGGGAACAGATGAAGGCAGAGGAGCAGCAGATCAAGGGAATTGCGGACGCGAGACCTTCCGTACTGGACGGTGTGCCGCGTGATTTGCCTGCGCTCATGAAGGCCTATAAGCTGCAGAAAAAGGCGGCTAAAGTCGGATTTGACTGGGACAATGCCAAGGATGTACTTGACAAAGTGGCCGAAGAATTGCAAGAATTGCGAGAGGCGATACGAGATGCGGGATCGGATCAAGACGATGCCGTGAAGGATGAAGAGCTGGATCATGCGCGCGAGGAACTCGGCGATCTATTATTCGCTGTCGTGAATGTATCTCGGTTCATTGACGCCGATCCAGAAGAGTCGTTAACATATACGAACCGTAAATTTGTACGCCGATTTCAATACATCGAAGAACAACTTCGTATAAAGGGTAAATCTTTTGACCAAACTGATTTACTAGAAATGGAGCAATGGTGGCAGGAAGCGAAGCGCTTAGAGCCATAATGCTTGGGGTGCAGCGGACTACTGCTCTCTATTTTTCGTCAAAATATGAAAAAATGCCGCACCCGGGAAGGAATTTGGTGATGAAGCAAGAATACATACAAGCATCAACATTCCAAGGCTCGGGCAAGCGCCTGTAGACCATTATTCATTTCAACTATGAAAAAGAGGAATTGGGAGGACAATACACATGAACAAAACAGATTTGATCAACAACATTTCCACAAAAAGCGGTTTGACTAAGAAGGACGTTGAATCCGTACTGAACGGCTTCTTCGGTGAAGTAACAGACGCTTTGGCTAGCGGCGACAAAGTTCAATTGATCGGCTTCGGCACATTCGAAACACGCAAGCGCGCTGGCCGCACAGGTCGCAACCCGCAAACAGGTAACACAATCGAGATTCCTGAATCTACAGTTCCTGCATTCAAAGCGGGCAACAAGCTTAAAGAAGCTGTAAAATAATGCGTCTAGACAAGTTCCTGAAAGTATCGCGGCTCATCAAGCGGCGTACTGTCGCGAAGGATGTGTCCGAGCAGGGGCGTGTTGAACTGAATGGCCGTGAAGCGAAGCCGAGCACGACAGTGAAGGTCGGCGACGAGATTACGGTACAATTCGGGCAGAAGCTCGTCACCGTCCGAGTAGAGCGTCTCCAAGAGACGACGAAGAAGGAAGAGGCGGCGGGCATGTATACGCTGCTGAAGGAAGAAGCAATTCCAAGAGACAACGGATTGAACTGGTAACAGCCAGTCCATTGCGATAGAAATGCATATTCCAACGAGCAAGGAAGCGGTTATCCGTCTGAGAAGACGGAACCGCTTCTTTTTGATTTGCAAGGAATCATTCAGCGTTGTTGAGCAGTTGTATATAGGTCTCTCCTTGATATAGAGCATTATGGGTATTCAGTGACGGTACTATCATGCGGAGGACATACGCGCTATAATGGAATAAGCAATCCCACTGAGGTGGGATTCAACATCATAACATTCCGTGCTTCAGCACGGGAGAGGTTCGCAATCTCCCTCTATAAAAAACTAAGGCTGACAGCATTCTACAGGGCTATCTTTCCTTAGTGCTGTCTTTTTTTGTGCTTACAGGAGCTGTATATCGGCTAAGCCAACGAACAGTCAACCTGAGCAAGCACAGGCCTTCTGTCTTAGGAGACCCTTCTATAGGGTTGTGAGGGGACAGGAAAGGATGAAGAACACATGAAGCAAGTAAATGAACAACTATGCAACAACCACATTTCCTCAGCCGGCGAAGCGGCTTGGAATGCAGATTCCCATAGCCAAGCGCATGCAGGACGGAAGCAAGGCAAGGCTGTCGTCGTCTTTAGTGGCGGGCAAGACAGCACAACCTGTCTGTTTTGGGCACTGCAGCGATTTGAGGAAGTCGAGACGATCACCTTTGACTATGGACAACGCCATAAGTCAGAGCTAGAGCATGCGAAGGCGATTGCCGGCAAGTTGGGTGTACCGCACCGGATCCTCGATATGTCCTTGCTCAATCAACTGGCTCCCAATGCGTTGACGCGAGACGACATCGCAATTGAACAGGAAGAAGGCGAACTTCCGAGCACCTTTGTGGAAGGACGGAATTTATTGTTCTTTTCCTTCGCCGCTGTCTATGCGAAGCAGATTGGAGCACGTCATATTGTTACAGGTGTATGTGAGACGGACTTCAGTGGTTATCCAGACTGCCGCGACGTATTCGTCAAATCACTCAATGTTACGCTGAATCTGGCGATGGATTATGGATTCGTACTGCATACCCCGCTGATGTGGCTGGATAAGGCAGATACGTGGCGTCTTGCTGACGAACTTGGTGCCTTCGACTTCGTTCGTACCGAGACGGTAACTTGCTACAACGGACTTCCGGGAGATGGATGCGGAGAATGCCCGTCCTGCAAGCTGCGCAAGGCAGGACTTGAACGTTACCTGATGGAACGTAAGCAAGAGGAGGGGGCAAGCCGATGAGTACTCCTGGGCCATTCCGTATCGTCGATAAGCTGCAAGTGCTGGGCGCCGACATTTCACAGGATTCGCTGCGTTATCACCGTCACCGGGTACTTGTGAGCAAAGAGTTTACCTTCGATGCTGCCCACCATTTACATGCTTATGAAGGCAAATGTAAAAACCTTCATGGGCATACGTACAAGGTTGTTTTTGGGTTAAGCGGATTTGTAAATGAAATCGGGCTGGCGCTCGACTTTGGATATATAAAGGAGATTTGGAAGGATAGAATCGAGCCTTATCTCGATCATCGTTACTTGAATGAAACACTCCCACCGATGAATACAACGGCAGAGAACATGGTCGCGTGGTTGTATGAACAAATGCAAGTTGCATTGCAAACTAAACCCTACGCAGAGCGATGCGAAGGGGGAAGAGTAGAATTTGTGCGGCTCTATGAGACTCCAACCAGCTATGCGGAAGCACGACGGGAGTGGATGGAGCAATGACGATTCCTGTTCTCGAAATATTTGGACCTACCGTGCAGGGAGAAGGGCTTTTAGTCGGCCAGAAGACGATGTTCGTCCGTACAGCTGGCTGTGATTACCGCTGCTCTTGGTGCGACTCCGCCTTTACATGGGATGGTTCTGCCAAAGATGACATCCGTCAGTTGACGGCAGATGCTGTTATTGAAGAGCTGGATCGTCTGGCTGAGGGGCGCTATGGGCATGTTACGATATCTGGCGGCAACCCAGCCTTGCTGGAAGGTATGGGCGAGTTGGTTCAACGTCTCGGCGAACGCGGGGTTCGCACGGCTGTAGAGACACAGGGATCACGCTGGCAGGACTGGCTCTTGGAGATTGATGATGTCACGCTGTCTCCGAAGCCGCCAAGCTCTGGGATGGGTACGAACTTCGCACGCTTGGATGAGATCGTAGGCAAGCTATGGAATCGGTCTGCACGCAAGGGACTATGCCTGAAGGTCGTTGTGTTCAATGAGGATGACATGGAATATGCGATAGAGGTTCATGAACGCTATCCCGATATTCCATTCGTTATGCAGACAGGGAATGAGGATGTCCATAGTGGAGATGACGAGGAGTTGATACAGAAGCTGCTCCGACAATATGAATGGTTGATCGATAAGGTTGCCTTAGAACCACGCTTGAACCAGATACGCGTGCTGCCTCAGCTGCACACATTGGTGTGGGGCAACAAGCGTGGTGTCTAGCGCGATGGCTATCTCTACCCACACAGGTGGAATTGTGTTCTAAATACAAGTATGGCTCGTTCAACTCGTACAGGATTTACAGGTTATCCTACGAAAAATGATACCGAAGGAGATTCAATGACGATGGCAGGAAGAAATGAAGCAGAATTGCATTTGAAGCAGCTTGGATTAAAGACGGAGTACCCGTCAGACTATGCACCAGACATTTTGGAGTCATTCGACAACAAACATCCTAACCGGGATTATTTCGTCAAATTCAATTGTCCGGAATTTACAAGTCTATGTCCGATTACGGGACAGCCAGACTTTGCGACCATTTACATCAGCTATATCCCGGGTGTGAAATGTGTGGAGAGCAAGTCGCTCAAGCTGTATTTGTTCAGTTTCCGCAACCATGGCGACTTCCATGAGGATTGCGTGAACATCATAATGAATGATCTGATTAAGCTGCTTGATCCGAGATATATCGAGGTATGGGGCAAATTTACCCCGCGTGGCGGCATCTCGATTGACCCGTACTGCAACTATGGCCAGCCGGGTACGAAGTTTGAAGACATGGCTGCTCACCGACTGATGAACCATGATATGTATCCAGAGAAGGTAGACAATCGCTAAATATATGAATGCTGGTAAGCGACTGAGCAATTACAAATAGAGCAAGCAAAGAGAGAGAGTATATGTTCATAGCATAATCCTCTCTCTTTGCTATAGTCGCAGTTCTAATCTTCAATCTCCTTCATAAGCTAGTGTTGAGAAGGAGGGGTACATGCCATGGTTGATTTCAATAAGCCAGCGGCCAAGCGTCAAGAAGTGAAGATGATGAACCGCAAGCTCCTCGAGATTAGCGGAGTGAGCAAGGTAGAGAGCTTCGACAGTGAGGAGTTCCTGCTTGATACAGAATGCGGCTTCTTGACGATACGCGGCCACAATTTGCATATTAAAAATTTGAGCCTGGAACAAGGCTTGGTTGCCATCGAAGGTACGGTCAACTCCCTGACCTATTTGGATGCGAATGCGCAGGACAAGTCGAAGGGCTTTTTCGGTAAGTTATTCAAGTGAACCTCCACACTCAATGGATGACCGTGATGCTCATGATGATGAGCGGACTTGCGCTTGGTCTGGTGTTCGACAGCTACCGTGTCGTCGCAGGCCAATTCAAGTTTCCACGGTGGACGCTGCCTGTATTTGATCTGCTCTATTGGCTGGCAGCGACGCTATTCGTGTTCCAAATGCTCGTGAAGGGCAATCAGGGAGAATTAAGATTTTATGTGCTGCTTGGTCTAGCAGCAGGCGCATGGCTGTATGCTGTCTTCCTTAGCAGAATAACCGTTTTGATTGTGAAATGGGTAGTTGCCGCCATTAAGGCCATATGGCGCTTCGCAATGCGGTGTGTGTATGTGCTTATTGTACTGCCGTTTAAAGGGATATGGGCAGGAATAAAAGCACTTACATTATTTTTCATATCGTCTGCTATGTTCCTCCTCAAAATTGTGCTACAATGTTTACGACCGCTCTGGCTGCTCATCGCATGGTTGTTCAAGCCGCTTGTCATGCCGCTATGGAACCGATTCAGAATGACGGAACGGTGCAAGGGCATATGGCAAGGGGTGATATCAGCCGGCAAGCGCATTTCCGCGTGGCTCATTGGTGTACGTTGCCAGATGAGGCGGTTCCTTGACCTGTTTAGACGCAAGCGCTAGCGGGTAAGGTGTATCGTGAGCTACTGATACAAGGGGGTGCACGTATGTCGGTGTCTAAATCCCGAAGACATACTCCAAGCCGCAACCAAGATAACAAAATAGCGGGAGCCAAGCGCAGATTGCGCATGTGGCTGATCTTCATGGCGTTGTTTATAGGGTGGGGCACGTATACGTACTTCAGTCAATTGAACACGATGGAAGAGCTTCGCTCAGATTTGAAGGCGCGTGAGAAGGAGAAGGGCGAAGTCGAACAGGTTCGCAACGATCTGCGACAAGAGGTCGATCGGCTCAATACAACGGAATACATACTGCAATTGGCGCGAAGCCGAGGTATGGTGCTTCCGGACGAACTCCTCATCCGCAAACACGACGAATAGAGCGTAAAATCAGGACAACCGTCGGTTGACCAATGTTGCGCCATTACAGTATAATCACGACATAAGCATTGCTTTTTTGCTTTTGAGCAATGTTCCGTTTAACATTTTAAGGGAGGAACATTTTATTCTATGACAATTGAAGTGGGCACCAAGTTAGAAGGCAAGGTGACAGGGATTACGCATTTTGGAGCGTTCGTTGATCTGTCGGGAGGTGTCACGGGACTGGTTCACATCTCTGAAATTGCCGATAACTATGTCAAGGACGTGAATGACCATTTGAAGATTGACGATACAGTCACGGTCAAAGTTATTAACGTCGACAAGGACGGCAAGATCGGCTTGTCTATTAAGCAAGCAGTCGATAAACCTGTAACGGAACAGAGACCTCCAAGAGGACCTCGTCCGGACCGTCCTCCAGGAAGAGACGGGGGCAATAGCAGGTATGGACACGGGAACCGGGATCGAGGGGGACGCAAGTCGCCTAGTTTCGCTTCTTTTGAGGATAAGATGTCGCGCTTCCTTAAGGATAGTGAAGAACGCATTTCTTCTTTGAAGAAGAATACGGAATCCAAGCGTGGAGGCCGTGGAGCACGCCGCATGTAATCGTCCATGACGACAACGTAATTAAAGCCGCAAGCCGGGCAACCGGTCTTTGCGGTTTTTTTGCGTGTGCAGATAAGCAAAACATGTAGACATCCGGACGCCATGATCTGACGGGATCGTCGTTTCCTTGCCGCACAATTGCTGGAAAAACTTTTTTTGTCGTGTCGGCCTGCCTGTACGACAGGTTCTTACGCCTTTCCGTATGCTTTATTGTCAAATGACCGTCGACCCTAGCGGATGAACGACAAAAATATGACATCTTCTCTTCAAAGCTGCTTAAATGGAAATCGGCCAAACCCCTGATACGCCGCACATATTCCGCACTGGGAAGCGCTCGCGACGCTTGTCGGAAAGTTTTTTTGACCCCTTTCCTTTTTATGACAAACTATTTCTATCACCTTTTCTATAATGAGAGGCACACAATTCATAGAATAGGTGGTGCCAAATGATGAGTAAGACAAAGATCATTCCATTTCCAAAAAGAGGCTGGCAGGATATCAAGGAAGAAGGAACCGGATGGATGAATGCGCCTAGCAAATGGCGTCTGGACGGATTCCAACGTATGCTAGGTACGCGCAAATGGACGATTATGTTCGTCCTGATCGGCTTCCTTCTTGGTCGTGCCATGATCTTGAATGAATTATTCCCGTTTGCGGCTGCCTTTTTTGCGGTTGTATATTTCTCGCGCCGGGAGCTGGCTACGTGGGTGGGAACTGCATTGTTAGCCGGAAGCTTGTTCGCTCCAGAGCAAATTACAATAATGATGGGGATGCAGCTACTGCTCATTGTCCTCATGTATCGTGGATGGAAGGCTTATGATAGACGTTCAGATATGAACATCGCACCATTGATGGTGTTTGCGGCTAGTCTTATTGTGAAGCTGCTCGTCACTTTTCTATCACACTCTTTTACTTGGTATGCCCTAGCAATGGATGTTACAGATGCGGCGCTTGGCTTCGTCTTAACGCTCGTATTTGTTCAAGCCCTACCCGTACTAACGATGAGTAAACGCAATTATACGCTTCGTGTGGATGAAATGATTTGCCTAATGATTCTGCTTGCTTCTATGATGACAGGTGCTGTCGGCTGGAGTGTACAGGGCATGCAGCTGGATCATATTTTATCACGCTATTTCGTTCTTCTGTTTGCCCTAGTTGGCGGAGCGCCGTTAGGCGCATCAGTAGGCGTTGTGCTAGGACTAATCCTTGGTCTTGCAGAGCCGAGCTCATTATCGCAAATGAGCGTACTAGCCTTCTCTGGTCTGCTTGCAGGACTGCTGCGGGAAGGGAAGCGCTGGGCAGTTGCCTTCGGTATGCTGCTAGGTACGGCAATCTTATCGGTCTATATTGGTCCTCCTGAGCAGGTCATGGTATCAACATGGGAGACGATAGCCGCAGCCGCCCTATTTCTGCTTACTCCCAAATCCATATGCCGCACATTGGCTAAGTATGTCCCAGGGACGAGTGAGCATACGAATTCACAGCATGAATATGCGAAGCGCATGCGCGACATGACGGCAGAGCGTGTACAGCAGTTCTCCAAGGTATTCGATCAGCTGTCACACAGCTTCAAGCAGGCTGCACCTACGACGGCTGGCGATGCACCTGCGCAGGCAGGTGAGGAAGAGATATCGGATGGAGTTATTGAGGCTGCATCCGTGGTTACATGCGGGGCATGTCCGCGAAGGCAGGCATGTTGGGGCCGCAAGTCGATCCAGACGATGACGATGATGAAGCAAATGCTCGTGAAGGTGGAGGGGAACCCGGAGTTCGCATGGAAGGACAAGCCGCTCCCTCACTCTTGGAAGACACATTGTCTGCGGGCGCATCAGATGCTTACAGTGCTGCGAGATCAGCATATTCGGCACATGCATGAGGAACATTGGCGCAGGCAGCTGCAGGACAGTCGCCAGTTTGTAGCTGAGCAATTATCAGGGGTTTCACAGGTCATGGACGACTTAGCGAAGGAAATTCAGCGCGAGGGCAGAGAACTGTTCATGCAGGAGGAGCAGATCCGTCAGGCCGTAGAAGATCTAGGATTGTCGGTTCACCGTGTAGATATCATGTCACTGGATCCTGGGCGTGTAGAGATTGAAATGGTGCATTCCTTCACGGAAGGATATGATGAATGCCGCAAGCTGATCGCTCCGCTGCTGTCAGATATATTGGGCGAGCATATTGCCGTACGGGACGAATCCATTACCAGATCGGAAGGGCAGGGTGTTGTCTCCTTCGTAACCGCGAAGGCCTTCGAGGTTGATACAGGGATGGCGGGTACTGCCAAGGGAGGTGGAATGCTGTCGGGAGATAGCTTTAGTGCGCTCGAGCTGGGCAGCGGCAAGTTCGCTGTTGCCTTAAGTGACGGAATGGGGAATGGAGAGAGGGCGCGTTTAGAGAGCAGCACGGCACTTCACTTGCTTGCTCAGCTGCTTCAGGCAGGAATTGAGGAGCAGTTGGCGATCAAGTCCGTCAATTCGGTGCTGACCCTTCGATCTCCTGATGAAGTGTACGCTACGTTAGATTTAGCAATTATTGATTTATTTTCTGCCAAGACGATGTTGATTAAGAGTGGTTCAACGCCAAGCTTCATTAAGCGAGGCGAAGAGGTTCATTTAGTTTCCTCGAACAATTTGCCGATAGGTATATTACAGGATATTGAAATTGAACTGGTTGACGCCTCTCTATCACCGGGTGATATCGTGGTAATGATGACAGACGGGGTATTTGATGCGCCTGGCTCGGCCGTTAATAAGGAATTATGGATGAAGCGGCTCATCCAGGAGCTCGAGACGGACGACCCGCAGGAAATTGCTGATCTCCTGCTAGAGACTGTCATCCGGCATTCGGGAGGACGTATTGATGATGATATGACCATTGTTGTCACGCGTGTAACGAGACATCGACCACAATGGGCGACTTTGCACTGGAGTGGGGGTGATCGAATCGAACGGCCGATGCCTGTCAGTTGATTAACCATAAACAGACAATGAATGATTATTCCTCATTTGCTTCTAAGACTTCTCCCGAGAGGGGAGGACTTACACTATGGTTAAACTCTCCTATTATGGGGCACACTAGAACTAGATTCATAGTGACCATAGGGAGATGAATGAAGGATGATGAAGCAAATTCTTCTCATTACGGATGGATGCTCCAATGTAGGCATTCAGCCCGCCATTGCCGCCGCGGAGGCAAGGGAGAACGGAATAACGGTCAATGTAGTCGGCATTGTTGATTATGGTACAATTGGACAATTGGGTGCTTGCGAGATTGAGGAGATTGCTGGTGCAGGCGGTGGTGTAAGCCGCATCGTGCAATCGCATGAGCTGTCACAGACCATTCAGATGATGACACGTAAGACAGTAGTGCAGACGATACAGCAGGCTGTGAATAAGGAATTGAAGCTAATTCTGGGTGATGCTACAACTGATGGCGTGCAAGCACTTCCACTGGAGAAGCGTTCTGAAGTGGTTCGTGTCATGGACGATATGACGGAACAGTCAGCGCTCAAGGTGGCGCTGCTTATTGATGCTAGTGCAAGCATGAAGCCGAAGCTGGCCGCAGTCGAGGAAGCGATACGAGATTTAATGCTTAGCCTGCAAGCTCGAAGCGGCAAGAGTGAGCTGTGTGTATTTCATTTTCCTGGCCCATATGGGGGAGAGGAAGCAGTCCAGGACTTGGAGTGGACGGATGAGATTACGCGTGCGAAGAAGTTGTTCCAGCGACTGAATATGCGTGGGACAACACCGACTGGCCCAGCTTTGCTGAAAGTCATAGATTATTATCGAACGGTACCTCGCACTGTGGACAAGGAAGCAGAAGTGGTGCCTATCAATCATCATGAAAGAATGGAAATGGACGGGGTATGGAGTGACTACATCGTTTAAGGAAAGGCGACAACTCAATAGAGCATCCCAAAAGCCCCAAAAGGGAGACTCCCACAACCAGTTGCGGGCAGGCATGGTGCTGCATGGGGTATGGAATCACCGTGCCTATCGGATTGAGCGTCTTCTTGGAAGTGGCGCCAATGGGGTAGTCTATCTGGTGACGCTGCTGTCGGCCCCTAATGATGGACGTGGGGGAGCGATAGGCACCTTTGCGTTGAAAATAAGCACCAACGCCGTTGATCTCCAATCGGAAGTGAATGCCCTTGGCAGTCTGGAGAAGCAGCGGCGAACATCCTCCCGATCATCAGCTCACCAAGACAATCGCCCCTTCCTTGTTGATGTAGATGATGCAGATATGAATGGGGAGCGTATATCCTTTTATGTAATGCGCTATGTTCCAGGTGAAAGTATTAAAGCTTACATCCGGAAGAAGGGCCCCAGGTGGTACGGTATAGTGGGGAGCAAACTGCTGGCGAAGCTGCATAATGTACATCGGCATGGATGGGTATTCGGCGATCTTAAGGCGGAAAATGTCATTGTAGGTAATGGCGGAGAGGTTGAGCTTGTTGATTATGGAGGATTAACGAGCAGAGGGAAGAGCGTAAAGCAATTCACTGAAATGTATGATCGGGGGTATTGGCATGCGGGCTCGCGTACCGCAGATGATGGATATGATCTGTTCTCATTTGCCATACTGACGATTCAGGTGCTCGGGGGAAAGGAGCTCCGTGAGCGCATGAAACGGGCATTGCCCCAAACGCGGGAAGTAAAGGAAGTACTGGAACTTGTTCATACCCATCCTGTCCTGCGGCATTATGAGTCATGGCTAGTCCATGCGTTAAAGGGGACATTTTCAAATTCGGAAGAAGCATGCCGGATGTGGGATGAATTAAGTCGCCGCTTGCATCGATCGGGGATGCGGCCATATCGGCCAACTCCGCTATGGATGAAGTGGTTTTTTGCTGTATCTGTTATTTTGTTTGCAATTAGTATCGCATGGTGGACAGGAATCCCCTATTAATTTTATAGCCTAAATTGTGGTATATTGGTAACAATCATATGCATCTTATCCGTAGGAACAACGTAGTTATACATACATACTTATTAAGAAGATATTTCAGAATGGTAGCGGGTGAACTCAATCGACTTCCGATGGATGCAGTGCAGGCTTCACGGGCTCGATTGGTAGCACGCAGATTTTGAACGTGCTTCATCGATTTGATATGCTTCATACATAGCAAGACGGGACATGAACCTGCACGTGAGTGGAGCTTTACTGCGGAAGCATGCAGGTGCTTGAATGAATGCCGGGAATCGGGGATGAATAATGACAGCAGGACAATCAGCGGACGGTGAACAATTCAATGCTTGGGACAAATGGATAGAGCAATTGGAAGCCGATTGGTGTAAGAGAGGTCTCTGGGGTGCAGGTGCTGTAATGGTAGTAGCTGTATCAGGCGGTCCGGATTCGATGCTGCTTCTACATGCACTGGCTGCATTGAACGAACGAAGTGACTGCAAGCCGGGCAGGCTCATTGTTGCCCATGTTCATCACGGATTTCGCGGGCAAGAATCAGATGAAGAGGCCAGATTCGTCGAGCAGGAAGCGACAAGATTGGGGCTGCCATTTGAGATGATCCGGGTCGATGCTCCTGGCTTAGCGAAGCGGGAAGGACTTAATCCTCAGGCGGCAGCAAGGCAGCTTCGATATGAGTTCCTCATCCGTACTGCCAGTCATTATGGAGCTACTCATGTTGCACTGGCCCATCATGCGGATGACCAAGCCGAGACCGTACTTATGCGCTTAATAAGAGGATCAGGCAGCACTGGGTTAGCTGGTATGGCGTGGAGCCGCGAAGAAGAAGGGCTGCTCTTTGTTCGGCCATTGCTAATGCTGCGTAAAATGGAGGTGCTCCATTGGTGCTCAGTGCGGGACATTCCATATGTGAACGACAGCAGCAACACCAAGCGCAGTTATTTTCGCAATCGGATGCGGCTGGATATTATCCCTCAGCTTGAGGAGGAGAATCCAAGACTAGTTGAAGCGCTCTGCAGGATGGCGGACTCACTGCGTGATGAAGATGATTATATGGAAGCGGAGACCCGCAGGTTGTTTCAATGTCACGTAAAGGCGGTAAACGATGGTAGGTCTGGTGACAGCAATGCCGCATTATTTATTCCGCATGTGCAGGCAGGATATATTCTTGATCGGAACACCTTTCTAGGATTACATGTTGCTTTACAACGCAGGTTGATTAAACTAATATTAAATTATCTTACACGAGGTTCGGATCAGATTGATTTTGAAGCCGTTGACTCAGCAAGAGTGAGAGCAGCAGGCGAGTGTTCGACTACGTGGAGGGTGGATGTTGCTCAAGACATTGTATTTGCGCGTGAATATGAGCGTTTGCTATGGCTTCGGATACACCATGATTCTACAGAAGGTGCAGACTGCAAGACTGGCTTTACGATACATAGAACCGATGCAATGGGGCAATTGTCATTACCGAATAACAACAGCACACTGCGGTGGACGGCTGTGGCAGAAGTGAAGGCTGGCAGCGATGCCGGAAGGAGCGAGAGCTTTTCAGCGGGTCAACATCATCACGGACAGGCTTGGGAAGCTACATTCGATGCTGAAGAGCTGTGCTGGCCGCTTGTTGTTCGTACTCGGCAGCCGGGAGATCGGATGCGGGTGCAAGGACTAAATGGCAGCAAAAAAGTGCAAGATATGTTCGTTGACTTGAAAATCGCGCCGTCATTGCGTGACACGATTCCTCTTGTTGCGGACGCGAACGGACACATTGTGTGGATACCTGGAGTGCGGCGTTCTAATGCGGCATATGTGAAGCCTTCGACACAAGCGGTCGTTCATTTTGCACTGGAGGGCGGAGCCCATGAGCGATCTGTCCATCCATGAGGTAACGAAGACATAGCCGGTCATTGGCTTGCCGCATGGAACGATTAACGTTCACATAAGATTGAGTATTCACAATAGGAGGGCCCATCATTGCATAACGACATTGAGAAGGTAGTATTTAGCGAGGAACAGCTTCAAGCAAAAGTACAGGAATTGGGTGAACAGATTAGCCGCGATTACGCTGGTAAATGTCCACTCGTTATTTGCGTGCTCAAGGGCGCGTTCATTTTTATGGCCGATTTGGTCAAGAATGTTACAGTACCGTTGGAATTGGACTTCATGGCGGTATCCAGCTATGGCGCATCGACGAAGTCTTCGGGCGTTGTGCGTATTATGAAGGATTTGGATGTATCGGTTGAAGGCCGCGACGTTCTCATTGTGGAGGACATTATTGATACAGGGCTGACCCTCAGTTACTTAATTGAGGTGCTTCAGGGTCGCAAGGCGAACTCGATCCGTGTAGTTACTCTGTTCGATAAGCCGGCGCGTCGCACCACTAATATGGAAGCAGACTACAAAGGCTTCGTTCTGCCGGATGAGTTCATCGTTGGATACGGACTTGATTTTGCAGAGAAGTATCGCAACCTTCCATACATTGGCGTATTGAAGCGTGAGATTTATTCCGACGAGGTGTAGAATCATTCATTCTCATCGCTTAGATGGTCAAGTTGTGATGGCAATACGTGCTATGATACAATAATTTCGTGTCTTTGAGAGGAGGTTGGGGATGAATCGCTTTTTTAAGAACTCTGGTTTTTATCTGATTCTTTTTCTAGTCGTGGTCGGCATTGTCCAATTCATTGGCAACGGCGGAGAAGCCACGGAAACCCCGAGATATGACCAGTTTCGCAAAGAGTTAGCGGCCAACAATATAGACGAAATGACGATTCAATATGAAGGTCGGGCATATTTGGTCATCGGTAAATATAAGAAAATTCCAGATGGACAGAAATCTCAGCAGTTCGTAACGTATATTCCAGATAGCTCACCAGCTATTGAGGAGATTATGAAGGCCGATACGGCACAGCAATCCCTCAAGCTTACGTGGAAGAAGATGGAGGAGCAAAGCCTATGGCTGACGGTCCTGACTTCATTCATTCCATTTGTGATCATGTTCATCCTGTTCTTTGTCTTCTTTAATCAAGCCCAGGGTGGCGGCGGCAAGGTCATGAATTTCGGCAAGAGCCGTGCTCGGTTGTATAATGAAGAGAAGAAGCGTGTTACCTTCGAGGATGTCGCAGGGGCGGATGAAGAGAAGCAGGAATTGGTCGAGGTCGTCGAATTCCTTAAGGATCCGCGCAAGTTCGCAGCACTCGGCGCACGCATACCGAAAGGCGTTCTTCTGAACGGTCCTCCAGGTACAGGTAAGACATTGCTTGCACGTGCTGTTGCAGGCGAAGCAGGAGTTCCTTTCTTCAGCATTTCAGGTTCTGACTTCGTTGAAATGTTCGTCGGTGTCGGTGCATCCCGTGTGCGTGACCTGTTCGAAAATGCTAAGAAAAATGCACCTTGTATTATCTTTATTGATGAAATCGATGCTGTTGGTCGTCAGCGCGGCGCCGGTCTTGGCGGCGGTCATGACGAGCGGGAGCAGACGCTTAACCAATTGCTCGTCGAGATGGACGGCTTCGGCGCCAATGAAGGAATCATCATTGTCGCAGCAACGAACCGACCGGATATTCTCGATCCAGCATTGCTCCGTCCAGGTCGTTTCGACCGTCAAATCACAGTGGATCGCCCTGACTTGAAGGGCCGGGAAGCTGTATTGAAGGTTCACGCGCGCAACAAGCCGCTGAACAAGGACGTGAAGTTGAATACAATTGCCAAGCGTACAACTGGATTTACGGGTGCCGACTTGGAGAACTTGCTGAACGAAGCAGCATTGCTTGCAGCGCGCAAAAACCATAAAGACATTACGATGACAGATGTGGACGAAGCAATCGACCGCGTTATCGTAGGGACAGAGAAGCGCAGCCGCATGATCAGCGATCGAGAAAAACGTATTGTCGCGTTCCATGAAGCCGGTCATACCATTATCGGATACTTCTTGGAACATGCAGATATGGTGCACAAGGTTACGATTATTCCTCGCGGACGTGCTGGCGGATACGTCATCATGCTGCCGAAGGAAGATCGTATGCTTACAACAAAGCAAGAGCTTCTGGACAGAGTTACAGGTTTGCTTGGTGGTCGGGTTGCTGAGGAATTGTTCATCGGCGAAATCGGCACAGGCGCTTATAGTGACTTCCAGCAAGCAACACGTATTGTGCGCAGCATGATTATGGAGTACGGTATGAGCGAGAAGCTCGGCCCAATGCAGTTCGGCAACCGTCAAGGAGAAGTATTCCTTGGTCGTGACCTTGGTCATGAACAGAACTACTCTGATGCGATTGCATACGAAATCGATCAGGAGATGCAGCGTATCATGAACGAGTGCTACGAGCGTGCGAAGACATTGCTGACGAAGCATACTCGCGAAATGAACCTCATCGCCAATACATTGCTTGAGTTGGAGACACTCGAACTTGATCAAATCAAGCAATTGATCGAGAATGGCCATATCTCCGATAAGAAGTCGGATGGAGATGATTCTGCCAGCACATCGGTGACAGGCGGCACATCTTCCAGTACGCCAATTATTGAGACAACTGGCGATGTGAAGGTGAACCTTGTTGGCAAGCCAGAGAAGCTTGGCCCTACGCAGTGGGATTCCCCAGCTGATGCTAAGCCGGAAGGCGACATTCCGAACGGAACCTCTCCAGAGGACTTCCGCAGCAATGAGCCACAGGCGGTTGAACGTCCAGATGCTCCTTCCGAGCAGTCAGAGACGAATACAGATGCCACAGGCAATCCAGATGACAACAAGAACAACAACCAATAGAATAGCCCTCATTCGCCGATTCGGCGATTGTAAAGAGTGCACCATAGCGTGCACTCTTTTTTTATGCCTATTGAAATATTGGCGCAGTCTCGATTGTGAATTGACACAGCCATAGGCGTTGTGTAAATTAAGTGTTAATGACTACAACAAGCGGGAGTCCATACGTGCAGATCATAATCACGGTTTTTGTGCCGTTCTGCATGATAGATTTTTCACTTGGATGTGGGAGCTCGTGTCTGATGGAATGATGGAAGTTCTGTTGGTACGAGCGATACTATAACCTGTCATCGTACAACGTTGCCACCGTTGATGATGCGTCATGCAGGTGTTCTACTGTCCTGCTAGTTGCGTAAAGAATACATCAAGATTGAAGCAACGGGCGAGTCCACGCTCTACCGTTCGCGGCAAAGCGTTGATCGGTGTCGATGTCAATTCCGTATAAGCGTTTCCATGATTATAACGGTCGACATCAATCTTGACTTGAATGCGAAGAAAGAGGGATAGAACTGTGATTCTCGTTATCGATGTAGGAAATACAAATATTGTTCTAGGTGTATATCAGCAGGAGACGCTGCAGCATTTTTGGAGGCTGTCTACGAATCGTCAAGCGACAGCGGATGAATATGGTGTCATGATCCACAACTTATTCTCACTGGCAGGGCTTTCGGTTAAGGATATCGACGGAGTTATTATCTCGTCTGTCGTTCCTCCGATTATGTCTACGATGGAACTCTTGTGTGAGACGTACTTGTACAAGACTCCGCTTATCGTAGGGCCAGGCGTGAAGACAGGGTTGAATATCCGATATGAAAACCCGCGTGAGGTTGGTGCAGACCGCATCGTGAACGCGGTTGCTGCCATCGACCAATACGGTGGTGAGATGCCGCTTGTAGTTGTCGATTTCGGTACAGCGACAACTTTTGATGTGATTGATGTGCAAGGCAATTACTTGGGCGGGGCAATCGTTCCGGGGATTGGCATCTCTACGGAGGCGCTCTATCAGCGTGCAGCGAAGCTCCCTCGTATTGAACTGACGAAGCCGAAGTCCGTTATTGGCCGCAATACGGTTCATTCCATGCAGGCAGGCATCATATTCGGATACGCCGGACAAGTTGATGGGATCGTGGATCGCATAAGCCAAGAACTAGGCGCACAACCTAAGGTCGTTGCAACGGGTGGCTTGGCGGAGCTCATTGCAAGCGAATCGCGTACAATTGATACGACGAATCCCTTGCTGACCCTTGAAGGACTGCGTCTCATTTACAATCGTAACCAATAATATAGAGAAATCGTTGTAAACTGTCATTCGTATTTTAAATATGTAAGGCAACAGGAGGCACTCATGGAAGAGAGTAAGCAACAACAGAACATCACTCAAGATACCGTGCAGGATATGCTTATCCGTGGGACTGGATTAGGTGGAAAGGTACGGATTTTTGCTGCGCGCACGACTAACTTGGTTAATGAGCTGCAACGTCGCCACGGTACATACCCAACAGCAACAGCTGCATTAGGGCGTACAGTAACGGCTGCTGCAATGATGGGTGCGATGCTGAAGGGTGAAGAGAAGCTTACGGTACAGGTGAAGGGTGATGGCCCCATTGGTCAGGTCGTTGCGGATGCCAACGCGCGTGGAGAGATTCGCGGCTATGTGACACATCCCCAAGTTCATTTGGCAAGCAACTCAGAAGGCAAGCTGGATGTTGCGGGAGCAGTAGGCCGCAGCGGCTTCATTCACATAACGAAGGATCTGGGCTTGAAGGAGCCTTACCGTGGAAGCTCTCCGATTATTTCGGGTGAACTGGGTGAGGACTTTACGTATTACTTTGCAACCTCGGAGCAGACGCCATCCGCAGTCGGGCTTGGCGTACTCGTAGACACTGACAATTCTGTACTACATGCAGGTGGATTCATTATTCAATTGCTGCCAGGCTTGTCTGATGAGGAAATAACGGAGATTGAGCAATCGTTAAGCACATTGCCTCCGGTAACAGCCTTGCTTGATCAAGGCATGGAGCTTGAAGAGCTGGTAACATGGATCGTGAAGGATGTTCACATTATGGATCAGATGCCGCTTGTGTTCCAATGCCAATGCTCAAGAGAACGCGTGGAAAGCACGCTTATTAGCTTGGGACAGGAAGAGCTGCGAGCGATTATAAATGAGGATCATAAAGCTGAAGTTGTATGTCATTTCTGCAACGAGGCGTATGCCTTCAATCGTGATGATCTTGAGAAGCTGGCTGCTGCGGCAGTAACGAAGAAGACGCAATCGTAAAGTAAGTGTAAGCACAGGCGTGCTACAAGGAAATATGAGGTAAGGGAAGCAAGCGATATGACGAGAGAAGTCAAGAGCTTATGGGGCTGTATTATTGTATTGTTTGCCTGTGTGATCGTGCTTGCAGGCATACTTATTTCACGGCTCGATGTTCCGGTCGGGCCCCCCGAGCCTGCTTCATCCGATTCCTCATCAGTCGTTGCGTCAGTTGGGTCGCATAAGATTACGCGTGCAGAGTGGAACAGAGAATTGGAGCAGCAGTACGGTGGGTTAGTACTGGAGCAGATGCTGACGAACCGAGCGGCTGAGCAGGAAGCGAAGTCGCTGGGGGTTGAGGTGACTTCTGAAGAAGTCACCCGAGAGATTAAGCGTCAAATGAAGGGTTATGAAAGTGAAGAGGCTTATTACCAAGCAATGAAAGAACAACTAGGAATGAGTCCGGAACAATTAAGCCAAGACATGCGCAATCAACTCCTATTGGAAAAAATCGCAACGTACGGCATTGATATCGGTGATGCTGATATTGACGAGTACATGCGTGAACATAAGGGTGAATACGAGCCAATCAACTCCTATCAAATGGCACATATCACAGTATCGAACGTCGCTGACGCGGAAGCAATTATTGGCCGCATTAAGCAAGGAGAATCTTTCGGTTTCCTTGCAGGCGAGCTTTCTCTTGACTCCTTCTCTTCACAGCAGGGTGGGAGAATAGGGTGGATTGATGAGGATGATCCATTCATCGATCACGCGGAACTGAACCAAGTGTCCTTGATGGAAGTAGGCGATACTTCGAAGCCGGTTAAGATTAAGGATGGATATGCGATTATCCAGCTTACTGGCAAGAAGGAAGTAAGGCCTGAACAACATGATGAGATGCGTGAGCGTATTCGCAAAGAAATCGCGCTGGAGAAGTCTCCTCCATTAGTACAATGGAGAAAAGCGCTCCGAGAGAAATACGGCGCGTCAATTGCAGATGCAGCCTTTTCATCACAGTAAGTGTTGACATGAATAGTAGTCCGTCCGAATAAGATGATTTATTCGGGCGGGCTTTTTGTTATTTTTCAGACAAAGAACGAGAAATCTTGGAATATTTTTGAGTAGGTCTATTGACATTCGACTATTGGCTTGCTAATATAAGTTAAAACCTAGTGAATTAGTCGGAAATATTTCAATTCCTATTAACCTGTGGGAGGGCTCTCTATGCAAAGAATCGTCAATAGCGTGACCGAACTAATCGGGGATACTCCACTTGTACGCCTGAATCGAATTGTACCGGAAGACAGCGCCGAAATTTATGTGAAGCTGGAATATCAGAATCCGGGCTCCAGTGTCAAAGACCGGATCGCAATAAGTATGATTGAGGTAGCCGAGCAGGAAGGCATATTGAAGCCGGGAGATACCATTGTAGAGCCGACGAGCGGCAATACGGGCATTGGACTTGCAATGGTAGCTGCTGCGAAGGGATATAAGGCCATATTGGTTATGCCTGAGACGATGAGCATTGAGCGCCGCAATCTCCTGCGCGCATATGGGGCTGAGCTTGTGCTTACTCCGGGGGCAGAAGGAATGAATGGTGCGGTTCGCAAGGCTGAAGAGCTGGCACAAGAGAACCCTACTTATTTCATTCCGCAACAATTCAAGAATCAAGCGAACGTCAAGATTCATCGGGAGACGACAGGTCCAGAAATTGTCGAAGCGATTCAATCGCTCGATGGCAAGCTGGATGCGTTTATCGCTGGCATTGGCACTGGGGGAACAATCTCTGGTGCTGGTGAAGTGCTGAAGGAGAACTTCCCCGGCATTCAAATTGCAGCGGTGGAGCCAGCCTCATCTCCATTATTGTCTGGAGGCAAGCCAGGCCCCCACAAAATCCAAGGGATCGGGGCAAACTTCGTACCTGATATATTGAACCGTGAGATTTATGATCGAATTATTACGGTTGAGAATGAAGATGCATTTGAGATAGCGCGCCGTGTTGCGAAGGAAGAAGGCATCTTAGTCGGCATCTCCTCGGGGGCTGCGATCTATGCTGCATTGCAGCTTGCGAAGGAATTGGGAGCCGGAAAGCGTATTGTTGCAGTCGTACCAAGCAACGGCGAACGTTATTTAAGCACACCGTTATTTAATTTTGAAGATTAAGAAATGAACACATCCCCTCATCCAACTGTGTACTTGGAAGCATAATGCTTCTATACGATAGCTGAGATGGGGGGATTTTTATATGAAGGAAAATGCAGAAAATGTAAGTGGTTCATCTTTTCATCCGTAGTTTCATTGTTTATACTAATCAGTAATCCGATAATGATTATCATCCAAGGAAAGTTGGGATCGATAAGCAGGAATGATGGACTAGGGTGAAGAGGTGGTCATATGGTTCAATCAACAGTACTAAGTGGACAGGCGCTTATCGCACAAGAGCAATGGCGCTGCTATATCGATAATCAATACACGATCCTTCCGTACGTGGTTAAGTATGAGTTGCAGGAAGGAAGTACGCACATTCCTTCTTGGGAATCGGCATGGGCAGATGCAGGGCAGAGCACCTTCGTACTGGAGAGCGGGAAGGGTGGACGCTATACGATTGTGGGGTTAGACCCCGTATCTATGATTAGAGGGAAGGGGTATTCCGCACACATCGTCCTGTCAGACGGAAATGAACAGGTACGCAAGGGAGCTCCGTTAGAAATGGTGAAGGAATGGATGTCACCTTACCGTGGGCCGCGCATAGAGGGGCTTCCGAAGTTCACTGGGGGATGTGTTGGCTATATAAGCTATGACATTGCTAGATCCATTGAGCGGCTCCCCGAATTGGCGGCGGATGATTTGGATCTTCCCGATTATGTGTTTATGCAAATGAATGAGCTATGGATTGTCGATCATGAGGAACAAGCGCTATACTGTGCGGTCATGACGGAGGTTGATCCATGCGCATCACCGGCGTACAAGCGCCAAATGAAGGAGGATGAGTCCTCCAGTCAGACCGCTGAATCCATATATGAGGAATGGGTATCTAACCACTATGAGCTTGCTCACCAGCGTGCAGATAAGTTGAAGAAGCGCTGGGATGTCTGGTGGGAATCTTGCCGTACAGATGAGGCGAAGCAGGCCGCTGAGCTTCGTCGCCGCTGTCTGGAGGAAGGCAATCTTCTCGATGTGGATGTGCTGGAAGGTGTACAGACGGCATTTCCGAAGGAGGATTTTGAGGAGGCTGTACGGCAGATTCAGCAATATATTGGTCAAGGTGATGTCTTTCAAGTAAACCTGTCCATGAGACAGATGCGTGCGCTGCGTGAAACTCCGGAACGGCTCTATGAATGGTTGAGGGTGCTTAACCCATCTCCATACATGGGACTGCTTCGTTTCCCTGACTTCCAGCTTGTTTCTTGTTCCCCCGAGCTTCTGGTTGGCCTGAAGGATGGGGAAGTGAGCACTCGTCCGATTGCAGGCACGAGACGGAGAGGGCATACCCCGGAAGAGGATGCCCGCATGGCAGAAGAGCTGCGTACGAATGAGAAGGAGCGGGCCGAGCATATTATGCTCGTTGATCTAGAGCGCAATGATGTTGGACGCATATCGGAATACGGCTCCGTGCGGGTGGATGAGTTAATGACAATTGAATATTACTCGCATGTTATGCATTTGGTTTCTGAGGTGAAAGGGAAGCTGGCGGCCGGCAAAGACGCCTTCGACGTGCTGCGAGCGACATTCCCTGGAGGGACGATTACAGGAGCTCCGAAAGTGAGAACGATGGAAATCATCGAAGAATTGGAGCCAGTACGAAGAGGGCCGTATACGGGATCATTCGGCTGGATTGACTATAATGGCGACATGGAATTTAATATAATTATCCGCACCATGACCGTGAAGGATGGTGTAGGCCATATTCAGGCGGGAGCGGGCATTGTTATTGATTCCGATCCAGCGCGTGAATATAAGGAGAGCTGGAACAAGGCGAAGGCTTTGTGGAAGGCAGTACAGTTGAGCGAACGCGACATGATGGAGCGGGGAGACTAGATTAGGTAAGGCATGCCGCCAGGCATGGCCGAGAGAGGATGAGCTTAGCATGATACTTGTTATCGACAATTATGATTCTTTTACGTATAACTTGGTTCAATATTTAGGGGAGCTTGGGGAGCAGGTGGAAGTATACCGCAATGACGAAATCGACATTGAAGGCATTGAGAAGCTGCAACCGGATCATCTGCTGCTGTCACCTGGGCCGTGCACACCGAACGAAGCAGGAATAACACTTGATGTCATTGCACATTTCAAGGGCAAGATCCCTATCTTCGGTGTATGCTTAGGTCATCAGGCAATTGGACAGGCATTCGGCGGGAAGGTTGTCCGTGCACAGCGATTGATGCACGGGAAGACATCCCCAATCTATCATGAGGGACAGTCGGTGTTTGAAGAGCTGCCAAGCCCGTTTACAGCAACTCGCTATCATTCCTTATTGGTGGAGCGGGAGTCGCTGCCAGAATGTCTCGAGATTACGGCTTCTACGGAAGAAGGCGAAATTATGGGGCTTCGGCATAGAGAATATCCGATTGAAGGTGTCCAATTCCACCCGGAGTCGATCATTACGGATCACGGGCATCAGATGCTGCGCAACTTTTTAAAGTCGAAGGCGAGCGTATAATGGATGTTATCGGTTGGAATGGGAAGGTAGTACCTGTTGATCAAGCCGCGGTTTCTGTCATGGACCACGGCTTTTTATACGGCATGACCTTGTTTGAAACGATGCGCACCTACGGAGGGAAGCCCTTCTTGTTGGAGCGGCATATGGAGCGGTTGACATCGGCTTGCAGATTGCTTGGTATCGACTATGTAGTGGATATGGGGCAGGTTGAACGTCATATTCGAGAAGTGGTGGATGCGAACGGCCTGATGGAGGCATATATTCGTTACACCGTAAGTGCGGGCGAGAATGGTTTTGGCCTGCCACAGGAAGCGTATACGCAACCGAATGTGTTAGTGCTTGTGAAGTCGCTGCCTGCCTTGCAGGAAGAACTGTATGAATGCGGCAAGCCATTGCAACTGCTTCGTACACGGCGGAGCGGGCCCGAGACAGACGTGCGCTTTAAGTCAGGACAATACATGAATAATATCGTTGCAAAGCGGGAGTTATCACAAATGGATTCATCCGCATTAGGAGCTGAGGGGCTCATGTTGGATTGCAATGGACATGTATCCGAAGGCATCGTGAGCAATGTGTTTTTTGTTCAGGATGGTCGTCTGTACACACCAGATGTATCGACCGGCATTCTGCCTGGTATTACAAGGCAGTGGGTCATGGAGCTAGCGGGCCAGGCAGGTATGCATGTTGAGGAAGGTAAGTATGGTTGGGGACAGCTATGGAAGGCAGATGAAGTATTCCTGACAACCTCCATTCAGGAACTTGTACCGGTGACGACTCTTGTCGATGCAGAAGGTGAGAAGAGACAGGTGGGCAACGGACGGATAGGTGCTTGTACGCGCGAGCTGCTGAATCTGTATCGCACCTCTACAGTTCACAGGATGTAGGTTAACGAGATTGATTTAGAGAGTGCATGAAACTTGCGAATAGTAAGTTCCGTTATGCCCGGTGATGACGGTATAAGGAATTTTAAGTTGGATCGGCTACGATGGCAGGGAGGGGGATGCGTATATGTTGCAGCCAACATTTTGGAAGCACACGTATAAATGGAATCAAGCAGAATTAATACTGGGCGACCGTACCTTGGTGCAAGGGATATTGAATGTTACGCCGGACTCCTTCTCCGATGGAGGATGTTATGATCGCATCGATCGTGCAATCGAGCATGCCAAGGAAATGGTCGCGCAAGGCGTAGACATTATCGATATAGGCGGAGAGTCAACACGCCCTGGCCATGAACCGGTCGGAGAAGCAGAGGAGCTGCGCCGCGTTATTCCCGTTATAGAGGCGCTTCATGAGGCAATGCCTCATATCCCATTGTCCATCGATACGTACAAGGCGGAAGTCGGTAGACAAGCGTTAGAAGCGGGAGCTCATATTTTGAATGATATTTGGGGCTGCAAGCGGGAGCCGGAGATGGCACGTGTCGCAGCTTCTTATGACTGTCCCATCATTCTAATGCATAACCGTACTGAACGGAATTATGAGCAGTATGTGGATGATGTGAAGCGGGATTTGCTGGAGAGTGTGGCGATTGCCAAGGTAGCGGGTGTCGAAGAACGAAATATTTGGCTGGATCCGGGGATTGGTTTTGCCAAGGACTACGAGGATAACTTGGAACTCATGCATCATTTGGATGAGCTTGTTGAGCTTGGGTACCCAGTATTGCTGGGAACTTCACGCAAGCGGTTCATCCGTGAGACACTGCAGCTTCCTGTGGATGCTCTTATTCAAGGGACGGCAGCTACGGTTGTGTTGGGAGTAGCCCAAGGCTGCCAAATTGTGCGGGTACACGATGTATCGGAAATCGTTCAGACCGTTCGGATGTGTGATGCTATGCTATATCCAAGAGGACGAAATGGAGCCGCAGAGAAGTAATGGTGTGACATTACCCTATTTTGTCATAGAAGGGGAGTATATTCATGGTGAATACGAAAGTATCGAAACCTGACCGTATGCAGTTGCATCGGATTGAATTGTTCGGGCGGCATGGTGTATTCGAAGAGGAACGGAGATTGGGTCAGCGCTGGATTGTCGATCTTGACTTGCAAATAGATCTGCGCACGGCTGGCGAATCTGATCAGCTTGAGCATTCGATCAATTATGCCGAAATCTATAATACAGTGAAGCAGATTGTTGAAGAAGAGTCCTATCAGCTTGTCGAAGCATTGACAGAACGTATTGCAGCCGTCCTATTCGAGCAATATGCATTGATTTCAGAAGCAACAGTACGCGTAACGAAGCCGAACCCGCCGTTCGATATACATTTCCAAGGCGTAACGATTGAGATGACGAGAGTACGGGCGGAATCGAGTTCAAGCGGGAGCGGGGCATAGCAGATGGATGGAATGAAGACGGATTTCTCCGGTAGCGAGCTTGAGAAAGCAGGAATGGATTACAATCCAGTGACACATACTGGAGAGCAGACTGCTTATATTGCACTAGGTGCAAATATTGGTGAGCGGGAGCGGGCCTTGTATGATGCGTTGACACATCTTCAAGCTCAGGAGCAGATTCAAGTTGTGCGATGTTCTGCGATTTACGAGACAGATCCGGTTGGATATGAGGATCAGCCTGCCTTTCTAAACATGACAGCTTGTGTTCGGACAACGTTGCAGCCTGATGAACTGCTGATGGCGATGCTTGCGATTGAGAAGCAAATGGGGCGAGTGCGGGATATTCGCTGGGGCCCGCGCGTCATTGATTTGGATTTGCTATGGATGGGCGATACTTCATGGAATACAGACCTGCTTACATTGCCGCATCCTCGTATGGGAGAGCGGCTGTTCGTACTCGTGCCGCTTGCTGATATTGTTCCGGAGTCGGCTGTCGAATTGCACGCATTCGTTCATCATGCCTTGGGAACACTGGATGGGAAGGAAGGTATTCGGAAGTGGAGTCCTTGCAAGTGGCCAAGCGAATCCGAGCTTTCCGCAAGCTTCGAGGATTGACGCAGCAGCAGCTGTCTGAACGCGTGCGCATCTCAGTATCCGTGCTTGGTGAAATCGAGCGGGGAAATCGGCAGATTGATGATCAGATAATGAAAGAAATATGCAAGCAATTAAATATTTCACATGATGAACTGGCATCACCAGGTTCCTTTCGGTAAAATGGAACATTGGTAATCCTGTTTTGTATAGATAACCGTGTGGCATATCAGCCATATGGATAGGGATAGAGTTGAAAGGAGTGCGAGCAATGCTGAAAATTGCAAATATAGAAATGAAAAACCAAGTCGTGCTTGCGCCCATGGCTGGGGTGTGCAACCCTGCCTTCCGCCTCATTGCGAAGGAATTCGGATGCGGACTCGTATGCGCAGAAATGGTTAGTGACAAGGCGCTTGTTCACGGCAATGAGCGTACTCGTGAGATGCTGTATGTAGACGATCGGGAGAAGCCGCTTAGTCTGCAGATTTTTGGCGGGGATCGCAAATCGCTTGTCGAAGCTGCCAAAATTGTCGATAAAGATTCAAATGCCGATATTATTGATATCAATATGGGTTGCCCTGTACCGAAGGTAACAAAATGCGATGCAGGCGCTCGCTGGCTCCTTAACCCGGAGAAGATCTATGAGATGGTGTCGGCCGTTGTTGATGCTGTTGATAAACCGGTTACGGTGAAGATGCGAATCGGCTGGGATCACGATCACATTTATGTAGTGGAGAATGCCAAAGCTGTTGAGCGTGCTGGTGGTCAAGCGGTCAGTGTACATGGGCGCACACGCGAGCAGCTGTATACGGGTCAAGCGGACTGGAGCTATATTCGCCAAGTTAAGGAAAATGTCTCGATTCCGGTTATCGGCAACGGGGATGTGTTCACTCCAGAAGACGCGAAGCGTATGCTGGAAGAGACGGGATGCGACGGCGTCATGATTGGACGCGGTGCACTCGGCAATCCGTGGATGCTGTATCGCACGATTGAATATTTGACGACAGGAGAGCTGCTCCCAGATCCGTCGGCAGAAGAGAAAGTTCGTATTGCGCTTGTTCATATGGATCGCCTTATTGCACTTAAGGGGGAGCAGGTTGCGGTGAAGGAGATGCGTAAGCATCTGGCATGGTACTTGAAGGGATTGCCTTCTGCCGCGCGTGTGAAGGATGCCATCATGGAAGAGACACGCCGTGATGAGGTTGCCCGCATGCTGGAGGAGTATGTACGTCAAGTGAATGAGAAGCAAGAGGCTGAATCAACGGTTCAGTAATTGCTGCAATAGAGGCTGTTACGGGCGCATGTTCAGGGGATCGAAGCGTTTTCAAGGGCATGTGCGGTCTCATTGACTTTTGCAAATCCATCCCATATAATTCAACAATAGAAAATTGGCCTCGGGCTTGGTGTATATTACACGACTATGTATGACAAAGAACGACCAAGTTGTGGAGTCATGATGTGGCAATCAAGCCATATGATGAACTATAGCATTCGCATCGGCTGCATTCGCATCGATCGTTGTTAGCAGCCCTGAGGCTGGATGCGAAATATATCATGACAGGAGAATCGGTAAGATGAGCGATAAAGAAGTCATTCTGACCCAGGACGGTCTGAAGAAGCTGGAGGATGAGCTTGAAAACCTCAAATCCGTTAAACGTCGTGAAGTGGCAGAGCGGATTAAAGTAGCGATCGGCTACGGCGACATCAGCGAGAACTCCGAATATGAAGATGCGAAGAATGAACAAGCATTCATTGAAGGTCGTATCATTACATTGGAAAAAATGCTTCGCAACGCACGGATCATTAACAACGATGACATTGACACAGATCTTGTAAGCATTGGTTCGACGGTAATCGTTGAGGATTTGGAATTCGGCGACAAGATGGAATATACAATTGTCGGTACTGCTGAATCCGATCCATTGAAGAACCGGATTTCGAATGAAAGCCCGGTAGGCAAGGCAATTTTGGGCAAGCAAAAGGGCACAACTGTGGACGTGAACGTTCCTGCAGGCGTGATTCAATACAAAATTCTCGAGATTAAGCGCTAATTGAGCTGCGGCTAAGCAGCTTGTGGCGTCAAGCGTGAGAAGTTGGGATGAAAGCTTCCATACATGGAAGCTTTTTTCACCAATCGGCGGTGTGAGGACATTGTCCCCTTTTTTTCATGAAAAGAAATGAAAGAACGTGAAAGAATAAGTGCCGTTCCCAAGCATTTATCATACATCATGGAATATTTCGATTTAATTATACAAGGAGTGGAGTGTAATGACGGACGTCGTCAATCAAGAAACGGAATTAAGTGAATTGCTGCAAATTCGCCGCAACAAATTGGACGAGCTTCGCAAGCTGGGCGTAGATCCGTTCGGAACAAAATATGAGCGTACAGCAACTGCCAAAGAAGTGCTCGATAAGTATGACGGGATGGAGAAGGATGAGCTCCAAGAAGCAGGTGTAGAGGTTAGCCTTGCAGGACGTATCATGGCTAAGCGCGGCATGGGTAAAGCTAGCTTCGCGCACATCCAGGACTTGTCCGGCCGTATTCAAATTTATGTTCGTCAAGATACAATCGATGAGAAAAAATTTGAAGCTTACAGCCTGCTTGACCTAGGTGACATCATTGGTGTTCGTGGTACGGTATTCAAGACGAAGACAGGTGAATTGTCCATTAAAGTGCTGGAGCTTGAGATTTTGTCGAAGTCGCTCTTGCCGCTTCCAGAGAAATACCATGGCCTGAAGGACGTAGAAATGCGTTACCGTCAGCGCTATGTTGACTTGATTATGAACCCGGATGTTCAGCAGACGTTCGTCACTCGCTCGCGTATTATTCAATCGATGCGTCGCTATTTGGATTCCCATGGATACTTGGAAGTGGAGACACCAACACTCCATGCAATCGCTGGTGGTGCGGCAGCACGTCCGTTCATCACGCATCATAATGCACTCGACATGACACTCTACATGCGTATTGCGATTGAGCTCCACTTGAAGCGCTTGATCGTGGGCGGATTAGAGAAAGTGTACGAAATAGGCCGCGTATATCGCAACGAAGGGATTTCAACACGTCACAATCCGGAATTCACAATGATTGAATTGTATGAGGCATATGCAGATTACAACGATATCATGAACCTGACGGAAAATCTGGTTGCGCATATTGCACAAGAAGTGTTGGGGACAACGAAGATTCAGTATCAGAACCACGAAGTTGATCTGACGCCGCAATGGCGCCGTGTAACGATGGTGGATGCAGTTAAAGAAGTGACAGGTGTTGATTTCTCCGCACAGATGACAGACGAAGAGGCGCATCGTGTTGCGAAGGAACATAATGTGAAGGTGGAGCCGCACCATACATTCGGTCATATTCTGAATGCATTCTTCGAAGAATTCGTAGAAGAAACGTTGATTCAGCCAACATTCGTTACGGGCCATCCGGTTGAAATTTCTCCGCTTGCGAAGAAGAACGACAAGGATCCGCGCTTCACAGATCGCTTCGAGTTGTTCATCGTTGCTCGCGAACATGCGAATGCATTCTCAGAGCTTAATGATCCAATCGATCAGCGTCAACGCTTTGAGGCGCAATTGGAAGAGCGTGAGCATGGTAACGATGAAGCACATGAAATGGACGATGACTTCATTCGTGCATTGGAATACGGCATGCCGCCAACAGGTGGACTTGGCATCGGTGTAGATCGCCTCGTTATGCTGCTTACGAATGCGCCGTCTATTCGTGACGTACTGTTGTTCCCTCACATGCGTGAGCGCAGCAACTAAGATAAATGTACAATAGTAAGGATCGAACCTAGATTTAGACCTAGGTTCGATCCTTTTTTAATTCGTTCGGGGTCACTGCTATCTCCATTAGAAAGAAAGTAAATAGGTTATGGATCATTGGCTTCATTTCTATTACGGGGACTCATATGAGGATGAATCGTCATCAGGTGTAGTGATGATATGTGTAGAAATGTCAGGGGATACTGCTAAGGAATTCGGGTGCCTGCCTGAATGTGGAAAATAAAAAAACATGTATGCTCGAATAAATGAAGATGATAAGATGGATATTGCTTGTGGTTTAGTGGCATGCAGATAGCTGCTGCTATTATTGTGTACAATCATGAATATAGCCTTTAGCTGTGGGCGAATGGGGTAGTTATAAGTAAGGCCAATCGATATATGAATTACGACAAAGTCTTTTGTAGAGCGGTTTTATGCTTACTTCAAAGGGAAAGATAGTATAAAATCAAAATAGTAATTTTTTACCTGTTGCGTACTGTTGGCGGGCGTGATATATTATATGAGTCGCCGCTGAGAGACGCGGTGAACGAAAGCGAAAGAGGCAATAAGCCGAAGCGCTGGATTGAAGATTGTTCTTTGAAAACTGAACAACGAGCAACGTTTGTGAATGAGGTAGCAATACCTCGTCAAAAGATATGAGCAGTTCAAACTTAACTTTAACGGAGAGTTTGATC
>NZ_JAVYAA010000014.1:0-58537 GCF_032337355.1 Paenibacillus suaedae
AAACCGTTCCTTTCGTAAATGGTGGGTGGTACTTCCATTTTACTAAAGAACGGTTTCTTTTTGTTTTACATATTTGAAAACAAGGGGGCGTCCCAAATCTTTTTAGACTTTTGGGACACCCCCAGATTAGGTCGTATGATAACTGTCGATTCTTTACAAGAAAATCTTACGCTTGTGCCGTTAAGGCACGGTTCCATACAACCTGCATGCCGTTCTTGATGACGCCGAATGTATGATTGATGCCGAAATGATACGGCAAGTAGGCTAGATTAGGAGCATCGAAGATGGTCAAGTCTGCCCGCTTGCCGACTTCGATAGAGCCGATGTCTGCTGCACGTCCGATCGCAGCAGCTGCATTCAACGTGCATGCTGTCAGAATCTCTTCAGGCTGCATTTTCAAATTCAAGGATGCCAGCATGATGATGAGCTGGATCGATTCCGTCGGGCATGATCCCGGATTGTAGTCGGTCGAGAGAGCGACAGGCAGCCGGAACTTGTCGATCATATCGCGGGCGCGGGCATGCTGGGATAGACCAAGGTTGAAGGTCGTTCCCGGAAGCAGAACCGGAACAACCTTCCCTGCGGCCAGACTAGCTAATCCTTGATCGGTTGTCATTACCAGATGCTCAGCTGAGATCGCTCCCACCTCTTGCGCCAGTTCAGAGCCGCCTAGTGCAACAATTTCATCTGCATGGATTTTCGGAATAAGTCCATGGTGTCTGCCCTCCATCAAGATAACACGGGATTGCTCCACGTCAAATACGCCTTCTTCGCAAAAGATGTCGCAAAATTCCGCTAATCCTTCTGCTGCAATGGCCGGGAGCATTTCCTCAATGATTACGGCCACGAATTCCTCTGTCCGCCCCTTATACTCTTCCGGTACAGCGTGTGCTCCCATAAAGGTAGAGGCAATGTCCACCGGATGCGTATCATGAAGTCGACGCGAGACGCGCAACTGCTTCAGTTCTGTCTCCAAGTTCAGGCCATAGCCGCTCTTCGCCTCGATCGTGGTCACCCCCTGAAGCAGCATTTCATTCAGGCTTCGATAAGCCTTGTCGTACAGTTCTTGCTCGCTCCATTGCCGAGTCGATTTGACCGTGCTTAGAATTCCGCCGCCCTTCGCCAGAATATCAAGGTAGGGCACTCCTGAGCGCTTCATCGCTAGCTCGTGCTCACGGGAGCCGCCATGAACGAGATGCGTATGCGGATCGACTAACCCAGGCGTCACGATGCGGCCTCCGACATCAATCGTCTCGCGAATAGCTGCTCCTGCCAAGGCAGCCATCACTTCATCCTTATGTCCGACCAATACGATCTTTCCCTTATCAATGGCGACTGCTGCATTCGCAATTTCCTGAATTCGCCCCATCTCTTCCCCATATCTGGGTCCATTACCTTCGGGGGTGTATAAACATCCGATACCTGTTAGAAGCAAATCAATCTGTTCCAATGAAAGCAACCTCCCTCGCTGTGTATTAAGGTTAGGAAATATTCCGTTGGTACTTCGCCGTTAGTACCTTTAGTGAGCAAGTAGTTAGTAGTTTATTTATTCGCAGTTAGTAGTTAGAAAATTTCAGTCGTCAACTCGCAGTCAGCAACTTTTAATCCACTACTATCGGCAATTTCCCGTGCTGTCATGACTGCTGCGCATTGGAATACAGATTCCATGCTGCTCCGCGGTTGCAACCGCTTCGTCATATCCTGCGTCTACGTGGCGGATGACCCCCATCCCTGGATCGGTCGTCAAGACGCAGCGCAGCCGTTCCGCAGCTTCATCCGTGCCGTCGGCAACGACGACCATACCGGCGTGCAAGGAATATCCCATGCCAACGCCGCCGCCATGATGGACGGATACCCAAGAGGCCCCTGCCGATGTATTAATAAGTGCATTCAAGATTGCCCAGTCTCCTACAGCGTCAGAGCCGTCCTTCATCCCCTCCGTCTCGCGGTTCGGGGAAGCAACGGAGCCGCAGTCGAGATGATCGCGGCCAATAACAATCGGAGCGCTAAGCTCGCCTGACTTCACCATCTCATTAATCGCCAAGCCGAACTTGGCGCGATCTCCATATCCGAGCCAGCAAATACGGGCCGGCAGGCCTTGGAAGGACACCCTCTCTTGGGCCATCGCAATCCAGCGGCGCAAATGATCATTATCCGGGAACAGCTTCAATACGAGTTCATCTGTCTTGCGAATATCTTCTGGATCGCCCGATAAGGCGGCCCAGCGGAACGGCCCTTTGCCCTCGCAGAAGAGCGGACGAATATAAGCCGGAACAAAGCCTGGAAATGCGAACGCGTCTTGCACACCTTGATCGAATGCCACTTGGCGAATATTGTTGCCGTAATCAAACACAACAGACCCGAGCTTCTGCAAGTCCAGCATCGCCTGCACGTGAACCGCCATACTGGCCTTCGCCAGCTCGATATAATGCTTCGGATCACGGACGCGAAGAGCAGCAGCATCCTCCAAGCTGTAACCAGCTGGGATGTAACCGTTGAGCGGATCATGAGCAGAAGTCTGGTCGGTTACGAAGTCGGGCTTGATGCCGCGGCGTACAAATTCAGGGAATAGCTCGGCCGCATTGCCAAGCAATCCGATCGATAACGGCCTCTGCTCATTGATTGCTTGAATTGCGAGTTCCAATGCTTCATCCAGGGTCTCGGCCAATACATCACAGTAACGCGTTTCAATGCGGCGTTCAATCCGAGAACGATCTGCCTCGACTGCAATCACGACGCCATCATTCATCGTCACAGCAAGAGGCTGGGCACCACCCATGCCGCCAAGACCAGCCGTTAATGTAAGCGTGCCGCGAAGCGTTCCTCCCGCATGCTGGCGGGCAGCTTCCGCGAACGTTTCATATGTGCCTTGGAGAATGCCTTGCGTCCCAATATAAATCCAGCTTCCCGCAGTCATCTGACCATACATCATCAGCCCTTTGCGTTCGAGCTCGCGGAAGTGATCCCAGTTCGCCCAATTCGGTACGAGCACAGAGTTCGACAAGAGTACGCGGGGTGCCCGCTCATGTGTGCGGAATACACCGACCGGCTTGCCGGATTGAATAAGCAGCGTCTCATCGCTCTCCAGCCGCTGCAGTTCACGGACAATGGCCTCGTAGGAAGGCCAGTTGCGTGCCGCCTTGCCAATCCCGCCATAGACCACCAAGTCTTCCGGTCGTTCCGCCACTTCTGGATCCAAATTGTTCATCAGCATGCGCATGGCTGCTTCCTGAACCCACCCCTTGCATGTTATTTCGTTACCGCGCGGTGCACGAATGCTTCTCTTTACCTGATTCATCTTGTTACGCCTCCTTTTCATATGAAACATGATGTACTCTTCTTGAAGTCGACTTAATATAATCGGCCTGCTACTTCCTCTACGGCATGAAGGAACTCCCCTCTGCTAAGCGCAGATGCTACTTCTTCAATCTCCTTGCTTAGAGAGCGATCCGTCGTTACTGGCGGTACAAGCTTGCGCACTAAGTCGAAGAGTGCACGCGTCGAAGGAGCCAGCTTCTCTGCGCCTCGGAACTCGGCGGCTTCTGCCGCGCAGATCAGCTCAATGGCCAGCACCTTGGACACATTGTCTACCACTTGTGCCGCATGGCGGGCAGCCGTCGTCCCCATCGATACATGATCCTCCTGATTGGCGGAGGAAGGGATCGAGTCGACGCTCGCCGGATGAGCCAACACTTTGTTCTCCGAGACGAGCGATGCGCTCACGTACTGCGGAATCATCATGCCAGACGCCATACCCGGCTGATGGCTAAGGAAAGCAGGCAGCCCACCAGACAATGCTGGATTGACAAGCCGCTCCGTGCGCCGCTCCGCGATGTTGGCCAGCTCGCTCATCCCAATTTTCAAGAAATCCATCGCAAACGCCATCGGCTGTCCATGAAAATTCCCGCCCGAGATGACTGTGCCCTGTTCCAAAAACAAGAGCGGATTATCGGTCGCTGCATTCATCTCCACATTCAACTTATCCTCTACATAAGCAAGTACCTGTCGTGATGCGCCATGAACCTGAGGCAAGCAGCGCAGGGAATAGGCATCCTGCACACGAATATCGCCTTGCTTCGTCGTCAACCGGCTGCCGCTCAGCAGTGTTCTCAGATTGGCAGCGACGCCAATCTGCTCTGGATACGGCCGGACGCGCTGAAGCTCATCCGCGAACGCATCCGTAATCCCATGCAAGCACTCCACCGTCAGAGCTGCGATCGCATCCGCCGTCTTGGCAAGCCGTAGTGCATGCACATAAGTCAGTGCACCGATTGCTGTCATAATCTGTGTGCCATTGATTAGCGACAGCCCTTCCTTGGCCTGCAGCTGTACGGGCTTCAGACCTGCCGATGCCAATGCATCATGACCGGACAAGCGCGTTCCATGATAGACAGCTTCCCCTTCACCCATTAGAACCAGCGCCAAGTGCGACAATGGGGCCAAATCTCCGCTCGCGCCAAGCGATCCCTGCTCAGGGATCACCGGATGAACGCCCCGATTCAGACAGTCAATAAGCAATTGAAGCGTTTCCAGACGAATGCCGGAGAAGCCCTTTGCGAGGGCGTTCGCCCGCAGCAGCATGATCGTGCGCACCGCTGCCTCTGGCAAGGAAGAACCAACGGCACAGGCATGGCTCCGAATTAAGTTGGCTTGCAATTCTGCCGAATCCTCTGGTGAAATCATGACATCGCTGAACTTGCCGAATCCGGTGGTCACCCCATATACCACTTTATTCGCATCCACGAATTCCTCGACCATCTCACGGCATCGCGTGACGCGCTGCACAGCGTCTGATGCGAGAACAACTGGGGCGTAATCATAGGCAATCGTAGCCAGTTGACCTAGTGTCAATTGTCCTCCGTCCAGCGTGATTGGCCCCGTATGCTCTTCTTGATGCAAATGTTTAACTGCCACAACCATCCCTCTCCTTTCTTGCTTTACCAAAAGAAAGAGGCTGTGCGGAAGTTGTTAGCTTCCACACAGCCTCTTGTTCAAAAGGGCCGACCTATGAAATTGCTCATCCCAGTAACAATGATGAACGCGCATCACTATGCATCGCCCTTTCATTTGAATTAGATAGGCAAATATATCCATTTCATCTACTATTACATGTGTATTCATTTCTGTCAAGTATGGTGCATTCACAGACGTAGGGATTAAGCGCCCTTGCCATCACATCCAACATCTGTGATGCAGCCGCTGCCAACACAATTGCAAGTGAAGATGCCGCATAGTCCTCGCGATTGAGTGAGGTGATAAGCAACCCGATTCATGATGCTGAGTCTGAAGATTATAGGACTGCAGCTTACCTTCATGCAGCAGCCCCAACGCGTCTGGTCATTGCCCAAAAAAGGAGAGCTGCTGCACTGACTGAGGCTCCAAGCAAGCATACGCCGCCCCAGCCATAATGTGCATAGACATGGGTTGAAGCAATTGAGCCGCTTGCGCTGCCGATCGAATAAAACACCATGTATCCGGCAGTTAGTCGACTGCGCGCCTCCGCGCGCAAAGGAAGGATCATCGTCTGATTCGTGACGTGTACGGCTTGCACCGCCAAGTCCAGCAGAACTATGCCAATCATTAATGCGAATAAGGACTGCTCCGTATAGCGGATGAACAACCATGAGAGCAGCAGTAGAACCAGAGAAAAGCCAGTCGTTCTCTGTCCATAGCCTCGATCAGCCAGCTTCCCCGCTCGTGCTGCCGCTAACGCTCCGGCAACACCCGCTAGTCCAAACGCCCCGATAGCACTGTGTGAAAGCGATAGCGGCGGCGCACTAAGCGGCAGTACGAGTGAAGTCCACAAAATGCTGAAATCAGCAAAAATCAGCAGCGCCAGGACAGAGCGGATACGCAGCATCCGTTCTTGTACAAACAACGTAATCACGGATCCGAGCAGCTGAGGATAGGACAGTGATATGACTTCACGCTCAATATGGGGCAGCACTCTAGCAAACATACAAACGATAAATAGCAGCAGCGTGGCGGAGACTAGATATACGGCACGCCAACCTGCAAGATCCGTTACAATACCAGCAATGGACCTTGCAAGCAGAATGCCGATGACAATTCCGCTTGTGACCATGCCAACGACGCGTCCTCGTTCAGCGGGAGCAGCCATCGTTGCCGCAAGCGCCACAAGCGTCTGCGTCACTACGGCAAGCAGCCCCACCAATGCCATGCCAACAAATAGAACGGTGCTGGTAGGAGCCGTTCCCACGATAACGAGAGCAATCATGGACAATAGCATCTGTCCAATAATTAACCGACGTTGGTTCAACAAATCCCCAAGCGGTACCAGCAGAAGCAATCCCAGCCCATAAAAGATCTGAGTGATCGTAATAACGATGCCAATAATCGAATGCTCAATACCAAACTCAACCGACAGCTGATCGAGCAGTGGCTGGGCGAAGTAGATATTGGCGACAGACATGCCGCAAGCAGCCGCAAACAGCAGGATCACATAACGAGACATCGCCGTGTGCTGATCAGAATCAGACGTAAGCTGTGTTGCGGAATTCCCCTTGGCATGGGCATGAATCTCTGCCTTTTCTAGAACCTCCTCCATGTTGGACACACTTACCTCCATTCGCTTAACTTAGTGATTATCATACTTTACCGATCGGTATGTTATAATTCCCAGTTAATATAGCTCACGCCAACTCCTATTGTCAACAAGTATATTTGAATTCATTAGCGTTTGTTGAAATGTCCATCCTCTCTCAATTAGGATAGTCCGACCTATATTTGACAAAAAGAACAGCAAATCGTAAAATAATAGCATACTGGTCAGTACGTAAAAAGAGAGGTATGTATTGTGGCAAGAACTCGTGAATTTGACGAAGGTAAAGTATTAGATGCGGCCATGCAGCTATTTTGGGAGAAGGGATATGAGGCTACCTCGTTAAGCGATCTAACCTCCAGAATGGGTATTCAGCGCCCTAGCATATACGCTGCCTTTGGAGACAAAAAAGAATTGTTCGAAACTGCGCTGCGCAAATACATGATGTCCCGGGCTTCTGAGACACGCGACAAGCTTCAAAGCCACTCTTCTGTCAAAGAAGCATTTGCTGCGTTTTTTGCAGATGTGGTTGCTGAGGAATACGCAGGTGATTGCAGTCGGGGTTGTTTTTGCATTAATACCATGGTCGAACTTGCGCCTCATGATGAGAAATTCGAAATTCTAACAAGAGAACATCAAATGTACTTGTCTGTCATTTTTCAAGAAACGATAGAACGCGGGATTCAATCAGGCGAGCTCGATGCCCATATAGAAGCGAAGGCTTTGTCACAAGCGCTCATCATCTCGCTAATTGGACTGACTGTTATGTTGAAGTCTCGTCCACAGCAATCATTTATTGATAATGCGATCAGAGCGACGCTTGCGTTGCTGAAGTAATGTAATGTAGGTCGTCTAGGAAATGAAAAAGCAGCAGTCTAGCACCCGAATAAAGTCCTAGACTGCTGCTTTCTATTTTCAGCTGCTGATATATCTCTCTGTTCTAATCCTCGTCAGTCTGTATCCAGACCTGATAGACGTATTGCAATTTATAAATTCGGTTCCTTCTGTGAAAACTGTTGAAGCATTCCTCGTATCTGTTCTACCAATGGCGCCGGCGCTTTATGGGGCGAACCAGCATCAAACGGAGGCTGAGGATCATATTCCAAAATCAACTGCACTCCTTTGCTCATCTCTTCACCCATTTCCCAGGCTACCACTTGGAGTGCCATGTCGATACCGGAAGAGATGCCGGCCGCTGTGACGATTTTGCCATGACGAACCACTCTCTCATCTGTTGGAATGGCTCCAAGCGAACGAAGCAGTTCGAAGGATCCCCAATGACTTGTCGCCTTGGCACCATTCAACAAGCCAGCAGCACTCAAAATCAAAGAACCGTTGCACACCGATGTCGTCCAAGTTGTGGTCTCATGCAATTGGCGTATCCAATTCAACGTCGCTTCATCATTCATCGGAGCTTTATAGTTTGGTGGGCTGCAGCCAGGAACGACAAGAATATCAGCTGAAGTAATCTCCGAAAAGCTGTAATCGGCATGCATATAGCCCATTTTCGAATCTAATTTAATCAACCCTTTTTCTTTGGCGACAAACTTCACGTTGCATTTCATTGTAGCCGCAAATACTTCATAGGGCCCAATTGCGTCTAAGGCTGTGATTCCATCGTATAGCATGATTGCGATTTCCATCCAAGACCTCTCCCTTACGCATGGTGTTTGATTCGTATTCACACACAGTATACCATACCCCCCTATAGTATATTGGTGTCGATACTGTGAAACCATTGCTGGGTATAATGGAAAATAGCGTGTACATGCTCTATGCACCTGCGGCTCTCAATCAGCAATATATAGTTATCTCCTAATAATGCGCTCGCCTCTAATAGCTCTTACCTAAATCTGCAGCATTCGATCCAGCGCCTTAACAGCATCGACCTTGATCGATTCTGGCACCGTAATGATGCCTACCGGCTTGCCTTGGTCAATCTGCTCCAATGACCAGAGCAAATGAGGCAAGTCGATCCGATTCATCGTTAAGCACGGGCACATATTCGGATTGAGCGATTCAATCTGCTGATCCGGGTGAGTATGGATGATGCGGTTCACGAGATTCATTTCCGTTCCAATGGCCCACTTCGTTCCGGGTTCCGCGGCATTGATCGTATCAATGATATACTTCGTGGATCCTGCATAATCCGATAACGCTACGACTTCACGCGAGCATTCAGGGTGAACGATAATGTGAATCTCCGAATCCCGTTCCCGAACACTGCGAATATTATCTTCTGTAAATTTCTCATGTACAGAGCAATGTCCCTTCCATAAGATAACCTGAATGGCTTGCACATCCTCACGATCTGTTACCAGCTCCCTCAGCTCCGGATCCCACAACGCCATGTCGTGCAGCGGAATGCCCAGATCATAAGCCGTATTCCGCCCTAGATGCTGATCCGGCAGGAAGAGGATTCGTTCCTTCTGCTTGAACGCCCATGCCAATACTTCCTTCGCGTTAGATGAAGTTACTGTCGCGCCTCCATGTCGGCCAACGAAGGCTTTAATCTCAGCCGATGAATTGACATAGGTTAACGGAATAATGGTGTCTCCATACACTGCCTGCAGACGTTCCCACGCCACCTCGGTCTGCTGCATATTGGCCATATCCGCCATCGAACAGCCAGCACGCATATCTGGGAGCACAACGACTTGACTCGAAGATGACAGCATGTCAGCCGTCTCTGCCATGAAGTGAACACCACAAAAGACAATAAACTCTGCATCTGTAATTCGCTGAGCAAGCTGCAGCGAGTCCCCTGTAATGTCGGCAAACTGAATGACCTCATCCTTCTGATAATGGTGGCCGGGAATCAACAATCTCGAGCCGAACCGCTGCTTGATATCACGCACCCGCTGCTCCATCTCTACCACACTCAGCCGCTTATAGTGCTCAGGCATCATGCCATGTTCGCCGCCTCTCATCACTTCCAATATGGACATCGTCTCTCTCCTCCTCTGTTCCTTAACGAAGTTCTACATCCATGCTAATGTCTAGACTGTGTACTGAATGAGTCAAAAATCCGAGCGATATATAATCCACACCTGTTCCCCGATACTGGTGAAGCGTGTTAAATGTAATGCCGCCTGATGCCTCAGTTATGATGCTTTCTGGTGTTAATGATGCGAAGTGCTTCACTTCTTCCGGTGAGCGGTTATCGAACATAATGACATCTGCCTGCGCGGCAATGGCCTCCAACAGCTGTGCCTCCGATTCAATCTCTACCTCAATCCGAATCATGTGGCCGGCATAAGATCGCGCTCGTCTAACCGCCTCTGTGATCGAGCCGCAAGCCGCAATATGATTGTCCTTGATCATAATGCCGTCATATAGACCGAAGCGATGATTATAGCCGCCGCCTACACGCACCGCATACTTGTCGAGCATGCGCAGACCCGGCATCGTCTTGCGCGTATCACAAATTCGGGTATGCTCGTCATCGAGCAGCCGAATCGCTTGTCGCGTCTGAGTCGCAATCGCAGACATGCGCTGCAGCAAGTTCAGGACAACGCGCTCTCCAGTCAGCATTGCTCCCGCAGGTCCCTGTAAGACTGCTATTGGTTCTCCCTTAGATAGAGAGTCCCCATCTCGCTTCTGCAAGGAAATCTGAATCCCCTCTGACATCAGCCGAAAGCCCTCTGTAATGACATCCGTCCCTGCAAGCAATCCAGCAGCCTTACTTTTAATAACCGCTTTGCACTGTTCGCCGTCAAATAGAAATGACGATGTCTGATCCCCGCTTCCGATATCCTCCGCATAGAAGGATTCCAGCAGTCGTCTTAACTGAAAACGTTCCATGATGGCACAATCCTTTCGTTACGCACAATTTGAATTCCTGTCAGGGAATGGACAATTTGTCTACTTCCCCAATTTTGATAATCACGATTCGGACAATCGCTCCGGTAATGAGCCCCGCGGCTCTCCTCCCGCAGCAAAGCAGACTCGGTAACAAGTTGTGCCAGCTGCCACAAGTTCGCAAGCTCCAACTGTTCCCTTGTGATTTTTTGCACTTTTAAGGCCTGTGTCGGCATCTCCATTAACCACTGCTT
This sequence comes from Paenibacillus suaedae, assembly GCF_032337355.1. Taxonomy (NCBI): domain Bacteria; kingdom Bacillati; phylum Bacillota; class Bacilli; order Caryophanales; family Paenibacillaceae; genus Paenibacillus; species Paenibacillus suaedae. The sequence goes on from NZ_JAVYAA010000014.1 coordinate 10,618, forward strand.
CATGCCCTGCAATTGTTCCCGATTCCGTTCAATTGCTGCTGCCGCCGTCATTCTACGCTGAAGCTCAGCAAGCGACGTCTGCGGAACCTGTATCGAAATGGAGTGCTGCACATTACCATCAACTATTTCAGCCTCGACTTCTTTAGCCATGCCTACTTCGCCAGTAATTGCTGCTTCACCCGTGAATGCTCCAGTCGCTCTGGTTCCTCTGACAACGTTTGCCTCTACCTCGTCGGCCCGTGATCCCAGTTTCCCGAGTTCACTCGCACGAATTCGCATTGCCGCCCTGCGCCCTGTAACTAGTGCTTCCAACAATGAATTGCTTGCTAGACGATTAGCTCCATGGAGTCCGTTGCAGCCGGCTTCCCCAATCGCAAATAATCCGTGAATACTGCTCTCTGCCCATTCATTAACTTGAATGCCCCCCATGAGGAAGTGCATGCCCGGGGCTACTGGAATCCGTCCCTTCTCCAGATCTACACCAGCTTCTTCACAAAGTCGCGTAATACTCGGGAAGCGACTTCGAAACTCTAGACATGCTTGAATATCCATATACACCGCATGCCCTTGCCGCATCTCTTCATGAATCACTCGAGCTACGACATCACGTGGAGCCAAATCCTTAAGTTCATGTCTGCCTTCCATAATCCGGCGGCCATACTCGTCAATTAACACACCGCCTTCCCCGCGCACCGCTTCCGACACTAGTCCATAGCTGCGGTCGTCCTTCACAAGCAGGGTCGGATGAAACTGCATGAATTCAAGATCCGTTAGATGCGCTCCTGCACGATAGGCCAGCATTAGCCCATCGCCGGTTGCAATCTGATGATTGCTGTGATGGCGATACAGGCTGCCACATCCTCCTGTGGCTAACACGACATGATCAGCATGAAGCGTCTCGATCTGCCCTTCCTTGCTTCGGAGAACAACACCATTGCAGTGCCCTTTCTCCACAAGAAGATCAATTACAGTAACATATTCACGGATTTGAACATGACTCGGGATCTGCTGCAGCAAATACTCCACCAGCATCCTGCCAGAGGCGTCACCGCCAGCATGAAAGATCCGATTCGCACGATGAGCACCTTCACGTCCAAGCATTAGCCTGCCATCGCGATCACGGTCAAAAGGAAACTGAGCCTCTACAAGCTCAAGCATAATCTCCTTGCCCTCCCGAATGACCGTCTGCACCATGTTCAGGTCGTTATGCCCCGCTCCGGCTTCAAGTGTATCTGCGATATGACTAAGCATCGTATCATCTGGCAAGTAGGAGGTAGCAATCCCCCCTTGTGCCAGAATCGAGTTGCTGTCTGACACCGTTCCCTTGGTTAATACAGTTGCGTGTATATGTGGAGGCAGCGAGGATAGTAACGACAGTGCCGCGACTCCAGAACCCACAACAATAACGGAGTGTTCTCCCTTTTCCATATCTCTTCACTTCTTTATTTCGAAAATAAGTGCATGAACTTTACAAACAAATAATCATATAATATACATGTGTCTTTACACTTGTATTGACAGTAAATCTGATACAACATTACAATAAGCTCAGTCACTTTGCAAGCAAGGATTTTGATAAAGGCAACTCATTCCTGGATAGACATAGGAAAAGTGACTGCATGATGAGTAACAAATAACAAGAATATAAAGGGGACTTTCACCGTTGATATATTTGGATTACGCCGCTGCTGCACCTATGGATGAACGTGCGCTGCACCTACTAACCGAATTAAGCCGCGAAGCATACGGCAATAGTCACAGCCTGCATGACACAGGCGGCCGTGCAGCAAATGTGCTGGAATACTGCCGAGAGAAGCTGGCAAGTATGATAGGCGGAGTTAAGGAAGGCATATATTTTACGAGCGGAGGATCGGAGTCGAATCTATTGACGATTCAATCCATTCTCAACGGGTTGCCAGAGGGGAGAAAGCATCTTGTCACAACGGTAATGGAGCATGCCTCCATCCGTAATGCCATTCCCTATCTGGAACGGTTAGGGTACCGGGTGACGCTCATTGAGCCGAATGCGAGAGGCATCATTACGAAGGAAATTCTTGAACATGCACTTGAACCGGACACAGGCTTAGTATCCATTCAGCATGCCAATTCCGAGACAGGAATTGTGCAGCCGCTGGCAGAGCTGTCTCCTCTACTCAGAGCACGAGGCATTTTCCTGCATAGTGATATGGTTCAGACATTTGGCAAGCTCCCGATTGATATCCGCCAGTTGGGGGTGGATGCCTGCTCGCTGTCCAGCCACAAAGTGTATGGCCCCAAAGGGGTGGGAGCCGCCTTCCTTCACCCACGCGTTCCTTGGCAGCCTGTCCTTCTAGGAACTAATCACGAACGTGGATTTCGTGGGGGCACTGTCAATGTTCCCGGTATTGGCGCCTTCGTGACCGCAGCCGAACATTGCATGGAGAATCAAGCTGAGCTTTTCTCACACTTCCGGCAGCTTCATACTTATTTGTTCACCCAAGCTGGGCGGCTTGGAATTCCACTCACCCCTGTTGTCAGCGAACAATACGCCGAAGTTGCTCCACATATTGCCGGGTGCCTCTTTGACGGGATGGAGGGCCAATATGTTATGCTAGAATGTAATCGCAACGGAATCTGCATTTCGACCGGAACGGCCTGTGCAGCAGGTCATCAGGAGCATTCCCCCTCTCTTGCGGCTATTGGACTTCGCAAGGAGGAAGCGCTTCGGTTTATCCGCATTTCCTTCGGCAGATCCACAACTACTGAGCATCTGGACAGCCTATTAACATTGCTGGCGTCCTTGAAAGGAGCAAATCCAATTGGCGACTAACATCAAGCTGACAGGCGAAGAGCGCCGAACGAAGCTGCTGGATTGGCTGAAGTCCTCCTCCCCACTCACGGGAACCGAGTTGGCCCAACGAGCCAATGTATCACGCCAAGTAATCGTGCAAGATATGACCTTGCTAAAGGCGCGCAACGAACCCATTCTCGCGACTAGCCAAGGATACGTATACATGGATCAAAGCACAAAAGAAAACGCCTCGTTGTTCGAGCGAGTAATTGCTGTTCAGCACGCACCCGAGCAAAGTGAGGAAGAACTGCTGCTTATCGTCGATTATGGCGTAGGCGTCAAGGATGTTATCGTGGAACACCCCATATACGGGCAAATCTCGGCACAAATCCGCGTTAATACCCGCAAAGAGGTATATGATTTCATGAACAATATCCGCAGCAGCGGAGCAGCCTTCATCTCAGAGCTTACGAACGGAATTCATCTCCATACCTTGACCTCCCCAAGCGAAGAGCGATTGGATGAAGTATGCGAAGCGCTCAAAAAGGTCGGGTTCCTTATTACGGACTAAGCACGGGCACATTCTTACGGATAGAGGTCTAATTGACGTCTACATAGTTCCTGTGAAATGAAGAGATTCTCGATAATGGCAAATGAAAAGCGGCAGTATCAGGAATGACGAATCCTGAGCTGCCGCTTTCCGATATATACATCTTCATGACGCTGACATCACGAGCAACACGAACATCATGCTTTACTTCTACAGGTCATCAACCTGTGCAGGCCTTGTATAGAACTAGAACTCAAGATCATCCTACTCTACTGTGATGCGCAGAGATACTTGTTTGCCGCCATATGAAAAGGTAAGGACAGCCTTCCCTTTACTTACTGCAGTAATCATCCCTTGATTGGCAGTCGCCTTGCCGTTCGACTTCGACTTGGCAAGTGACGTGACATCAGACGTGTTACCGCTGCTGTATACTGCCTGTACTCGATAGCTCGTCGACTGATGAGGCGCAAGCTTCGCCGTTGATGCCACAACGGTCAGCTTTTTCAACTTTGGTGTGACTTGAACCGGGATTTCAAACGTACGATCACCGTACACGCCCACAATTCTCGTCGTTCCCTCCGTAAGTCCTTTTACGCCGGAAACGGTTACTTTGGCAATTTGATCATTGCCGGACTTCCATGCTATCTTGCCAGCAAGAGACACCTTTTTGCCGCTCGATAAAGTGCCGATTACTTTAATGGGCTTCGCAGCTCCCGCTTCCACCACGAGAGATGTAGGCTGAACATCAATACTCACCAAGTTTTCCTGTAGTACAACGGGAAGAGTTACACCTTTCCCTCCATAATACAGTTTTACACTGACGCTTCCCTTTGGCTGCCCCACCGCCGTAACGACACCGCTGCCAACATCGATGCCCTGACCTGACGCTTTCGCCGTCACCTGTGAAGTTACATCTCTTGTGCTCCCGCCCGCATAGACCGCTTGAACGGAAAAAGCCGCAGACTTCCCGGGAGACAGTACCACCTTCGTAGGAGTTACAATTAGTTTTTTAATCGTAGCAGTAACGTGTACGGAAATATCAAACCTTTGTGATCCATATACGCCTGTAACGATCGTACTTCCTTCCGCCACTCCTTTAATTATTGCGCCGCTCATTTTCACAACTTGCTCATTGCCTGACTGCCATTGCACCTTCGATCCAAGCGATACTTTTTTCCCATTGGATTCATATCCGTATACTTTAATCGACTTGGAGGAACCCGCACCTAATGTGACAGAATTAGATGGACTCACGTCATATTTCACAAACTCCTTAACGGAACCTGGCTGATTGCCGTATGTCACCGATACCGCGTCGCTCTGGGCATATAAACTTGTTGGGCATGATAAGGTCAAGATAAGCATCGAACAAACGATGAGCCACCCAATGCCAATGCGGCCTTTTCTAACTTCCAATACTGACTTCATAATTTCTCCTCTCTCAACGACTAGGTTCTCTATGTATAGCTAACGATTAGACTATGGTGGATTCAAAAAAGTTCACCTGTCCAATTATTTACTATATTATTTATTAACGGCTTATCGTGAGAAAAAGTGAACATCTCGCACGCGTATACGATTTCCTTCTCAATCCTTCGGCTAGGTTATGCAAGAATCTACTGCAAAGAAATCTTATGAAAATTACTTATTGGCACAAAAAAAGAATCCATTTTGAATAATGACAAATCAAAATGGATTCTTTGTATTGAATGTTCCGTTTATATAGTACTTAATTACTTATGAAACTTTACACGCTCTTCTAACGGTTTGAATTGCTTTTCACCTGGTGCAGCTGTTGGATTACCAAATGGCATTTGCGCAATAAGTTTCCAATTAGCAGGGATATTCCATTCTTTTTTCACTGCATCATCAATCAATGGATTGTAATGCTGTAAAGATGCTCCTAATCCCTCTGCTTCCAATCCTGCCCACACCACTAATTGGTGCATACCTGATGCTTGGTTTGACCAAATTGGGAAGTTGTCAGCATATGAAGCAAATTGTTCTTGAAGTGATTTCACTACAGCCTCATCTTCAAAGAATAATACGGTACCATAACCTGCTTTGAAGGAATCCATCTTTTGTTGTGTTCCTGAAAAGTCTCCATCACCAACTACTTTTCTCAATGTTTCCGTTGTAATGTCCCACAATTTATTATGTGCCTCACCAGACAATACAACCAAACGTGCAGTTTGCGAATTGAAAGATGACGGTGTGTGTTTCACAGCAAATTCTACGATTTCTTTAATTCTTTCATCTGATACTTGTACCTCTTTATTGATTCCGTAGTAAGTACGTCTTTCTTTAAGTGCAGTGTAGAAATCTTTTGTCATCGTTTTCTTCCTCCTAATAATTCTAATATCCTTCAAATCGATATATCTTGTGAAAACATTTGTAAATGAATTGAATACATCATTATTCAATACTTTTTCATCCATCCTCAATTAATGTATCCTGCGTGTTTCGCATTTATACAAATATGAACAACAGCTATTTGGGATGGCACTACTTTATCTTGGACTAAAGTATCTCTAATTCGAGATAATTATATAAAATAAAATGAATATAGTCAACAAGAAAGAAAAATGACTTTTGAATTTTAGGGTCTAACGTCTTGCAAAAGCGGGATACAAAAAGACATCTCTAGAACGAGATGCCTTTTTGATAAAAGAATCTATTCGCCTACCCAGTCGAGTTTCACTTTGCCGTTGGTGATTTTACCACCTGGAGCACCGTTATACCACAATTGAACTCGGTAAGTACCCGCTTTAAGTTTAGTGTACGTGTGTGCCTTAATATTGTCGGTGAAAATGTCCTCTTTAACCATATCCCATGAGCTTCCATTCTTTTTTTGAAACTGCATGTAGAGTAAAGTGTCTTTTGGATATGTTGCGTAAGCTGTCACAGCTACATACTTACCCTCATCAACAATCATATTTTTTTTGACGAGGAGATTAGTAGATATTGAATCAAATGTTCCTTCGTAATGCATGTTTGTTGATGCTGAAATCGTTGGATTGTTACTAGGTGTTGAAGCATATGATGCGTTTACTTGAGACGATGCTTGTTCTGCATTTGCAGCAGGCACAATAGATATAACCGAGAGAGCCGCCAATAAAGCCAAGAATGGAATTTTCTTCATAACAATCGCTCCATTTATAATTTTTGGCGATGCTGTCTGGACAAAGATGGAACTACTTTATAGAAAAAATAGAATATACTGTATTCTTCGGCAAGTGAAATTAATAATAAATATAAATAGTTCATTATACTATAAATGGATTTGAGGCATAAAAACAGCCCGTGAATTTCACGGGCTTATTTGGAGAAGTTGATTATTGCCACTAATCTATCAAAGCTCTCTCTTCTAACTAATCAACCCTTCTTCCTTCGCCTTGTCAACTGCATCTTGCCTGTTATTTACGCCTAGCTTGGAATAGAGGATAGATATATAATTGCGGATCGTTCCTTCCGAAAGATTCATGCTAGCGGCGATAGCTTTGTAACGTGATCCACGGTGCAGTAGATCCAACAACTCGAACTCGCGTTTAATTAATCCATATGAATTATCCCAAATGATATTCCCACGTTCCTTGAGCTGCACCCGCTGCTGCTTCATCTCTTCGAATACTTGCTCCGCGATCTCCTGGGTGATGGACATGCCTCCAGCATGAATGAGGCGAATCGTGTCGATTAACTCCTTGGGCTGTATGGATTTCAACAAATATCCCACTGCCCCGTACTGAAGTGCGGTCACCGCTTGTTCTACATCACTGAAGGTACTCATTACGATCACTTGTAGATCAGGCCACTTTTCCTTAATCACTTGTAAAGCTTCGATTCCATCCATTTCAGGCATACGGACATCCATCAAGATAACATCTGGATGAACCTGCTCGCACAACTCAACGGCTAATTTTCCATTTCCGGCCGTTCCTACTACCTGCAGATCCTGTTGATTATCAAGTATCATGCTAAGACTATCGACAATCAACTGCTGATCGTCGACGATAACAAGCCGTATCTTGCTATGCACAATATCATTTCTAGGCACTGTACAGAGCACGACCGTCCCTTCATCACGATGAGAGTGGACGGATAAGTGGCCTGACAACTCTAGCAAGCGCTCCTTCATCGTCGAAAGCCCAAAGCCTGGCTGCAACTGCTCATTACCTACCCCATTATCTTGAATTTGCAAACGCAATTGATTCGCTTCGAAATGCAAATGAACCTCGATGGCCGTTGCTTGTCCGTGACGAGCCGCATTCGTCAATGCCTCCTGTAGACAACGGTACAATGTTAATTTGATCGGATTAGGCACGGCATACTCTTCACCTAATGTTCGATACTTAACTTCAATCCTTGTTGTATCCTTGAATTTGCTAACCAGCTTGTGTAGAGAAGTCGTAAAAGATGCGGGTAGGGTAGATGACGACATTTGATGCAAGTGAGTTCGAACTTCTTCTAATCCACTGCGGGCAGAGCGCAGAAGAGCATCAATGCGTTCAGTCTGATCGCCTGTTGCCGCCTGACGCAGCGACTCCATTCCCATAATGAGTGAAGTCAACGTATGGCCGATCGTATCGTGCAGTTCCTTAGATAGTCGATTTCGCTCCTCGACTAACGTCATCTGTTCAACCTGAGTCACATGTTGTTCCAAAATCCGATTTTGCTCCTTGATCACTTGCCCCTGTCTATGCGTAAGTACCGCTAATTGAAAGGCATATCCCAAGGCAAATACAATCCCATAATGCAAAATGACGTCTACAATAATATCAATCCAACTTATTTTACTTACCCAGCCGAGAATAAACGGAATGACACCAGAAGATAGAATCGCTGTCCATCGGTAAGTAGGATTACTGCTTAGAAAGCCAATGACAAATACAATCGGGGCATATTGCCATACATTCGATATCCCATACAGATTTAGGAAAATAACAAAACTCCCCGACAACACAATTTCAGCAATCAAATACCACTGCAAATGATACTGTTGAAGCCAAAGCGGGATGAATAATGGAACAAAGGAGAGCCCCATAGCTGCCCAAAGTGGTATCGGCAATCCTCGCTCATGCAATATGCATAGACTAATCACGAGCGTGATCCACCATGAGATCCGTATACATAATATGACCCAATCTGACCACAACCATCGCTTCATCCATTCTTTCATAGGAATACCTCAATCCTTCATCAGATATCTACAAGTTACACCACATACAACCTAATTGAGAACCATTAATTTCTGAAATAAATGATTGAACCTTCGTGCGGAGTGAGGTCTAGTATAAGAAGAAAGAGCAACCGTATCCCGATTGCTCCAGAAATGATTTCCTACTTTTGTACTTGTACGATATGGGATGGGCTGGTGTTACGAATATGGACAAGAATGTCAAACCGCTCCCGCAGGGGCACATTGAAAAATAGCGGCAGGCCCGGTACAAATCGCGCCCCTATGCTGAGGAGCGGCTGCTCTTCCTTCACCCATCGACCTGCCTCTCCCTTCAGTTGGCGTGCATCCAGTAGGAACTTCTCGTATGATACTTTCCCGAACATAGCGTTCGTACTATTCTTTTGCTGCGGTATCACATCCGTCGTAATCTTCCCGCCGCTGGCATTCGGATCGATCTCGCTGAACAGCGTAAAGCGTCCTTCCGTCGTTGAGGTTCCAATGGTGACGTACTGATTACCTACACGTTCTTTCAGGAACTCACCGGCTGGTTTCGGATACCATTCCTTATCAATAGCACGCTTAGCTAAGTGATTATTATGGCCCCACACCATTGTCTTCCCACCGAATGTTTCATTTGCCCATATAGCCTGTTCCGCCAGATATTGCTCGTGAAGAGTGACCAAGGACGAATAATCATCTGGAATCGTCATGGTTGTAAAATTCTTTATTGCTTTTGCCGTCCCTTTCACCCATTCAAGCTCGTATGAATCCGATTGTTTTTTGTTGGCTACAGTCACTTTCTCAAGCAATTGGACAACTTTCTCTGCATTCGTCTGGAACCGCGTCTTCTTCTCAGGAGTCAGCTTCATATAATCCACCACATTAGCAGTTTCCGACGACAGATCCTTATAGCTTTTCTCAACTTCAGACAATATATGGGGATGATGTTTCTTCACATAGTTAATGACTTTATTGTAGGCGTTCTTGTCAAGCGACTTCAGATCGAGTCCGATAAATTGAATCTTATTCTTGTTCTTTGAATTGGCATTAAAGTCCTTCATCCACTCCACCATAGCGATAATCTCGTCGGTTGGATATAACATCTTCAAAAGTTGCTTAGGATCTCCTTTCCCTGTATGGATATATTCATTCAGTTGTAAGCCATTCCCCCAATCTTCCTCCAGCCCGAAGTTCGTAAATCCCATCTCCGTAACCAAATATTTCACGAGGCGAAATTTCATCGTAAAAAGTTCAGAACTACCATGAGTTGACTCCCCTAATCCTACATAGTGGGCTTTCCCGATCATCTTCTTAAGCGGCTTTAAATCTGCAAACGATTGAGTCGGATCAATTGTCTTCAATGGAAAAACCTGTGATTCAAAGGACTTCACAATACTATTTTGCGACGTCTGCACGGAACGAGTCACTTCTGTTGACTGAGCACCAGCATTCGAAGCTCCCCCAGCAACCAACAGCGCTGTGCTAACTACTGCAGCCATGCCACTAACCATCATTTTCTTCTTCATGTTATTCCACCTCAATTGAGTAATTTGATGAGCGCAATGAACCGCAAGCAAGGCTATGCGTCAATCGCTCAACCCGATTGTCATTCATTCCATATCACTTTTCCTAGTTACTCTCTGTCACCATTTTTGATGACACATACCTCATGTCATTTCGTTACAAGCCTCACTATGAATAATGACGCCCCATTGGCCATACTGAGTTTGCGAAAGATTGAGGGCATCAATATAAAAAATTTCTATGAGTCGAAAGGAAGGATGTAATTTTGAAATCGCGTGGAAACAAAAACACTTCGGATTTTGGGGAGGTGAAAGTACAACATGCCAGAAAAGGACTCAATCTATTTCTGGGCCTCTTATTCGTAATGTCACTGATCATGAATACGGCTGTCATCATGTCGGGAAATATTATGCTTATTGTTGTATACATGTTCGTACCGGCAATCGCTTCGATTCTAACCCGTCTCCTCTTGCGGGAAGGTTTTGCAGATGTATCCTTTCAGTTGGGCAGTGTAAAAGTATGGAGAGGGATCGGACTGGGCCTGCTCATTCCTATGCTCATCTGCGGAATCACCTATTCCACCGCCTGGATGAGTGGTATAGCCTCGTTCCAGCTTCCTGTGGGAGGTACCTTCGAAACGTACTATCATGCTCTTGGTCTGCAGTACTTGCCTACGCCGCTGAGCTTCGTGCTTATGGTCGTAGTGGCTGGCATTGCAGGAAGTATCATCAACCTCATTCCCGTTATGGGGGAAGAAGTCGGCTGGCGGGGATATATGTTGACACGTTTAGTTGAGGCCAAGGCTCCGCGTCCTATTTTGCTTAGCGGATTGATCTGGGCAACTTGGCATATTCCGATTGTCATATCTGGTATGTATGTGGCTGGATCATCTGTCCTTCTCTCTGTCCTAGGCATCTACCTGTGTATCATTCCGTTCAGTTATATTACCGCCCAATTGCGATTAGCCACTGGCAGCGTCTGGCCTTCTGTCATTATCCATACCTCATGGAATTCTGTAATCCAAGGCCCTTTCACTCGTGCAACAACAGGGGAGTTTTCTGAGGTCTGGATCGGTGAGTCGGGTCTCCTTACGGCATTTATCATTATCATCGCAGCAATTATAGTGTCACGAACAGTAAAAGTCCGAGAGTTGACGTGACTAGAAATGAAGCTTTCTACTCATTCTCATTGACGAAAAAGAGAGTAACGAATTAGATTGATCATAAATCCTCCTTAGCACTAAGGGGGATTTTATGTTGTGTCCAGCCGACATTTAGTATTTTTGTGAAAAAAAGAACAAGTTAGCTATTGACTTGTGAATTTCTGACCTCTGTATGAAATGAAACAAGGAGCCTATTGATTCTCTATCAATAGTTTCTCCTATATGCATCACTCCTCTTATTAAACAAACACTTCGGTTAGTATCCTTTTGAGAATAGCGATAGTTTTGCGACTCTCCCCCTCTTTGCCAGCTCTTCTTGAGCCCAACCTTTTTTCGCTCAACAAACTACATTTTTATTACGTAACAACAGCAACACATCTGGATAGGAACGTAATGGCATTTTTAATCGTAAGGATTTTTTACAATTTTTTTTGCAAGACAGATTATCACGCCAATGTAAAAGTACTCCGATATATAATAGAAGAATCAACCGAACGAGTAAATTGATGGAACCACCAAGAGAATGTGCATTACAATAGAGGGGGCTTTTGGGTAATAAGCAAGAGCTTCACGTCATGATCGAAATCAACAAGAGGAACGAGGCCATGGGAGTATGGAGAGAAAAGTGAAAATTATCGGTACGGGGGTATATTTACCGAAGCAGCGCGTTACTTCAGATGAAATGGATCGGAAGCTTGGCGTACCCGCCGGGTGGTCCTTGAAAAAGTCGGAGGTTCGCGTACGATATTTTGTTGAGAACGAAACAGCCGCCGAGATGGGGGCGTTCGCTGCGCAAGCCGCACTGCAGGATGCGGGACTTACCTTCGCTGACATCGACTGCATCGTATGCGCGAGCGGTACAATGCAACAGCCGATTCCATGCACAGCGGCTTTGATACAGCAAGCAATGGGGAAAGGAAACTCCGGGGTGCCGTCTTTTGACATTAATTCGACCTGCCTCAGCTTCCTAGCCGCGCTCGACGTCATGTCGTATCTGATTGCCGCTGGACGCTATCAGCGTATCCTCATCGTCTCGACAGAGGTAGCCTCAGTCGGCCTGAACTGGGAGCATAAAGAAAGCGCGGTTCTATTCGGCGATGGCGCCGCTGCCGTTATCGTAGGCCAAGCGACAGCATACGAGCAATCTCGTATCGCAGCCTCATTAATAGAAACCTATAGTACCGGAGCCTCATACTCCGAGATACGCGGTGGAGGTACGGGGCTGCACGCTAAATATTACGATGATGCTCGAATGAGCGACTATATGTTCCATATGGATGGTCAGCCGATTTATAAAATGGCGTCCAAGCTGCTGCCTGACTTCCTTGAACGGCTGCTTGGATCGGGAAATACGGCAATGTCGCAATTCCCGCTTATCATACCGCACCAAGGCAGCGCTATGGCGATGCGCCTGATTAGCCGCAAGCTGGGCATTGCTCCAGAGCAGCTCATGAACATTACATCGGATCACGGCAATACGATTGCCGCTTCGATTCCGATGGGATTGCATGAGGCCATTCACCAAGGGCGGGTGCAGCGGGGAGACCGTATTCTGCTGCTTGGAACTTCTGCCGGGCTGTCATTGGGAGGGCTGGTGCTTGAATATTAGCAGTTCTAGCAGTCCGTCCAAGGATATACCGCCGGATGGGAGGCGAACTGTCCTAATTACCGGCAGCCGCTCCCCCGTCTCCTTGGAACTGGCGCGGCTATTGGGTGGTGCTGGGCACCGGATCATCATGGCTGATAGCTTGCTCGTCACAATAGGCTCAGCCTCCCGCTTTGTCACCCGCCATTACTGTTATCCGCCTCCCCGCCATGAACAAGAGCGGTTCCTAGCTATAATAGAGCGTATCGTGATAGACGAGCAGGTGGATTGCGTAATTCCGACCTGCGAGGAAGTGTTCTATCTAGCACAGAGACAGCGGGCATGGCCCAATGGATGCGAGCTATTTGCTCCTCCGTGGGAGATGCTTAAGCAGCTTCATCATAAGGGACAATTCATCGAAATGATCCGGCAAGCTGGCTTACACGCACCTTCGACACAGCTGCTGACATCACAAGCGGAAGCATGCGGCTACATACAGGCGCTTGGGGAAGATGCTGCCGTGCTGAAGCCGGCCTACTCGCGCTTCGCGAGCCGTGTATTATTCGTACGGGCTGGCTATGCCCTGCCGGACGACATCCTAATCACCCCGGACTATCCTTGGGTTGGACAGCAATATATTCACGGGACATTGTATTGCACGTACAGCATTGTCCGCGATGGCTCTGTATGTGCTCATGCCTGCTACCCCTCCAAATTCACGGCGGGTGCAGGGGCAAGCATCGCCTTCAAGCATGAGCCGCAGGCCGATCTGCTGGCATGGGTGCAACGATTTGTCGCCCCGCTTCGATATACGGGACAGATTGCGTTTGACTTTATCGTCACGCCGGAACGGAACATCTACCCTATTGAGTGCAATCCCCGCGCTACAAGCGGTGTCCACTGCTTTACAGTATCCGATCAGTTGGACAAGGCGTTCTTCGAGGTGAATGGTGGGATAAATGGCGACACAGAGGTCGGCATGGACGGCTGCACAAATAACACTGCTAATCAAAATACATATCTTGATGCAAATTTTGATGCAAATCTTGGCGAGCATCATGCGAGAGCCTACCCCATCGAGCCAACATCCACCCGCCCTGCCATGTTGACGCTCGCCATGCTGGCGTACGGCTGGAGGAGTCCTCGGCGGGCCTATTGGTTGAGGGAGCTATGGAAGGGGCAAGATGTCATCTTCCGCTGGCAGGATCCGAAGCCGTTTGTCGCGCAGGCCGTTATGCTATACCGCTTCTGGCGAGAGAGCAAAAAGCGCTCCATCTCACTGATAGAGGCCACTACATCAGATATAGAATGGAATGGTGAATCATCATGCGCCGACGAGCATTAGTGACGGGGGGAACCGGATTTCTAGGGCAGCGGCTAGCATTAAGATTGGTCGAAGAGGGCTATACCGTCAGCGCCATTGGCCGCAATACGCATGTAGGCCATGAGCTGGAACGAATGGGTGTCCGATTTACTCCGCTTGAGTTAGGCGATGCCGAGCGGATTAAGGAGATATGCCACGGTCAAGATACCGTCTTCCACTGCGCGGCACTGTCTGCTCCATGGGGCGCATATGCCGACTTCTACGCCAGCAACGTCATAGGTACGCGCCATGTCGTACAAGGATGCGTAAGCGGAGGAGCACGGCTCGTGCATGTGTCAACGCCGAGCATTTACTGGAATTGGCGTGATCGACTGAACATTAAAGAATCCGATCCGCTGCCTTCCAAGCAAGCGAATGCCTACGCCGCCACCAAGCTGCTAGCCGAGCTGGAAGTGGATCAAGCTGTGGAAGGGGCTGGGCTGCACGCCATTACGCTGCGGCCGCGCGCGATCTACGGTCCAGGTGACCGCTCCATCCTCCCACGGCTCATAGAGACGAACCGAGGCGGCTATATGCCGCTCATTCGCGGCGGCCGGTCGATGCTCGACGTTACATATGTCGACAACGTGGTCGATGCGCTGCTGCTAGCCGCCGAAGCTGACCCGGCTGCGCTTGGCGGCAAGTACAATATTACGAACGGCGAGCCCAGCCTGCTGAATGATTTGCTGGCTAAGCTTTTCGCCCTGCTCGAAATGCCGTTCCGCCCCATCCCGCTCGCTTACCCGATCGCTTCGGCGGCGGCCGGGATGCTGGAGCTTAACGCCCGCTGGTTTGCCAGAGGCAAGGAGCCGAAGCTTACCCGGTATACGGTTGGACTAATCGGACGGAGTCAGACGCTCGACATTACGGCTGCCCGCGAGATGTTGGGTTATAAGCCTAGGATCTGTATCGAGGAAGGCATGAAGCGATTTGCTGAAGCATGGGTACAAGAAGGAGGCTCGTCAGCTGCATGGACGTGAACAAAGGAGCCATAAAAGAAGTTTCCGTGAACTTGATGACCGCAGGGTACTGCACGCACCGGGAATGGCTTACGATTCAAGGCGGGAGCGGCGCTTCCGTGCGCTTTCCGGCCATGTTCGCCTATATCGAGCACCCGCGGCTCGGATCAATCCTGTTCGACACCGGCTATTCCACACGCTTCTTTCAGGCTACATCAGCCTTTCCCGCGAGGCTGTATCGGTGGACGACGCCGGTCTATATCGGCGAAGATGAGAGTGCAGCCAATCAACTGCGCAATCTTGGCGTAATGCCGGAGGACGTGCGGACGATTATTTTGTCGCACTTTCACGCAGATCATATCGGCGGTGTGTGCGATTTCGCGAATGCCGAGTTTTATTATTTGCGCGAGGCTTATCGGCCCCTGCAGGACATGTCTCCTTTCCAAGCTACGAAAGCCGGCTTTCTGCCTGGGCTATTGCCGGATCGATTCGGTGATCGATCCCGTCTTATTGAGGAGACATGCAGCCAAATAAACTTGGACGAGGGATATGCACCCTTCACAGAGGGATACGATCTGTTCGGGGACGGTAGCATCATCGGCATCAACCTATCGGGGCATGCGCTGGGTCAGCTTGGCCTGCTTCTGCGCTCTGCAGGGCATGAATACTTCCTCTGCGCCGACGCTGCTTGGTCAACGGCAGCCTATGCATCGCATCGGCGTCCGAAGTCCATCGTCAAGTTGATCAAAGCGAATTGGCAGCAATATAAGGACAACCTTCACCGATTACATATCCTGCATCGTAGGCGACCGGATCTTCGCATCATCCCAACGCACTGCCGGGAAGCCGAACAGTGGTACGTAACAAGCCCTAAGGTTCAAGGAGGTGCTCAGTGGATAAAGGAACGATGATCGCTGCCCGGGAATATATCCGTACGAAGTACGGACGAAGCTGGTGCAGCAGGGAAGCACTGGAGCGGTGGCAGCATCGTCAAGTGATGAAGCATCTGGGGCGAATCAGGCAGTGCTCCCCCTTCTTCCGCGAGCGCATGGGCGAGCTCCCCGACGATCAGTGGCGCGGCATGCCAGTCATGGACAAGTTGCTGATGATGGAGCATTTCGATGCCCTTAATACCGCTGGCGTACGAAAGGAGGAAGCGTTCGCCATGGCACTGGCAGCTGAGGAGAGCCGCGACTTCACTCCTGAATGGAATGGCATTACCGTTGGTATGTCCTCGGGGACGTCAGGCAATCGCGGCCTCTTCCTCGTCAGCCCACAGGAGAGTATGGCATGGGCCGGAGCGATGCTCGCTAAGGCTCTGCCTGGTTCCGTATTGGCTCGGGAGCGCATCGCGCTCTTCCTGCGCGCCAACAGCAACTTGTACGGGAGCGTGAGCAAGCGGCGGCTGCAGTTCGCCTACTTCGACCTGCTCGACCCGTTGGAGGAGCAGGTTATGCGACTGAACACTTACGCCCCTACCCTGCTCGTCGCGCCGCCGTCTATGCTCCGCATGCTTGCAGAGCAGCTGGAGCAGGGCCTGCTCGCGATACGTCCACGCAAGCTTTTTGCCGTAGCTGAAGTCCTTGATCCGCTCGATGAAGCGATAATTAGCGCGGCGTTCCAGCAACCCGTGCACCAAATCTATCAATGCACGGAAGGCTTTCTCGGCATTACGTGTGGACATGGGACGCTTCACTTGAACGAAGACCTCGTCTTCGTAGAGAAAGAGTGGCTAGACAAGCGCGAAAGAAAATTCACACCGATTATTACTGACTTCCGGCGTATGACTCAGCCGATCGTTCGTTATCGGCTGGACGATGTCTTGACAGAGAGAAACGAGCCTTGTCCGTGCGGATCTCCCTTCACTGCACTGGAGCGCATCGAAGGGCGTCACGATGATATGTTTTATATGCCTTCACTAAGAGACGGCACTCTTACGACTGTATTTCCCGATTTTATTCGCCGTGCAATTCTGTCCGCCTCATCGAAGATTGAACACTATGCGGCGGTGCAGCATTCGCCAACGCACATCACGGTGGCGCTGCAAGTGCCTACGCAATATCGGACAGCATGTGAACGGGACATTATGCTCGAACTACATAAGCTGTGTGCAATCGTTCAGTGTGCAGCGCCTGACATTCAATTTACCGAGTGGAAGCCGCAGCCTGCCGGGCACAAGCTGCGCCGGATCGAGAGGAAGTTTACAGTATGAGTATCGCAGTTCTATATGATGCAGCGAATATCGATCGGCTGCCTTGGCCGAACGATGAGGAGGGGCATGCGGCTAAGGCATGGATAGAGCCATGGATACGACATGGGCCGGAACGCGACGTGGATAATATTCAGACCCGGATGATGGCGATCCTCATCGACGACCAATTTGTGCTGCCGATTACCGTTAATGAACGAGAGTACGACAACGCATATGTATGCTCGCCGTATACGCACTATGTTACTTATGCGAAGCAAGAGCTCGGCATGCTGAAGCAGCCGCTGCTGGAACGGCCGCTTGCGTGGCTGTTAAGTGGAATCGGATTAGGAATGAAGTTTGCGCAGTGCAATCGCGTCGTGCATGTGAACAATTGGCTGCTGTCTACGAATCTGTATCCACGTATGACGGCAGAGCACGTATTAGCCATCATCCCCCTGCTGCAAGCTCGGTTCCCCGATCACTCGATCGTGTTCCGTTCGTTGAATCGCCACTACTACCCGGAGCTGTGTCGCAGTTTGGAGGAAACCGGATGTGCGCTTGTGCCTAGCCGCCAAATCTATTGCTTGGATACCCGCGATTCCAGATCTCAGAATGCCAAGGAGAGATGGTTAATTAAGCGCGATGAGGGGCTGCTGACGAAGCACGGATACGAGATCGTTCGGCATGAAGAGCTTGTACCGGCCGATATTCCCCGCATGGTTCAACTGTACAACTTGCTCTATATCGATAAATATTCACCGTACAATCCGCAGTTTAATGAACGCTTCTTCGCACATGCACTGGCGACGAAGACACTGCGCTTCCTCGCTCTGCGCACACCGAAGGGGCGAATAGACGGCATCATGGGTTACTTCTGCCGCAACGGTATACTGACGACGCCAATCTTCGGTTACGATACCGCCCTTCCGCTGGAAACAGGCCTGTACCGCATGCTCTCCGCTGTCCTGTTCCGTGAGGCGCAGCGACTTGGCATGCAATGGAACGAGAGCTCGGGCGCAGCGCAGTTCAAACGCAACCGGGGAGCTACTGGGCATTGGGAATATTCCGCCATCATGGATCGGCATCTGCCTGTGTACCGCCGTAGCTGCTGGTCGTTCATCTCCTTGGCCGCCAATCGAATCGGCGTTCCGCTAATGGAACGACATAAATTATGAGGATATAGACGGGGAAGGAGGATTCATGTTGACATCACCACAAACGAAGCCGCAGCATTCTATTGCTTCTCCTTCGCGGCCAATCGCCGTCGTGACCGGTACGTCCAGCGGCTTCGGGCTCTACACGAGTGTCGCGCTGGCGAGCGCAGGATATGATGTCGTAGCGACGATGCGTAATACGACCAAGCAAGGAAAGCTGCTTGCTGAAGCACAGACATGCGGCGTCTCCGCATACATCCATGTGCTCTCCCTAGATGTCACGAATCAGGAGAGTATTGAAACTGCATTCGTGTATATTCGCCGGCATTACGGCAGGGTCGATTTGCTCGTGAACAATGCGGGCTACGCCGCAGGTGGATACGTCGAGGAGGTGGACATGGACGCTTGGCGCGCCCAACTGGAGACCAATTTTTTCGGCACGGTCGCCGTTACGCGCGCAGTGTTACCTATCATGCGGGAACAAGGCAGTGGAACCATTGTGAATGTGAGCAGCATTAGCGGCCGATATGCTTTTCCAGGCTACGCCCCATATGCCGCCTCCAAGTTCGCCGTCGAAGGCTTTACAGAGGCGCTGCGGCTTGAGATGCTGCCATTTGGCGTATATGCCGTACTGGTTGAACCAGGCTCCTACAAAACGGATATATGGGAAAAGGGATTCTCCTCTATCCAATTACGCGAGAATTCGCCGTACAGCAAGCTGCTTCAAGCGGTTCTGCAATTCTCGAAGCGCAGCTCTGAAACGGCTCCTCCTCCGCAGGAGGTGGCGCGTCACATCGTCAAGATTGCGCGCACGCCAAGACCGAATCTACGCTATTTCATGGGTCGAGGGGCGATGCCCCTGCGCCTTATCCGTCTATTGCCATGGAAGTGCTATGAGAAGCTCGTACTGTGGGCTTTACGACGATAGACAAAGAGGCTGTGCCCAGTGTACATGTTGGGCCAGCCTCCTTTTTAACAGGTAATTGATGAACCGTCAATTCTTACTCTTTGTATTTATTTCTTTATAACCGGAATCCATACCTCGCTGCGATAGTCCTCTGCCCACGGATCCCCTGGAGGATACAGCTCGAAATCAGGACCCTCGGCTTGCTCGTAGTCTGTAGCTGGGAACCATTCCTGATAGATGCGGTTCCATACTTCTTGAATGGAACCAGGCATTGGACCCGTTGAGGTGAATATAGCCCACGTCGCAGCTGGAATTTGAATCAATTCATACTCGCCTTCTGATTCTGTCCGATCCGTCTCTACTGCAATCGCGTAGTTAAAGACCTCCCCACCCGGCTGCGCGCCATAGCAAATGCCTAGGGTATCTTGATTTTTGCCCAGCGCAGCAATTTTAGCGACGCTTCCATCCGCGTGACTATCTTGCCAAAACTTCGGAATCTCGATCGAATTTTCTCCCTCTTTCGTGGTCGTCTGGATCGACTTTCCTACTACGGTAAACGCCTCTCTCTGTACAATTCTATAATCCATTTCTTTGTCTCCCTTCAATGATAGGTGGAAGGAAATGCGAGGAAAGGCCTTCAGCTGGACACCCGAATTTCGAGCCTCGGAGGGCGAGATGCCGTGCAGCTTGCGGAACGCCTTAGAGAACGATTCTGGCGAATCGTAGCAATACTTCATCGCGACATCGATCACTTTAGAGCCACTCATTGCTAACTCTTGAGCCGCCAAGGTTAAGCGCCGTTTCCGTATATACTCAGCTACTGTCATACCAGTCAGCATATAGAACATCCGCTGAAAGTGATGGGGAGAAGAATACGCTGCCTTCGCAAGCTCCGCCATATCCAATGGCTCCAGCATCTTCGCTTCGATTAAATCAAGCACCGACATCATTCGGTTCAGCCATTCCATTCGCAATAGCTCCTCTCTGAGTACATCTTATCAAGGCTGCCTCTTGCCATCCTGTCATTCTGTGCGATCGTGTGACAGACCTATCATCTGCCCGTATCATTTCCCCTGCTTATCCTCATCTATAATCAACCCGTACAATGCCTAAATCATCGAATTAGCATCAGCTATGAACTAAGGTTCGACTTTAGCCCTACAATCCATCATTTTGCGAACGAGTCCACCATCCATTGCGAGAACTTTTCTTTTTCTTCAAATTGCGGATAATGAGCGGATTGATCGTATGTGATAAATTCCTTTTTAGCTGCATTGATTTGATCAAAATATGTTTTGGCTGCTTTCGCAGATGTCATGTAATCGTACTGCCCCATAATGAAATAGACCGGTACTTCCAGCTTGGTAACAAATGTAGGCAATGGCTTCTTCAATACCTGCCCTATCAATACTTCTTGTGCATTCGATACGCTGCGATAAAAACGGATGCGATCCAGCAAATTATATTCCGGTCCGAACAAGCCTCTATCCATGTCAGCATTCACATCAATCAATCTTGCTGTACCGCCATATTTACGCACATAATTGCGTGGAGTTAATTGTTCTCCGCTTTGCACCTTTTCCGTTAACCCTTGCAAGTACTCCATATCGGTTGCTTCGCCGCTCAACTTTGCTTGATTAAGCGTGAACTGCAGTGCATCTTTTTCGCTTTCCGTAACATTAGACATCTGTCCGATGCCAATATAGGCTTTATATTTCTCAGGTGCTTGCTGTGCAGCTTGTATGCCAATATAAGTACCGAAGGAATGGCCCGCTAATATGACCTTCTCTTGATGGAAACGAGCCGATATGTAATCTGTCAAAGCCAGTACATCTTTCACTAATAGATCCGTAGACAGATTGGAATAATCCTCTCCAAAATGATACGACTTTCCTCCGGCTCTCTGGTCATAACGAACAACTGTGAAATGCTTCTCCAATATGTCTTGGTATTTGGTTACATAGGGGATTTCCGATACAGCCGGTCCACCGTGCAAGAAAATGACAACCGGATTATTCTTATCCTGTCCCCGTATCATCAATTCATGGCCCGTTCCATTAATTTCGACTTCCTCAAGCACGCTTATACTGTTTGCGCCCTCTATACTAGGAGTCCATGTGGGAAAAACCAATGCTATCCCAACCAATAAAAGAATGGCTACTCCGATGTAAATGAATGCTTTTCTAACTTTTTTCACAGTTTCAGCTCCCTAGTCCTGATAGACACCCTCGTCTTATCATCCGATGATCCATACGAATGATGCTCTTCCATCATTGTAGTCGAGGAAAAATTTGAGAGAGTCGTACAAACGTCGGGAATTATACTGGACTAGGGTCGGGGAAAAGGGATAGCACAGTGCCCGCTTCCCCATTCCGTATATATTCCACTTCAATAGTGCCCATAGATTAGTCCAGTATTTCGTTGAAAAGGAGTCCTTCTCCTTTTATTTTTATGATTTTTAGACGCTTCGTGTTTTTAATAAATGTTCCCCCTTTCATTTTAACAATAAGCGCTTCTCATAATCTAGGCACAATTTTAGGTGATCCTAAAGCCATGTTCGCCTTGATTGAGTAACTACCTATAATCGGATCGTAGATGGATGGGAATACAGACGGGCGGGCAAGATTGATATGAGCGACTGAACGAGGATAACAGGCAACGACAAACGGGACAGCTTTTTGTTTTCTTTTAAACTAACAAAAGTTATGTTACTGTATATTATAAAGCAACATTTGAATAAAGGAGGCGAACACGATGACCGATAAACCGGTTGTTGATCTGGAGATTGGAATCAGTACGTTTTTGGAGGCATCGACGAATCCGGTGACAGGTGAGCGCATTAGCCATACCGAACGAATCCGTCGGTCGGTAGAAGAGATTGTTCTAGCCGATCAGGTCGGGCTTGACGTCTACGGCATCGGCGAGCACCACCGGTATGAGTATGCTTCTTCGGCCCCAGCGGTCATCCTGGCGGCAGCGGCGGCACAAACGAAACATATTCGGCTGACCAGCGCCGTGACCGTCCTGTCCTCGGATGATCCGGTACGCGTATATCAACAGTTTGCGACGCTGGATGCCATCTCGAACGGACGCGCCGAGATTATGGCTGGCCGCGGCTCGTTCATTGAATCCTTCCCGCTGTTCGGCTACAACTTGAATGATTACGATCAATTGTATGAAGAGAATCTGGAGCTTCTGCTCGCTATCCGGGAGTCAGAGAAGGTAAGCTGGCGAGGCAGCCGTCATCGTGCGGCTATTGACAATCTTGGCGTGTACCCACGGGCCGTTCAGGAACCGCTTCCCGTCTGGATTGCCACCGGCGGTAACGCAGAATCTTCCGTCCGAGCCGGCAGACTCGGCTTGCCGGTTGCTTATGCGATCATTGGCGGCATGCCGGAGCGCTTTGCGCCGCTTGTCGAGCTCTATAAGAGATCCGCGGCTAAGGCTGGACACGATGTGAACAAGCTGCAAATTGCAACCCACTCACATGGCATTGTAGCTGATACCGCCGAGAAGGCGGCAGATCTTCTGTTCCCAGGGACACAAGCGATGATGAACAAGCTCGGACGTGAGCGTGGCTGGGGAGCTCAGTACACACGCGCAACCTTCGATGAGGACAGCAAGTTGCGAGGCTGCCTCTATGTCGGCGATCCAGAGCACGTCGCTGAGAAAATCGTATTGCTCCACCGCAACTTGGGCGTGACGCGCTTCTTCCTGCACTGTGACATTGGTTCAATTCCGCACCATGATATCATGCGCTCGATTGAACTGCTCGGCACCAAGGTCGCCCCGCTCGTACGGAAGGAGCTTGCACGTGCCGAGGGCAAAGCGTAAGAATTAATGGCATAAGGAATGATTCCCGCAGAAGGTAGCGCGTCAAATCGTCAAGATTCCACGAGACCAAGCCCGAAGCTTCGGTATTTCACGGGTCGGGGGGCGACGCCACTTCACCTTCACCCAGGATTTCTCAACAATTTAAAGGCGTGCCCAGCAGGGCACGCCTTTAGACGAATTCTCATTTTTCATTGTTCTGAAACCACGTTTCAAAATCAACCTCATCGCTTTCATTCGTGCGTATTCCTCTAGCGGAAGCGGCTTGATCACTACGGTTAGGATTTCCTGCATGAGAAGATGAGTTCAAATGCAAGTTCCACCCTAATGTAATTAGGATAACGGCAAAAATCATATATTGTGCACAGCTTGTCATAAAGAAGTTTACAATTTCGTATCTATTTTCGCTGGCCACCATCTGATCCATCGCTATCATTTCGGAAATATAACCATAACTCTGGGACGCTGACCAGGCCGTATATAGCATCAGCAACCCAGCGAGAGCATATAGAACCATGCTCAAAATGGGAATCTTCTTTTTTCTCATGTTTTTCTTCTCTTTTCGCTATATTTTATAAAAAGTGCAGATAACTGAATGCCTGCTGTCAATGTTCAATTCTCACGGTCATGACTTATTGAGTTTCTCCAACTACAAACAGTCTTCCCGCATGTATCCCCAAAACCTCATCCGCAATCGATGTAACCTTCTTAGAGTGGGTAACGATAATGACACATTTACCTTCATCATGGGCAAGCGAAGTGAAAATCTTTAAAATCTCAGCTTCCGTATCTTTGTCCAAATTTCCGGTTGGCTCATCGGCTATGATAATATCTGGATGATGCGACAGTGCACGTGCGATTCCAATGCGCTGCTGTTCGCCACCCGACAACTTCAGTACCGGACGATCGGCTGTTTCACGGTCAATTCCAACTTTATCAAGAATTCCATAGGCAAACGCTTTCTTATCCTTTTCAGGGCTCTTGCTGATGTTCATCGAAAGCACAATATTTTGAACCGCCGTAGCGTTTGTCAGCAGGTTATATGCCTGAAAGATCACTCCGATGCTCTTAGCCCTGTATTCGTCGCGGTCAATTGTTTTCAGATCATCGTCTCGATATAAAATCGCGCCTTCCTTACAAGTATCAAGACCCGCCATCAGCGACAACAGCGTGGACTTGCCAGAACCCGACTTGCCAATAATCGTATATACCTTGCCTGGTTCGAACGCTGTGCTTACCTCTTTCAGAACGTGTTTTTTGGCGCCATCATATTTGTAGGAGACGTTTTGTAATGTCAATACACTCATATTTATCACTTAATTCCTTTCCATAAGAATTTTGATCGGTTCGTATTTAGTAATTCGACTGATAGATATGAGACTGGCTGCGGATACAAGCAATAACGCGATTCCTATAATTTGAAGAGCCGAGTCCACATTTAAGGAAAGATCGATGCTGCTGAGCGGCTCCACGTCTGCACTTGGAAAGGAACTCTTCGGACCCATCATCATCATATTGCCCCCGCTTGGCTGCTGATTGGCTGCCTCTTCTGCCAATTCAATCTGGTTGGCAAGTAGGGCGTTGGTGACAGGCTGCGCCGTCAGACTGCCCATGCCAAGTCCGACCGCCAAACATGTACAGGTAATCATCATGATTTCAGACCACAATCCAAAAGCGACCTTCCTTTTTTTCATCCCCATCGCCCGCAGGACGCCGATTTCATACTTGCGCTCTCGGATAGACATCGAGGAAAGAAGGGTGATAATGATGCCTCCGAGAATTAACACGACCGCCATGAACGTCACGGCAATGCCTCTCAGTCCTTCCACGGGACCGATGATTTTATTATAGGAAGCCTCATCGGTAGTAACGTTAAAGGTTTTCTCCAACCCTTTATCATATACTTCCTCAGCGAACGCATCCAACATGTCGGGCTGCTTCAAATAATAGGTCGCTTCAACCTTGATACCGGACATATCTGGCTGAATTTCCTGAACGACTGTTTCATAAGTCGTAAGTATTTCATTGCGACGGTTGGCAAAAGCGTTTTTCATTGAGCCTTCCGAGTATTCATCCGTCGCATCATTGTAGGTTCCCACCACGGTCAATTCATAGGATATATCCGTGCGTTTCCCCTCCATCATATTGTTCAATTCACTAAATAACGATAGCTTATCCCCAATTTGAATCCCGTTCTTCTCCGCCAAATCCGTACTAATGATAGCCTCGTTACGTTCTTCCGGCATCCTTCCTTCCGCAAGCTCCCGCGTTCCATCCTCAAATTGAGTAAATGTATTCCCCAAAAGATTCAGCATGAACTGCATGGCTTCATCCTGGGGCATATCTGGACCGCCCCTCTTCATCACACCGCCTCCAGGGCCAAGCTCCGCGTCAATCGCGGTGACTTGGTCGCTATTTACTCCTGTTTTGGCCGTATATACGCTATTTTGCAAATATTCCGATTTACCGAAGTCGATATATTGGTCAGCAGGAACCGAAGGAATGCTTACCCTAATTCGCCCATCTGTACTGTTTGCCATAGCCTCCTCTCGTATTTTCTGCATGTCAGGTTCAAGACGCACTTCCGATCCAAAACGGCCTTTATAGTCGTCTATAATGCCATTTGCGGTGTTGCGGATCATGATCGCAATGACGGTAGTCACGACAACACCCAGAACGATTGCGCCGATCAGAATGTTTCTGCCCCTATTTTGCCTAACATTATGAAGCGCATTTTTTAAAATATACATGTTCTCTCCTCCTGAAAATCCTTTTGCGACGAGCCCCGATTTCTCATCTGAACCAGCATACTGTCCCAATCTAACTTGAATCTAACTTTTGATTTCAACCTAAAAAAACCGGCAGGTTCATCTGCCGGTTTATCGGTTAAACATCATTCTATTCGTGAGGTAGATCCATATGAAATAACACGCCATTATCCACATTTTCAAGCGCAAAGGAGATTCCCATTAAATCGAGCGCTTTTTTCACAATGGTTAGGCCCAGGCCGCTGCGCCCCTGACTCCGGCTTCTGGCTTTATCCTCACGGTAAAAGGGCTCAAAGAGCTTAGCTAGCATTTCCTCCTGAATCCTCACGCCGTTGTTGAAGACACAAAGACGAACGCATTTTTTCATGTCCTGCGTATAGATATGGATTCGTCCACCTTCCGGCGTATTTTGGATCGCATTCATGACAATGTTGGACAACGCTTTGCGGAACAGCTTCGGATCCAATGTGCAGCATAGGTTCTCCGAAATGTTCACATCGATGCTCTGCTCTCTTACATCTGCTAACGTGCGGTAGGAAGAAAGAATCCCGGTTACTAACTTATTTAGATGGATGCTCTCACGTTCCTGTCCCGCCATATCATTGCTCAGTGTCACAATATCTAAAATTTCCGAGACCAGTTTATTTTGTTCATTCATCATTTTCAAGCATTCTCGTACATATTTTGGATGTTCCGCCGGCGGTATAACATTTTCCAACATCCCCTCCAGCAATGCACTGGTGGCGGCGATGGGCGTCTTTAACTCATGCGAAGCGGCAGAGAAAAAATATCGCTGATTCTCTTCCATCTCTTTTTCCCGTTCAATTTCAATTTCCAATTGCTGAATCGTTGCTAGTAATGTTCTATACATTTTATAGACATCTCCAGCAAGCTGACCAATCTCGTCTTTGCGGGAACCAGGAGCAGTAACTGGCTCCAAATCAGACATTTTCTTGGTGTCCTGCGCGATTTTTTCGATTGGCTTTGCGATTTGTCTGGCAAATAGAGCTGCGGCAAGGAGACTTACCATGAGTATCATCAAAAAAGCAAAAATCATTTTTTCGATAAACTCGTGATATACAGAAGTTCCAGATATCGTACCGGTAACATATAAGGCTACGCCCCCGGAAGCCTTCATTAGGAATTGAAACCGACCGCTGGCATCGGCGGTTATAAAATGAAATTTACGCTCCGTGAATGGATTCCCTTTCACGATTGCATTGCCTGATGGCAGTAATCCGATATCATTTCTCGTCAGGGTAAAATTTTCGGTCTGATAAAGAATTTGTCCATCGGAAGCCTCCAAGCGAAATTCAAAGGAGGTGTTTTTTTCGTGGAAATCTTTAGCCATAATCATAATCTCATCATCAGATTTTCCATGCAGATGATTGAGAAGGGGCTGAAATACATTTGATATTTGCTGTCGCTGTGTTGACTCAACGACAGATTTGATTTGGTCGGAGAAAAAGATGAACATAAAAAAGATAATAAAGAGCAATATCAACGCAGTATAGAAAAACACTTTTCCATAAATCCCGAAAAATCTACGCTTGATGATCCTCGACCTCCAAACAATAGCCAATCCCCTTGACGGTTTTAATGAGATTTTTAGGCAATTTATCCCTTAGCTTTTTGATGCTTGCATGAATAATGCCCTCATTTCCATCAAAATCATATCCCCAAATCTTAATTAATAACGTTCCATGTGGCACAATTTTATGGCTGTTTTGTGTAAGCAGCATTAAAATCTCGAATTCCTTGGGCGATAACTGAATTTTTTCACCGCTATATTCCACGCCGTAGGTTTCGGGGAATAATGTCAGCTTACCCGCTGTAATTTCTTTTTTAATAGCCCCGCTGCGTCGTAGAAGCGCTTCAACACGTTTGACAAGAATCGGCATAGAGAACGGCTTGGTTACGTAATCGTCCACTTCATTGGTAAAAGCGGTCAGTTGATTCTGATCATCGCTCAATGCAGTCATCATCAATACCGGGGTGTCGCTTATTTTACGAAACTCTTTCAGAAGCTCCTGCCCGTCCATGCCGGGCAGCATAATGTCCAGTATGATGAGGTGATACTGTGTGTTATAAAATTGCTCTAGCGCGTCATCGCCATCCGAACACGTATCGATTCGATACCCCGCATTTTGCAAAAATTTTTGAACCATCGTTCTGATATGCTCATCATCCTCGACCACCAAAATTCTAATCTCCATAATCTCACCCGACACCACTTTAGCATGATCATCTAACATTTATCTAACCAGGATACAATATCATTATCTTGAGTCATTTTTCATAATTGCAAACACTAAGTGTTTTTAACCTCTTCTGCTACGATCCATATAATAAAATCGCTACAACCGCAAACTGTTCATTTCGATTTCAAATCAGTATCATAAAAAATTCAAAGCTCTCTCCCAACCATGTACTGTCAATAAATATTTGGAATTTTATAGTATTTCAAAAACCAGCCTTGACACTCTTTATTGGTTGTAACTATAATAGTTACATCTCGAGAACACACTAATGCAAATAAGCAGTAGAATTTCCATTGCGGTTCAAAATGATTTATAAAAAGTGAGCCCATTTTTTTTGGAACAGTTGTAACTATAACAGTTACAACTTTAGATCTCGAAATACGTTAGAAAGGAGAATGTTGATTACGATCTGCTGGATATGCTGATTGCCAAATACGCAAACAATCAAGATAAAGCTGAATGCTTATGAACTGTGACGGGCATACTTTACCTACTTTTAGGAAACCACGAATTGGTGGTTGGATCGTGGTAAATCACTCAAATGATATAAGAGTGAGCAGCTTGAGCTGCGTATCGTTACACGTTTCTGTTTAAAATTGTTATCAACATAAGGAAGAGGGAGATTTTTGATGTTTAGAAAGAAATCATCGATCGGAGTTATTTTATTGCTTGCTTTTACCCTATTGCTGAGTGCATGCGCCGGTAAAGCGAACACGACAAACAACGAGAACAAAGAAGAACCTAAGAAGCAGGCAGCTGAACTGAAGATCACGCCATTCAACCCTGGAGAAAACGGCCTCTTCTCTGTCAGTTCGAGCCTAATCGAAGGGCCGAAAGAGGTCGTGCTTGTCGATGCACAGTTCGAAAAGAGCAACGCCGAAAAGCTGGTCAAAATGATCCAAGACACTGGAAAGAAGCTGACTACGGTCTATGTAAGCCATAAGGATCCAGATTTCTACTTCGGTCTGTCGGCAATCCGCAAGGCATTTCCAGACGTAAAAATCGTTGCTACTCCGGCAACCGTGGAAGGAATTAAGGCAACCATCAAGATTAAGAATGACTTCTGGAGCCCAATCCTGAAAGAAAACGCTCCGACAGAGCTGATTGTCCCTGATGTCCTAGACGGTGATAAGCTGACAGTCGATGGTGAAACCGTGCAGATAGTCGGTCTCAATGGTTCTGATCCGTCCCATACTGTGCTTTGGGTTCCATCGAAAAAAACAATCTTGGGCGGCGTACCTATCTACGAGAACCTGCATGTCTGGATGGCAGACAACCAGACTCCAGAGAGCCGTGACCACTGGCGGGAAATTTTGAAGCAGATTCTTGATCTGAAGCCGGAACGGGTTATCCCTGGCCATTACCTAGGCAAGAGCTCCGAGAATACGTCCAGCGTCACCTTCACTCGTGACTATATTGCAAAATTTGAAGAAGCGGCTAAACAGTCCAAAAATTCAACTGAGCTGATTGCAGCGATGAAGAAAGACTATCCGAACTTCAAGAATACAAGTGATCTGGAAATGGGCGCACAAGTAATGAAAGGCGAGCGTTCATGGCCTTGATTTAACGTTTGTTTCATATAATATAAGGCCGTCATGCCGTCTTCATTCGGAGTACTCCACACCATCAGGTTAGCTCCATTGCAGCGGTATGGCGGCCCTTTTTTATGTAGTCTATTCACGATTCTGTCAGTTCAAAATACCACTCGAGGAAGGAATTAAAGCTTTTCCATTGCGAATCCAGTTTACCAGCATAAAAATCCTCCATTTGCTGACCCAATCCTAAGCCTATCACTTCGTCTGTGTTCTTATTATAAAAAAAACCGTATTCCCCTTCAAAGCTATCTAACGGAATATATTCTTCAGGCAGTTTTAAAACGGCATGAGCATTCTCCATTGCTAACATATAATCCAAAGAATTGATCATAAACCAACAAATCTGATAGATTTCATATCGTCTATTATAGAAAGTCGGCCCTTCCTCTGCATGCAAATAAAAAGCAGCAAAATCAGAACCCAGATCAATGCCTAACTTTACTAATGCGTTTTTATACTCCTCATCAATGTCTTCAAACCACCAGTTTTTGCTTCTGCAATAATTGACCACTTTTTCCGACAGCATCTCGATTGCTCCTCCGATATATTTATAAACTATCTAAATTATTCCCCTGAGTATATCACATCTCCTTTCGTTATCGTTGTTCGCGGCTTACCTAATTGTGCTTCAAAAGCAAGGCAGGTATGGTCGATAAAATGTTAACTGTTAAAAAGTTTATCGGAATGGGATATTTTCGAGCTCCCGATCGTGTTGTATATAGGAGGCGAAAAAATGGAAAGCAATTCTTTATTGCGTACGGATAAGGAATTGGCCGAACTCTATCAACGGCATGTAGATGTAGTTTACAGGCTGAGCTATATCTATTTGAAAAATCCCGCTGATGCAGAAGACGCTGTTCAATCTGTATTTATAAAACTTATTCAATCTCAGGTGGTATTCAATGACCATGAGCACGAAAAAGCTTGGTTTTTGGTAACCACCCGAAATTACTGTAAAGACGTATTAAAGCATTGGTGGAAATCCCGGCGCGTCGATGCAAAGTCCCTACCGGAGATTTCCTCTTGGAATGGTCAGGAGGCATCTGGCAAAATGCTCGCAAGGCTGCTGTCACTTCCCGAAAAGTATAAAACCGTGCTGTACCTTTATTATTACGAGACGTACTCGATAAAGGAAATATCAGAGATGATAGGATACAAGGAAAGCACGATTCAAACACAGCTAGCCAGAGGCCGGCAGCTCCTTAAAGCGGACTTGGGAGGTAATTATCTTGAGCGACAAACAGATTAATCGGCTATTTGAGGCTCTTGCGCCTACATCGGAGCAAAAAGAAAAAATGTTTCATAACATTGTCGTACATAGCCAGAACGAAGCGAAAAAACAGAGCAGGTTTACTCCCGCGAGACGTTTAAGACCCGCGCTGCTGTTTGCCATCCTGTTAGGCTGCTTGACGACAACAGCTTTGGCAGCGGCCTATATCGGGTTAGATGAAGCATTTATAAAATTTCTGAAGCCCGCAAACCAGGGGCAGGCACAATTTTTATCAAATGACGCCTATATCATCGATAAGCAAATAAAAAATGAAAATGGTACGCTTACGTTGAAGCAAGTCGTCGGCGATAGTAATCGAACCTATATCCTCATGAACTTTACTGCTCCAAATGGGACTGTGTTAGATGCAGATGAATACCGTTTTGAAAGTACCTATCTTCGCTATGATGGGGCGGGGAAAGATAGGTTCGGATATAGTTGGGGGTTCGATGTGCTAGATGATGGACATCCGAATGCCAATAGTATCAACTTGATCATGAAGATTACGACTAAACATTCATTAGCTGGACGTACATTTGATTTCGAATTCGAGAACTTGCAAATCAGAAATCTCCTTACGAAAGATTTTGAAACGGTCATACCAGGTACTTGGAAAACAACAGTTAAGCTGGATTTTAAAGAATATTCCAGCGTGTATCAGATCAACCAAGACATCGACATGTATGGTCATAAGGCCGTGTTAAAAACGATCTCCATCTCGCCAATTTCAATTACGTTAAAGCTTGAGAGTAATTCGCTACGTGAGATTTCCAATACCGCTGACAGAGGGAAAATTGACGGTAAGTCATTGGATAACTTCCCTATCACAATAAACTATAAAGATGGATCCTCAGAGACGACAAACTTTTTTAGTGGATCAGATAGTATGGATCTTATAACTGGGCAAATGTTTACGAACAAAACTTTTAAAAATGTTATAAATGATAAGGAAATCAAATCTATTGTATTCTTTAATAAAGAATTTCCAATCAACGACTAAAATTCCCTATTGGTTCAGTTCATAAAATTAACCCCCTTGACATTCAAGGGGGTTAATTTTTAATGATATGAATTTCGCAATATTGCAATCAATCCGATTTTTTCATGTGTATTTGGCTAAGACCTAATTAGGAAGTGACGCTTGATACTGTGACCAAAGCGTCTGCACGTCTGTTCCGGTAATCAATTTAATTTGACGTTCCTTCCACAATCTTTTTTCATTTTCTCCTCCAATGTTGTAAGGGATCTGGGTCGCATTTAATTCACGAATGAAGCCTCGTTTTTTCGTATCCTCTATCCAGCGAAGGAAATTCGCTGTCCCCTGCTTCTCCCAGATTCCTCCCTTTCTCGCGCTATAACGGTCATGGTAGCCCGCTCTATAGCGCAAGCTATCGGCTATTGCCTCTACATCAAAATTACTATATTGATAAACATGACCGATTTCATGATAAAGGATTCCAATTATTTCGTCGCGCAGCGATTTGGCAGGGCTCTCTACAAACTTTTGCAGATACTGCGCACTGAAGCCTACTGTCTTCAGCGTGGCATCTCCCGATGTCCAAGCCACCCCAGGAGCGTCTACTATCGTAACTAATATTTTTTTGACATCTACAGGCGCATCGGCCGGACTCATGTATAACATCTCATGTACTTTACGTGCGACCGCCAATATTTCTTTCTCTGCATTGGGAAGAGCTTTCTTAAATAATTTACCTTTACTCGTTGAATCAAGGATCTGTACTTCGATTTTTGGGTTGATGGCATGCCCGACATCATTCGTACGCGAGAATTCGACTTCACCCAATTGCATGGAGTTTCCGCTGTGATTTTTCATATTGCTGAGTCTATAGTATTGATACGCTGCGGTATTGTTATCTAAAAGATAATACATGCGCTGAT
Source organism: Paenibacillus suaedae (assembly GCF_032337355.1). Lineage (NCBI taxonomy): Bacteria > Bacillati > Bacillota > Bacilli > Caryophanales > Paenibacillaceae > Paenibacillus > Paenibacillus suaedae. The sequence continues at coordinate 43,583 of NZ_JAVYAA010000014.1, forward strand.
GTCGAACCTTGAATATCTCATTGCTTTTCTTATCTATACTAGTCCAGTTCTTATTATCGTTCGATCCTTGAAGAACCCAACTTTTAGGGTCGCGTTCAGGTCTATCATCAGCTGCCGTAAGCGAGTAACCATCGATTGTCACCGACTTGCCGAAATCGAATGTCAGCCATGCAGTATTATCTTTTGTTAACCATTTTGTAACGCTAGTCCCGTCCACCAGATTCTCTTTGGTATTGTTAGGCTTATTTTCTCCGCTGGCTGCAACCTCGGGCTTGGTCGTACTCCATTTCTTTGAGCTGCCATCATATAGCTTGATTTCGGAGACCTGCAGCATTCCGCTTCCATTTTGATTATGAAAGTTATCGAATTTCACAAATTTATACGCTGTCTGATTGGAAAATGAATAAGTTTTCGTTTGGTGCCGGGAGGTGAAGCTTTGATTCTGCTGCACGTCCAGCTGAGTCCAGCTAGCCCCGTCATTAGAGCCTGTTAACACCCAGCTTTTCGGGTCTCGATATGGCTCGTCCTCCGCAGAAGTAATCGAGTATGAGGTTACGACTTTCGCGTCAGGAAACTCGTATTGCAGCCATGCCGGGCTGTTGAACGTCAACCATTTTGAAAAAATATCTTGATCGAATGCCTTATCCTTCCCTTGATCCGGCGCGAACTCTCCGCTGGCCGTTGCCTTCCCGCCTAAAGCCAAATTCGTTGGGATTTTGATTGAAGTTTGTTCCGCTGCTGCTGCCTGAATATGTACACTGTTGCTGAAGCCTGCCCCTAAGGTAGCAGCTAAAATAAGAATGCCAAGTCTCTTCATGCTTCGCCATCTCCTCTTTACTTTGCTTTGGGATTGGACCGAAATGGGATGGTTATAATTTCTAATTATACCTCAAAAACACATATTGGTAAAATATACAATTCAGTCATCCGTATTACCAAACCTATTCCATTTCACGTGATGCTACTATCATGAACAAAATAAAAAGAGAGCATAAAATAACCCCCTTAGCATTTAAGGGGGCTCCATCATACATGATATTACTTTCGCCAAAAGGTTGAGCAGTTTGCCTTATCCAAAATATTGAACGCAATCATTTTCTCAAGTAATGAGAAAGGAACCGGACTACTCCACGGAATACGAAACAACTGCTTCGTCTGTTCATAGCCAGCCTGCTCAATTTCATCAGAAAAATGAATAATCCCAGCCCTTTCGGGGCCAACAGCTAAATGATTCTTGGATACACTAAAGCCAATAATAAATGTGCCATGATCGGTAAACATAGGCTGATTCCACGCGATTTTGGGCATTAAAATCGGAAATTTCTGAATGATCCAAGCCAAAACCTCTTCTGTTCGATCCCGATGCTGTGGGTGCTCAATTTTTTCTAAATATTCTGAAAAAACTTCCATGTCGCTCTCTCCTAAAATGAAAACTTATTTTTACATAACATTATTGTCACTGTACACCAATTCCTATCCTTCAGTGCTTTGGTGACGTCCATTTATCAACTGTAGAGATTATTGTTCTATTACACTAGAAACGCTTTGCTGGATAATCATATCCAACAAGTTTTGATGTTGCAAATGTATGTCAAAATGCTTTCAGGGGATCTTTTCCATTCGACTGGTTGTATAGTATTCTAGCCATAGAAGGAGTGAGGAAAAATCCATGGTAAAACAATTAATCGTCGGAGATGCCTTGCAAGAACTGGCCATTACACGCCGCATACTGGAGCGCTTACCCGAAGAGCATTTGACGTGGAAGCCGCATGTGAAATCGATGTCGTTAGGCGGGCTAGCCACGCACCTGATTAACCTGCTGAATTGGCAAATCGCAATTTTTCGTTACCCGGAATTCGATCTTTCAACCGTGCCGAATCGTCGAGAAGCTTTGGAAAGACGTGAAGACGTGCTGAAAGAATTCGATGCAAATGTCGTGGAGCTTGAAAGGTTGTTAGCTGAATGTGACGAAAACGCCCTTAGCGAGGAATGGACTTTGCGAAACGGTGACCATATCATCCTGCGCCAGCCGCGGGCGATCGCGCTTCGCACAATCGGAATAAGCCACATGATCCATCATCGAGCACAGCTCGGGGTTTATTTGCGGTTACTCGATATTCCGCTGCCAGGCCTCTATGGTCCCTCGGCCGATGAGGAAGGAAAATAAATAAAAAATATACCAAAAGGTCGCAGAGAATCGGCAAACCGCCGGGTACTCTGCGACCTTTTTTTTGAGAATAGAATTTTTGCCGGGCAGGTGGATAAAAAAAATATTTTTTGCAGCAAAAGCCGCACCCCTATTGGGATTGACCTTTGTTTATGGAAAATTTTCTTAAAAAAGGGGCTTTTCATTCTCAAAAGCTCTGTTATAATACAGATCAACGAATGACAAATCTGTATTATAACAGATAACCTAAATGACTCAGGAGGCGTTTGGAATGGACTGCTACTACTGTCATGGCAATGGAGAAATGGAATGTTTGGAATGCGAAGGACACGGAAAACAGGAGAGCGGCCACCAATGTGGCTCATGCCAAGGGCATGGCATCACGCCTTGCCTGCGCTGCAACGGAAGCGGCAGCCTGGATTACGAATTCAATGAACAAGACTCGATCACGAATATTTTGCAAGCCGCCTATTTGAGTCCGGCTTTCAGCAGAGGGAGGTAATTATTCATGTCCAAAATGCCCGCTAACAATTGCAAGGAAATTGTTGTACTCGGTCACATGCCTGAACCGTACGCCGAGATTTTGACGCCTGGGGCACTCGAGTTCCTCGGAAAGCTCCATGAACGGTTCAATGCCCGCAGATTAGAGCTTCTCTCTGACCGTGCCGAGCGCCAACGCCGACTGGATGCCGGCGAACTCCCCGACTTCCTGCCGGAAACGAGGCACATTCGGGACGGTGAGTGGAGCGTCGCCCCTGTGCCTTCCGATCTCCAAGACCGACGGGTGGAAATAACTGGCCCCTCCGGGGATGCAAAAATGGTCATCAATGCGCTCAATTCCGGCGCCAAAGGCTTCATGGCCGACTTCGAAGATGCCAATTCCCCGACATGGGACAATTCGATCCGCGGCCAAATCAATATGCGCGATGCCATCCGCCGCACGATCACCTTTACGAGCCCAGAGGGCAAAGCCTACCGCCTGAACGAACAAACCGCTTACCTGTTAATTCGTCCTCGCGGCTGGCATTTGGAGGAGAAACACATTCGCATAGGCGAAGAAAATGCCTCAGGCAGCCTTGTCGACTTCGGACTCTATTTCTACCACAATGCTCGTACCCTCATCGAGAATCAATCCGGACCTTATTTCTATCTTCCCAAGCTGGAGTCCCATCAAGAAGCAAAACTATGGAACGATGTATTCGTGTTTGCCCAACAAGAGCTGGGCATCCCTCAAGGAACGATTAAAGCAACCGTGCTCATCGAGACGATTCTGGCCACATTTGAGGCAGATGAAATTTTATACGAGCTGCGGGAGCATAGCGCTGGCTTGAACTGCGGTCGCTGGGACTATATCTTCAGCTTCATTAAGCGGCTGAACCGTCATAGACATGCGCTGCTCCCCGATCGTTCACAGGTCACGATGACCGTGCCGTTCATGCGGGCGTACACGCAGTACGTCATCCGTACCTGTCACAAACGCGATGCGCATGCCATGGGCGGCATGGCAGCCCAGATTCCAATTCGGAATGACGCCGAGGCTAACGCGAAGGCAATGGAGCAAGTGCGCGCCGATAAGCAACGCGAAGCAAATGACGGCCATGATGGAACTTGGGTCGCCCATCCTGGACTCGTTCCGATCGCAATGGAAATATTCAATGAACAGATGAAGGGGCCGAACCAGCTTCAGAAAAAACGCGAAGATGTCCGTGTCACGGCAAGCGACCTGCTCGCTTTACCAGAAGGCACAATTACCGAGCAGGGACTGCGGACGAATATCAGTGTCGGTCTGCAATATATCGAAGCATGGCTGAGGGGATTCGGCGCCGTACCGATCTTCAATCTTATGGAGGATGCGGCGACGGCCGAGATATCGCGCACTCAGGTGTGGCAATGGATTCGTCATCCGGAAGGCCGGCTTACGAATGGAAACGACATCACGCTTGAGCTTGTGTTGAAGCTGACGGAAGAAGAAATGTCCAAGATTGAAGAGTCAATCGGCCAAGATGACTTCGCGGGCCGCAGATTCACTGAGGCGAAGCAATTGTTCGTAAATTTGATTAGCGAAGAAACTTGCAGCGAGTTTTTGACGGTGATGGGCTATGAATTGCTGGGATGAAATCATTGAATATGAGGAGATGGCTGCCGTGAAGGATAAGCATACGATTCAACAATTGGAGACGAAATGGAAAGGAGAACGGTGGGAAGGCGTAACGCGTACCTATTCTGCCGATGAAGTGATCCGGCTTCGCGGTTCTGTCCAGGTGGAGCATACGTTAGCCCAGATGGGAGCCGAACGGCTCTGGCATCTGCTGCATACCGAAGAATTCGTGCCCGCGCTTGGAGCATTGACGGGGAATCAAGCCGTGCAGCAGGTAAAAGCTGGCTTGCCCGCCATATACTTAAGCGGATGGCAGGTAGCCGCAGACGCCAACCTGTCGGGTCATATGTATCCCGATCAAAGCTTATACCCGGCCAACAGTGTGCCGCAGGTCGTGAAGCGGATTAATCAAGCCCTGCAGCGGGCCGACCAAATCCAACATGCGGAAGGCAAAAACGAAACCTACTTTTTTGCCCCGATCGTGGCAGATGCCGAAGCAGGATTCGGAGGGTCGCTCAATGTATTCGAGCTCATGAAGGCGATGATTGAAGCAGGAGCCGCAGGCGTACACTTCGAAGATCAACTATCTTCGGAGAAAAAGTGCGGGCATCTCGGCGGCAAGGTGCTCCTGCCTACGCAGCAAGCCATTCGTCATTTGATTGCAGCCCGCTTGGCTGCCGACGTTATGGGCACGGGCACCTTGATTATCGCACGTACGGACGCCAATGCGGCCCAACTGCTGACGAGCGACGTCGATCCGTACGATCGGCCATTCCTGACGGGGCAACGTTCTCCGGAGGGCTTCTATTATACCCGTGCTGGGATTGAACAAGCGATTGCGCGCGGTCTCGCCTATGCGCCTTATGCAGATCTCGTCTGGTGCGAGACGTCCGAGCCGAACATCGATGAAGCACGGCAATTCGCCGAAGCGATCCATGCCAAATATCCAGGCAAGCTGCTCGCTTATAATTGCTCGCCTTCCTTCAACTGGAAGAAGAAGCTGGACGATAAGGCAATCGCGGGCTTCCAGCGCGAGCTTGGACGTATGGGATACAAGTTCCAGTTCGTGACACTAGCCGGTTTCCACGCGCTCAATTACAGCATGTTCGAGCTGGCGCAAGGCTACAAGGAGCGTGGCATGGCCGCCTACTCCGACCTGCAGCAGGCTGAATTCGCCTTGGAACAGCTCGGCTATGAAGCGGTTAAGCATCAGCGCGAGGTCGGCACAGGCTACTTCGACGAGGTGGCACAAGCGATTTCGGGCGGAATTTCATCTACAACCGCCTACACAGACTCGACGGAGGCAGAGCAGTTCACGTAAGGGGAACCGTTTCAAACCCATTTTTGAACATAGAGCTAAATTAACTAAACGCCCCGGTTTGCAATCACTCCCCTTTGCTGCCCGCTGCTCTGCAACCTCACCTTCGCTGCTATAAGCAGCTTTCGTAACACGAAGCTCGCTACGGAAGCGCAAAACCTCAGTTCCACCGCAACCTCCCCGGGGCATACAAGGATGGAGCCGTCTCACAGGTCATTGAACAATGACGCAGAGACGGCTCCATTTTTTCATTCAGCAGCCCCTTTCCCAAACGCATTTGTACCGTTTCCCTATCGTTGCTAGTGGATTCAGCCCATTCTTTACTCCCTTTTATATCTGCTTCTTTCGCACTCCTCACTAATCAACTCTCCAAAACTATCACTGGATGACAAATGCTTCAAAAAGCTATTTACTAGCAAATATTTAATTTACATAGTTGTAAATATTAGGTTTATATGGTAAATGTAAATGTATAACATCATGCTAACTGTCCCCCTCAACACGCCATTCCGTCAACACACCACAAAAATCTCCTTTTGAATCTTCATGAATCCAGCAATGCTAGAACAGAAAGAATAGCGGAATTTTGAGAGCAACTGTATTTGAAAGCGATTACAAAACTAGATAGGAGGCATTTTATGAGCCGTAAACTGTCAAGCTGCGTTTTGCTACTCTTTATTCTTTGTTACTCTATTCTTCCTAACAACTTGCCGTCTGTTCACGCGCAGGCCGACGATGCCATTGTCAACAATATCATTGCTAACAATGACTTCCCTATCGTGCTGGTTCATGGATTTGGAGGCTGGGGAAGAGACGAAATGTTTTCGTTTAAATACTGGGGCGGATTGGGCGATATTCAAGGACAATTAAGGAAACACGGTCATTCCGTATATACAGCTGCGATAGGGACGGTATCGAGCAATTGGGATCGTGCCTGTGAGTTGTATGCGCAAATTAAAGGGGGAACCGTAGATTACGGTCAAGCCCACTCGGAACTGTATGGTCACGAGCGATATGGCAGATCGTATGAAGGGATGTATCCATCATGGGGAGAGATCGACCCGAATACGGGGCGTCCGAAGCAAATTCATGTAATTGGACACAGCATGGGAGGACAAACTGCACGCATGCTGATTCATCTATTGGAAAAAGGAGATGCTGCTGAACGTGCTGTCACCGATGCATCTGATCTATCCCCGTTGTTCAGTGATCAACCACTTCCGTATGTTAGCAGCCTCGTTTCCCTCGCTGCGCCGCATGATGGCACCAGCTTTACGCATTTTGTAGAGGGAGTAGTTCCCTTCATCCACCAGCTGATTGGCTTGATTGCCGCAGCTTCTGGCAATGCCGAGCACCCCCTATATGATTTCAAATTGGATCAATGGGGATTGAAGCGAATGCCCGATGATTCCTTTTTCGATTATTTCCAACGGGTAATAAACAGTAAATTTTGGAGAATATCAAAAGACAGTTCACTGTGGGATTTAAGTCCTGACGGGGCCAAACAGTTCAACGAGCAAATACAGGCAAATCCGAGCGTCTATTATTTCTCGATCGCCACCAACAAATCATATCGTATCCCGCTATCCGGATGGCATGCGCCAAAGCTGCTCATGAATCCGTTATTGCTGCCGCCGAGCTATTTTGTCGGTTCCTTTTCGTTCGATTCCCCAGGGCATGTAGTCATCGATGAGGAATGGTGGCCAAATGATGGGCTGGTAAATACGATTTCCATGGACGGCCCGAAAAACGGATCAAACGATCAAATCATTACTTACCAAGGAAAGCCGCAGATTGGAAAATGGAACTACTTAGGACTCATGGATTCCTGGGATCATCTCGATATCGTTGGATTGGGCCTAAAAAATACGGGAGATTTTTTTCTTGACTTAGCGGATATGCTGACCGACCTGCCTCCGGCAGGCTGATGAAACAGATGTCTATAGGAAATAAAGTGTTACCTTGACTTCAATATAAAACCAGCGGCAGTCTCCAACTGAAAAATACAGTCTTAGACTGCCGCTATTGCTTTTTAACACTTATCTTCCCCACAACCGCCAACGATCTCAGCTGGCTCCCTTGGAGTCGTAAAGCCCCCAAGCAATTCTGGACATACTGTTATCGCTTGGTCTGCTTCTAACAATTGGAGTATCTTTGAATCTAAACAATGTGTACCATTATATCTCACCTCTAAGCCTGCTAAGCAAGAGCTCACTAATATCATTTATATCACCTCTATATATCGCGGAAAATAAGATTTCTGCATCCACGATTACTCCAACGATGTGTGGTTCGAAATTGCTTGAATAATCGTATCCCAATCGTCGAAGTGTATTTCGTGCCCCGTTCCATCAAGCGTTAATAAGGATGCATTCGGTATTTCCTCAGCAAGTGCAACACCATGTTCTAATGGAAGAATCGTGTCATCCGTACCGTGAATAACCAAAGCAGGCACATTGATTTCTTTTAACTTCCCTTCGTAGGCGTCATCACCTGTAAGCAGTGCGTGATTAAACATACTGAGCAGATTATTAGCTCGTTTGATCTCGCGCATTACTTGCTTATTCACTCTATTCTCATCGAAGTCATGCTTGGAACCACAAAGCAGGCTAGAGCCTTTGACCAGGTATTTTGCAACCGCCTCTTCATCCGACCAATCCAGTGCTGCTCCATCCGCATGATAAGCAAGTATCTTTTCATCCATCGGAGGCAATCCCCTGTCGTTGTCATCAGATCCAAAAATAGATGAGGCAATCAAAGTCATGCTTAGAACTCTTTGAGGATATTTGACAGCGATTATCTGTGCAATCATGCCACCCAGTGACAATCCGACGAGATGCGCTCGGTCAATTCCGTATGAATCAAGCACCCCAACTGCATCATCAGCCATGTCTACCACGGAATATTGGGACTTCCCTGGCGGATAGGTCGTTGTACGTCCCACATCTCGGTTATCAAATCGAATCACATAACGGCCCGAGTCAGCCAAACTTTGGCAGAATTCATCATCCCAATAAACCATAGAACACATGGCTCCCATAATCAACAGGACGGGTGGATGAGTTGGACTGCCAAAACTCTCTGTGCATATCTCAATTCCATTGATTTTTCTTATCTTTTCACTCATGAGATACTCCTCATTTCATTCGAATAATTTAAAAAGATACACTCAAATAAACCCATACATTTTTCAATAAAATGATGAGAGTAGTTGAACTGTGCTTCAAATTAACGCAAACGAATGAACTCGATAATCATGAGAAGCTCTCTCCTTTATAAAAATTGGTTTTTGATACCAATTTCGATTTTACCATATCCGCTGCAATATTTTCAGTATTTTTATCAAATAAGAACATGGACAATACCGATTATCATTTATAAAGAAGAACCTTCTGCCATAGGATACGCCTTATATGGATTGCTGAGTGTCGGCTTCGCAGTAGTGAGCTCAACCCGAACAATAGTTACGAACTATGGAACAATCTCAAACACAGTTCCTTGGTGACGATCAGCCACTTTTACAGAGCCATAAACCCCTAAATACAGTCTGGATTGACTCAGACTCGTTCCCAAACTAACATAATAAGCGGATTGAGACCCAAAATCATAATCGGTTTCAATCACACTAAAATCACTTTGTTTACAATCCGTTCTTACCCTGGTATAAGCTAAAACTCCTCTAACTGGAGGGGGAGATCCTTCATTTCTGGCGAGATCCGTAAACACAACACTTCCCGTTAAACCGGGGATTGCATTTCCCATATAGGTCTGAACCCCAGTCAGGGCAGTTCCTCCAAACTTATCGGCTCGGGGATCTTTATGAAAATAACTAATGAGAGGCGGAAGACACCGCACTGAAGTCGTGATCGCTTCATCGTAATAAGAAATTGTCTTCTCAGCCAAAGCCGGATCTGCAGAACAGCCTGTAATGAACGAAGTAGGAAAAACGCCTTCCCACCCTCGCCAGCCAAAGTTAATAAATCCTTCTTGGTCAAGGACAGAATTCGTCAAAGTCGAAGAAGCTTGAACAAGCTGAGTAACCGGTATGGGTTTATAATGAATGAATGCAAAAATCGACTCTACGAGATCCTGTCCGACACTTCCTACGTATTTGATGTACTGATTATAAGATAACCTTTGAAATGCAATGCCTGGCAGATTGCGGCCCCCTTTGGCCATTACCGCAAGTGTTTCCTGAATAGACACAGGCAGCTCATTAAAACGTGTAACTACGGGCAGATTATCGATAAATGTAGGTTTGGAAATATTAATTTCAATGATTTTACCCGCGATTTCCATATCCGTTTGGCTTAAATTAAATGGATCATAGCCTGATCCGCCATCTCCGGTTGTCAAAATAAGTTTTCCTGTTTCAGGTGAGAAGTTTAAGCTATTGACGCCATTATGATTTAAAAATGGTCTTCTTATATTCAGTAATGTCCGCCGTTTTTGAGGTTGTCCATTCGCATGTAGAATCCATTCCTCAACGGTATCAATATGATCATAATACGTTTCTCGATTTAACCACTTCAAGTTTAAGGTTTTAGGATCACACGGGCTCGGCTTAAAAGATTCAAATTCACCTGGAAGAGAACCAGGGCCTTGGGTTCCAGCCACTGAATAATGGAGATAAAACAGACCATTAAAATAAAAATCAGGATGAAAGGCTAGCCCTATCAATCCCCGTTCATCATACCCACCATTAGAGGCACCTAGTGTTATGATTCTTGAGCGAATATCTAAAAAGGTTCTTATATCCCCGTCCCCTATGTAAAAGATCTCACCTACTTGAGTTGCAATAAATAATCTTTCAATTGATTCACCCGGAAGGATCGCTGTTTTCAAAACAGTGGGCATATTTAACTTGCTTACAATGGGCCGTAAGCCAACTTTAACTTTCATCAAATAGCTGTGCGCCCCCTTTTTATTGTTTTACTTTTGATATGAATATGTTTCGATCTGTTCTATTAGTACCGACTTAGGGCCTGGCATCTGACAAGGCATTGCACCACTTTCCGAGCCTGGCCGCGGCGTATACAAAAAGGGCTCTGCCTCCATTACGGAAAGCAAAGCCCTTCTCACTATCTGTGCTTACACATATGCCCTCTACTTAACCAAACTCCGGATATCCCCTTACTTAAGCTGTTCATTCAACACACTATCTTCTAAAACAGCAAACTTATCTCCATATACTCTCGTTAAATGCTTTTCACCCCATGCACATAGTGCACTTAGAATCCCTTCTAAGCTCTGTCCATATTCACTAAGCTCGTATTCCACTCTTGGTGGAACTTGATTGTACACGATTCGATTGATAACCCCATCCTCTTCAAGCTCGCGCAGCTGTTGGGTAAGCATTTTTTGTGTGATATTTGGCATGAGGCGCTTTAATTCGCTTGTCCGTTTTTTTCCGTGAGTCAGATGGCATAGAATCACACATTTCCACTTGCCACCTAAGACTTCTAATGTCGCTTCAACAGAGATATTGTATTTCTTTTTTTGCATCTTGGTTCTCCTCCTTCTTATAGGCACTAAAAAGTACCTATATTACTTTTAGGTTTCTATATAACTTAAAAGTGCGTACTTTTCTTTATGGATGATATATCTCATAATAACATTTGCCGGCCGATGAATACCATACTTTCTTAAAAATCAATATAACATTTTGAGACGGATGCATTTCAAAATTTATTATTCGCTGGAAAGAAAGTTCCCATTTATATAACAGAAAAAAGGAGGAGATAATATGGAACTAAGTAAAAAGCAAAGCATGTTAGCATTGCTTGCCTTGGCTGTAAGTGCTTTTGCAATCGGAACAACTGAATTCATCAGTGTCGGCTTGCTGCCGCTTATTGCAAATGATTTACGTATTCCCGTAACCACGGCCGGATTAACGGTGTCCTTATATGCGTTAGGAGCGACGTTTGGAGCTCCGATTTTGACAGCTTTGACATCAAGTATGTCACGTAAGAAATTATTACTCTGGATCATGATTGTCTTTATTATTGGCAATACTGTTGCTGCACTCTCCACGACAATTGGGATATTGCTAGTAGCACGTGTGATCTCCGCATTTTCACATGGGGTCTTCATGTCAATAGGATCGACAATTGCTGCCGATTTAGTTCCAGAAGACCGCAGAGCTAGTGCGATTTCCATTATGTTTACAGGTCTTACTGTAGCTACGGTAACTGGTGTTCCATTTGGGACATTTATTGGACAGCAGCTAGGTTGGAGAACAGCCTTTATTGCTATTGTTATCATTGGTGTTATTGCTTTAATTGCAAATAGCATTCTTGTTCCATCTAATTTGCGTAAAGGAGTAAAGACTTCTTTTCGTGATCAGCTTAAACTAGTGACAAATGGTCGGTTATTGCTTTTGTTCATCATTACAGCATTAGGATATGGCGGAACATTTGTCGTGTTTACCTACTTATCACCATTGCTACAAGACATCACTGGGTTTAAAGAAGGAACAGTAGCTGTCATTTTGTTAGCTTACGGTATCGCGATTGCAATTGGGAATATGATTGGAGGTAAGTTATCGAATCGAAACCCAATTGGTGCATTGTTCTATATGTTTATTGTACAAGCAGTCGTCTTATTTATTTTGATGTTTACAGCACCATTTAAAGTTGCTGGATTGATAACCATCCTGTTGATGGGGCTGTTAGCATTTATGAATGTGCCAGGCTTGCAAGTCTATGTTGTGATACTGGCTGAGCGCTTTGTTCCTAGTGCAGTTGATGTGGCATCAGCAATCAATATTGCTGCATTTAATGCCGGGATTGCGATAGGTTCCTTTGTAGGCGGTGTTGTTACAGACTCGATAGGACTTATTCATACAACTTGGATTGGTGCACTTATGGTATTAGCGGCTACAGTCTTAACTGGGTTTAGCAGAGCTATGGAACGAAAAGATCAAACAAGCAAAATCTAATAAAAATTTTTGGAGGTTTTCATTATGGTGGCAAAAAATTTGCAAGATACAACAACTTTGAATAACGGTGTGAAAATGCCTTGGTTTGGACTTGGCGTTTTCAAAGTCGAAGAAGGCCCTGAATTGGTTAACGCAGTAAAAACAGCGATTAAACATGGATACCGCAGTGTAGATACAGCAGCGATTTATGGCAATGAAGAAGGCGTTGGCCAAGGGATCCAAGATGGCTTAAAAGAAGCAGGCATTTCAAGAGAAGAGCTATTTGTCACTTCTAAGGTTTGGAACGCAGATTTGGGATACGAATCTACGATTGCTGCTTATGAAACAAGCTTGAAGAAACTCGGTTTAGAGTATTTGGATTTATATTTGATTCATTGGCCAGTTGAAGGAAAATATAAAGATGCTTGGAGAGCTTTGGAGACTCTTTATAAAGAAGGCCGCGTAAATGCAATTGGCTTAAGTAATTTCCAAATTCATCATTTGGAAGACTTGATGAAGGATGCTGAGATTAAGCCGATGATCAACCAAGTAGAATACCATCCGCGCTTAACTCAAAAAGAGCTTCAAGCATTTTGCCAAGCCAACGATATTCAGTTCGAAGCATGGTCACCTCTCATGCAAGGTCAGTTGCTGGACAACGAAGTTATTCAGGAAATTGCGAACAAGCATAATAAATCTATTGCCCAAGTTATTTTGCGTTGGGACTTGCAAAACGGGGTTGTTACTATTCCAAAATCAACAAAAGAGCATCGTATTGTTGAAAATGCGAATGTGTTTGACTTTGAATTGACGAAAGAGGAAATGGAGATCATTGATGGCTTGAATCAAAACCATCGTGTAGGTCCAGACCCAGATAATTTCGATTTCTAATAAAAAAACTCGGAGTCCGAGTTCTCAGCGTGTAGAGAAAGAGGTATTCTTTCTCTACACTTTTTTTATGTTGGTCAAAGAAAATAAAGTGTTTTCTTAGTACTTAGATATCTAGGACTTTATTTTCTTATCCTTGGCCTTCATACTCCTTACAAAAAATGTTATCACAGTTGGACTTAGGATATATAATAACTTTGATAAACTAGGAGAGGAGTAATGTGAATTGGTGAGTTTTGGTACTTTTATTGCCTTTGTATTTGTTTCGCTTGGCATGGTTTGTTCTCCTGGCCCTAACATGATTTATCTAATTTCTTGTACTATTTCGCAAGGTCGTACAGCTGGAGTCATCTCGCTTCTTGGTGTTTTACTTGGATTCGTGATTTACATGATCGCAACCATGTTCGGTCTCTCGGCTCTTTTCATAACGGTTCCGTTCGTTTACGAATCAGTCAAGTGGGCCGGTGCTGTTTACCTGCTCTGGCTCGCTTGGAATGCGGTCAAACCAGGTGCTGCTTCCGTTCTCAAGCCTAATACTCTTCTATTGAGCCTCCGAAAAAATTATTTTTGATGGAATTTATGACAAATCTACTGAACCCCAAAATTGCTGTTTTGTATGTTTCACTCTTACCTCAGTTTGTAGATCTAACACGCCGTCAGCTTTACCATTAACCTGCTTATTGTTCTTATAGCAAGCAGGGTTGCTGTGTGGTTTGGTACACGCCCAATATGGCTACGGGTGCAGCGTTGGCTAATGGCAAGTGTCTTGACAGGTCTTGCTGCGAGTCTTGCTTTTGATCGCTGATAGTGATACAAGCACCATATTAAAGGGTCATATGATGAGAGTACTTCAGTATTCGAGGAGATGATCTTGATGAACAAGAACATAGGTATCAGGGATATTTTGGTAATGTTCGACGAGATTTCGAAGCATTATGTTCGGGAGCTGGACAAGTATAGTCTAACGGAATTGTGTCGCAAGCCGAGCGAGAACGAATGGTCGCTTGGGCAAATGTACCTGCATCTGCCCCATTCCACGCTGAACTTGCAGCTCCGTCTTGCGGAGCAGTGCATGGCGCTCGGTGGCGGCAGCGAGGAGGGCGGCGGGAAGACGAAGGCCGGCCATGCCGTGTTTGAGCAAGGGAGCTTCCCACCGGTCCGCATTCAGGTACCAGCCGACTTGCAATATACGCCTCCTCAGCCAGATAGCAAGGAGCAGCTTCTCGCTAAGCTTGAGGAAGCATGGCACCGCATGCATGAGATTGGGACGTCGCTGCAGACCATAGACCCAGAACGGCTGCAGCGAAAGGCGACTCATCCAGCCGTAGCCTTCGGCGCGTTAAACGCAGTCGAATGGTTCACGATGGTGGAGATGCATTACCGTCATCATCTGCTACAAAAGGAGCGGCTGGACGCTTTCTTACAAACTGCAGAGTTATTAGGCTCCCTCAAAATGATTAAGTTTCCTCACTCAGACTCATGAATTCGCAGGATTTCACCCTATGGTAAATGTGAGGGAAGAAGACTTGTAGTAGCCGGTGACTTGGGGATCGTAGCAAGGGCAT
>NZ_JAVYAA010000015.1:0-2108 GCF_032337355.1 Paenibacillus suaedae
GAGGTATTGCTACCTCATTCACAAACGTTGCTCGTTGTTCAGTTTTCAAAGAACAATCTTCAATCCAGCGCTTCGGCTTATTGCCTCTTTCGCTTTCGTTCACCGCGTCTCTCAGCGGCGACTTTTATATCTTATCACTTCATCAACTCGAAGTCAACAACTTTTTTTAATTTGTTTTCTTCGTTCGATTGACTGCCTCCTAATGAAGCAGGAATTAGAATATATCATATTTCGAAGGTAGAATGCAAGACTTTTTTAAACTAATTTTAAATCTTTTATTTCATGTCCTCCAATCCTCTTCTTCCTATCCTCTGTACCTACTCCTCGGTTAAAATGTTGTTCAGCATTGTAATGAATGCTTTAGCTGCTGGCGACAGATGCTTGTTTTAGTAATGAACATATTGACCCCCTTTCTCAAACTTCACTTCATCTATGGGAATACAACTAGCAGTTCACTAGCAATCTCCTGCATCTTCATTAATTCAGATACTGCTGCTATGCAAGTCCATGAATAACGCCCTGTTTAATTCCTTCCAAGCTGCTGATATCAATCGTATTGGATATCGCGATGCCCGCCTGTTCGAACTTCATATCGAGGAATTGCCTTGTTGCCGACTTATCCGGCTTCATAAGGAAGGTCACATTTGAAAATCATATAACGTACATCTCCTCTTCAGAACCACACAGTGATCTGGACGTGCAATGAGAACGAGGCGATCCTGATAAAACGCACAAGTCTGATACCGTGATTCATCGACTTCTACTTGATCAGACAATACGAGGAATTCAATGCTGTTGGATTCCAATTGATGAATCAGTTGCTGTGAGGATGTAAGCTTCATCTTGGATTCACGCCTGAGCAGCCCATGTCGCGGCCCCATCGAAGCACTTGGAGTCGGAATCGATATTCAGCCTGGAGATGTCGTTCTTCGCTGCAATTTTGCCACTGTAGAAGACGGTGTAGTGCTGGATCGACACGCTGGCCGCATACGGGAACATACGGACAAACATGCTGAATCCATTTCAGGAATAGAAGTAGCCGAGGGCATCTATGCTTACTGCAAGCCAGCGACTGAACATCGTGCTGTACTTGTGCTGCGTAGACAGGGATTAAGTGATCAAATTACTGATTCTGACCCGAAAGCACCGAACGAGGCAAACCGTATCTTCCTGTTCAGCCGTTGGAAGATACATTAGAAGCACGACGACTGCTTCTGCAGTCAACCGCTTCTTAGAAATATCTTCTCGGATCTTGTCATCGCAACCTGCGAATGAGGAGCGAGTAGCTAATGGATTGCTGCCTGCCAGCTTCATTCTAACCCGTGGTGCAGGTAGTATGGTTGAACTTGAGCCGATTGCTTCAAAAATGAATTTCCGAGGTTGCTGCATTGCAGCAGCCCCCACTCTCTTTAAGTGGTGGGGGTTGCTATATAGAATAGCATTCGTGAACGCCCCATTAATCATCTGTTTCTTTTATATATAAGAAACATGTATTCAAATCACAGGAAATAGTCACTTCAATAGACATTCTGTCAATTCGCCTCCTTAAGCGAGTAACCAGTACTAGTCCATCGAAATTGCATTAATAGCTCTTAACCACTTTTATACACCCTCGATCACACTTACCGCCATTGCTTACTTCGATGTACCTTAGAATCAGTCTCCCTACACTATTGAAATACATGTGTGAGTAGAACATTCTACAGCCATGGCTCCATTAGAGTTCACCTTGTTGAATGTGTTCTGGCACTTATGGCTGCTGTTTCCACGCTGGTATTGCCTATTGACTATGCGCGCTGTCGACTCAAGTGGACTTGTTAAAGTCAACGAAATGGACATATGCCTGTACAAAGCGTAAGGATATAAGAAAAAAGGCCGATTGCTGTTAACCTACATTAGGCGCAAGCATTCGGCTTTTTTACATACCTATATTAGGTATAGATAAAAAAACCACCGTCGAGATGTCTCAACAGTGGTCTTTAATCGCTTGGCGACGTCCTACTCTCCCGGGACCCTGCGGTCCAAGTACCATCGGCGCTGGAGGGCTTAACGGTCGTGTTCGGGATGGGTACGCGTGGAACCCCTCCGCCATCGCCACCAAACAGCAT
>NZ_JAVYAA010000016.1:0-1866 GCF_032337355.1 Paenibacillus suaedae
CACCCGAAGTCGGTGAGGTAACCGCAAGGAGCC
This sequence comes from Paenibacillus suaedae, assembly GCF_032337355.1. Classification (NCBI taxonomy): domain Bacteria; kingdom Bacillati; phylum Bacillota; class Bacilli; order Caryophanales; family Paenibacillaceae; genus Paenibacillus; species Paenibacillus suaedae. Next base: position 34 of record NZ_JAVYAA010000016.1, read on the forward strand.
AGCCGCCGAAGGTGGGGTAGATGATTGGGGTGAAGTCGTAACAAGGTAGCCGTATCGGAAGGTGCGGCTGGATCACCTCCTTTCTAAGGAATTTGTCTCCTGCGACGGAGACACAAGGAAGCACAGCTTCCAAACCAAACGATTGCTCGTTGTCAGTTTTGAAAGAACAGTTATGTTTCTTTCACTTGTACCTTGAAAACTGAATCGCGAAAGTTAAGTGTCTTAGAATCATCCTTTTAGTTGATATACGCTCAGCAATGAGCATACTAGGTTAAGCTAGTAAGAGCACACGGAGGATGCCTAGGCACCAGGAGCCGATGAAGGACGTGGCGAACAACGAAATGCCTCGGGGAGCTGTAAGCAAGCATTGATCCGGGGATGTCCGAATGGGGAAACCCGGCTGTCGTAATAGGCAGTCACGCATATCTGAATACATAGGATATGTTGAGGCATACGAGGGGAACTGAAACATCTAAGTACCCTCAGGAAGAGAAAACAATAGTGATTCCGTAAGTAGCGGCGAGCGAACGCGGAAGAGCCTAAACCAAGGAGCTTGCTCCTTGGGGTTGTGGGACGTCTCACATGGAGTCAGAAAGGTGTTTATTAGACGAAGAGGTCTGGAAAGGCCCGCCATAGAAGGTAAAAGCCCTGTAATCGAAAGTAAATGCCCTCCGAGACGGATCCCGAGTACCGCGGGACACGTGAAACCCCGTGGGAATCTGGCAGGACCATCTGCTAAGGCTAAATACTCCCTGGTGACCGATAGTGAAGCAGTACCGTGAGGGAAAGGTGAAAAGCACCCCGGAAGGGGAGTGAAATAGAACCTGAAACCGTGTGCTTACAAGAAGTCAGAGCCCTTTCTATGGGTGATGGCGTGCCTTTTGTAGAATGAACCGGCGAGTTACGTTTGCGTGCAAGGTTAAGGTGAAGAGCTGGAGCCGAAGCGAAAGCGAGTCTGAATAGGGCGAATAAGTACGTAGGCGTAGACCCGAAACCGTGTGATCTACCCCTGTCCAGGGTGAAGGTGCGGTAACACGCACTGGAGGCCCGAACCCACGCACGTTGAAAAGTGCGGGGATGAGGTGGGGGTAGCGGAGAAATTCCAATCGAACTCGGAGATAGCTGGTTCTCCCCGAAATAGCTTTAGGGCTAGCCTCGGAGTAAAGAGTCGTGGAGGTAGAGCACTGATTGGATGCGGGGCCCGCCAAGGGTTACCAAGTTCAGTCAAACTCCGAATGCCACAGACTTATATCCGGGAGTCAGACAGTGGGTGCTAAGGTCCATTGTCAAGAGGGAAACAGCCCAGACCATCAGCTAAGGCCCCTAAATGTATGTTAAGTGGGAAAGGATGTGGAGTTGCCCAGACAACCAGGATGTTGGCTTAGAAGCAGCCACCATTTAAAGAGTGCGTAATAGCTCACTGGTCGAGTGACTCTGCGCCGAAAATGTAACGGGGCTAAACATACTGCCGAAGCTATGGATTGCATCGTAAGATGTAGTGGTAGGGGAGCGTTGTGTACCGGGTAGAAGGTAGACCGAGAGGACTGCTGGACTGTACACAAGTGAGAATGCCGGTATGAGTAACGAAAAGACATGTGAGAATCATGTCCGCCGAAAACCTAAGGGTTCCTGAGGAAGGCTCGTCCACTCAGGGTAAGTCGGGACCTAAGGCGAGGCCGAAAGGCGTAGTCGAAGGACAACAGGTTGAAATTCCTGTACCAGCGTAACCGTTATGAGCAATGGGGGGACGCAGAAGGATAGGGACGCGAGCTGATGGATGCTCGTCCAAGCAGTGAGGCCGATGTGTAGGCAAATCCGCACATCATTAAGGCT
>NZ_JAVYAA010000017.1:0-1191 GCF_032337355.1 Paenibacillus suaedae
TGAACTTCATATTGGCTTTAGCCAATGCTGTTTGGTGGCGATGGCGGAGGGGTTCCACGCGTACCCATCCCGAACACGACCGTTAAGCCCTCCAGCGCCGATGGTACTTGGACCGCAGGGTCCTGGGAGAGTAGGACGTCGCCAAGCAAAATAAAGTAGCCCACTGACCGTAATAAGTCGGTGGGTTATTTGTTGTCCACAAATCATCCACAATTACTAGCCTCATACGGGGATAACTGTTAATGACAATACAATATTGGTTATCCACAAGTGTATAAGTTGTTATTTCTGCTAGATTATAGCACTCCATCCACATCAAGCTGTTGATACTTCATTATATCCGGGGACAACTCCATTTTCTCTTATCAGGTATATCTGAAGTACCTAGGCTTCACTATTATTTCCTATGGAAATTCCAATGTTATTCACATATTCAAATGATGCGTTGCTTATTGACGCTTATTTCTGTAAATAGTCCAATGAGATCGGATAAAAGGTGAATTGTGTTCAATGAAGGGATACAACATAATTGATTATTTTAGACAATTGATCTGATTAGGATCGATGTCCTTTGGAGTAGTAGGGAAAGATTGATGGATTCATATATTGAACCTACCAATTTAGAAGACTCCCATTTATTGAACCTATAGACGACTGTCATTATATCCGTTCTATATGAGTATCTTTTGAATATGTACTTCCCTAACATATATCGGAGTCGTCGTTATCTATAGAAGGGAAGCTGTCCGTTATCATGTCTTTAGCAGCACCGTATCTAATTGAAGCCATTGTGGGATGCTAATCAATAATCAGTGACCATTCTCTTGGTGGCTATCCAGTATATGATATTCTGTTGTATCCCAAAAATGCGCTTGCGCATTTCTAAAGTATGTGGTATATTATTATTCCTGCCTCACTAAGAGGTGGGCAACAACAAATGAAAACAACTTAAAAACAAGTTGAAAAAAAGTTGTTGACTTCGGATTAACGAAGTGATAAGATATAAAAGTCGCCGCTGACAAAGTGGTGAGAAAAAGAAAGTAACTAAGAGATTGGTTGCTGACTGAAATTGTTCTTTGAAAACTGAACAACGAGCAACGTTTGTGAATGAGGTAGCAATACCTCGTCAAAAGATATGAGCAGTTCAAACTTAACTTTAACGGAGAGTTTGATCCTGGCTCAGGACGAACG
>NZ_JAVYAA010000019.1:0-1069 GCF_032337355.1 Paenibacillus suaedae
GTTCCTGGGAGCTTTCCTAAAGCGCTCTTCACTTTCTGTAAATGGGGCTTCATGCAACGTGTGTCGGTAGGCCGCTGATGCAAACTGTATCCGACAATGAATTGATCCTCTGTGCCGATCTGTACATTATAGCCGGGCTTGAGCTGGCCATTCTTCATATGATCTTCTTTCATTCGCATAAAGGTAGCGTCCGGGTCGGTTTTGCTGTAGCTATTCCGTTCTCCAAGCACTTTCTGGTGATGTTCGTAGCTTTTTAATCGCGGCAAAAAATCTTTACGCAACAACCGAACTGCCTTTTTTAGTGGTTTATCTTTAGGTTGTTCCTGCAGCTTTTGTTCCAGTTTCTCTACCGCTTGTTCCAACTTCACGCTCGTGACTTCACTCAATTCGCCCAGCTCTAGTAAATCTCGATCTTGTAGTTCTTGCTCTTCCTGCCGCTCTGCTTCTTCAATGCTCGTAAACAATACTTTTACTTTCTCTTGCAAATTAGCTTTGTGCTTCGCCACAGATTTTCCCCATACGAAGGTGTACTTATTCGCATTCGCTTCGATTTTTGTACCGTCTACAAAATAATGCTCCAACTTAATGTACTTCTCCTCAATAAGGAAACCAAGGATAGACGTGAAGATCTTTTCAAGCACGCCTCTCATTCGCTCGGAGCGAAAACGATTAATGGTACGGAAATCCGGACGCTGTCTGGCTGCAAGCCACATAAAAGGAATGTTCTCTCTCACGGCTTTAGCAATTTGGCGAGAAGAATAAATACGTTGCGTGTAGGCGTAGATGATAATTTTAGTGAGCATTTTCGGGTGGTAACTATTTCGGCCTCCACCGGGATAAGCTGCTGCAAATATTTGATCGTCTATGCGATTCACCGCATGATTGATGATACGAACGAGGTGATTTTGGGGAATGTCTTCTTCCAAATCCATTGGCAGATAAAGTTGATCCATGCTATATTGAATGTACAAAGAAACCGTTCCTTTCGTAAATGGTGGGTGGTACTTCCATTTTACTAAAGAACGGTTTCTTTTTGTTTTACATATTTGAAAACAAGGGGGCGTCCCAA